>CAZJFH010000083.1:0-20060 GCA_964545205.1 uncultured Rhodospirillaceae bacterium
CGACTACTTCGCCGGCAAGCTGCACGACGTGCCCTACGACCAGGGCGCGCTGGCGCAGGCGCTGAACGAACTGCCCGAGGTGGCGGCGGAATAGGACGGCGGCCCCGCTCCCGCCCGGGAGCGGGGCCTTCGCCTCAGGCCGGCGGGACCGGCCGCGCGCGGTGCTGGGTCAGGTTCCAGGCCGCGAACACGACGAACAGAACCCCCACCAGCACGAAATTCCACAGCACCGGCTGGATCATCATGCCGCCGACGATCCACGGCGAGATCACCAGCCAGGCGCCGAGAACGATGATCGCGTACTGCTGCCAGGCCGCGAACTGGGCCAGGGCGGCAAGGGCGACGACGGCCGCCAGCACGCCGACGATCCAGGCGTTCCAGGCCGCGCCGGGCAGCGCGACGTAGTCGTAGAACCATGGCGTGATGAACAGCCAGCCGGCGATGAACAGGTTCACCCAGTCCTGCCAGTAATTGCCGCGCATCGGAGACCTCCTTTCGATGCGTTGGACTCGTGGCTGCAACGCCCCACGCAAGATAGGGTTCCCTGATCAACCATTTGTCACCGGGTGATGACGATGGTGGTGCGACCGGGCTCGTCCGGAACGACCCATCCGATATCGGCCCCGGCCGCCGGCACGAAGGCGACGTCGGGCGCCATGTCGGGCACGTACCAGTCGGCCTCGGCCAGTCGCGGCGCCGGGACCGGGCCGGGCGGCACCGCGAGGATCGCGCCGCCATAGGCGTAGTCCGGCGCCCCGCGCGGCAGCACCGCGACCGGCGGCGCGGTCGGCGCCCACACCGGTTCGGCGTCGTAGACGTAGATCGGCCTGTCGTTGGCGACGACGCTGGTGCTGCCGTCGGGCAGCGTCACCGTGACGAAGTCCGGCTCGCGGTCGTAGACGAAGAACGGCTCGAGGAAGCGTTCGGAACCGGCGATCGGTTCGATCAGGCGCGGGTCGGCATGGGCGACCGGCTCCATCACGCCGGCCTCGGGCGCGCAGGCGGCCAGCGCCGGCAGCAGGGCGAGCAGGTGTCTCATCGCGTCGTCTCCCCGGTCGGTCTCGCCGGGTAAACACGCAGGGTGCGCGCTGGTTGCGACAGGAATTCCGCCGACGCGCCAAGGCGCGGCGAAACGCCCGCGGCCGAAGCCGCGGGCGCCGATGCGGGCTGGGCCCGGATCAGTAGACGTCGTTCTGGGTGTTGTAAACGTTGAACTTGCCGGTGGGGGTGATCAGGCGCTTGTCCTTGATCACGGCCTTCGGCTTCAGGGTCTTGTCGTCGACGACGACGATCGCCGATTCCTCGTCCTTGCCGCTCCACACCGAGAACCACACCTCGTCGCCGGCCTTGTTGAACTCCGGCTGGACGATGCGCGGCTGTTCGGCCTTGACGCCGGCCCATTCGGCGATCGGCAGCACCTGATAGCCCTTGTCCAGGTTCTGGATATCGAACACCGCCACCGAGCCCGAGATTTCCGGCTCGGGATTGAGCGTGGTGTCGACGTAGAGGTTCTTGGACTTCGGGTGGGTCTTCAGGAACAGCGAGCCGCCGCCCTGGCCTTCCAGCGTGCGCACCACCTTCCAGGCGTTCTTCTTGTTCTTCTCCGGATCGGTGCCGATCAGCGCGATGGTCTCGTCGCCGAGATGGCCGGTCGCCCAGACCGGGCCGTGCTCGGGGTCGACGAAGTTGGCGCCGCGGCCGGGATGCGGCGTCTGGCCGACCTCGACCATGCCGACCAGGTCGCCGGTCTTGGTGTCGACGACGGCGATCTTGTTGCGGGCGTTGGCGGCGACCAGGAAGTAGCGCTTCGAGGCGTCGAAGCCGCCGTCGTGCAGGAAGCGCTCGGCCTTGATCATCGTGACGTTGAGCGCGTCGATGTCCTCGTAGTTGACCAGGTGGATCTGCCCGGTCTCCTTGATGTTGACGATGAACTCGGGCCGGTAGTGCGACCCGAGGATCGAGGCGACGCGCGGCTCGGGATGGTACTCCTGGGTGTCGACGACCGTGCCGCGGGTCGAGACGATGCGCAGCGGCTCGAGCGTGTCGCCCTTCATGATCACGTATTGCGGCGGCCAGTAGGCGCCGGCGATCGCGTACTTGTCCTCGTAGCCCTTGGCCTTCGAGGTCTCGACCGAGCGCGCCTCCATGCCGATCTTGATCTCGGCGACCTTGTCCGGCTTTTCCATCCACAGGTCGATCAGGTCGATCTTGGCGTCGCGGCCGATGACGTACAGATAGCGCCCCGAGGCCGACAGCCGCGAGATGTGCACGGCGTAGCCGGTCGGGATGATGTTGATGATCTTCTTGCTGTCGCCGTCGATCAGCGCGATCTCGCCGGCGTCGCGCAGGGTGACCGAGAAGATGTTCTCGATGGCGAAGTCGTTCATCTTCTTGGTCGGCCGCTTGTCCGGCGGCACCGGCACCTTCCACGTCTCCTTCATCTCGGCCATGCCCCATTCGGGCGGCGTCGGCGGCTCGTTCAGCAGGTAGCGCGCCATGATGTCGATCTGCGCGTCGGTCATGTCGCCCGAGGTGCCCCAGTTGGGCATGCCGGCCGGCGAGCCGTAGGTGATGAAGGCCTTCAGGTAGTCGAAGCCGCGTTCGCGGGTGATGTCGGTGGTCAGCGGCTTGCCCGTCGCTCCCTTGCGCAGCACGCCGTGACAGCCGGCGCAGCGCTGGAAGTAGATCTGGTTGGCCTGCTGGAACTCCTCAGCGGTCAGCGACGGCACGCCCTCCTTGGTCCCGGGCTGTTCGATCGGGACGTCCTTGAGCACGTCGTGTTCGGGGCTGTACTGCCCCCCGGGCTGGGTCTTGTGGGCTTCCTTGGGGTCGGGCTTCGGATCGGCCTGGGCAAAGGCTTCGTTGGAGCTACTCCAAATCAAAATCGGCGCGGCGGCGATAGCGGCCAAGCCGATCTTTCGAGAAAATCGCATGATGCTGCCCTCTCTGGGATCATTATATTTTCATTTCCCCACCCCTCCAGGGGTCATTATTTGACTTTCCGCCCGAACATCAAGCGCGAATTCTCATATAATTCGGGATACACGGTCTATGACATACGTTATGTCCAGCGTATTTTGCTAATGTTGCGCAAACGTGACCCGGCCCGTGCCGGCGCCTTTCTTCGGTTGCCAGCGCCCGGCGGGTCGTCGGAGACTGGCGGCCATGGTCATTCTGCGGGGGCGTGATGGGTGGAGGGGCGGTCGGTCTCGCGCTGTCCGCACTCGACGGTCTCGACGACGGCGTGCTGGTGGTCGATCCGTCGGGGGTGGTCGGGCTCGCCAATGCGGCGTTCCGGGCGCTGTATGCGCTCGACGGCGACCCCGCGGGCTGGCCGCTGCAGGCTCTGATCGACCGCGTTCACGGCCCCGGCGCCGCCGCGCCGGGCGAGTGGCCGGCCGCGCCGGCCGCCGGCCGCCGTGTCGAGGTGACCCGGCGCCCGCTCGCCGGCGGCGGATTCGTCGAGACGCATGTCGACGCCACGGCGCGGCGGCGGTCCGACAGCCAGATTCGGCGCGCCCTCGAATTCAAGCTGGCCCACGCCCAGCGCCTGGCCGGGCTCGGCTGGTGGGAGTTCGACGGCCGCAACCGCCATCTGCTGCTCGGCGAGGCGCATCTGGCGCTGATGGGCCTCGATCCCGCCGCAGGCCCGCTGACCATCCATGTCGAGGACTACTTCGCGCGCTGGGTCCATCCCGACGACTGGCCGGCGCTCGCCGAGGTCGAGCGCGAGGCCAGCGCGCGGCTCGGCGATCCCGGTTACTACCGGACCTTCGGCTACCGCCTGATTCGCGCCGACGGCAGCGTCCGCAACATGGCCATCGCGGCGACCGCCAGCCCGGACGATTCCGCGGTCGTGGTCGGCGTCGCCCAGGACGTCACCGAGTTCAAGCGCGTCGAGACGGCGCTGCGGGCCGGCGAGGCGACGCTGGCCCACGCCCAGCGCCTGGCGCGGCTGGGCGCCTGGGAATACGACGTGCGAACCGGCCTGGTCACCATGGACCGGTCGATCATGGAGATGATGGGCGAGACCGGCGTCGCGGCGCCGATGGTCGCCCGGCTGGCCGATCTGGTCGACAGCCGCGTCCACCCCGACGACCGCGCCCGCGTCCACGCCGCCGAGGAGGAGGTCCGCCGCGGCTTCGCCGTGCCGGGCTGGTCGACGGCCGTCGAATACCGGGTGCTCGGCGCCGGCGGCGAGGTGCGGCACTTCGCCTCGGCCATGCGCCTCAAGCCGGGCGAGGACTTCATCGTCCTCGGCGTCAGCCAGGACGTGACCGAGAGCAAGCGCATGGTCGAGGCGCTCGAACACAGCGAGCGGCGGCTGCGCACCATCCTGGAGACGACGCCGATGCCGGTGGTCATCAGCCGCCGCAGCGACGGGCAGGTGCTGTACGCCAACTCCTCGTTCTACGAATTCCTCGAGGTGCCGCCGGACCGCATCGGCGACGTCCGCACGCCGCGATTCTATGCCGACCCCGACGACCGCCGGCGGCTGATCGAAGCCGTGGTCGCCAACGGCCGCGTGGTCGGGATGGCGGCGCGCGGCGTCACCTTCGCCGGCAACGAGCGCTGGGCGAGCCTGTCGGGCGCGGCGCTGGAACTCGACGGCCACCCGGCGGTCTTCGTCGCCATCAACGACATCTCGGCGCTGAAGGCGCGCCAGGAGCGGCTGCAGGCGGCCAAGGAGGCGGCCGAGGCGGCGGTGCGCACGAAGTCGGAGTTCCTGGCGATGATGAGCCACGAGATCCGCACGCCGATGAACGGCATCCTGGGCATGGCCCGGCTGCTGATGGAGGCGCCGCTGCCCGAGGAGCAGCGCGACTACGTGCGGACCATCAACACCTCGGCCGAGGGACTGCTGACCATCCTCAACGACATCCTCGACCTGTCGAAGCTCGATTCCGGCAAGCTCGAGGTCGAACAGGTGCCGTTCGGCCTGGCGCCGCTGCTGGAAAGCGTCGTCGGCCTGACGGCCCCGCGCGCCGACGAGAAGGGGCTGTGGCTGCGCACCGTCGTCGGCCCCGGCGTGCCGGGCCACCTGTCGGGCGACCCGACCCGGCTGCGCCAGATCCTGCTGAACCTGGTCGGAAACGCGGTCAAGTTCACCGAGCGCGGCGGCGTCACCGTCGCCGTGCAGCGCTTCGCCGGCGCCGATCGCCGGATCTGGCTGCGGCTGTCGGTGACCGATACCGGCATCGGCATCCCCGAGGCGGTCCGCCACGGGCTGTTCTCGGAGTTCTACCAGGGCGACAGCTCGGTCACCCGGCGCTACGGCGGCACCGGGCTCGGCCTGGCGATCTGCCGCAAGCTGGTGTCGCTGATGGGCGGCGTCATCGACGTCGACACGAAGCTCGGCAGCGGCAGCACCTTCTTCCTCGACCTGCCGTTCGAGCCGGCCGAGCCGCCGGCCGAGGCCGCCGCCCCGCCGCCGCCGAGCCTGCCGGCGCTGCCCAGCCTGCGCCTGCTGCTGGCCGAGGACAACCTCGTCAACCAGAAGGTCGCGGTGGCGCTGCTCGAGCGGTTCGGCCACCGGGTGACGGTGACCAGCGACGGCCATGAGGCGGTGCGGGCGGTGGCGATCGCGCGTCCGGGCCACTACGACGCGGTGCTGATGGATTTGCAGATGCCGGGCATGGACGGGCTCGAGGCGACGCGGCGCATCCGGGCGCTGAACGGCGGCCGTGGCGCGGTTCCGATCATCGCCATGACGGCCAACGCCCTCAAGGGCGACGACAAGAGATGCCGCGCCGCGGGCATGGACGACTACGTGCCCAAGCCGGTGGTGCCGGAGGCGCTGTGCGCCGCCCTGCGCCGCGTGGTCACCGGCGGCCCGGCGGCGGGTCCGGAGCATGCGGCCGAGGCCGAGCCGAGGGTGATCGAGCCGCAGGCCCTGGACCAGCTCCACGACGTGCTCGGCCAGGACGGCGTGCGCGAGCTGGTCGAGGAATGCCGGCGGATGACGGCGATCGCCATCGCCGAACTGGCCGCGGCGGCGGCCGAGGGCGACGCCGGCCGCATGCGCATCCTCGCCCACGACCTGAAATCCAACGCCCACACGATCGGCCTGTGCGAACTCGGCGATCTGGCCGGCGCGGTCGAGATCGCCTGCCGCCAGGAGCGGGTGGCCGAGGCCATCGGCCTCGCCGAGGGCCTCGGCGCCTGCCACGCCCGCGCCGAACGCGAACTCGCGGTCCTCTACGCCCCGGCCGAAGCGATGTAGGCCAAGGCGGAGGCGGGGGCCGAGGCGGGGGCCGGGCTCATCCGCCGGCGATCGCCGGCACCACCGCCACCGCATCGCCGGCGGCCAGCGCCGCCGACTTCTCGCCCGACAGCAGCAGCCGGCCGTTGACCGCGAAATTGACGTGGCTGTCGTCGATCTCGGCCTCGGGCAGGCGGCGCTTCAGCGCCGCGCGCAGTTCGGCGACGTTGGCGACCGGCTGGTCGATCACCACCACCCTGCCGGCGGCGCCCGGGACCGCGCGCGGCAGCTCGATGCGCACCGCGAAGCCGGTGACGACGCGGGCGATGGCCTCGTGGCGCTCGGGCGTCGGCACGCCGTCGGCGGTCAGGCCGCTGACCTCGTAATAGCGCTCGATCAGTCGCGCGAACTCGGCGCGGTCGATCTTCTCGCCCTTGAACGGCCCGGCGGTGTTGGGCTCGTCGAACCAGCGGTCGGGCAGGGTGTCGTCCTTGGCGCGAATGCCGAGGCGCCAGTTGATCAGCCGCTCCAGGCCGTTGATGTTGAGCCCGATGCGGTCGAAGTCCTCGACCGCCCACGGCTCGCCGGTGATCACCTCCAGCAGGGCGGCGAACTCCTCGTAGCCGGGCAGGCTGGGCGAGTTGAACAGCTTGGTGTCGAAGCGGCACAGGCCCAGCGAATCACCCACGGCGAAGGTGTTCTCGCATTTGCGCACCGCGTATTCCTTGCCCTCGTAGGCGTTGGGCAGCGGCGAGACGGTGCCGCCGTACAGCGACGCCTTGAGCTCGGGGTTGTCGTTGATGTGGGCGTTGATCTCCAGCGTCGGCCGGTTGCGCAGGTGGTCCATGCCGCGCGTCGCCACCGCCAGGCCCAGCGCGAAGGCCTTGAGGATGCGGGCGTCGTGCGGGTCGGACTGGAACAGTCCCTTGACCGTCATGCGGTACTTGCCGGCCTCCTCGGGATAGCGGCCGTTGTCGAGGGCGCTGGCGGTGTCGGCGATGACGTCGCCGAAGCCCTCGCGGCGCGCCGTCATGAACAGGAGCTGCTCGACGACCGGATAGTTGCCCCAGGTCAGATCGAGGCCGCCGGTGGTGTTGGGGCCGATGATGCCGCGCTGGTACAGCTCCATCGCCCAGGCGATGGCGCCGCCGGTGGTCGCGGAATCCATGCCGAGGTCGTTGAGGATGTTGTTCAGCCGCAGCACCTGCTCGGGCCGGGTGATGCCGATGTTGGGGCCGAACTTGCCCAGGGTGACGTATTCCGGCCCGTCGCCCTTGTCGTACTTGTCGAAGACGCCGTCGCCGTTGCGCCCCTGCCAGGTGCGTTCGTGCTGATGCTTCAGGTCGACCTGGCTCTTGTCGTAGCTGGCGTTGCCCTTCAGCCCGGCCTGGGCGTTGGCGCCCCAGCCGCCCTTGCCGTCGGGCGTCATGTCGTTGAGCGGCCGGCAGCGCACCGGGCATTTCAGGCAGCCGTCCATGCCGGGGCGGTAGGGGTCGATGTTGTCGGCGTCGAGGGTGTCGACCCAGCCGGTCTCCTGGTTGTTCTTGGTGCCCAGCGCGCCCAGGGCGCGGCTCGGCCGGTACAGGAACGGCGTGCCGGTCTTGCGCAGGGCGTTCTTGATGACGCTGGTGCCCAGGATCTTGTCCATGAACGCCTTGGTCAGCGGCTTCAGCGCCTCGGCCTTGGCCGGCTCGGGCAGCTTGCCCTTGACCATGATCGCCTTGAGCTTCAGCGAGCCCATCTTGGCGCCGGCGCCGCCGCGCGCCCAGATCGCCTTGATGCCGCCCATGATGCCGGCCGACAGCACCAGGTTCTCGCCCGAGGTGGCGATGCGGGCCAGCGCCATGTCCTTGCGCTCGCGGCAGCCGAAGTCGCGCTCGACGGCGGCGGCGGTGTCCTGGTTGTCGAGGCCGACGTAAGCGCGCGCGTCGTGGAAGCGCACCTGGTCGAACGCGATCTCGAGCAGCGTCCACTCGGCGGCGCGGCCGTAGAGCACGACGTGGTCGTAGCCGTGGCGCTTGACCCAGCTCGGGAAGAAGTCGCCGGCATTGGTGTCGAGGAAGGCGCGGCTGTCGGGCGAGATGCTGGTGAAGTTGCCGCGGGTCGAGGACGGCACGTGGCCGGTGAACGGCCCGACTCCGAAGATCAGCGGATTCTCGGGCGACAGCGGCTCGGCCGCCTCGTCCATCAGGTTGTAGA
Source organism: uncultured Rhodospirillaceae bacterium (assembly GCA_964545205.1). Taxonomy (GTDB): domain Bacteria; phylum Pseudomonadota; class Alphaproteobacteria; order Rhodospirillales; family Magnetospirillaceae; genus CAZJFH01. The sequence continues at coordinate 8,402 of CAZJFH010000083.1, forward strand.
GCAGCACCATGTTGGCGCCGCGGCCGCCGAGGAAGTTGCGCAGGACGTCCGCCGGCAGGAAGGCGCGGCGGGTCTCGCGCCGCTCCAGGTCGACGAACAGGGTGGCGCCCTGGCCCTCGTATTGGGGCTCGCCGGCCATGCGGGCCAGCATGTTGTCGACGCGCTGACGGATATCCATGGCTTCCCTCTCGCAGACCGCGGTTATTGTTTGGTTGCCAAACTATTGCATGATCAGCATGTCATTCGCAACCGCAATCGTGCCCGGCAAGCCTTGCCGACCGGCAGAATGTTCCGGCCCGCGGCCGGCGGAATCGGCGCCGGGACGGGGGGCGACCCTGGCGCGCCGCTTGCATCGATGCGCCAGGACCGAGTCGGGATGGGACGCGATGACGATCGAGCCGTTTCTGGAATGGCCGCCCCGCGGCGGCGGCGCCCTGGTGCCGGTGCGGATGCCGGGCGGGCCGGACGCGCCGAGCGCGCCGATGTCGCGGCCGATGCCGGACCTCGCCGAGGACGGCCCCGATCCGCGGCACATGTCGCCGCGGCAGTTCGCCGACTGGGCGCACGAGCTGTACATCGAGGGGGTGCTCGGCTGGCACGAATACCGTGTCGCGGGCTTTCCCTCCGAGCTTCATCCCGATTTCGCCGCCACGATCGGCGCGCTGACCGGCGAGCGGGCCGAACCGGACCGCCCGCGCGACATGCTGCTGGAATGGGAGCGGCGGTTGAGCTTCGACCGCCGCCACAACGGCCGCGATTCGGTCGAGGCGGCGCGCAGCGGCCGCATCCTCGACCTGCTGCGCCGGCAGGCCGAGGCCTGCGTCAGGTCTGCCGGGGAGACAGCGGCTCCGACAGGATGAGGGCCCCCAGCCCGCCGCCGCCGAAGGCGAACTCGACGGCGGGATAGCTGACCACCGTGTGGTCCAGCAGCGCGCCGACGACACGGTCGTAGGCGACGTCGTCGCGCCCGTCCTCGAACGCCGGCAGGACGATCAGGCCGTCGTCGACGAAGCAATTGGCGTAGCTCATGACGATGCGGCGCCCGCTCGGCCGCTCGCGCCGCTTCGGCGTCGGCACCGCGACCACCTCCAGGGTCCGGCCGCGGGCGTCGCGGCCGCGCCGCAGCCTGTTGAGGTTGTCCCCGCGCAGGGCCGAGTCGGCGTCGTCCGCGCGGTCGTCGTCGGGGGCCAGGACCAGGCCGGGGCGCAGGAAGCGGGCGAGGTTGAACAGCCGCCCGCCCGAAACGTCGCCCTCGAGCCCGGCGCGCAGCCAGATCACCGTCTCGACGCCGAGCCAGTCGCGCAGCAGCGGCTCGACCTCCTCGCGCGGCCGGCCGGCGTGGTCGAGCAAGGCCTCGCTGGCCAGTGCCGTGCCCTCGCCGTCGACGTCGACCATGCCGGAGACCAGCGGCAGCGGCCCGTGGAAGCGCTGCAGGCTCAGCTTGTCGAGGATGCTGGCGCCGACGGCATCGTCGGCGTCGGCGCGCCACAGCACCCCCGCCACGCCCTCGGCGCCGGTCAGGAAGGTGGGCCCGACGGCGCGCAGGCAGCAGTCGACATGCGGCACGATCATCGCGCCGACGCCGGGGCCGCACATCAAGGAGACGTGGGCGGCTTCGGCCGGATTGGCCAGCACGGTCACCGGCCGGTGCTCGGCCAGCAGCGCCGCCAGCCCGGCCATCGCCTCGCGCGCCGGGTCGAGATGGTCGCGCCACACGGCGATGCCGCTGGGCCAGCCCGTCCAGTAGCGGCCGTGCCGCGCCCAGGCGGGCGGCATGGCATAGCCGCGTTCGCGTGGTGTCGTCACTGCTCCCTCCCCACGGCCGTTGCTTGCCGAATGGTTCCAGGGACGTAGGGGGATGTCGAGTCGTTTGCTAGATGTACTGCCCCGAATCCACCTTCAGGACGACGCCGGTCACCGCGCGGGCGGCGTCCGACAGCAGGAAGGTGACGGCGTTGGCGATGTCCTCGGCGGTCGGCAGATAGGGAAGCTGCGCCTCCTCCAGCGCCTTGGCCCGGAACTGCTCGTCCAGCGCCAGGGTCATCTCGGTCAGCACCATGCCCGGCGCGACGGCGTTGACGGTGACGCCCTTGGCGCCGAACTCGCGCGCCGCGGTCTTGGTCAGGGTGATCAGCCCGCCCTTGGCGGCGGCGTAGTTGGCCTGGCCGAACTTGCCGCGCAGGCCGTTGATCGAGACCATGTTGACGATGCGGCCGTAGCCGCCCTCGCGCATGCCCGGCGCGCAGGCGCGGATCAGGTTGAAGCAGCCGGTCAGGTTGACGTCGAGCACGGCGCGCCAGTCGTCGTCGGTCAGCTTCAGGATCGAGCGGTCGCGGGTGATGCCGGCGTTGTTGACCAGCAACTGCACCGGCTTGCCGATCGCCGCCATCGCCGCGGCGACCGAGGCCGAGTCGGCGACGTCGACCTCGTGCAGGCGGAAGCCCCTGGGTTCGACGTCGCCGGGGCTGCGGTCGAACACGTGGACCTCGGCGCCGCCGGCGCTCAGTTGATCGACCACGGCGCGGCCGATTCCGCGCACGCCGCCGGTGACGATCGCCGTCTTGCCCGAAAAGTCCCAGCTCATTTTGCACTGCCCCCTTGACTTGGTCCCGCGCTACTCGGTATTAAGGTACCGAATTACGCAAAACGTTTAGCATTGCCGCCGCCCAACGTCAAGCGGTGGGGGCCCGAGAGGGAGGGAGCAGCACATATGGCAGGTGACCCGACAGTCCGGCCCGTGACGCCGGACGATCTTTCCGCCGTCGTCGATCTCGACCGCAAGGTCACGGGCGAATCGCGCCGCGGCTTCTACGAGAAGCGCCTGCAGGCGGCGGCGCGCGAGCCGCGCGCCTTCGTCTCGCTGGCCATCGAATCCGACGGCGCCGTGGCCGGCTTCGTCTTCGCCCAGATTCTCGACGGCGAGTTCGGCGGCAAGGAGCCGGTGGCCGTGCTCGACGCGATCTGCGTCGACCCCGACGCCCGCGGCGCCAATCTCGGCCGCCAGCTCACCGCCGCCCTCGACCGCCAGCTTTCCGCCTACGGCGTTCGCGAAATCCAGACCCAGGCCGACTGGACCGAGCACGGCATGGTGGCCTTCTTCGCCGCCGCCGGCTTCGAGCTGGCGCCGAAGCTGGTGCTCGAACGCGAAACCACCGCCAGCTTCTGAGGGGAAGCCAACATGTCCTACATCCTGACCGACGAAGACCGCGGCGCGCAGCGCGAGGTCAACCTGTCCGATCCGTCGAGCGATTCCCCCGACGCCCTGGCCCGCGACCGGGTGCCGGTGCGCTCGATGCGCGCCGACGACCTGCCGGCGATCATCGGCCTCGACCGCCGCATCACCGGCCGCGACCGCACCGCCTACTACAAGCGCAAGGTCGCCGAGGCGATGAACGAGTCCGGCGTGCGCGTCTCGCTGGTCGCCGAGATCGACGGCCAGTTCGCCGGTTTCGTGATGGCCCGCGTCGATTTCGGCGAGTTCGGCCGCACCAGCGCCACCGCGGTGATCGACACGATCGGCGTCGATCCGGCCTACGCCAAGCAGGGCGTCGGCAAGGCGCTGCTGTCGCAGCTGCTCGCCAATCTCAATTCGCTGCGCGTCGAGGTCGTGCGCACCCAGCTCGACTGGGACCAGTTCGGGCTGCTGGCGTTCCTGAATTCCTGTGGCTTCAAGCCGTCGCAGCGGCTGTCTTTCACGCGGCGTGTCGTCTGAGTCGATTCCCCTATCGCCGCGTGCCTTGGCGCGGGACCTTCGGGTCCCGCGTTTTTTTTCGGTTCATCGCGGATCAGCCGGGACCCCGCACCGTCGCCCCCGCGGAAGGCGGGGGCGACGCAGACGCCGTCCCCGCCACGCGACGAACCGGACAGGGAGCGCGCGTCTCCGGGCGCGCCGGGCTCAGGCGGCGCCCAGATACGCCTCGCGCACCCGCGGGTCCTCGGCCAGTTCCTTGCCGCTGCCCGAGGCGACCACGGCGCCGGTCTCCAGCACGTAGCCGCGGTCGGCGACGCCCAGCGCCAGATGCGCGTTCTGCTCGACCAGCAGGATGGTGCGGCCGGCCTTGCGCAGCGACTCGATGACCTCGAAGATCTGGGTCACCAGCAGCGGCGACAGACCCATCGTCGGCTCGTCGAGCAGCAGCAGCTCGGGCTTGCCCATCAGGGCGCGGCCCATCGCCAGCATCTGCTGCTGGCCGCCGGACAGCGAGCCGGCCGGCAGATGGCGCTTCTGCTCGAGGATCGGGAACATCATGTAGACCTGCTCGATGTCCTCGGCCTCGCCGCCGCCGCGGGTGTAGGCGCCGAGCCGCAGGTTGTCCTCGACCGACAGCGGCCCGAACACCTGCCGGCCCTCCGGCACCTGGGCGATGCCCAGGCGCACGCGCTTCTCGGCCGGCAGGCGGGTGATGTCCTGGCCGCGGTAGCGCACGCCGCCCTCGGTCGCCGGCTGCACGCCGGAGATGGTGCGCAACAGCGTCGTCTTGCCGGCGCCGTTGGCGCCGACCAGCGCCACCAGTTCCCCCTCCTCGACCGTCAGGTCGACGCCTTTCAGCGCCCGGACCCGACCGTAGCAACTCACCAGGTTGCTGACTTCCAGCAGAGCCATCCTCCCTCCTTCGGTTATCGCGCCCGACCGTTCGGTCAGGTCAAAGCGCTTCGTTTTTTCGGATCGATCCGGTACATTTTGTATCACATCGTTGTTGCTAAAAAAAGCTAACCGGTACTACAATGCCGAAAAAGGTGCCCGAGCGTGGCGCCGACAGCGACGGAGCGGAGCGAACCGCCGTCTCCGCAACGATGAGGGAGCGAAGCATCATGAAATCCAGCCTGACGCCCGGAGTCTCGATTACCCGCCGCTACACCGTCGATCGCGACAGCACGATCGGCTTCATGGGCGACGAGGGCCGCGTCTACGCCACGCCCTCGCTGGTGCGCGACATCGAGATCACGTGCCGCGACCTGCTGCTCGAGCATTCTGATACGGGCGAGGACTCGGTCGGTGCGCGCGTTGAAGTGGATCATCTGGCGCCGACGCTGATGGGCATGACCGTCGAGATCACCGCCACGGTGGCCGAGGTCAAGGGCCCCAAGGTGGTGTTCGACGTCACCGCCAAGGACGATCTCGACAAGATCGGCCAGTGCCGTCACATCCGCTTCGTCGTCGACGTCGCCCAGACCCAGAAGCGCCTCGCCGGCAAAGCCGAGAAGCTCAAGGCTTCGGTCTGATGACCGTGCAGCGGACCCCCGAGGTCCGTAAGGTCCCGACGTACTGCTACCAGTGCGTCGCGGGCCCGGACCTGCTGACCGTGCGCGTGGAGGACGGCGTCGCCACCGAGGTCGAGCCCAACTTCACCGCCGCCGACATCCACCCGGCCTCGGGGCGGGTGTGCGTCAAGGCGTTCGGCCTGATCCACAAGCTGCACAACCCGAACCGGGTGCTGGCGCCGATGAAGCGCACCAACCCGAAGAAGGGGCGCGGCGAGGATCCCGGCTTCGTGCCGGTCTCGTGGGACGAGGCGCTGGACACGATCGCGGCGAAGCTGCGCGAGGCGATGGGCAAGGGCCTGGTCGACGAATCCGGCTTCCCGCGCGTCGCCGCGTCGTTCGGCGGCGGCGGCACGCCGACCTATTATCTCGGCACCTTCCCGGCCTTCCTGTCGGCGCTGAAGGTCATCGACTTCAGCTTCGGCTCGGGCCAGGGCGTGAAGTGCTATCACTCCGAGCACCTCTACGGCGAGTTCTGGCATCGCGCCTTCACGGTCGCCGCCGACACGCCGCATTGCGACTACGTCGTCTCGTTCGGCTCGAACGTCGAGGCCTCGTCGGGGTCGTGCGGCGTCTGGCGCCATGCCGACGCCCGCGTGCGCGGCATCAAGCGGGTGCAGGTCGAGCCGCACCTGTCGGTGACCGGCGCCGCCTCGGCCGAATGGGTGCCGATCAAGCCGAAGACCGATCCGGCCTTCATGTTCGCGATGATCCACGTGCTGGTCAACGAGCACCCGGTCACCGATCTCGACGTGCCGTTCCTCAAGCACCACACCGCGGCGCCCTATCTGATCGGGCCGAACGGCTTCTACCTGCGCGACCCGGCGACCCGCAAGCCGCTGATGTGGGACGAGCGCGTCGGCGCCGCCGTGCCCTTCGACGCCGCCGACGCCGATCCGGCGCTGCTCGGCGGCTTCACCGTCGAGAACTGCGTCGAGGTCGGCCCCGACGAGCAGGTCTGGACGCACGAGTCCGTGACCGGCGAGACCGCGCATTCCAAGCTGGTCGCCCACATGAAGCCGCACACGCCGGAATGGGCGTCGGCGATCTGCGAGGTGCCGGCCGACACCATCCGCCGCGTCGCCGAGGACTTCCTGGCCCACGCCCGCATCGGCGAGACCGTCGAGATCGAGGGCCGCACGCTGCCCTACCGCCCGGTGGCGGTGACGCTGGGCAAGACGGTGACCAACGGCTGGGGCGGCTACGAGTGCTGCTGGTCGCGCACCCTGCTGTCCTGCCTGGTCGGCGGGCTGGAGGTTCCCGGCGGCACGCTCGGCACCACCGTGCGCCTGAACCGGCCGGCGACCTCGCGCCAGGCGAGCTGCGTGCCCGGGCCCGACGGGTTCATGAACTACCCCATGAACCCCACCGACAAGGAGAACTGGCACCGCGAGCCGAAGTCGCGCTCGGGCTATTCGACCCTGGTGCCGCTGGTCGCCAACTCGGCCTGGAGCCAGGCGCTGGGCCCGACCCACCTCGCCTGGATGTTCCAGAAGGCGCCGCCGGAAGGCTGGCCGAAGCCGACCTATCCCGACGTCTGGTTCCTGTACCGGACCAATCCGGCGATCTCGTTCTGGGACACCGACCAGCTCACCGACACCATGACGAAGTTCCCGTTCATGGTCGCCTTCGCCTACACGCACGACGAGTCCAACCACATGGCCGACGTGCTGCTGCCCGACGCGATGGACCTGGAGAGCACCCAGCTCATCCGCATCGGCGGCACCAAGTTCATCGAGCAGTTCTGGGACTACCAGGGCTTCGCCCTGCGCCAGCCGGTCGCCGAGCCGCGCGGCGACTGCCGCGACTTCACCTGGATCGCCACCGAGCTGGCCAAGCGCACCGGGGTGCTCGAAGGCTACAACAAGGCGATCAACCGCGGCGCCGCCGGCGTCGAGCTGTCCTTCGGCAACTGCAACTTCGCCCTCGAGGAGGACAAGGAGCATTCGGTCCAGGACATCTGGAACGCCATCTGCCGCGCCGCCTCGGCCGAGCTGTCGGGCGGCGAGGAGACGCAGGGCCTCGACTGGTGGAAGGAGAACGGTTTCCGGGTGCAGCCGATGTCGCGGCTCGACTGGTACCTGTTCCCGACCATGCAGGACCAGGGCCTGCGCTTCGAGCTGCCCTACCAGGAGCGCCTGACCCGCATCGGCCAGGAGCTCGCCAACCGCATGCACGAGAACGGCATGCACTGGTGGGACACCCAGCTCGACGAGTACCAGCCGTTCCCGGTCTATCACGACGTGCCGGCGGTGTGGTCCAAGGTGCTGACCAAGATCGGCAAGGACCCGGCCGACTATCCGTTCTGGCTGCTGACCGCGCGCTCGATGCAGTACGCCTGGGGCGGCAATGTCGGCGTGCAGATGATCCGCGAGGTCGCCGAGAACGTCGCCGGCCACAAGGGCGTGATCATCAACGCCCAGACCGCCGAGAGGCTCGGCATTGAGGAGGGCGACGTCATCGAGGTCGCCTCGCACCTCGCCAAGGTCCAGGGCCAGGCCTTCCCGCGCCAGGGCATCCGGCCCGACACGCTGCTGATGATCGGCCAGTTCGGCCATTGGAAGACGCCGCTGGCCAAGGACTTCGACACGCCGAGCATGAACGCGCTGACGCCGATGGAGCTCGACCTCACCGATTCCACCGGCTCCGGCGCCGACCTGGTCCGGGTCAGCATCCGCAAGGTCAAGGGAGGCCGCCGGTGACCAAGTACGTCCTCGTCTCCGACCTGCGCCGCTGCGTCGGCTGCCAGACCTGCACCGCGGCGTGCAAGCACGCCAACGGCACGGTGCGCGACGTGCAGTGGCGCAAGGTGCTCGACATCGAGTTCGGCGAGTTCCCCGACGTGCGCCGGGTGTTCGTGCCGGTCGGCTGCATGCATTGCGACGATCCGCCGTGCGAGAGCGTCTGCCCGACCACGGCGACCCGCAAGCGTGCCGACGGCATCGTCGACATCGACTACGACAAGTGCATCGGCTGCGCCTACTGCGTCATGGCCTGCCCCTACCAGGCCCGCTACAAGGTCGACGGCAACGCCTTCGCCTACGGCGAGCTGCAGACCGACCTCGAGCGGCACCGCGCCGCGAAGGAGTCCAAGCGCATCGGCGTCGCCCAGAAGTGCTCGTTCTGCGTCGAGCGCATCGACGCCGGCACCGCCCAGGGGCTGACGCCCGGCGTCGATCCCGAGGCGACCCCGGCCTGCGTCAACGCCTGCATCTCCAACGGCCTGTATTTCGGCGATCTCGACGATCCCGACAGCAACGTCGCCAGGCTGCTGCGCGACAACGAGCACTTCCGCATGCACGAGGAGCTCGGCACCGGGCCCAACATCTATTACCTGTGGGAGCAGCGGCCATGAGCGCGGTCAGCCAGTTCCGCGGCGTCAGTCCGTGGCGCCAGACCTACTGGGACATCCGCGCCGTCGGCAACTTCGTCGGCGGCGGCACCGGCACCGGCTTCCTGCTCGCCGCAGCGCTGGCGGCGCTGGCCGGGGCGCCGTTCCAGATCCTCGCCCTGGTCGGCCTCGCCTTCGTCGGCGGCGGCCTGACCTGCGTCTGGCTCGAGATCGGCCGGCCGTGGCGGGCGTGGAACGTGTTCTTCAATCCCCGGACCTCGTGGATGAGCCGCGAGGCCGTGCTGGCGCCGCTGCTGTTCGCGCTCGGCCTGGCGGCGGTGCTGTTCGACAGCGTCGTGGCGCTGGTCGCCGCCGCGGTGGTCGGGCTCGGCTTCCTCTATTGCCAGGCCCGCATCCTCAAGGCCGCCAAGGGCATCCCGGCCTGGCGCCAGCCGCAGATCGTGCCGCTGATCGTCGGATCGGGCCTGGCCGAGGGCGCCGGGCTGTTCCTGCTCGCCGCCACCGTGGTGCTGGGCTTCGCGCCGCTGCTGGTCGGGGTGCTGGCGCTGGTCGTGGTCGGCGTGCGCTTCTATGCCCTGCGCGCCTATCTCGAGCCGCTGCTCGCCGGCGGCGCGCCGAAGGCGGCGGCCAAGGCGCTCAAGCGCGTCGCGCTGCCGCTGGAGCTGACCCACGGCGTCGCCGCCTCGCTGCTGCTGCTCGGCCTGGCGCTGGGCGGGCTGCCGGGCAGCATCGCGATGGCGGCCGGCGGCGTGGTTGCGCTGGGCGCCGGCTGGTGGCTGAAATACACGATCATCGTCGACGCCGCCTACACCCAGGGCTACGCGGTGACGCGGACCCCGGCGCGCGGCCGCGGCGGCGTCGTCCCCGGCGGCAAGCCGGGCTGGTGAGGAGGAGCGCGATGTACGAGATCCGCATGCACGGACGCGGCGGCCAGGGCGCCGTCCTCGCCTCCAACATCCTGGCGATGGCGCTGGTCGAGGACGGCCGCGACGCCGTCGCCATCCCCAGCTTCGGCTTCGAGCGCCGCGGCGCGCCGGTGGTCGCCTTCCTGCGCACCGACGACCGGCCGATCCGGGCGATGACCAACATCTATCACCCCGACTGCATCATCTGCATCGACCCGACGGTGGCGCGCTCGGTCGACATCTTCGCCGGCATGAAGCCGGGCGGCACCCTGGTCCAGGCGACCAAGGCGCGCCCCGACCAGCTGGCGCTGCCGCCGACGCTGGGCCGCGCCGGGCTGTGCGACGCGATGGCGATCGCGCTGCCGATCTTCAAGCGGCCGATCACCAACACGGTGATGCTGGGCGCCTTCGCGCGCACCACCGGCATGCTGTCGCTCGAGGCGCTCAAGCGCGCGATCGCCGAGTCCGACTTCCGCGACGCCGGCCTCAAGCAGAACCTCGAGGCGGTCGAGCGCGGCTACCACGAGACCGTGGTGCACGAACTGGCCGCGGAGGCGGTGGCATGATCAAGCAGGCGAAACCTTTCTTCGACACCACGACCGTTCCCAACGACCTGGCGCCGATCGCCGCCGAACTGTCGCAGATGCTGCCGGGCGACTGGCGCGCCGTGCGCCCGGTCACCGACCGCGACAAGTGCGTCAAGTGCGCCGTGTGCTGGATCTACTGCCCGGTGCAGTGCATGGTCGAGCGGCCGCACTGGTTCGAGGCCAATCTCGACACCTGCAAGGGCTGCGGCGTCTGCGCCCAGGAATGCCCGCAGCGCGCCATCGCCATGGTCGACGAATACGGAGAGGCGGCATGACCCAGATCTCCAACATCCGCAAGACCACCGTGCTGGACGGCAACGAGGCCGCGGCCTGGGGCGTGGTGCTGGCGCGGCCGGACGTCGTCGCCGTCTATCCGATCACCCCGCAGTCGTCGCTGGTCGAGTACGTCGCCAAGTTCATCGCCGAGGGCAAGCTCGACGCCGAGCTGCTCAACGTCGAGGGCGAGCATTCGGTGATGTCGTCGCTGCAGGGCGCGATGCTGGCCGGCGGCCGCACCTACACCGCGACCTCGGGCCCCGGCCTCGCCTTCATGTTCGAGCCCTACATCCGCACGCCGGGCCTGCGCCTGCCGATGGTGATGGGCCTGGTCACCCGCGACACCCTGACGCCGCAATGCGTCTGGGGCGGCCATCAGGACGCGATGGCGGTGCGCGACGTCGGCTGGATCCAGATCTACTGCGAGACCGTCCAGGAGGTGCTCGACACCACGGTGATGGCCTACAAGATCGCCGAGCACCACGACGTGATGCTGCCGGTCAACGTCTGCCACGACGGCAACTACCTGTCCTACGGCGTCGCCAAGGTCGAGATTCCGGCCCAGGCCGAGGTCGACGCCTTCCTCGGCCCCAAGGACGTCAACTGGCACGTCGCGCTCGACCCCGAGCGGCCGATGGCGGTCGATCCGCTGACCGGCGGCGCGGGCGGGCAGGGGCCGGCGATGTTCGTGCGCTACCGCAAGAGCCACTGCGCCGGCATGACCAACGCGCTTCGGGTCATCGAGGAGGTGCACGCCGACTGGAACGCCCGCTTCGGCCGCGACTTCGCCGGCCTGGTCGAGAGCTACCGCATGGACGGCGCCGAGCGCGCCCTGGTGACCATCGGCTCGATGACCGGCGCCGCCAAGGACGCGATCGACGCGGCGCGCGAGCGCGGCGAGAAGGTCGGCCTGGTCAAGGTCAAGACCTTCCGCCCGTTCCCGGTCGCGGCGCTGAGCAAGGCGCTGGCCGGCGTCAAGGCGGTCGGCGTCGTCGACCGTTCGGTCAGCTTCGGCTTCGACTGCGGGCCGCTGTACCAGGACACGCTGTCGGCGCTCTACCGCCTGCCGGAGAAGGTGCCCAGCCTGAGCTTCATCGGCGGCCTCGCCGGCTCCGACATCACCCAGGCGCATTTCGAGCGCGCGCTGGCGACGCTGGCCGGGCCGCTGCCCGACGGGCCGGTGTGGATGAACGAGGGGGACCGGTGATGCTGATCCATGTCTTCTCCCTCTCCCGCTCGCGGGAGAGGGCCGGGGTGAGGGTGGCGCCGTGCCGCCG
>CAZJFH010000084.1:0-19897 GCA_964545205.1 uncultured Rhodospirillaceae bacterium
CCGCGCAGCAGCGCCGCGATGGCCGGCGCCGCCTCGGCCGCCACCGCGGCGGGCGCGTCGAGCGCCGCCGCCGGCAGCGGCTGCAGATGCGAGGCGAAGGGCCGGCGCTCGGCGTCCCACACGCGCCACAGGATCGCGGGACCGCCCGCCGGGTCGCCGGCGAGCGCGCCTTCGAGCAGGAAGCTGCCGGCGTTGCCGGGGCCGGTGCTGGCGGCGACGTCGGCCTCGCGCAGCGCCGCCGCCAGCTCGGCGGCCAGCGCGTCCGGCGCGGCGGCGACCGGCAGCACGACGACGCCGCCGCGCGCGCCGATGTCGAGCAGCGGATTGGGCGCGGTGTGGCGGAAGGGCTGCGGCATCTCGCAGCCGGCCAGGGCGGCGGCCAGGGCCGGCGCCAGCAGCAGCCTGCTCATTTGTCGAGGACGATCGCCGAGAGCTGGCGGCCGTAGTCGGGCTCGCCGCGAAGAACGCTGCGCCGGTAGCTGAAGAAGCGTGCCTCCTCGCGCAGGGTGTCGCAGGGCGTGCGCATCACCTGGGCGATGCCGGCGAGGGCGAGCTGGCGGGCGACGTAGGCCGGCAGGTCGAACAGCCAGTGCCCCTCGCGCGGCGACGGCGAGAAGAAGTCGCCGTTGTCCGGGTGCGCCGCCAGGAACGGCGCCGGGAAGTCCGGTCCGACCTCGTAGGAGCGGTGGGCGATGCACGGGCCGACGGCGGCGACGACGTCCTTGCGTCTGGCCCCCAGGCGCTCCATGGCCGCCACGGTGTTCTCGATCACGCCGCCCAGCGCGCCCTTCCAGCCGGCATGGGCGGCGCCGACGACCCCGGCGCGCGGCGCCGCGAACAGCACCGGGGCGCAGTCGGCGGTCAGGATGCCCAGCGCGAGCCCCGGCGTCGCGGTGACCATGGCGTCGGCCTTCGGCGCCGCCTCGTGCGGCCAGGGCGCGTCGACGGCGACGACCTCGGGCGTGTGCTCCTGATAGACGGTGACCAGCGCCTCGGCCGGCAGGTCGAGCAGGGCCATCGCCCGGCGGCGGTTCTCGGCGACGTTCTCGGCCGCGTCGTTCGAGCCGAAGCCGCAGTTCAGGCTGGCGTAGACGCCGCTCGACACCCCGCCCTCGCGCGTGAAGAAGGCGTGGCGGACACGCTGGACCTCGTTGAGGGCGGAGATGCTGATCATCGCTCGCTCGGCGGCCGGTCGGGAGTCTCGAAGCCCGGTAGCGTCGCCAGGCTGGCGTGCGACAGGGCGAGGACCTTGAACAAGGTGCCCATTTCCTGCGGATCGATCAAGCGCGCGCACGCCCCGATGACGTCCTGCGCCTTGGCCGGATTGGCGCGGGCGAGCTGCATCGCCCGCATCTCGGCGCCGATCCGTCGCAGGAAGGTGCCCTGGCGCAGCGGGCCGTGCGCCTTGACGGCCGGGCCGGCGGCGGCGGCGAGCGCCGCGAAATCGACATGGGCGGTGAGATCGGCCGCGCCGGGATCGGCGAGCGCCGGCGCGTAGGCATGGCCCCGCACCGCCTGCAGCGTGTCGCCGAGCCCGGGCTCGACATGGCCGTAATCGACGATCAGCGCCGCGCCGCCCTGGGTGGCGAGCCGGTGGCCGATGCCGGCGGCGACGGCGCGGGCGGCCGGACAGCTCTCGGCGACCGCGCCGTCGGCCGCCGCGCCCAGCACGGCGGCCGGCAGCGGCGGCGCCGCCTCGGGCCCGAGCACGAAGCGGAAGCCGCCGTCGTCGCCCACCGCGACCATCCGCCGCCGCCAGGCGTCGCCGTCGCGGACGTGCTGCTCGACCGGCAGGGCGTCGAAGAACTCGTTGGCGACCAGCAGCGTCGGCCCCGGCGGCACGTCGGCCAGCGCCTCGTGCCAGGTGGCGTGCCGGTCGCCGAGGGCGGCGCGCTGGCGCGCGCGCAACGGCGCGCTGGTCTCGACGAGGTGCACGTCCAGCGCCGCCGCGAACGGCGGCACCATCCGCGCCGCCCGCAGCAGGTCGGCCATCAGCGTGCCGCGGCCCGGCCCCAGCTCGACCAGGCGCACCGGCGCCGGCATGCCCATCGCCTGCCACACCGTGGCGCACCACAGCCCGATCAGCTCGCCGAACACCTGGCTGATCTCGGGGGCGGTGGTGAAGTCGCCGCCGCGGCCGAGCGGGTCGCGGCCGCGGTAGTAGCCGTGCACCGGATCGGCCAGCGCCGCCTCCATGAACGCCGCGACCGGGATCGGCCCCTCGGCGGCGATCCGCGCCCGCAGGGCGGCGGCCAGCGGCGTCGTCATGCCTTGCGCCGCGCCAGCGCCATGAACGCCAGACCGGCCATCAGCATCGGCAGCGAGAGGATCTGGCCCATGGTGACGCCGCCGGCGAGGAAGCCGAGATGGGCGTCGGGTTCGCGGAAGAACTCGGCGACGATGCGCGCCAGCCCGTAGCCGACCAGGAAGACGCCGAACAGGAAGCCGCGCTTCATCCGCAGCGGCTCGATCCGCCACAACAGGTGCAGCACGATCAGCAGCACCAGGCCTTCGAGGAACGCCTCGTAGAGCTGGCTGGGATGGCGCGGCAGCGGGCCGCCGTGCGGGAACACCATCGCCCAGGGCACGTCGGCGGCCGGGCGGCCGAACAGCTCGCCGTTGATGAAGTTGGCGATGCGGCCGAAGAACAGGCCCAGCGGCGCCACGCAGGCGACGACGTCGCCGACCGCCAGGATGTCGAGCCTGTTGCGGCGGCAGAACAACACGATCGCCACCACCACGCCGAGCAGCCCGCCGTGGAACGACATGCCGCCCTGCCACACGGCGACGATCTCCCACGGCGCCGAGAGGTAATGCAGCGGCTTGTAGAACAGCACGTAGCCGAGCCGGCCGCCGAACACCACGCCCAGCGTCGCCCAGACCAGGAAATCGTCGACCTGGGCGATGGACATCGCATGCGGCGGGCGCCGGACCAGCCAGCGCAGGTAGAACCAGCCGCCGAGCAGGCCGGCGATGTAGGCCAGCGCGTACCAGCGGATGGCGATCGGGCCGATCTCGATGGCGATGGGGTCGATGACGGGAAAGGCCAAGGCGTCCTCAGCGATAACGGTCGTCGGCGTGCAGGTACTCCTGCACATATTGGGTCACGCCGTCCTCGAGCGAAGTGAACGGCTTGGCGTAACCCGCCTGGCGCAGGCGGGCCATCTCCGCCTGGGTGAAGTACTGGTACTTGTCGCGGATCGCCGGCGGGGTGTCGCGGAACTTGATCTGCGGCGCCCGGCCCAGCGCCCGGTAGACGGTGGCGGCGAGGTCGTAGAAGCTGCGCGCCTTGCCGGTGCCGAGGTTGAACAGGCCGCTGGCCTCGGGATTGTCGAGGAACCACATCATCACGTCGACGCAGTCGCCGATCCACACGAAGTCGCGAAGCTGCTCGCCGTCCTTGTAGGCGGGGTTGTGCGAGCGGAACAGGTGGAAGGGCGCGTCCTGGACCGCGTGGTCGTAGACCTGCGACACCACGCTCTGCTGGCCGCCCTTGTGGTACTCGTTGGGGCCGTAGACGTTGAAGAACTTCAGGCCGACCCACTGCGGCGGCGCCTTCTGGTGCTGGGCGATCTTGCGCGCGACGCGGCGGTCGAACAGGTGCTTGCTCCAGCCGTAGGCGTTGAGCGGCCGCAGCCGCGCCAGGTGCGCGATGTCGAAGCGGTCGTCGAAGCCCTGGCCGCCGTCGCCGTAGGTCGCCGCCGACGAGGCGTAGATGAAGCGGACGCCGTTCGCCGCGCACCACGTCCACAGCGCCAGCGACAGCGAGAAGTTGTTGGCGGCGATCAGGTCGGCGTTGGTCTCGGTGGTCGACGAGATCGCGCCCATGTGGAAGATCACCCGGACATGGCCGCGGTTGGATTCCAGGAACTCGAACAGCTGCTCGGGGTGGACGATGTCGGCCAGCTCGCGCTTGGCGACGTTGCGCCACTTGTCGTTCGAGCGCAGCCGGTCGCAGACCACCAGCGCGTCCTCGCCGCGATCCTCGAGTGCAGCCAGGATGTTGGAGCCGATGAACCCCGCTCCGCCGGTGACCACGATCATGCGCCGACCTCCGATTGCCGTCCGTCCGCCGTTTATAGGGCGGCGCCGGCCGGGCGGCAAGGTCACCGGGTTGCGGCTAGGCCGAGACGGCGTGCAGCGGCGGCACGAAAAACCGCACGCCGTTACGCCCGCTGGACTTCGCGGCGTACATGGCGCTGTCGGCGTTGCGGATCAGGCTGTCGCCGTCGTCGCCGTCGCGCGGGTGCAAGCTGACGCCGATGCTCGGCGTCGTCTGCAGGTTCAGCGGTCCGATGCGGTAGGGAGCCCCCAGCCGCCGGGCGATGTTCTCCGCCACCTGTTCGACGCTGTCGCCGCGGATATCCTGCAGGACGACGACGAATTCGTCGCCGCCCAGGCGGGCGACGGTATCGCTCTCGCGCACCAGCCCCGACAGCCGTTCCGCCACCGCGCGCAGCAGCGCGTCGCCGACATGATGGCCGTGGGTGTCGTTGATCGGCTTGAAGCGGTCGAGGTCGATGAACAGCAGGGCGAGAAGGCGGCCGTCGCGCCGTCGCGCGGCGAGCGCCTGCGAAAGCCGGTCGTGCAGCAGCGTGCGGTTGGCCAGCCCGGTCAGCGGGTCGAAATGGGCGAGACGGCGGATCTGCGCCTCCGCCGCCCGGCGCTCGGCGATTTCGCGCCGCAATTCACGGTTGTTCTCGGCCAGCGCGGCATTGGCGTCCGCGACCTCGCGGGTGCGCTCGCAGACGCGCTCCTCGAGGTCGCGGTTGGCCTCCGCCAGGCGCTGGGCCATTTTCTGGGCGTCGTCCAGCGACTTGCGCAGCGAGTACATCTGGATGACGAAGTCGGGCACCGAATCGTGGAGGGCGAAATCCTTGAGCGACAGGCCCAGGTCGGTGAGCTCGGCGGTGGAGGCGGGCCAGGGCGAGCCGAGGAACAGGATCTCGTCCGTCCTCCGCAGATGCAGCATCTGGCCCTTGAGGACCAGCCGGTCGAGCCTCCGGGAATGGAGCTTGAACAGTTGCGCGCCGGCGGCGCGGATGGCCTCGAATTCGGCCGCGACGGCCGGTAGCGCGACGGCGAAGATGCGATCCATCGGCGCGCCGCCGTCGATGTCCGGCAGCAGGCGGTGGAGCGAGGGGCCGGCGCGCACGATCCGCGCCTCCCGGTCGATGACGAAATGGAACGGGAACACGAAATCCAGTTCGTCGGGCCCGAGCCAGGCGTCCGGCATGGGGCGCCTCAGGTCTTGCGGGCGCCGACCACGAACTCGTCGTGGTCGGCGCCCTCCGTCCGGCTCTTGTCGTGGGCGACGTCGACCGGCGCCGACAGCCGTTTGCCAAGCCCGGTCACCAGCCCCTCGACGAAGGGCGCGAGCCCTTCGCGCACCGAGTTGTAGTGCAGCCTGAAGGACTCGTCCGAGACGTCGGAGCAGCGGAACGACGGCGGCCGCATTTCAGGGAAGATCAGCGACGCGCGCGCGTGGATTTCGTCGACGCTGTCCAGGATCGCGACCAGGTCCTTGCCCGCGAACAGCACCATCTCGGCGTAGTCGCGCTCGGCGACGGTTATCCAGTATTCGCCGAACTGGTGCAGTACCTCCCGCGGCGGAATGCCGAGCACTTCGCTGGCGGCTCCGACGATCTGGTAGGTCAGTTCGTCCGGATAACAGCCCATCTGGATGAAGAACGGCTCCTGGATGCCGGCCTTTTCACGGATACCGTCCCATGCCTCGAGACCGTGCCAGGCCACGATCATGTCCTGGATGATTCTGTTCGCCATTCCGTACACGCGACGTCTCCTCCCTTCGATCCGTCAGCATCACGGGTCGACGATGCAGTAAACGTGACGATCACGCGAGTCGAATATTGGCACTGTGCCAATGGTGGCTTTGGTCGTGACTTTCAGGGCGTCCCCGATCTCAGATCGGCGAGCACGCGAAGCCCTGCGGCAAGCGTCGCCCGATCCGCGGGAGCCGAGATCGAGACCCGGACCGCCTGGTGGCTGGGCTGCCTGACGGTGCAGGCGGCGCCGGGGGTCACGACGACGCCGCGGCGCCTGGCCTCGGCGGCGAAGCCGGCGGCGTCGCGCGGCGGCGGGATCGTCAGCCAGGCATTGAACAGCGCCGCGGAGCGCACGCTGTCCTCGCCGAGGATCTCGGCGGCCAGACGGCGCCGGGCCGCCGCCTCGGCGCGCTGGCTCTCGGCGCAGGCGGCGGCGGTTCCGTCCTCGATCAGCGCCGCGACCACCTCGGCGCAGATGGTCGGCGTCATCAAGAGGGTGGCGGCGACCCCGGCGGCGATGCGGCCGGTGACGTGCTTCGGCCCGGCGACGAAGCCGATGCGCAGCGCCGGCGCCAGCACCCAGGCCAGCGAGGTGACGTGGATCGTCCGCTCCGGCGCCAGCGCCGACAGCGGCGGCGTTCCGTCGGCCAGGAAGGCATAGGCGCCGTCCTCGACGATCACGGCGTCGTGGCGCCGCGCCACCGCGCTGATCGCCTCGCGGCGTTCCAGCGGCTGGGTGATGGTGGTGGGATTGTGGGCGTCGGGCATGGTGCAGATCATCCGGGGGCCGCGGCTGCCGAGCGCGCGGTCCAGCGCCTCGGGACACAGCCCGTGCGCGTCCATGCGTACCGGCACCAGCTGCCGCTCCAGCACCGCCGCCGCCGACCGGAAGCCGGGATAGACGAATTCCTCGCACAGGATCGCATCGCCGGGGCGGGTCAGGGCGGCGATGATCGCGACGAACGCCTGCTGGCCGCCGGCGGTCATCACCGTCCGTTCCGGTGCCGCATCGACCCCGCGCGAGCGCAGCCATGCGGCACCGGCCGCGGCGTAGCGGGACGAGGACTCGTCGAGGCGGTAGCCCAGCACCTCGGGCAGGTCGGCGCGGTCGGCCAGCCGGTGCAGGGCCGCCGCCACCACCGCGGCGTTGGAATCGCCCGAGGGCCGATTGAGCGTCATGTCGATCAGCGGCGCGGCGCCGCTCTCGGCCTCGTAGAGCACGGCCATCGAGCGCGGGTTGCGGGCCGGATCGCAGACCACGGTGCCGCGGCCGACCTCGCCGCGGACCAGACCGAGCCGTTCGGCCTCGTCATAGGCGCGGGCGACGGTGCCGCGCGTGACCCCCAGCGCCCAGGCGAGGTCGCGATGAGTCGGCAGCCGCGTTCCCGGCACCAGCCGCCCGGCCAGGATGTCGGTCTGCATGGCGCCGACGATCGCCCGGTACAGCGGCGGCGGGCGGTCGGCAAGATCCGGAATCCACGTGGGCATGACGGACAAGTGTTTGGCGATCGCCGCCGGGCGTCAAGTTCGGATCGGCCAAGGTTGCATGTGGACGGTTTCGCCATGATAATGCCGCCGATCTTTCCGGAAGGACCGCCATGCAGAGCCAGAACCGACTTTTCGACGATCTCGCCCGCGTCGCCGGCGGCGCGCTGGGGACGCTCTCGGGCATCCGCAACGAGCTCGAGGCGCTGATGCGCCAGCAGTTCGAGCGCATCCTGACCGAGATGAACCTGGTCACCCGCGAGGAGTTCGACGCCGTCCAGGCGATGGCCGCCAAGGCGCGGACCGAGCAGGAGAGCCTGGCCGCCCGGGTCGCCGTCCTCGAGGCCGCGCTGTCGGCGCGCCGACCCGCCGCCCCGGCGGCGCCCGCCGCCGCCGCCGCCGCCGAACCCAAGCCGCGCCGCCGCCGGCCCTCGGCGCCGAAGACCGCGAAGGGCGCGGCCAAGCCGCCCAAGCCCAAGGCCTGACGGCGCATCGAACGTTTTAATCCGAAATTTCGCCCTCTCCGGAACGGGGGAGGCCTACTATGACCTTGCGTGCCCTGACTCACCTCGGTTAGCGTACCTCTTGTGCGGCGGGTTCCGACGCCGTACCACGTATTGGGTACCCGGCCCGGTCCGGGACCACCCGCCCCAGCCCAGGGAGGCGCGAGCATGACGTTCTCCGTCGTGGTGAACGAAGAGCCGCCGGCAAATCCACTCGACATCGTCGAACAGTTCGTGGTTGCCAACGACTGGCCGTTCGATCGGCGCAGCGACGAGGAAATGGCCGTCGAAGTGCCCGGCCGCTGGTGCGACTACAGCCTTTACTTCGCGTGGCGCGAGGATGTCGGCGCCCTGCACCTGACCTGCGCCTTCGACATGAAGGTCCAGCCGGGCAAGCGCCAGGCCATCTACGAGCTGATGGCGCTGCTGAACGAGAAGCTGTGGATCGGCCATTTCGGCCTGTGGGCCGACGACGGCATCCCGATGTTCCGCCATTCGGTGCTGATCCGCGGCCAGGCCGGCACCTCGCCCGAGCACATCGAGGACACCGTCGACATCGCCCTGTCGGAGTGCGAGCGCTACTACCCGGCGTTCCAGTTCGTGGTGTGGGGCGGCAAGAGCCCGGGCGAGGCGATCGCCGCCTCGCTGCTCGACACCGTCGGCGAGGCCTGAGCCGCCGATGGCGCGCATTCTCCTGGTCGGCTGCGGCAAGATGGGCGGCGCCATGCTGTCCGGCTGGCTCGACCGCGGCCTCGCGGCCGGCGACGTCGTCGCCGTCGAGCCGGCGGCGGCGGTGCGCGAGGACTGCGACGAGCGCGTCGCCGCGGTGGCCGCGCTGGACGCCGTCGCGGCCGATTTCGTGCCCGACGTCGTCGTGTTCGCGGTCAAGCCGCAGGTGATGGCCGAGGTGGTGCCGGACTACGCCCGCTTCGCCGCCGGCGGGGCGACCTTCCTGTCGATCGCCGCCGGCAAGACCATCGCCTTCTTCGAGGAACTGCTGGGCGCGCGCGCCGCGGTCGTCCGCGCCATGCCGAACACGCCGGCCGCCGTGCGCCGCGGCATCACCGTCGCCTGCGCCAACGCCCGCGTGCAGGCGCCGGCCCGCGCCCTGTGCCAGGAGCTGCTGGAAGCGGTCGGCGAGGTCGCCTGGACCGAGGACGAGGCCCTGATGGACGCGGTGACCGCCGTCTCGGGCAGCGGACCGGCCTACGTCTTCCTGCTGACCGAGTGCCTGGCCAAGGCCGGCGTCGCCGCCGGGCTGCCGCCGGCGATGGCCGAGCGGCTGGCGCGCACGACGGTCGCGGGCGCGGGCGAACTGATGCGGCTGTCGCCGCAGTCGGCCGAGGATCTGCGCCGCAACGTCACCAGCCCCGGCGGCACCACCGCCGCGGCGCTGGAGGTGCTGATGGGCGACGGGGCGCTGGAGCGCCTGATGGCCGAGGCGGTCGCCGCCGCCACCCGACGCGGACGCGAACTCGCCGGCTGATCCGCCACCGCGTGGTTGGCTGGCCGCCCCGGTCTTCCCATATTGTCCGGATCGGGACAATCAGCGAAGCGGAGGAGGCAAGCGTGGCCAAGAAACCCCAGGACAGTCGCCGGCAGGTCGTCGACGCCGCCCTCGACCTCGCCGCCGAGCGCGGCTGGAACCGCATCGCGCTGTCCGACATCGCCGGCCGCGCCGGCGTGCCGCTGGGCGAGCTGTATCGTCAGTATCCGTCGAAGGCCGCGATCCTCGACGCCTATGTCGACGATCTCGACCGCCGGATGGTCGAGGCCGAGGTCGATATCGAGGTCTCGACCCGCGACCGGCTGTTCGAGATCGTGATGCGCCGCTTCGAGGCGATGACGCCGCACAAGGAGGCGATCCGGGTCATCCTGCGCGACGCCGGCGGCGACCCGCTGACCGCGCTGTGCGGGGCGCGGCGCTTCATGCGCACGGTGGCGCTGATGCTGGAGGCCGCGGGCATCAGCAGTTCCGGCCTCGGCGGCATCGCCCGCAGCGAGGGCATGGCGGCGATCTACGCCTACGCCCTGCGCGCCTGGCTGGCCGACGACACCCCCGACATGAGCCACACCATGGCCGCGCTGGACAAGGCGCTGCGCCGCGGCGAAAGCCTCGCCGGGATGATCTGGCGCGGCCGCGGAACCCAGGCGGGGCCTACGGAACAGCCGAGCGCCTAAGCCTTTTGCAGTAGCGAAATGGGGTTGACCGGAAGGGCCCTGCGGCTTAGGTTATTTTGCACCGCAGCAATATCCGAAACGGGGAAGCCCCATGCCGACCAAGCAGGCCGACAACGTCGTCGATTTCGACATCTCGAAGTATTTCGGTGACCTGAACAAGTACGTCGCCGACTTCAAGGCGCCGGGCTTCGACTTCGACGCCCTCGCCGCCAGCCAGCGCAGGAACTACGAGGCGGTCGTCGCCGCCAACCAGCTCGCCGTCGACGCCATGCAGGCGGTGCTGAAGCGCCAGGCCGAGATCCTGCGTCATTCGGTCGAGGAGATGACCGTCGCCAGCCGCGCGCTCTCCGCCCCCGGCAGCGCCCCCGAGAAGGCGGCGAAGCAGACCGAGATGACCAAGGACGCCTTCGAGCGCGCCGTCACCAACGCGCGCGAGCTGTCCGAGATGATCGCCAAGTCGAACACCGAGGCGCTCGATCTGCTGAACAAGCGCTTCGTCCAGAGCCTGGACGAGATGCGCGACATGCTCCTGAAGCTGAACAAGGCCTGAGCCTCGTTCGTGTGCACCGGGACGGCCGCCCTGGCGACGGGGCGGCCGTTTTCGTTCGTCCCGGCTCATCCCGATCCGCCGCCGAGGCGGCGGCGCAGCGCCAGCACGTTGAGAAGCCGCGTCAGGCGCACCAGCCCGACCAGCGCCCCGTCCTCGACCACCAGCAGATGGCGGCGGCCGGTGCGGCGCATGCGGGCGTGGGCCAGGCCGGCGGTGGCGTCGGCGGTGATCGTCGCCTCTTCGGGGCAGGGCTCCATCACCTCGCGCACGCTGCGGCGCGGCCAGGTCTCGGCCGGCAGCTCGCGCAGGCGCGCGTGCCGCACCCGCCCGACCAGCCGGCCGTCCTCGACCACCGGCAGGCTGGCGAGGCCGTAGGGCTCGAAATAGTCGGCGGCCAGCCGCTCGACGGTGATCTGCGGCGGCACCGCCAGCGGCTCGGATTCCATGAACTGGCCGACGCGGGCGCCGCGGAAGGCGGCGCGCTGGAGCTGCTGGGCGACGGAGGCCCGGGCGGCGGCGCGCACGAACAGCCCGATCAGGATCCACCAGGCGCCGCCGAGCAGGTGGCCGGCGACGATCTGCCACAGCCCCGCCGCCATCAGCGCCAGGGCGAGCGCGCCGCCGGCCCTGCCGGCGACGCGGGTCGCCCACAGGATGTCGCCGCGCCAGCTCCACAGCACCGCGCGCAGCACGCGACCGCCGTCGAGCGGGAAGGCCGGCACCAGGTTGAAGGCGACCAGCAGCCCGTTGATCAGCGCGAGATAGGACAGGATCGGCGCCGCCAGCGCCGCCTCGGGCGGCAGCAGGCCGGGATGGAGCGCCAGCCACGCCGCGCCCCAGCACAGCAGCGCCAGCGCCAGGCTCATCGCCGGTCCGGCGATCGCCATCAGCGCCTCGCCGCGCGGGCTGCTGGGCTCGTCGTCCATCTCGGCGACGCCGCCGAACAGGAACAGCGTGATGCCGCGGATCGGCATGTCGTAGCGCCGCGCCACCAGGGCGTGCGCCAGTTCGTGGGCGACGATGGACGCCGCCAGCCCGAGAAAGCCGGCGAGCCCCATCGACCAGTACGCCGCCGCCGGCAGTCCCGGCGCCAGGTGCGGGAAATAGCCGACCGCCAGGCCCCAGACGATCAGCACCGCCAGCACCAGCCAGCTCAGGTCGATGCTGACCTTGAAGGAGAACACCTCGAACAGGCGGATGCGGCGGCCGAACATGCTGTCTCCGTTCCGGGGCGACGTCCTTGGACGTGTGCCCCCGGCGCGGCGCTTTCAATCGCTCAAAGGGGAAGCCGGATCCGCACCCTGAGGCCGCCCATCGGCGAATCCTCGAGCATGATGTCGCCGCCGTTGCCGCGCACCACGTCGCGGGCGATCGTCAGGCCGAGGCCGACGCCGCCGGTGGTCGGGTTGCGCGAGCTGTCGAGCCGGAAGAAGGCCTTGAACACGTCCTCGCGCTTGTCGAAGGGGATGCCGGGGCCGTCGTCGTCGACGAGGATCTCGACCGAGTGGTCGCGGTGGCCGGCCCGCACCGAGACGTGGCGGGCGTGGCGCACCGCGTTGCCCAGCAGGTTCGACAGGCAGCGGTCGAAGGCGTGCGGACGCAGCGGCAGCCGCAGTTCCTCCTCGCAATGCAGGTCGATCGAGGCGCGGCCGTCGCGGCGGAAACGCCCGACCACGTCCTCGAGCAGCGCCACCAGGTCGGTCTCGTGCATCTTCTCCGAGCCCTCGCCGCGGGCGAAGGCCAGATAGCCCTCGATCATCCGCTCCATCTCGGCGACGTCCTCGCGCAGCTCGGCGATGCCGTCGGCGTCGCCCATCATCGCGAGCTGCAGCTTCATGCGGGTGATCGGGGTGCGCAGGTCGTGCGAGACGCCGGCCAGCATCTCGGTGCGCTGGGCGATCTGGCGGCGGATGCGCTCGCGCATCAGGTTGAAGGCGATGGCCGCCTGGCGGACCTCGGCGGCGCCTTCCGGCTTGAAGTCGGGAATCTCGCGGCCCTTGCCGAAGCGGTCGGCGGCGGCGGCGAGGCGGCGCACCGAGCGCACCTGGTTGCGCATGAACAGGATGGCGACGCCGAACAACAGCATCGACGAGCCGACCATCCACAGCGTGAACACGTAGGTCGACGACGAATCGACCCGCTTGCGTGACGTCGTCAGGTGGACGACGCCGTCCGGCGTCTGCACGCTGACGCGGATGTCGTCGTTCTCGACGCCGCCGCCGAGCTCGAGGTGGAAGGGCAGGTCGAGCGCCCGGGCGAGGTTTTCGCGCAGCTCGCGTTCGAGAAAGCTGTTCTCGCGCGGCGGCGGCTCGGCCGGCAGCGCGGCGCCGGGCTCCATCCGCAGCCGCAGGCCCATGCGCGCCGCCGCGCCGTGCAGGTTGGCGGCGCGCGCCTCGCCGGTCGCCATGTCCAGCAGCACCGCCACGTCGCCGACGAACACCGAGACCAGCCGGCTGGAGATGCGGTCCCAGTGGTTCTCCCAGAACACGACCGCGACGATGAGCTGCAGCAGCACCAGCGGCGCGACGATGATGAGGATCGACCGGCCGAGCAGGCCGCGCGGAAGGACCGTCTTGATCATCCGGGCGACCATCGCCGCTCAGTCCGGCCGCAAGGTGTAGCCGCTGCCGCGCACCGTCTGCAGATAGCGCGGCATGCGCGGATCGTCCTCGAGCTTCTTGCGCAGGCGCGTCACCTGGACGTCGACCGTGCGCGGATTGGCGCCGCTGCCCAGGCGCTGGCTGAGCTCGTCGCGGGTGAAGGTGCGGCCGGGGCTCTCGCTGAGGATGGCCAGCAGCGCCGATTCCGCCGAGGTCAGGTGGACGAGCTCGTCGCCGCGCCGCAGCTCGCGCCGCTGCACGTCCCAGACGAACGGCCCCAGCACCACCTCGTCCGGCGGCCCGGTCTCGTCGGCGGCGCGCGGCACCCGCCGCAGGATCGAGCCGATGCGCAGCAGCAGCTCGCGCGGCTCGAACGGCTTGGGCAGGTAGTCGTCGGCGCCGGATTCGAAGCCGGCGATGCGGTGCTCGGGCTCGCCCATCGCGGTCAGCATCAGCACCGGCACGGAATCGGCCTGGCGCAAAGCCCGCGCGAAATCGAGGCCGCTCTCGCCCGGCATCATGACGTCGAGCACGATCAGGTCGAAGGCGATGCCGGCCAGCCGCTGGCGCGCCTCGCCGGCGTCGCCGGCGGTGGTGACGGCGTAGCCGTTGTCGGACAGGTACTTGCGCAGCAGCTCGCGCAGCCTGTTGTCGTCGTCGACGACCAGGATGTGCGAGCGCTCGCTCATCGGGCCGCCAGCCGGCGCGACGGGCCCCGGCTCGGGAAGCGCGTGCGGTCGGGCTCGTCGATCATGCCCAGCATCACCTTGCGGAAGCCCTCGACCGCCTCGGCGCCGGCGTCGCGGTAGGCGGCGGCGATGCGGGTCCGCTGCTTCTCGGTGAGCTGGCGTTCGAGCTCGGTGCCCTTGGCGGTCAGCTCCAGCAGCCGCTGGCGGCGGTCGCGCTCGCCCGGGCGCTGGGTGATGAAGCCCTCGCGCACCAACTGCCCGAGCACCCGCGACAAACTCTGTTTGGTGATCTGCAGGATGCCCAGCAGCTCCGAGACGGTGATGCCGGGATGGCGGC
This sequence comes from uncultured Rhodospirillaceae bacterium, assembly GCA_964545205.1. Lineage (GTDB taxonomy): Bacteria > Pseudomonadota > Alphaproteobacteria > Rhodospirillales > Magnetospirillaceae > CAZJFH01. The sequence continues at coordinate 14,132 of CAZJFH010000084.1, forward strand.
CGACGAAATAGATCACCCGGTGATGCGCGCGCCCGAACCCGTAGGCGGCCAGCAGCGCGTCGGGCTCGGCCGTGAAGTCGCGATAGGCGAAGAACAGCAGCTCGATTCCCTGCCGCAACTCCTCCTCGCGGAGGAAAAGGGGATTCACCGCTGATTTTACGTCAGTCATGTTGACATATATGCCTTCAAATGTTACGCCATGCAACGGCCTTTCCGTAACATCCGAGCTGATCTGGACGACGCGCCATGGCAGTTATTCCATTCGACGACCGCGACGGCTTCATCTGGTACGACGGCGAGCTGATCCCGTGGCGGGACGCCAAGCTGCACGTGCTCAGCCACGCCCTGCACTATGGCAGCTGCGTGTTCGAGGGCGAGCGCGTCTACAACGGCAAGGTCTTCAAGCTGACCGAGCACAGCCAGCGGCTGATCGATTCGGGCAGGATCCTGGGCTTCGACGTGCCCTACGGCGCCGCCGAGATCGACGCCGCGACGCTGGAGACGGTCAAGGCCAACGGCATCGTCGACGGCTACGTCCGCCCGGTCGCCTGGCGCGGCAGCGAGATGATGGGCGTCGCCGCCCAGGCCACCAAGATCCACGTCGCCATCGCCGTGTGGCAGTGGCCGTCCTATTTCTCGGTCGAGGCGCGGCTGAAGGGCATCCGCCTGAAGATCGCCGACTGGAAGCGGCCGCATCCCGAGACGGCGCCGACCAAGTCGAAGGCCGCCGGGCTGTACATGATCTGCACGATGTCGAAGCACGCCGCCGAGAAGGACGGCTACGACGACGCGCTGATGCTCGACTGGCGCGGCCAGGTCGCCGAGGCCACCGGCGCCAACGTCTTCCTGGTCATCGACGGCACGCTGCACACGCCGAAGCCCGACTGCTTCCTGGACGGCATCACCCGCCGCACGGTCATCGACCTCGCCAAGCGCCGCGGCCTCGAGGTCGTCGAGCGGGCGATCATGCCCGAGGAGTTCGCCAAGGCGCAGGAGGTGTTCCTGACCGGCACCGCCGCCGAGGTCACGCCGGTGGGCGAGATCGGCCCCTACAGGTTCACCCCCGGCGAGGTCTGCAAGGCGCTGATGGCCGACTACGACCGCGAGACCGGCAAGACCCCGGCCGCCGCCACCGCCTGATCCGCATCCGCTGCCGTTTCGTGAAAAGCCGGGCCGCGCGCCCGGCTTTTTTGCGCCTCAAGCGCCCCGGGAGCGCGGGCGATCAGGCGGCGCCGTCGATGAACGGCCGGCTCACCCGCACCAGTTCGAGCGGGCTGGTGAAGCACAGGGTGTGGGCGACGCCGGGAATCTCGACCAGGCGGGCGTCGGGCAGGCGGCGGGTCACCTCCTCGGCCCAGGGACGGCGGCAGATCGGGTCGAGCGCGCCGCGCACCACCAGCGCCGGCGCGCGCACCGCGCCCAGCCGGTCCTCGACGCGGTCGCGCAGGAACGCCCGCGTCGTCAGGAACAGCCGCCGCACGCCGGCCTTGCGGTAGTCGCCGCGGGTCGACGGCCCCATCTCCGGCGGGTTGAAGGGCTGGTTCTGGCGCCAGCGCACGAACTGCCAGAACCACGAGCGGTCGCGGGGATCGGTGGTCGGGCCCTGCAGCACCGCCCGCCGCACCAGCGCGGGGTGGCGCTGGGCCAGGGCGACGATCACCTGACAGCCGAAGGAATTGCCGAGCCAGGCCGCCGGGCCGAGATCGGCGGCGCGCGCCCAGGCCGCCAGCCAGTCGGCGAGCTGGTCGACGTCGAGGGCCGGCACGTCCTTGCCGCTGTCGCCGAACCCCGGCAGGTCCGGGACCAGCAGCCGGTATCGCGCCGCCAGCAGGGCGGCGGTCGGCTCCATGTAGCGGCCCGACAGCCCCAGCCCGTGCACCAGCACCACCGTCGGGGCCGAGTCGGGCACCGGGGCGGCGCCGATGCGGGTGTGGATGGCGAGGCCGTCGACCGGCACGGTGACGGCGCGCAAGGCTCCGCGGTCCATGCCCTGGAGCTGGGAAGCCCGGCGGCCGTCGTCCAGGGCCGGTCAGCGGCCCTTGAAGGCCAGCATCTCGTCGCGCAGCCTGGTCATCGCCTCGACGTCGCCGGACTCCATCGCCTCCTGGCAGGCGCGGCTGATCACCATGGTGGCGGCGAGCTGCTGGTGGGCGCGCTCGAAGCTCTCGTCGCAGTCCGACCGGGCCTGCTCGCAGGCGCGGAGCGACTGGTCGGAGGCGGCGCGAATCGCCTCGGCATGGCCGTGCAGCGTTTCCGCCGCCCGTTTCTGCTCGGCGGCGATGCGCAGGAGCACGAAGCTCTCGCTGCTGACGATTTCAGCCATATCGTGCGGGGCTCCGTCTCTTGTTCCACCACCAGTGAAGCGCTTCGAGAGCAAAGCATCAATCCATCGGGCGAAACATGACGTTGGTCATGCGGTCCCCGAACGGCCCCCCTTGGCGGCGCCCGCGCGGCTCGCTAAGTTCGTGGCCATGAAACAGCCGATGCTGACACCGCCGACGCTCGACGACATCGCCGCCATGGGCCGCGACGAGCTGGAGCGCATTCCGGCCGAACTGCGCCGCCATGTCGGCGCCGTGCCCGTGCGGGTCGAGGACTTTCCCGACGAGCAGACCGAGATCGAGATGGAGCTGGACAGCCCCTTCGACCTGCTGGGGCTGTACCGCGGCGTCTCGCTCGACCGCAAGAGCGTGCTCGACCCCGGCGGCGAGGTCGACATGATCTTCCTCTACCGCCGGCCTCTGCTCGACTACTGGTGCGAGACCGGCGAGGACCTGCGCGACATCGTCCGCAACGTGCTGATCCACGAGATCGGCCACCATTTCGGCTTCTCCGACGAGGACATGCACCGCATCGAGGGCGCCGCCGACGATTGAGGCGACACGGCCTTGCCGACGGCGGGGACGGGTGTAGACTCGACGGACAGCGCAACCCGCGAGGTCCGGATGCCGCCGTCTCCCCTGCCGCCAGAAACCCTCTACCGACGCTGCGATCCCGCGACGCTCGGCTTCGCAACCACCGACGACATCGAACCGCTCGACCGGCCGCTGGGCCAGGACCGCGCCGTCGCCGCCGTGCGCTTCGCCATCGGCATCCGCGCCGAGGGCTACAACCTCTACGCCCTCGGGCCGCAGGGCACCGGCAAGCTGTGGATGGTGCGCCAGTTCCTCGAACGCGCCGCCGCCGAATGGCCGGTGCCGGACGACTGGGTCTACGTCAACGACTTCCAGAACCCGCACCGCCCGCGGGCCCTGCGGCTGCCGGCCGGCGGCGCCCGGGCCTTGCGCGACGCCATGCAGCACCTGGTCGAGGACCTGGCCGCGGCGCTGCCGGCCGCCTTCGAGGGCGACGAATACCGCACGCGGCGCCAGGCGATCGACGAGGAGTTCAAGGAGCGCCAGGAGACGGCGATCGGCGAGGTCCAGAAGCAGGCCGCCGAGCATAACGTCGCGCTGATCCGCACCCCCGTCGGGCTGGCGCTGGCGCCGATGAAGGCGGGCGAGGTGCTGTCGCCCGACGAGTTCGCCAAGCTGGACGAGGGCGTGCAGCACCGCTTCAAGCAGGACATGGAGGCGCTGCAGGAGCGGCTGGAATCGGTGCTGAAGTCGATCCCGCAATGGGAACGCCAGCGCCGCGACCGGGTGCGCGAGCTCGAACGCGACATCGCCGCCTGGGTGGTCGGGCATGCGATGGAGGAGCTGTTCCAGCGCTACCGCGAGGCCGCCGCCGTGACCGCCCATCTCGAGGCGGTGCGCGACGACGTCGTCGAGAACTTCCGCGACTTTCTCGAGGCCGACGGCGACGGCGACAAGCCGCTGGCCGGCCGCCGGCGCGAGCCGGAGTCGCCGTTCCGGCGCTACCAGGTCAACGTGCTGGTCGGCAACGGCGGCGGCAGCGGCGCCCCGGTGGTGCTCGACGACCACCCGACCCAGCCCAACCTGGTCGGCCGCGTCGAGCATTCGGCGCAGTTCGGCGCGCTGGTCACCGACTTCACCCTGATCAAGCCGGGCAGCCTGCACCGCGCCAACGGCGGCTTCCTGATCGTCGACGCCCGCAAGCTGCTGATCCAGCCCTTCGCCTACGAGGAGCTGAAGCGGGCGCTGAAGGCGCGCGAGATCAAGATCGAATCGCCGTACCAGTCGATGGGCCTGCTGAGCACGGTGTCGCTGGAGCCCGAGCCGATCCCGCTCGACGTCAAGGTGGTGCTGATCGGCGAGCCGCTGCTCTACTACATGCTCAGCGAGTACGATCCGGACTTCGCCGAGCTGTTCAAGGTCCAGGCCGATTTCGACTATCGCATGGACCGCGACCAGGCCAACGTGACCGGCTTCGCCCGCATGATCGCCGGGCTGGTCCGCAACGAGGGCCTGCGCCGCTTCGAGGCCGGCGCGGTGGCCCGCGTCGTCGAGCGCGCGGCGCGGCTGGCCGGCGACGGCGACAAGCTGACGACCCACATGTCCGGCATCCACGACCTGGTGCGCGAGGCCGACTACTGGGCCGGCGCCGAGGACGCCGCGAGCGTCGCCGCCGATCACGTCCAGCGGGCCATCGACGCGCAGATCCACCGCTCCGACCGGGTGCGCGAGCACATCCGCGAGGAGATCCTGCGCGAAACCGTGTTCATCGACACCGCGGGCGCGGTGGTCGGCCAAATCAACGCCCTGGCGGTCTGGCAGCTCGGCCGCGCCGCCTTCGGCCGCCCCAGCCGGGTCACCGCGCGGGTGCGCTTCGGCCGCGGCGAGGTCGTCGACATCGAGCGCGAGGTCCAGCTCGGCGGGCCGCTGCACTCGAAGGGCGTGCTGATCCTGTCGTCGTTCCTGACCTCGCGCTTCGGGCTGGAGGCGCCGCTGTCGCTGTCGGCCAGCCTGGTCTTCGAGCAGTCCTACGGCGGCGTCGACGGCGATTCCGCGTCCTCGACCGAACTCTACGCGCTGCTCTCGGCGCTGGCCGAGGTGCCGATCCGCCAGGCGCTGGCGGTCACCGGCTCGGTCAACCAGTGCGGCGAGGTGCAGCCGATCGGCGGCGTCAACGAGAAGATCGAAGGCTTCTTCGACATCTGCGCCGGCCGCGGCCTGACCGGCGAGCAGGGCGTGCTGATCCCGGCCGCCAACGTCAAGCACCTGATGCTGCGCGCCGACGTCGTCGCCGCCTGCGCCGACGGCCGCTTCCACGTCTGGCCGGTCGAGACCATCGATCAGGGCATCGAGCTGCTCACCGGCCTGCCGGCCGGCGAGCGCGGGTCCGACGGCGAGTTCACGCCCGGCAGCGTCAACCGGCGCGTCGCCAAGCGCCTGGCCGCCTTCGCGCGGCGGGCCCGCGAGCTCGCGGCCGAGGGCCAGCCGCCGGGCAACGGCAGGAACGGAAAATGACCGGACCGGCGCCGCTGCGGGTGGTCGTCGCCGTCGACGCCTCGCCGCCCAGCCTCGACGCCGTCGCGGCGGCGATCGCGCTGGGCGCGCGCGGCGGGCTGTCGCTGTCGGGGGTGTTCGTCGAGGACATCGACCTGGTGCGGCTGGCCGGCTATCCGCAGGCGCCGTCCTTCAGCCTGATCGCCGGGCCGCGGCGCCAGACCGACGCGCCGGTGCTGGCCCAGGCGCTGAAGCTGCAGGCCGCGGCGGCGCGCCGGGCGCTGCTCGACGCCGCCGAGGCCGCCGGGCTGGGCGCCGCCTTCGCCGTCCGCCGCGGCCGCGTCGCCGCCGAACTGGCCGCCGCCGCCGCCGAGGCCGACCTGGTGGTGCCCGGCGCCACCGGCCGCGCCGGGCCGGC
>CAZJFH010000085.1:0-19831 GCA_964545205.1 uncultured Rhodospirillaceae bacterium
ATGTTGGTCATGCAGGAGCCGATGAACCCCTCGTCGATCTTGTCGCCGGCGACCTCGGACAGCAGCTTGACGTCGTCGGGATCGTTCGGGCAGGCGACGATCGGCTCCTTGACGTCGGCCAGGTCGATCTCGATCACCGCCGCGTATTCGGCGTCGGCGTCGGGTGCGAGCAGGCTCGGCCTGGCGATCCACTGCTCCATCGCCGCGATGCGGCGCTTGAGCGTGCGGGCGTCCTCGTAGCCGTTGGCGATCATCCACTTCATCAGGGTGATGTTCGAGCGCATGTACTCGACGATCGGCGCCTCGCTCAGCCGCACGGTGCAGGCGGCGGCGGAGCGTTCGGCCGAGGCGTCGGACAGCTCGAACGCCTGCTCGACCTTGAGGTCCGGCAGGCCCTCGATCTCGAGGATGCGCCCCGAGAAGACGTTCTTCTTGCCCTTCTTCTCGACGGTCAGCAGGCCCTGTTTGATGGCGTAGTAGGGAATCGCGTTGACCAGGTCGCGCAAGGTCACGCCCGGCTGCATCTTGCCCTTGAAGCGCACCAGCACGCTCTCGGGCATGTCCAGCGGCATCACGCCGGTGGCGGCGGCGAAGGCGACCAGGCCGGAGCCGGCCGGGAAGCTGATGCCGATCGGGAAGCGGGTGTGCGAATCGCCGCCGGTGCCCACCGTGTCGGGCAGCAGCAGGCGGTTCAGCCAGCTGTGGATGACGCCGTCGCCGGGCCGCAGGGCGACGCCGCCGCGGGTGGCGATGAAGTTGGGCAGCGTGCGATGGGTCTCGACGTCGACCAGCCGCGGATAGGCGGCGGTGTGGCAGAAGGACTGCATCACCAGATCGGCCGAGAAGCCGAGGCAGGCGAGGTCCTTGAGCTCGTCGCGGGTCATCGGGCCGGTGGTGTCCTGCGAGCCCACGGTGGTCATCTTCGGCTCGCAATAGGCGCCGGGGCGCACGCCCAGGCCCTCGGCCAGGCCACAGGCGCGGCCGACCATCTTCTGCGCCAGGGTGAAGCCCTTGCCGCTGTCCTTGGGCTGCGCCGGCTGGCGGAACAGGGTCGAGGGCGCCAGGCCCAGCGCCTCGCGGGCGCGCGCGGTCAGGCCGCGGCCGATGATCAGCGGAATGCGGCCGCCGGCGCGGACCTCGTCGAAGATGACGTCGGACTTGACCGTGAACTCGGCGACGACCTTGCCGTCCTTCAGCGCCTTGCCCTCGTAGGGGCGCAGCTCGACGACGTCGCCCATCTCCATCTGGCTGACGTCGAGCTCGATCGGCAGCGCGCCGGCGTCCTCCATCGTGTTGTAGAAGATCGGCGCGATCTTCGAGCCCAGGCAGACGCCGCCGAAGCGCTTGTTGGGGACGTAGGGGATGTCCTCGCCGGTCCACCACAGCACCGAGTTGGTCGCCGACTTGCGCGACGAGCCGGTGCCGACGACGTCGCCGACATAGGCCACCAGATGGCCGTTGTCCTTCAGCGCCTGCAGCATGGCGATCGGGCCGCGCACGCCGGGCTCCTCGGGCTCGATGCCGGGGCGGGCGTTCTTCAGCATCGCCAGGGCGTGCAGCGGGATGTCGGGGCGGCTCCAGGCGTCGGGCGCCGGCGACAGGTCATCGGTGTTGGTCTCGCCGGCGACCTTGAACACGGTCACGGTCAGGCTCTCGGGCACCGCCGGGCGGGTGGTGAACCACTCGGCCTCGGCCCAGGACTTCATCACCGCCTTGGCGTTGGCGTTGCCCTGATCGGCCAGGTCCTTGACGTCGTGGAAGTAGTCGAACACCAAGAGCGTGTTCTTCAGCGCCGCGGCCGCCGTGGCGCCGCATTCGGCATCCGACAGCAGCGCGATCAGCGGCTCGATGTTGAAGCCGCCGAGCATGGTGCCGAGCAGCTCGGTCGCCTTGACCTTCGAGATCAGGGCGTTGGCCTCGTCGCCCCTGGCGACGGCGGCCAGGAAGCCGGCCTTGACGCGGGCGGCGTCGTCGACGCCGGCGGGCACGCGCAAGGTGAGCAGATCGACCAGCATCTGCTCCTCGCCGGCCGGCGGGTTGCGCAGCAGGGCGACAAGTTCCTCGGTCTGCTGGGCCGACAGCGGCAGGGGCGGGATGCCGAGCGCGGCACGCTCGGCGACATGCTGACGATAGGCTTCGAGCACGGCCGGTTCCTTTCTCAGTTCCTGGAGGCGGCGTTCGATCGGCGGGCGAGCCCATCCCTTAGGGTAGGAGCCTCCCACCACGGCGCGCTGCCGTCATATAGATTCTGCGCCAAAAGGCAAGATTTTTCCGCGAAACCGCAGGCGTCGGGCGGCTTCGCGGGGCTTGCCCGCGGCCCCGTCGGCGCCATATCGAACCAGGGGAGTCGCGGCCGCCCTGGACGATCGGCAGCCCTTTCGTCCGGCCGGGATCGAGGCTACCCTGCCCGTCCTGCAAGGCACCACCAGCGGAGGAAAAGACGCGATGTCCGTCGTCGGCCATGACAGCCTGAAGACGCGCCGCACGCTCGATGTCGGCGGCCGCTCCTACGACTATTTCAGCATCGAGGCGGCGTCGAAGGCCGGGCTCGGCGACGTCTCGCGGCTGCCCTTTTCGCTGAAGGTGCTGCTGGAGAACCTGCTGCGCCACGAGGACGGCCGCTCGGTGACCGTCGACGACGTCAAGGCGCTCGCGGCATGGCTGAAGGACCGCCGCTCCGACCGCGAGATCGCCTACCGGCCGGCGCGCGTGCTGATGCAGGACTTCACCGGCGTCCCCGCCGTCGTCGACCTGGCGGCGATGCGCGACGCCATGGTCGGCCTGGGCGGCGATCCGAAGAAGATCAATCCGCTGTCGCCGGTCGATCTGGTCATCGACCACTCGGTGATGGTCGACTTCTGGGGCGGCCAGGATTCGTTGCGCAAGAACATCGAGATGGAGTTCGCCCGCAACGGCGAGCGCTACGCCTTCCTGCGCTGGGGCCAGACCGGCTTCGAGAACTTCCGCGCCGTGCCGCCCGGCACCGGCATCTGCCACCAGGTCAATCTCGAATACCTGGCCAGGGTGGTGTGGACCGGCCAGGACGGCGGCCGCGAGGTCGCCTATCCCGACACCCTGGTCGGCACCGACAGCCACACCACGATGGTCAACGGCCTGGCCGTGCTCGGCTGGGGCGTCGGCGGCATCGAGGCCGAGGCGGCGATGCTCGGCCAGCCGATCTCGATGCTGATCCCCGAGGTCGTCGGCTTCAAGCTCAGCGGCGGCATCAGGGAAGGCGTCACCGCCACCGACGTCGTGCTGACGGTGACCCAGATGCTGCGCGCCCGGGGCGTCGTCGGCAAGTTCGTCGAGTTCTACGGCGCCGGCCTCGACTCGCTGAGCCTGGCCGACCGCGCCACCATTGCCAACATGGCGCCCGAATACGGCGCCACCTGCGGCTTCTTCCCGGTCGACGCCGAGACCCTGCGCTACCTGAAGTTCACCGGCCGCGACGACGCCCGCGTCGCGCTGGTCGAGGCCTACGCCAAGGCGCAAGGCATGTGGCGCGACGCCGGCACCCCCGATCCGCAGTTCTCCGACACGCTGGAGCTCGACCTGTCGACCGTCGAGCCGTCGCTGGCCGGGCCGAAGCGACCGCAGGACCGCATCGCGCTGTCGGGCGCCGCCGCCGGCTTCAAGGCGGCGCTGGAGACGCTGGGCGCCAGGGACGCCGCCACCACCAGCCCGGTCGCCGGCACCGACTACGCCCTGCGCCACGGCGACGTGGTGATCGCCGCCATCACGTCCTGCACCAACACCTCGAACCCCAGCGTGCTGATCGCCGCCGGCCTGGTCGCCAAGAAGGCGCACGAGAAGGGATTGCGGCCCAAGCCGTGGGTCAAGACCTCGCTGGCGCCGGGCTCGCTGGTGGTCACCGACTACCTGAAGGCGGCCGGGCTGCAGGAGCATCTCGACGCCCTCGGCTTCACCACCGCCGGCTACGGCTGCACCACCTGCATCGGCAATTCCGGCCCGCTCGACGAGCCGATCGCCAAGGCCGTCGAGGCCGAGGACCTGGTGGTGACCTCGGTGCTGTCGGGCAACCGCAACTTCGAGGGCCGCATCAACCCGCACGTCAAGGCCAACTACCTGGCCAGCCCGCCGCTGGTCGTCGCCTACGCCCTGGCCGGCTCGCTGAGCAAGGACATCACCACCGAGCCGCTGGGCACCGGCAGGGACGGCCAGCCGGTCTACCTGAAGGACGTGTGGCCGAGCAATGCCGAGGTCCGGCAGGCGATCGAGCAGTTCCTGACCCCGGCGATGTACCGCCAGCGCTACGACAACGTCTTCGAGGGGCCCGAGCAGTGGCGCGAGATCGCGGTCACCGGCGGCCAGACCTATGCCTGGGACGACGCCTCGACCTACATCCAGAACCCGCCCTATTTCGCCGGCATGGACAGGCAGCCGCCGGCCGGCTTCGCCGACATCCGGGGCGCCCGGCCGTTGGCGATCCTGGGCGACTCGGTGACCACCGACCACATCTCGCCGGCCGGCAACATCAAGAAGGACAGCCCGGCCGGGCGCTACCTGATCGAGAACGGCGTCGAGTACAAGGACTTCAACTCCTACGGCGCCCGGCGCGGCAACCACCAGGTGATGATGCGCGGCACCTTCGCCAACATCCGCCTGAAGAACGAGATGGCGCCGGGGACGGAGGGCGGGGTGACCCGCTTCATGCCCTCGGGCGAGCAGATGTCGATCTACGACGCGGCGATGAAGTACCAGGAGCAGGGCACGGCCTTGGTGGTCGTCGCCGGCAAGGAATACGGCACCGGCTCGTCGCGCGACTGGGCGGCCAAGGGCACCAACCTGCTCGGCGTCAAGGCGGTGATCGCCGAGAGCTTCGAGCGCATCCACCGCTCGAACCTGGTCGGCATGGGCGTGCTGCCGCTGCAGTTCAAGGACGGCGTCGACCGCAAGTCGCTGCGGCTCGACGGTTCGGAGACCTTCGACATCGGCGGCCTGGCGGCGGGCATCAGGCCGCGCATGGACGTGCCGGTGACGATCACCCGCGCCGACGGCTCGACCGAGCGGGTGACGGTGCTGTGCCGCATCGACACCGTCGACGAGGTCGAGTACTACCGGCACGGCGGCATCCTGCACTACGTGCTGCGCAGCCTGGCCGGGTGAGCCGGGCGTTGCGGCCGGGGCGGCGGCCGGTGTATTCCTGGACCTCGACCTCCGCGACATAGACGGAGGCGGGGGAGGGAAGCCGGCCATGCCGCTGATCACCTGGGAGCAAGCCTACGCCGTCGGGCACCCGGAGATCGACGACGACCACCGACGGGTGCTGGAACTGATCAACGATCTCGACGCCGCCGTGGCCGCCGACGAGCCGGCCGAGGCGGTGGCGGCGGGTTTCGCCGCGCTGTCGCGCCACGTCGCCGAGCACTTCGCGCGCGAGGAGCGGGTGATGGCCGAACGCGGCTATCCCGACCTCGCCGCCCACCGCCAGGAACACCGGCGCCTGGCCGCCGACTTCGAGAGCTTCCGCGGCCGCTTCCTGGCCGGCGCGCGCGCCGGCATGCATGGCCGCGAACTGATGTTCCTGGCCACCTGGTGGGTCAGCCACATCGTCCGCAGCGACATGCGCTCCATTCCCTGGATAGCGCGCGACTGAGCGCGCGCCCCCCCTTCCCGCTACCACTTCCTGGATAGCCGAAGGGCCGCGGTTTCGCCGCGGCGCTCAACTTTTGTTTACCGGTTTGCATCAAAATGTTGTTCCGGACGGCCGTTCCTGATACCTTATTTGGTGCCAGGACGCGCGGAGCATCCATAAGAAATAGCTCAGAGGTACGTGATGACGTGGACCCCGGAGAGAGTCGACCTCCTCGCCCAGTTGTGGTCGTCGGGAATGCCGACCGCCCAGATCGGCAAGGAACTCGGCATCACCAAGAACGCCGTCGTCGGCAAGGCCCACCGCCTCGGTCTGCCGGAACGGCAGTCGCCGATCGCCGCCGCCAAGAAGGAAAGCAAGGTCGTCGAACTGACGGCGCATTCCTGCCGCTGGCCCGAGGGCCATCCGGGCGAGCCCGGCTTCCATTTCTGCGGCAAGCAGGTGCAGTCGGGCAAGCCGTACTGCCCCGAGCACGTCGCCCGCGCCTATCACCGGCCGACGCGGCGCGAAGACGCCGCCTGAGGCGCGCGGACATCGCCTGACGGCCGAGAGGAACCGGCGCCCGGGTCACCGCCCGGGCGCCTTTCGTTCGCGTCAGATGTGGATCGGCCGCTTGTCGACGGCCAGGGCCGCTTCCTTGATCGCCTCGGCCAGCGACGGGTGGGCGTGGCTGGAGCGCGCGATGTCCTCGGCGGCCGCCTTGAACTCCATGCCGACGACGATCTCGGCGATCAGGTCGCCGGCCTGCGGGCCGATGATCGAGCAGCCCAGGATCTCGTCGGTCCTGGCGTCGGCCAGGATCTTGACGAAGCCGTCGGCGTCGTCGTTGGCGCGCGCGCGGCTGTTCGCCATGAACGGGAACTTGCCGGCGTTGTAGGCGACGCCCTTCTCCTTGAGCTGCTCCTCGGTCTTGCCGACCGTCGCCACTTCCGGCCAGGTGTAGACCACCGAGGGGATGGCGTCGTAGTTGACGTGCCCGGCCTGGCCGGCGAGCTGCTCGACGACCGCGATGCCCTCCTCTTCCGCCTTGTGCGCCAGCATGGCGCCGCCGACGACGTCGCCGATGGCGTAGACGCCGGGCACGCTGGTGCGGAAGTGGTCGTCGATCTTGACGAAGCCGCGCGGCGTCAGCGCGACGCCGGCCGCCTCCAGGCCGAGGCCCTCGACATAGGGCCGGCGGCCGATGGCGACCAGCACGTAGTCGGCCTCGATCCGCTCCTCGGCGCCGCCCTTGACCGCTTCCATGGTCAGGGTGACGCCGCTCTCGGCCGCGGCCGCGCCGGTGACCTTGGTCGACAGCCTGAACTTCAGGCCCTGCTTTTCCAGGATGCGCTGCATCTGCTTGGAAACCTCGCCGTCGAACGGCGGCAGCACGCGGTCCATGAACTCGACGACGGTGACCTCGGCGCCCAGGCGCTTGTAGACCGAGCCGAGCTCGAGGCCGATGACGCCGGCGCCGATCACCACCAGGTGCCTGGGCACCTCGGGCAGGGCCAGCGCGCCGGTCGAGGAGACGATGCGCTTCTCGTCGATGGCGACGCCCGGCAGCGGCGTGACGTCCGAGCCGGTGGCGAGGACGATGTGCTTGGCCGAGACGGTCTGCTCGCCGTCCTTGCCGGTCACCACCACCTTGCCGTCGCCGGCGAGACGGCCGGCGCCGACCAGGTAGGCGACCTTGTTCTTCTTGAACAGCCCCTCGATGCCCTTGGTCAGGCCGGTGACGACCTTGTCCTTGCGCGCCATCATCGCCGCCAGGTCGACCGACAGCTTGTCGGCGCCGGCGATGCCGTGCTGGGCGAATTCGTGCTTGGCCATGTGGTAGTGGTGCGACGACTGCAGCAGCGCCTTCGACGGGATGCAGCCGACGTTGAGGCAGGTGCCGCCCAGCGCGCCGCGCTTCTCGACGCAGGCGGTCTTGAAGCCGAGCTGTGCCGCGCGGATCGCGGCGACGTAGCCGCCCGGGCCACCGCCGATGATGACGACGTCGAAGTTCTGTTCGGCCATGTCAGTCGATTCCCCTGTTTTTCATTGAACCACAGAGACACCGAGACACGGAGAAGTCACAGAGAGAGAACTCTCCTCGGTGCCGTCTCTGTGTCTCTGTGCCTCTGTGGTCAAACCTTCCGACCCCGATCACATCTCGAGCAGGATGCGCTGCGGATCCTCCAGGCATTCCTTGGCGCGCACCAGGAACGACACCGCCTCGCGGCCGTCGATGATGCGGTGGTCGTAGGACAGCGCCAGATACATCATCGGCCGCGCCTTGATCGAGCCGTCGGGCATCACCATCGGGCGCATCTGGGTCTTGTGCATGCCCAGGATCGCCGACTGCGGCGGGTTGAGGATCGGCGTCGACATCAGCGAGCCGTAGACGCCGCCGTTGGAGATGGTGAAGGTGCCCCCCGTCAGCTCCTCCATCGACAGCTTGCCGTCGCGCGCCTTCCTGCCGAGCTCGCCGATCGCCTTCTCGACGCCGGCGAAGGACAGCTTGTCGGCGTCGCGCACCACCGGAACCACCAGGCCCTGCGGCGTGCCGACGGCGACGCCGATGTCGTAGTAGTTCTTGTAGATGATGTCGTCGCCGTCGATCTCGGCGTTGACGGCCGGCCATTCCTTCAGGGCCGTGATGCACGCCTTCACGAAGAAGGACATGAAGCCCATCTTGACGCCGTGCTTCTTCTCGAAGCCGTCCTTGTACTGGTTGCGCAGATCCATGATCGCCGTCATGTCGACCTCGTTGAAGGTCGTCAGCATGGCGGCGCTGTTCTGCGCCTCCTTGAGGCGCTCGGCGATGCGCTTGCGCAGCCGCGTCATCCGCACCCGCTCCTCGCGGGCGTCGGTGTCGCGGGCCGCCGCCGGCTTGGCGGCCGGGGCGGCGGGCTTCGGCGCCGGCGCCGCCGGCTGGGCCGCGCCGTGCTGCAGCACGTCGCCCTTGGTGATGCGCCCGCCCTTGCCGGTGCCGCTGACCTCGGCGGCCGAGATCTGCTTCTCCTCCATCAGCTTGCGCGCCGACGGCGCCGCGGCGGCGCCCTCGACCTTCTGCTGCATGGCCGGCGACGAGATGTCGGCCTTCGGCGGCGCCGCCTCGCCGCGCGGGGCGGGCTGGGCCATCTGGGGCGGCGCCTCCTTGGTGGTCGGCGACGGCTGGGCGGCGCCGCCCTCGCCGATGCTGCCGAGCAGGGCGCCGACCTCGACGGTGGCGCCGACGTCGACGGCGATCTCGGCCAGGGTGCCGGCGGCCGGGGCCGGCACCTCGACGGTGACCTTGTCGGTCTCGAGCTCGACCAGCGGCTCGTCGGCGGCGACGGCATCGCCGACGTTCTTGAACCACTTGGCGACCGTGGCTTCGGTGACGGACTCGCCCAGGGCGGGCACGGTAATCTGAGTCATGCTGGTTCCCCTGATCAGACGGGCGTCATCTCGGCCAGCGGCGTCGGCCGGCGGAACGGCTGCGGAATCTTCGCGGCCGGCACCGACAGCGCCTGCTCGACGAGCAGAGCCTGCTCTTCATTGTGCTTCTTGTACAGGCCGGTGGCCGGCGATGCCGCGGCCGGGCGGCCGGCGTAGACGGCCCTGCGGCACTTGTGGCCGAGCTCCTCGAGGACGAATTCGAGGCGGCGGTCGACGAAGGTCCACGGCCCCATGTTGGCCGGCTCCTCCTGGCACCACACGACGTCGGCGTTGGGATAGCGCTTGAGCTGCGCCAGCACCGTGTCCTTGGGCCAGGGATAGAGCTGCTCGACGCGGATGATGGCGACGTCGTCGATGCCCTGGTCGATGCGCGCCTGCAGCAGGTCGTAATAGACCTTGCCCGAGCACAGCACGACGCGGCGGATCGCCTCGTCCGGCTGCAGCTCGAACGGCTCGGGCAGCACGCGGCGGAAGCGGCTGCCGGGGCCGAACTCGTCGAGCTTCGAGACGCACAGCTTGTGGCGCAGCAGCGACTTCGGCGTCATCACCACCAGCGGCTTGCGGAAGTTGCGGCGCAGCTGGCGGCGCAGGCCGTGGAAGTAGTTGGCCGGCGTGGTGAAGTTGCAGACCTGCCAGTTGTCCTCGGCCGAGAGCTGGAGATAGCGCTCCCAGCGCGCCGACGAGTGCTCCGGCCCCTGGCCCTCGTAGCCGTGCGGCAGCAGCAGCACCAGGCCCGAGGCCCGCAGCCACTTCGACTCGGCCGAGCTGATGAACTGGTCGATGATCACCTGGGCGCCGTTGGCGAAATCGCCGAACTGGGCCTCCCACACCACCAGCGCATGCGGCTCGGCCAGCGAGTAGCCGTATTCGAAGCCCAGCACCGCCTCTTCCGACAGCGGGCTGTCGATGACCTCGAAATGGCCCTGGCCCGAGCCGATGTGGTTCAGCGGCACGAACCGGTGCTCGTTGTCCTGGTCGGTCAGCACGGCGTGGCGCTGCGAGAAGGTGCCGCGGCCGACGTCCTGGCCGGACAGGCGCACCGGCGCGCCCTCGAGCAGCAGCGTGCCGAAGGCCAGCGCCTCGGCGGTCGCCCAGTCGACGCCCTCGCCGGTCTCGAACATCTGCTTCTTCTGCTGGAGCTGGCGCAGGATCTTGCGGTTGGCGTTGAAGCCGTCGGGCACGCGGGTGATCGCCGCGCCGACCTTCTTGAGCACGTCGAGGTCGACATGGGTCGTCTCCTCGCGCATCTCCTCCTCGCCGCGCAGCTGCATCAGGCCGGCCCACTTGCCCTCGAACCAGTCGGCCTTGTTGGGCTTGTAGCTCTTGGCGGCCTCGAAGTCCTTTTCCAGCTCCTGGTGGAAGGCGGTGACCATGCCGTCGGCCTCGCCCTCGCCGATCACGCCCTCGTTCTGGAGCTGGCGGGCGTAGACCTGCCGCGTCGTCGGATGCTGGGCGATCTTGCGGTACATCAGCGGCTGCGTGAACGCCGGCTCGTCCGACTCGTTGTGGCCGTGACGGCGGTAGCAGATCATGTCGACGACGACGTCGCACTTGAACTCCTGGCGGAACTCGGTGGCGATGCGCGCGACGTGGACGACCGCTTCGGGATCGTCGGCGTTGACGTGGAAGATCGGCGCCTGGACCATCTTGGCGACGTCCGAGCTGTACGGGCCCGAGCGCGAGTACTGCGGGCTGGTGGTGAAGCCGATCTGGTTGTTGATGATGAAATGGATGATGCCGCCGACGGTGTAGCCCTTGAGCTGGCTCATCATCAGGCATTCCGGCACCACGCCCTGGCCGGCGAAGGCGGCGTCGCCGTGCAGCAGGATGCCGAGCACCTCGTTGTGCTCGTGGTCGCCGCGCTGGGTCTGCTTGGCGCGCACCTTGCCGATCACCACCGGGTCGACGACCTCGAGGTGCGACGGGTTGGCGGTCAGGCTGAGGTGGACGGCGTTGCCGTCGAAGTCGCGGTCCGACGACGTGCCGAGATGGTACTTCACGTCGCCCGAGCCCTGGACGTCGGCCGGATTGGCCGGGTTGCCCTGGAACTCCGAGAAGATCGCCTGGAACGGCTTCTTCATGAAGTTGGCGAGCACGTTCAGCCGGCCGCGATGGGCCATGCCGAGCACGACGTCGCGGATGCCGAGCTGGCCGCCGCGCTTGAGCACCTGCTCCAGCGCCGGGATGATCGACTCGCCGCCCTCCAGGCCGAAGCGCTTGGTGCCGGTGTACTTGAGCTGCAGGAAGCGCTCGAAGCCCTCGGCCTCGGTCAGACGCTCGAGGATCGCCTTCTTGCCGCGCTCGGTGAAGTCGGGCTGGTTGTGGATCGACTCGATGCGCTTTTGGATCCACGCCTTCTGGTCGGGATCCTGGATGTGCATGAACTCGACGCCGATCGAGCCGCAATAGGTCTGGCCGACGATCTCGAGGATCTGGCGCAGCGTCGCCGATTCCAGACCGAGGACGTAGTCGATGAAGATCTCGCGGTCGAGATCGTCCTCGGTGAAGCCGTAGCTGCGGTAGTCGAGCTCGGGATGCGGCTCCCGCTCCGACAGGCCGAGCGGATCGAGGGTGGCGTGCAGGTGACCGCGGACGCGATAGGCGCGGATCAGCATCAGCGCGCGGATCGAGTCGATGGTCTGCTGACGCACTTCCGCCGCGCTGGCCGGGGAGGCTGGCGCGGCGGTCGAGGGAGACATCGGTCGGGCGGCGGGGGCGGCCATGGCGGCGCCGCCTTCGATGACGCCTTGCGTCCTCGGCGCCCAGCCCGGCCCCCGGAGCTCGCGAAGCATGGCGTCGTCCTCGCCCCGCAGCTCGCGGAAGAAGGCCTGCCAGCTGTCGTCGACCGAGGTCGGATCGGCGAGGTAGCGGGCATACAGCTCGGCGATGAAGACGGCGTTGTTGCCCTGCAGGAAGGATGTGTATTCGATGTCGCGCGGCATGATGCGGTCGGCGCGGCTCTTCGCCGCGCCTCCTCCAGCTTTGAATGTTTTTTACAACACCAGGAGGTGGTTGAAGGGCCACCGCCCTTCAACACCATCTGCAGTCAAGGGCCTCAGCCCTTGAGCACCTTGAGCATCGTGCTGCCCAGCGAGGCCGGGCTGTCGGCCACGACGATGCCGGCCGAACGCATGGCTTCCATCTTGTCGTTGGCGCCGCCCTTGCCGCCCGAGATGATGGCGCCGGCATGGCCCATGCGGCGGCCGGGCGGGGCGGTGACGCCGGCGATGAAGCCGACGACCGGCTTCTTGACCTTCGACGCCTTCAGGAACTCGGCCGCGTCCTCCTCGGCGGTGCCGCCGATCTCGCCGATCATGATGATCGCGTCGGTCTCGGCGTCACCCAGGAACAGGTCGAGGCAGTCGATGAAGTTGGTGCCGTTGACCGGGTCGCCGCCGATGCCGATGCAGGTCGACTGGCCGAGGCCGGCGGCGGTGGTCTGGGCCACCGCCTCGTAGGTCAGGGTGCCCGAGCGCGACACGATGCCGATCTTGCCGCGGCTGTGGATGTGGCCGGGCATGATGCCGATCTTGCACTCGCCGGGGGTGATGATGCCGGGGCAGTTGGGACCGATCAGGCGCGTCCTGGAGCCGGCCAGGGCGCGCTTGACCTTGACCATGTCCAACACCGGGATGCCCTCGGTGATGCACACCGCCAGCTCGATCTCGGCGTCGATGGCCTCCAGGATGGCGTCGGCGGCGAACGGCGGCGGCACGTAGATGACGCTGGCGTTGCAGCCGGTCTTTTCCTTGGCCTCGGCGACGGTGTTGAACACCGGCAGGTCGAGGTGGCTGGTGCCGCCCTTGCCCGGGGTCACGCCGCCGACCATCTTGGTGCCGTAGGCGATGGCCTGCTCGGAGTGGAAGGTGCCCTGGGCGCCGGTGAAGCCCTGGCAGATGACCTTGGTGTCCTTGTTGACGAGAACGGCCATGGTTATGCAGCCTCCTTGACGGCCTTGACCACCTTTTCGGCGGCATCGGCGAGATTGTCGGCCGAGACGATCGGCAGGCCGGACTGGTTGAGGATCTTCTTGCCCAGCTCGACGTTGGTGCCTTCGAGGCGCACGACCAGCGGAACGTTCAGCGACACTTCGCGGGCCGCGGCGACGACGCCGTCGGCGATCACGTCGCAGCGCATGATGCCGCCGAAG
Organism: uncultured Rhodospirillaceae bacterium; assembly: GCA_964545205.1. Lineage (GTDB taxonomy): Bacteria > Pseudomonadota > Alphaproteobacteria > Rhodospirillales > Magnetospirillaceae > CAZJFH01. Next base: position 13,179 of record CAZJFH010000085.1, read on the forward strand.
ATGTTGACCAGGATGCCCTCGACGTTGGGATCCGACAGGATCAGCTTGAAGGCGGTGGTGACGCGCTCCTTGGTGGCGCCGCCGCCGACGTCGAGGAAGTTGGCCGGCATGCCGCCGTACAGCTTGATGATGTCCATGGTCGCCATCGCCAGGCCGGCGCCGTTGACCATGCAGCCGATGTTGCCGTCGAGCTTGATGTAGTTCAGCGAGTGGCGCGCCGCCTCGAGCTCGGCCGGGTCCTCCTCGGACTCGTCGCGCAGCTCCTCGATGTCCTTGTGGCGGAACAGCGCGTTCTCGTCGAAGTTCATCTTGGCGTCGAGGGCGATGACCTCGCCGGCGCCGGTGACGACCAGCGGGTTGATCTCGACGATCGAGCAGTCGAGTTCGACGAAGGCCTTGTACATGGCCGTCATGAACTTGACCGCGGCGCCGACCTGCTTGCCCTCGAGGCCGAGGCCGAAGGCGAGCTGGCGGCCGTGATACTGCTGGAAGCCCTGCACCGGGTCGACGGCGACCTTCAGGATCTTCTCGGGCGTCTTGGCGGCGACCTCCTCGATCTCCATGCCGCCCTCGGTCGAGGCCATCACGGTGACGCGGCTGGTGGCGCGGTCGATCAGCATGCCGAGGTACAGCTCGCGCTTGATGTCGCAGCCTTCCTCGATGTAGACGCGCTTGACTTCCTTGCCGGCGGTGCCGGTCTGCTGGGTCACCAGGGTGGCGCCGATCATCTGGTCGGCGTTCTCGACCACCTCGGCCACCGACTTCGCCAGGCGGACGCCGCCCTTGTCGCCGGCCTTGGCCTCCTTGAACTTGCCCTTGCCGCGACCGCCGGCATGGATCTGCGACTTGACGACCCAGACCGGGCCGCCGAGTTCCTTGGCGACCTGCTCGGCCTCGGACGGGGTGTAGGCGACGCCGCCGCGCAGCACCGCCACGCCGTACTTCGCCAGCAGCTTCTTCGCTTGATACTCGTGGATGTTCATCGACGTCGGACCCCTTAGAGGACGTTCAGTTCCTTGACCTTGGCGACCAGCGAGCGGACGGCGTCGGCCGACTTGTCGAACGCGGCCTGCTCCTCGGCGTTCAGCTCGATCTCGGCGATGCGCTCGACGCCCTTGGCGCCGATCACCACCGGCACGCCGACATAGATGTCGTCCTTCTGGCCGAACTGGCCCTTCTTGACGTGGGCGGCGCAGGGCAGCACGCGGCGCTGGTCCTTCAGGAAGCTCTCGGCCATCTGCACGCCGGCGGCGGCCGGGGCGTAGAAGGCGGAGCCGGTCTTGAGCAGGCCGACGATCTCGGCGCCGCCGTCACGGGTGCGCTGGACCATGGCGTCCAGCTTCTCCTGGGTGGTCCAGCCCATCTTGACCAGGTCGGGCAGCGGAATGCCGGCGACGGTCGAGTAGCGCACCAGCGGCACCATCGTGTCGCCGTGGCCGCCGAGCACGAAGGCGGTGACGTCCTCGACGCTGACGTTGAACTCCTCGGCCAGGAAGTAGCGGAACCGCGCCGAATCGAGCACGCCGGCCATGCCGACGACCATGTTGTGCGGCAGGCCCGAGACCTCGCGCAGCGCCCAGACCATCACGTCGAGCGGGTTGGTGATGCAGACGACGAAGGCGTTCGGGGCGTACTTCTTGATGCCCTCGCCGACGCTCTTCATCACCTTGGCGTTGACCTCGATCAGGTCGTCGCGGCTCATGCCCGGCTTGCGCGGCACGCCGGCGGTGACGATCACGACGTCGGCGCCGGCGATGTCGGCGTAGTCGTTGGCGCCCTTCAGCTTCGCGTTGACCGCGTCGATCGGGGTCGACTGGGCGAGGTCCAGGCCCTTGCCCTGCGGGATGCCCTCGACGATGTCGAACATCACGATGTCGCCCAGCTCCTTCAGGGCGCACAGGTGGGCGAGCGTGCCGCCGATGTTGCCGGAACCGACTAGAGCAATCTTCTTGCGAGCCATCGATCGAATCCCCTCAGGACGTTTGGTGTGGCCGGGTGGTACGGGGGCTGCGGTTGCGGCGCAGCATGGCGGCCGATGGGGCGCTTCGATACCGCGATTCGCGCGCGAGGGCAAGGGGCCGATAACGTTTCCGCAATATATTAGTCGCGCCTAATTCTTCTGGTTTGACCAGCACTTGCGCGGCGTCCCGCGGGGGGCGCGATGTAAGCCGTTGAGGCGGCGGGCAAATCCCTACCCCGGGTGGCATATGACCTACCCGCAGGCATGGGAATGCGACGCGTTGTCGCATCCCACCCATGCGCCGCGCGTGACGCTTGGGCGGATCACGAGTGCGTGATCTGGGCGTTCACGACTGCGTGATAACTCTACCATGCGGCGATGCGCTCCCCACGTCCCTGGTGCAGCCGATGCTGGCTGCCCGACACGGATGAGGAGGAATTTCCATGCTGTCACGACTGTTCGCCGCCGCCGCCCTGGCCTTCGCCCTGCCCCTGGCCGCCGAGGCCGCCCAGCCCTACGACGCCGCCGCCTTCGCGCAGGACCAGGAGGCCGGCCGCACCATCCTGGTCGACGTCTACGCGCCGTGGTGCCCGGTCTGCGCCGCGCAGAAGCCGACCGTCGCCGCCCTCGAGCGCGAGCGGCCCGAGCTTGTCGTCTACACCGTCGACTACGACGGGCAGAAGGAGGCGCTGAAGACCTTCGGCGCCAAGCACGGCACGCTGATCGTGTTCGCCGGCGCCGACGAGGTCGGCCGGGCGATCGGCGAGACCGATCCGGCCGCCATCCGCGCGCTGGTCGCCAAGGGCGCGATGGACGACGGCATGGGCAAGGACGGCTCGATGACGAAGCGGGACTCGATGATGCACGAGGACTCGATGACGAAGCAGGACGCGATGATGAACGAGGACTCGATGACGAAGGAGGACTCGATGATGAAGCGGGACTCGATGACGAGCGAGGACTCGATGATGAAGGAGGACTCGATGATGAAGGAGGACTCGATGATGAAGGAGGGTCGCTGACATGGCGGCCGGCAGCCTCGCGCTCGGCTTCGCCGCCGGTTCGCTGTCGACCTTGAGCCCCTGCGTGCTGCCGCTGTTGCCGGTGCTGCTGCTCGGCGCGCTGCAGCAGCACCGCTGGGCGCCGCTCGCGCTGGCTGCCGGCCTCGCCGTCTCGTTCACCGCCGCCGGCCTGCTGCTCGCCGGCCTGGGCTTCGCCGCCGGCCTCGACGAGGCGGCGCTGCGCGCCGCCGCCGCGGCGCTGATGCTGGCGGTCGGCGCCGTCCTGCTCAGCCGCCGGCTGCAGGACGGCTTCGCCCGGCTGGCGGCGCCGCTGACCGGCGGCGCCGGCGGCGCCCTGGCGCGCTGGCGCTTCGACGGGCTCGGCGGCCAGTTCCTGCTCGGCGCGCTGCTGGGGCTGGTGTGGGCGCCGTGCACCGGCCCGACGCTCGGCGCCGCGGTCGGGCTGGCGGCCAGCGGCGACGGCCTGGCGCAGGCCGCCACGGTGATGGCCGCCTTCAGCCTCGGCGCGGCGACGCCGGTCCTGGCGCTGGCCTATGGCGGCCGCCGGGCGATGACGGCGCGCCGCCAGAGCCTCGACGGCCTGGCGCGCAAGGCCAAGCCGGCGATGGGCGCGGTGCTGGCCGCCGTCGGCCTGCTGGTGCTGACCGGCGCCGACAAGGCGATCGAGACCTGGTTGCTGCAGGCCTCGCCGGCCTGGCTGATCGCGCTGACGACCGGCATCTAGCCGTCGGAGAACTTGACAGTTCATCCCCAAATTCGTGCCCGGCCACCTCCAACGCGCTGTTTCCAGTGGTGTTTCCGGTTGCGGCACGGATGCTGCAATCCCCTCCTCGACAATAACAAGGAGGGCACCATGATCAAAAAACTGGCAGGCGGCTGCGCGGTCGCCGTGGGCATGATGGTCGGCGCTCACGCCGCGCACGCGGTTCCCGTCGATCTCGAACTGATCCTTGCGACCGACACTTCCGGCAGCGTCGACTCCACCGACTTCGCCCTGCGCCGCAGCGGCATCGAGGCGGCGTTCCGCTCGGGTTCGGTGATCTCGGCCATCGAGGGCGGCGCGCTCGGCAGCATCGCCGTCACGCTGTGGGACTTCGGCACCGATGTCGGCGTGGCGGTCGACTGGACCCAGATCAGCAACGCCGCCGAGTCCAACGCCTTCGCCGACGCGGTGGCGGCGGCGCCGCGGCTGGGTGGCGGTGGCGACGGCCAGGCGAACATGCTGCGCGAGGCCGCCGACGCGATCGTCGGCAACGGTTTCGAGGGTACCCGGGTGATCGTCGACATCACGTCGGAAGGCGTGCAGAGCGGCGAAGGCTGCGTTTTCGACAGCGCCGACTGCCAGGCCACCCGAGACGCCCGCGACGTCTTCCTCGCCGCCGGCGGCACCGCGGTCAACGCCATCTGGATGGACGACCGCGACTTCTTCGGCCTCGACCCCAGCGACGCGGTCAACGCGTTCGAATACGGCACGACCAGCGTGATCGGCGGCGACAACGCCTTCCAGCTTTTCGCCGAGACCAACGCCGACTTCGTCACCGCGATCGAGGAGAAGCTGCTGCGCGAGATCAGCGAGCCGCCGACCCCTCCGGGCAACGGAGAGATTCCCGAGCCGGGCACCGGACTGCTCTTCGGCTTCGGCATAGCGCTGCTGCGCCTCGCCCAGCGGCGGGCGCGGGCGTGAGCCTTCGAGGGCGGCGGCCGCCCCGGCCGCCGCTTCTCCCGGCTAGGTCAGATGCTCCTGGCCCAGCCAGTCCTCGGACTGCATCTCGATCAGCCGGCTGACGGTGCGCTGGAACTCGAAGGCGCCCTCGCCCTCGGTATAGAGCTCCTCGGGCGCCGTCGCGGCCGAGGCGACCAGCGTCACCTTGTGCTCGTAGAGCGCGTCGACCAGGGTGACGAAGCGCTTGGCCTCGTTGCGCTTCTCGCGGCCCAGCTTGGGAATGCCCGCGACGATGATCGTGTGGTAGTGGGTCGCCAGCGCCAGGTAGTCCGAGGCGCCGAGCGGGCGCTCGCACAGGTCGCGGAACGAGAACCGCGCCACGCCGCGCGCCGCCGCCGGCACCGGCACGGTGCGGCCGTGCACGACGATGCTCGACGGGTGCGGCAGCAGGCCCTCGGTCAGGTGCTCGAAGGCGCGGTCCAGCGCCGCCTCGGCGGCCTGATCCAGCGGCATGTGCCAGACCTGCATGCCCTTCTTGCGTCCCAACCGGTAGTCGCGGCTGGAGTTCAGCTCGAGGATGTCGAGGCGGTCCTCGATCAGGTGGATGAACGGGACGAAGCGGTCGCGCTGCAGGCCGTCCTTGTACAGGTCCGACGGCGGCCGGTTCGAGGTGGCGACGATCACCGTGCCGTTGTCGAGCAGGTGCTGGAACAGCCGCCCGACGATCATCGCGTCGGCGATGTCGAGGATCTGCAGCTCGTCGAGGCACAGCAGCCAGGCGGCGGTCGAGATTTCGCGCGCCAGCCGCGGGATCGGGTCGGCCTCCTTGCGGTGGCCGGCCTGGCGCCACTGGTGGATGGCGCGGTGGACGTCGCGCATGAATTCGTGGAAATGGACCCGCCGCTTGCCGGCGATCGTCGCCGACTCGTAGAACAGGTCCATCAGCATCGACTTGCCGCGCCCGACCTCGCCGAAGATGTACAGGCCCTGCTTCGGATGCGCCGCGTAGCCGTCGCCGCCATGCCAGCGCAGGCCCGGCTGCGCCGGCGCCTTCTTGAGGCCGAAGCGGGCCAGCCAGCCGGTCTCGCCCTGGGCCGGTCGGTAGTCCTTGAGCGCGTGGTGGAGGCTCTGCAGCTTCTCGGCCGCCAGTTCCTGGGCGGCGTCCTGCTTCAGTTCGCCGGCCGCCAGTTTGGCGCGGTAGGCGGCCAGGGGTCCTTGCGACATGCGCGGGCGATCGGTGCGGTGGGTTGCGGGGCGCGGCAGGATAGCGAGCCCCTTGCCGCCATGCAACAGGCGGTTCGGTCACGCCGGCGCCTGAACGCCCCCCGCCGCGGCGACGACCTGCGGCCCCGCCGCGGCGACGGTGATCGAGAACGCCGAGCCGCGGCCGGGCCACGACCGCACGCCGGTCTCGTGGCCGAGCAGCCGCGCGGTGCGCGCCACGATCGACAGCCCGAGCCCGAGGCCCTTGGACTCGCCGCGGGATGCGCCGTGCAGCTGGGTGAACTCGTCGAAGATCATCTCCAGCCGGTCGGCGGGAATTCCGGGGCCGCTGTCCCAGACTTCGAACCGCACCGCGCCGCGGGGGCGGCGGCAGCCCAGCACCACCCCGCCGTGCCGGGTGTAGCGCAGCGCGTTGACCAGCAGGTTGCGCAGCATGCGTTCCAGCAGCACCGGATCGCTCTCGACCCAGGCCGAGGAGCGCACCCACGAGAACCGCAGCCCGGCATCCGCGAACTGCGGCTCGAACTCGGCGGCCAGCCGTTCGAGGATGTCGGCGGCGGGCAGCACCGCCACCGCCACCGCCGTCTTCTGCGCCTCCAGCGCCGAGAGATGCATCAGCGTGCCGAGCAGGCTCTGCTGGCTGGCCAGCGCCTCCTTGGCGCGGGCGGCGATGCGCGCCTGCTCCTCGGTGCTGGCCTTCATCGCCATCAGCTCGATGAACAGCGACAGCGCCTGCAGCGGCTGGCGCAGGTCGTGGCTGGCGGCGGCGAGGAAGCGCGACTTG
>CAZJFH010000086.1:0-19813 GCA_964545205.1 uncultured Rhodospirillaceae bacterium
GTTCATCAGCGCGATGTTGAGGTCGCGCTGGGTGTTCTCGATCACCTTGGCCGCCTCGGCCGCCTTGATCGACGGCGCCCGGTGGATGCCGGCGGTGATGACCGAACCGTAGACGGCGGCGACGATCTCCAAGGTCGCCGCGTCCGATCCCGAGACCACCTTGGTGATGGTCTCGAGCCGGTGGAGCTTGTCGCCGGGATTGATGCGCTCGGGCGAGTAGCCGACCGCGAAATCGGTGCCGAAGCGCAGGCCGGATTCCGCTTCGAGCAGCGGCACGCATTCCTCTTCGGTGGCGCCGGGAAACACCGTCGATTCGTAGACGACGACGTCGCCCTTCTTGAGCTGGCGCCCGACGGTGCGGGTGGCGGCGAGCAGCGGCCCGAGATCGGGCCTGTTGGCGCCGCCGATCGGCGTCGGCACGGTGACGATGTGGAAGTCGGCGGCGCGCAAGTCGGCGGGATCGTCGGTCAGCTTCAGCCGCGCCGCGGCCAGCCGCTCGGGCTCGACCTCGCCGGTGACGTCGCGGCCCTCGCGCAGCTCGCGGATGCGCCGCGCCGAGATGTCGAAGGCGACGACCTCGGCGCCGGTGGCCCCGAACGCCACCGCGACCGGCAGGCCGACATAGCCGAGGCCGATCACCGAAATCCTTCTACCGAACGCCATCGCCGGACCTCCAAAACGCCAGGATCAGGGAATTCGCACCGCCGGCACGGCGGCGGCGACCTCGTGCCGGAGCAGGCCGGCGTAAAGCTTCAGGAACTGGCCGTTGACGCGCTCCGCCGAGAACGCCGCCTCGACGTCGGCGCGCGCCGCCGCGCCCAGCCGCCGGCGCAGCGCCGCGTCGCCGGCCAGCCTCTGCAACGCGTCGGCCAGCGCCACGGCGTCCTCGGCCGGCACCAGCAGGCCGTTGCGGCCGTCGGTGACCAGTTCGCGGCAGCCCGGATGGTCGCTGGCGACGATGCCGCGCCCGCAGGCGGCGGCCTCGAGCAGGGTCTTCGGCAGGCCCTCGCCATAGGTGGTCGGCAGCAACGCGATATGTGCCGCGGCCCACACGGCGGCCATGTCCGAGCGATGGCCCCACACTTCGACGACGCCCTCGTCGGCCCAGGCGCGCAGGGTCGCCTCGGGGATGGCGCCGGGATTGGCGGGATCGAGCCGGCCGACCAGGGCGATGCGCAGCGGCACGCCGCGCCGGCGCAGGATGCGTGCGGCCTCGACCGCCCGGCCCGGCCCCTTGGCCCACAGCATGCGCGCCGCCAGCACCGCGACCGGCACGCCCTCGGGCTCGGGCGCCGGGACGAAGGCTTCGGTATCGACGCCCGAGCCGCGGATCAGATGCAGCCGCGCCGGATCGACGATGCGGGCGAGCAGGTCGCGGTCGGCGCCGTTCTGCACGACCACGCTGACGTTGCCGGGCCGCAGCAGCCAGCGCAGCACCCGCGCCAGGACCGCCCGCTGCAGCCGCGCCCGGCCGGTCGCGGCGGTGAAGACGTGGCCCAGCCCGGCGATCGCGTTGACCACCACCGGCACGCCCGCCAGGCGCGCGGCGATGCCGCCGGCGAGCACCGGCTTCAAGGCGACGTGGTGGACGATGTCGGGCCGCAGGTCGCGATACAGCCGTCGCAGCCGCGCCGCGGCGCCCAGGATGGCGCGCGGGTCCTGGCTGCCGCGGGCGAGATCGAACGGCACCACCCGGAAGCCTTCGGCGGCCATGGCCGGACCGTGTGCGTCGACGCGCGTCGCCACCATCACCTCGAACCCGGCCTGGCGACAGGCGCGCGCGAGATCGAGCCGGTGCGACCAGAAGTACCAGTCCTCGGTCACGACGAACAGGATGGAGGGCTTGCTGGTCGCCATGCTACCGGTCTCTCGTGGGGTGCGGCATCTTAGACGCGGCACGGCCCCCGTTCAACTATGGCCCCGCCCGACGGAGATGCTATGGTGCAGCCGTTTCGGGGCAAGGCGGGACGGGGGAAGGATGAGCCGGATTCCGTGGTGGGCGAAGATCGCGGCCAAGCTGGTCCTCGCCCGCCTGCCGCTTGGTCCCGACGCCTGGCGGCTGATCGGCGTGTTCCGGCCCGGCGCGATGGACGTGCCGGCCTACGCCCGCGACGTCTTCGCGCGGCATCTGGCGGCGACCGGCCCGATGGCGCCCGGTTTCGCGGTGCTGGAACTGGGGCCCGGTGATTCCCTGTTCACCGCCGTGATCGCCAAGGCGATGGGCGCCGGCCGCGTCTATCTGGTCGACAGCGGCCGGTGGGCGGCGGCCGACCCCGAGCCGTACCGCCGCCTGGCGCGCCAGCTGCGCGCCGAGGGGCTGCCGGCGCCGGTGCTCGACGACGCCGCCGATCTCGACGCGGTGCTCGATCGCTGCGACGCGAGCTATCTGTACGACGGCCTGCGCGGCCTCCAGTCCCTGCCGGCGGAAGGCATCGACATGATCTTCTCGCAGGCGGTGCTCGAGCACGTGTTCCGCGACGAATTCGCCGCCACCGCCGCGGCAATGCGGCGGGCGTTGCGGCCCGGCGGCGGCGCCAGCCACGTCGTGGACCTGCGCGACCACCTCGCCGGCGCGCTCAACAACCTGCGCTTTTCCGAGCGGGTCTGGGAAAGCCCGCTGTTCCGCAATTCCGGCTTCTACACCAACCGCCTGCGCATGTCCGAGATGCTCGCCGCCTTCGAACAGGCCGGATTCGCGGTGGAACTGGGCGAGGTCAAGCGCTGGCCCGGCCTGCCGACGCCCCGCCGCGCCCTGGCGCCAGCCTTCGCCACGCTGCCCGACGAGGAGCTGACGGTCAGCGGCTTTCACGTCGTGCTGCGGTAAGGAACGTCGGCCGGCTGCTCCTTCGTCGGAATCAGCCGGTGCAGGCGCAGGAACTCGGACAGCTCGTCCTGGGTCAGCGGCGCCTCGGTCTCGGAGGTGTAGGGCTGGCCCGGGCTCTGGCCGACCTGGTTCGGATAAGTGACGTCGTGCCACTGGTCGGCGCTGACCAGGGCGGGACGGACGACGAAGTAGCGGTCGAGCTCGATGGCGCGCCGCGTCTCCTCGCTGTTCATCAGCTCCTCGTACAGCTTCTCGCCCGGCTTGGCGCCGATGGTCTCGATGTGGATGTCGCCGGGACGATGGCCGCAGAGCGCCGCGCATTCGCGGATCATGACCTCGGCCAGGTCCTGGATGCGGATCGTCGGCATCTTGGTGATCATCACGTCGCCGTTGCGGGCCACCGCCGCCGAATCGACGACGAGCTGGACGGCACCGCCGAGGCTCATGATGAAGCGCGACATCTCGGGATCGGTCAGCGTCACCGGGCCGCCGCGCCGGATCTGGTCGAGGAAGATCGGAATCACCGAGCCGCGCGAGCCGAGCACGTTGCCGAAGCGCGTCGAGACGAAGGTCGTCGAATGGTCGCCGCGGTTGATCGCCGCCGCGGTCATCAGCCGCTCGCCCATCAGCTTCGAGGTGCCCATCACGTTGGTCGGATTCACCGCCTTGTCCGAGCTGGTGAAGACCATGCGCTCGATCTCGTTGTGCAGGGCGGCGTGGATGACGTTCTGCAGGCCTGTGATGTTGGTGTGCACCGCCTCCATCGGCGAGTGCTCGCAAAGATAGACGTGCTTGTTGGCCGCCGTATGGAAGATCACGTCGACCTTCTTGGCCCATTGCACCATGCTGTCGCGGTCGCGGATGTCGGCCAGGAAGAACTTCGCGTCGTAGCGGCGCGAAAACTCGCCCCCGAGAAACACCAGTTCGCTTTCGTCGTGGTCGATGCCGACCAGGCTCGCCACCCCGAATTCGGCCAGCAGCTGGCGGACGAGCTCGCGGCCGACGGTGCCGCAGGCACCGGTGACGAGGACACGCTTGCCGACGAAAGAGCAGTTCATCGCAGTCTCCTGCTTCGTGCGCCGCCATCCCGGATCGACCCGCTGCGGATATCGAACCGCCGCCGCTCGACGTTGCGACCAGGACTGTAACAGTGCGTTTTCTCGGGTGGTTCCAGCTAGCCGCGGGCGCTGGCGCCGGATTTCGCCGGCTCGCCGCGACGGCCGCTCACGCCGGCGCCGCGACGGCTCGATGCTTCAGCACCGCCGCGTAGCAGTCCTCGTATTCGGCGACGCAGCGCTCAAGGGTGAACTCGCGCTCGACGCGGGCGCGGCCACTGGCCCCGAACCGCGCCCGCAGTTCGGCCGAGGACGCCAGTTCGACCAGCGCCGCTGCCAGCCGCCTCGGATCCCGCGCCGGCACCACGCGGCCGCACTCCCCGTCGCGGACCGCCTCGGCATTTCCGCCGACGTCGGTGACGATCATCGGCAGTCCCGCCGCCATGCATTCGAGGACGGCGTTGGAAAAGCCCTCCTCGTGCGAGACCAGCAGGCCGACGTCGGACGCCGCGAGCAGCGCCGCCACGTCGCGGCGCTCGCCCAGCCACGACACCCCTCCGGCGATGCCCAGGCGCTCGGCGCGTTGGTGCAGGTCGTCGCGGATGCCGGTGTCGCGGCCGACGCACAACAGGCGCCAGCCCGCCGGCAGTCGCTCGGCGGCCAATCCCAGCGCGTCGAGCAGGTCGGCATGGCCCTTGTACGGGATCAGGTTGGCCAGCAGCACGAACACCACGGCGTCGTCGGCCAGTCCCAGCATCCGCCGCGCCTCGCCGCGTTCCGGCGCCGCCGCCGCGGGCGCGAGGTCGATGCCGTTGTACAACAGACGCAGCTTGGCTTCCGGTACGCCCTCCTCGTCCCGCAACTGCCGCACCACGGCGCGGCTGTTGCCGAGGATCGCGTCCATGCGGCGATGGAACCGCCGCTCCAGCCATGCCAGCGCCGGGCGCTTCTTCTGATAGTCGTTAAGGCTGCGGCGGCTCATCAGCAAGGTCGGCCGGGCGGTCAGCACGGCACAGATGGTGCCGACCAGATACGGCGCCGGCAGGAAGAAATGGACGATGCGCGGCCGCCGGCGCAGTAGCAGCCAGAGCAGGCTGCCCGCCGAAACCAGCAGCCGCAGGACTCGCATCGGCAGCGGCCCGCCCCGCACCGCCCGCCCCGGCCACGCCGGCGCCACCACCTCGATTCCGGCGTTTTCGAGCTCGGGCGCCTGGGTGCCCCGGTGGGTCAGGCAGAAGACCACCGGCCGGAAACGGGTCGCGTCGAGACGGGGGACGATGCGGACCAGGTGGCGCTCGGCCCCACCGACGTCGAGCGAGCCGATGACGTAGACGATTTCGACCACGCCGCCGCCGTCGCCCGGGGCGCGGTCGCGCGGGTCAGAGCCCATCGCGCCGATCCTCGCCCGGGCAGCAGGCCAGGCCGTGTGCCGCGACGCAGGCGCGAAATTCGCTCTCGGAGGCGCTCATCGGCTTCTCATACCGAAGCCGACGGCCGCCCGCAAGCGTGTCGGCGCCCGAGGCGACAGCGGCCGGCTTCCCTTTGCCGCGACGATCACTTATACCGGCGCGGTGGGCCTCGGCCCCGTTTCCACGAACGACGCACGACGATGACACTGACCCACAAGCTCCGCTACAAGGCCGTTCAGCACGGGGTCGGCCCGCTGGTCACCCTTCTCGCCCGCCGCGACCAGGCCGCGCTGGTGGCGACGGTGCTGGCCGCCAGCATGGGCCGGGAGCAACGCGCCCGTCCGGGAGCGGCGCCGGGCCTTTCCGTGCTCCTGCTGCCGAAGGCCGGCTTCACCGAAGACATGCGGGCGGTGTTCGCCGACGCGCCGGGCTACACGCTGTGGACGCTCGATCGCATGCTGGTCAAGGCGGTGTTTGCGGCCTTCCTGCCGGTGACGATCGACGACATGAACTATGTCAGCGACGACCCGGCCGTCGAAGACGGCAAGCGCCGCCTGCGCGCGTTCTGGCGGCGGGTGCTGCGCCATCTGCGCCGTTCGGTGCCGCTCGACGTCATGATGACCGGGAATTTCAGCTACGCCGCCGAGCAGGAACTCGCGGCCGCGCTGGAGGCGGAGGGCACGCGGGTGGTCGTCGTCCACAAGGAATGCCTGAAGAGCCCGGGCCTGGCCGCCTTCTACACCCGGGTCTACCGCGAACGCAAAGGCCCGTTCCAGGGCACCGTGATCTGCTCCTACAACGTGGTCGAGCGCGACATCCAGGTCGCGGCCGGCATCGTTCCGCAGGCGCGCACCCGGGTGGTCGGCATGCCTCGCATGGACCGGCTGTTCCACCTGCCGCCGGGACGGCGCTCGGAGCGGCCGACGATCCTGGTTTTCAGCCTGAACGCCAAGACCGGCCTGCCGATGATCGGCCGCAAGACGGCCGAACGCTTCGAACGCCTGGACCCGGACCTGGAGCGCCTGAACTGCCGGACGCTGGCCCGGGAGGTCCACCAGGCGGCCTGCCGCGTCGCGCGCGCCAACCCGGACGTCTCGGTGCTGATCAAGACAAAGGGGGACGTGCAGTCGCTGCACAACGTCCGCGACTATCTCGACGGCGGCGACGGCCTGCCGCCGAACCTGAAGATCGTCCATGGCGGCGACCTGATCGAGCTGATCCGGGCGGCGGACGTGGTCTGCAGCTTCAACAGCACCACCCTGTTCGAGGCGCTGGCGCTCGACCTGCCCATCGTGCTGCCGTGGTTCGCCGAGGCCGTCGCGCCCGACTACGGGCCCTACGTGGTCGATCTCGGCGATTGCGTGCAGAAGGCGACCTCGCCCGAGGATCTCGACCGGCGTCTGGTCGAGACCGCGCGCGCCCATCACGGCGGCGCCTGGCCGGGCTACGACGCGGCGGTGAAGGCGGCCATGCTCGACCACTGGCTGGGCAACCCGGACGGCGGCGCCGGCGCCCGCGTGCGGGCGGTCCTCGAAGAGGTGGCGGCCAGCCGGGGCGCCGCATGAGCACCGACTCGGTGCCGCTGATCCTTCCGGCGGAAGTCAAGAGCCGCGAACTGCACGCCAAGACCCTGCTCGCCTGCGTCGCGGCCGAGGCGGGCATGCCGACGGTGGTCGGCGAACAGACCGAGATGATGCGGGTCGTCGCGCAACTGCCGCGCGGCATCGTCATCGACAAGGGCATGTCGGCCCGCCACCTCGGCAATTTCAAACGCTTCCTGGCCCTTGGCTTCGAGGTGATGGCCTGGTGCGAGGAAGGCATCTCGATCTTCGAGCCCGCGATCTACGCCCGCGACCGGGTTAGCGTCGAGGCGGCGGGCATGACCGCGCGCCTGCTGAGCTGGGGCGAGCATCACGCCGACGCAATCGCCCTGGCCGACCCGGCGCTGCGCGCGCGCCTGCGCCCGACCGGCAATCCCCGCTTCGACCTGCTGCGGGCGCCGTTCCGCGACGCCTTCGACCGTGAGGTGGCGGCGTTGCGGGCGGCGCACGGCGACTTCATCCTGTTCAACACCAATTTCGCGATGTTCAATTTTCCCGGCGGCCACGACTACCTCGCGTTCATGGAGGGCAACGGCCACCGGTACACGCCGGAGCATCGCGCCTTCGTGCGCGAATGGGTGGATTATGCGCGCCGCATGTTCCACCGTTTCGTCGAGATGGCGCGGCACCTGGCCCAAGTCTACCCGGAACGGATCATCGTCATCCGGCCGCACCCGTCGGAAGACCTCGACAGGTGGCGCCGGGAAATGGCTGGCCTCGCCAACGTGCGGATCATCCGCGAGGGCACTGTGGCGCCGTGGATTCTGGCCTCGAAGGTCCTCGTCCACAACAGTTGCACCACCGGCATCGAGGCGCTGATGCTGGGCCGGCCGGTGATCTCGTACTGCCCCGAAACCTCCGAGGCCTACGACCCGCGCCTGCCCAAGGTGGTCAGCCTGCGAGCGGCGGACCTGGGCGCCCTGACCACGCTGATAGACCGGGCGCTTGCCGACGATCCGACGCTCATGGCGCCGGTGGTCGGGAACGCCGAGACGATGGCGGTCGTCCGCCGCCACGTCGCGAGCTTCGACGGCCCGTTCGCCGCCGAGCGGGTGGTCGCGGCGGTGCGCGAGGCGGTGTCGGCGGGCGGCTTGCGGATCGGGACGGACGCGCGGCCGGACTGGTGGCGGGCGCTCGCCAACCATGCCGCCACGGCGCGCTTTCGGGCGCGCCTGGCCGGCGGCAGTCTGCTGGGGCGCGGCGAACGGCTGTCGAGCTACGTCCACGCGAAGTTCCCGCCGACACCGCTCGCCGAGATCCAAGGCATCGTCGACGATTTCCGTCGCGTCTCCGCGCGCTTCGCGGGCGTGCGCGTGCGCCGTCTCCCCGGCACCCGCCACCAGTTCCTGTTCAGCCGGGACGGCTGATCCGGCCGGTCTGCAGGTACCATTCCGCCAACGCGAAGTCGTCGGCGGCATCGACGTCGAGCGCGGTCACGGCCTCCACCGGCACCGCGAGCGACGGCGTGGCGAACACGCCCTCGCCGGCCAGCAGCGCCTCGGAGCGCGTCACCACCAGATTGCCGAACACCCACAGCGTCGGCTTGCGCTGCTTGTTGTAGGCGGCGGCGCGCTCGGCTTCGAAGCGGAAGCGGACATGACCGTCGGCAATTTCGCGCTGGTTGAAGGCGTGGTGATTGTGGGGCGGCTTGGTCACCGTCTGCACCGACCGCGCCGCGGCATCGCCGCGCAGCGCCGCAACCGCCGCGTCGATCTGCTCGGCGGTGACGAAGGGCGAGGTCGGCTGCAGCAGCGCCACCGCGCCCGGCACGACGCCATCCGCGGCCGCCAGCGTGTTCAGGAAATGCACGATCGCCGCGGCCACCGGCGCATCGTCGGTGGCCAGTTCCGGCGGCCGGCGATGGATCGCGGCGCCGCAAGCCTCGGCGACCGCGGCGATGCGCGCGTCGTCGGTCGAGCAGAATAGCCGTCCCAGGCTGCGCGACGCCTTGCCGGCTTCCGCCACCCAGCGCAGCAGCGGCCAGCCGCCGAGGTCGGCGACGTTCTTGTAGGGTACCGATTTCGAACCGCCGCGCGCCGGAATCAGACCGACGACCTCGTCGCTGAACCGCACCGCGCTCACGCCACGGCGCTCGGCGCCAGGCCGAGGACCTCGACCAGCCGGTCGATGGTCCGCCGCTCCGTCTCGCGCCAGGCATCGAAGGTCGAGCCGCCGATGTGCGGCGTCACCAGCAAATTGTCGTGACGGCGGGCATAGGCCCACAACGGATGCTGCCGCAGCCTGGCCTCGAAATCGGGGGCGAACTCGTCCTCGAAGACGTCGAGGGCGGCGCCAGCGAGCTGCCCACTCTCCAGGCCGCGCAGCAGGGCTTGGAAGTCCATCAGTTCGCCGCGTGCGGTGTTGATGAACACGGCGCCGGGCTTGAAGGCGGCAAAGACCGAGGCGTCGATCAGGTTGGTCGTCTCCGGCTCGTGCGGCACGTGCAGGCTGACCACGTCGGAACAGCCGACGAGTTCCTTCAGGTCGTCGTAACGGACGACCCCGTCGGGCGCCGCGTCGACGTACGGGTCGTAATAGCCCACCGTCATGCCGAAGGCGCGGCCGTACTCGGCGACCTTCCGGCCCAACCGGCCGAGCCCGATCACGCCCAGGCTCATGCGCGACAGCATCGCCCGCCCGCCGAAGGGCCGGCGGTTCCAGCGCCCCTCGAGAAAGGCCCGGTTGGCCGGCACCACGTTGCGGGTGAGGGCCAACAGCAGTCCGATCGTGTGCTCGGCGGTGGGGGTGATGGTGTCGAGGAACGCCTTCTCGGGCTTCAGCGTGACCACGTGGACGCCGCGCTCGGCGGCGCCGTCGACGTCGATGTGCGGGTGGCCGGTGGTGTTCGACGCCACGGCCCGCAGGCGCGGCATGCGATCCATCTTGGCGCGGTCGAAGCGATAGCCCAGCGGCGCGAAGCAGACCTCGGTGGCCGCGAGGACGGCATCGTCGTCGTGGCCGGGATCGGGCAGCACCGTCAGCTCGAACACGGTCTCGAGCAGCCGCCGGTTCTCCGGCTGGTACTGCATCATATCGTAGTACAGGGCGGTGGGCCTGCGGTACGTCATGCGACCCTCTCAGAAGGCGTTCTGCTTCTGCAGCCGGAACCGGTGACTGGCGATGACGGCGACCATCTTTCGGGCGGCGTCGCCGTCGCCGTAGAGATAATCGGGCTCGTAGCGGCCATGGGCCATCTGCTCGCGAATGGCGACGGCGATGGCGCCGGCGTCGTAGGCGACGTCGCGCACGTTGCGGCCGCGGGCGCGGCCGGCCTGGCGCGTGCCGATGTTCACCGTCGGGGTGCCGAGGAAGGCGGCCTCGCGGATGCCGCTGGACGAATTGCCGACGATGCAGGCGGCGTTGCGCAGGAGCGGCGCGAACAGCTCGATCGGCAGGCTCTTGAAGAAGTGCACGTGCTCGGGCGAGTGCTGCTCGCGATACATGCGGATCCCCTTGCTGATGCCGTCCGATCCGGCATCCATGTTGGGCCAGATCCAGAAGGTCGGCACCCGCAGGGTTTCGATCGCCTCGACCGTCTGCTGCACGTGGCGCAGGTTCGACTCGTACTCCGTCGTCACCGGATGCTGCACGACCACCAGGTAGCGGCCGGACTCCAGCGGCACCTCGCGGCCGACGCCATGTGTGCCCTGGAACCGGCGCAACGGCTCGAGGTCGTCGAGTTCCATCGCGCCGATCACGTCGAAGCTGGTGCTGCCGACGACATGGACGGTCGCGGGATCCTCGCCCATGCGGACGATGCGGTCACCGGCCTCCGCCGAAGCCGGAAAATGGAGATGGGCGAGCTTGGTGATGGCATGGCGGATGCTCTCGTCGATCGACCCCGAGACCTCGCCGCCCTCGACGTGCGCCACCCGGATGTTCATGTAGGTGGCGGCCATGGCGATGGCCAAGCATTCCCAGCGGTCGGCGATCACCACGACGACGTCCGGCTTCAGGTTGTCGAAGGCGTTGGCGAATTCCAGCACCGCCAGTCCCGCAGACTTGGCCATGGTCGCGGGCGTCTCGCCTTCGACCAGGAAATTCACGACGTGGTTGATCGTCAGGGCGTCGACGCCCTCGATCTCCATGATCTTGCCGTACTTTTCCAGAATCAGGCTGCCGCCGAGGACGACCGAGAGCCTGAGC
This sequence comes from uncultured Rhodospirillaceae bacterium, assembly GCA_964545205.1. Classification (GTDB taxonomy): domain Bacteria; phylum Pseudomonadota; class Alphaproteobacteria; order Rhodospirillales; family Magnetospirillaceae; genus CAZJFH01. The sequence continues at coordinate 11,036 of CAZJFH010000086.1, forward strand.
CCCGGATGACGTCCGATCTCCCGCATCACCGCCTTCATCTTGGCGTAATTGCCGCGCGTCGTCAGGGCTATGCACACGTGAAGGGGCGTGGAGCGTTGCTGCTCTGTCATGGGGCGCCTCGGTGTCGAACGGAGTTCCGATAGCACCGCTTCCGGCGCAGCGTCAAGGCAGTCGGCTCCGCCATGGTTCCACGCTTGTTCGCGGGTCGGACGACCTGTTACTGTCCGCTCTCCTGTCAGTCGCGAGACCTCGATGCCCGCATTCTCCTCCGCGTTCTCGATCGCCGGCCGCACGATCGGCGCAGGCGCGCCGTGCTACGTCATCGCCGAGGCCGGCGTCGCGCATTTCGGCAGCCTCGACAAGGCGTGCCGCCTGGTCGACCTGGCCGCCGGCGCCGGCGCCGACGCCGTCAAGTTCCAGATCTTCGACGTCGACCAGATGATCTCCGCGGGAGACCCGCAGTGGCGCGAGCGCATGCGGTCGCGGCAACTGCCCTATGCGGATTTCGTCCGCCTGAGAGAGCACTGCCGCCGGGCCGGCATCACCTTCTTCGCCACCGCTCATGACGAGCCGTCGCTGCGGTTCATGGAGCGCGAGTTGGACGTGCCCTGCCACAAGATCGGCTCCGGCGAGGTCGGCAACTGGCCGTACATCCGAACCATCGCCGCACTCGGCAAGCCGGTGATCCTGTCGACGGGCATGTACACCCTGGAGCAGGTGCGGCAGGCGCTGGCGACGGTGGCGGAGGCCGGCAATCCCGACGTGGCCGTCCTCCATTGCGTGACCCGCTACCCCACGCCGCCCGAGGAGGTCAACCTGCGGGCCATGGACGCCCTGCGCGAGTTGGGCGCCGTCACCGGGTATTCGGACCACACCGCCGGCTTCCACATTCCCCTGGCCGCGGTCGCGCGCGGGGCGGCGGTGATCGAGAAGCACATCACCCTCGACTACGACGTGCCCAACGCCCAGGACTGGAAGGTGTCCTGCGGCCCCGGCGACCTGGCGACCTTCATCGCCCAGGCGCGCGCGATCGAGGCCGCGCTGGGCAGCGGCACCAAGGCGCCCTCGGCAGCCGAGGCCGAGAGCCTGGTCTGGGCCGGCAAGTCCCTGACCGCCGCACGCGATCTTGCCACCGGCGAAGTCCTGACCAGCGCGATGCTGGTGGGCAAGCGCCCGGGAACCGGCATTCCGGCCGGCGAGATCGAGACCGTGCTCGGCCGCCGCCTGGCGACCGACGTGCCGGCCGACACGCCGCTGCGCCCCGAACACCTCGCCTGATCGCCGCGCCTGATGTGCGGACTGGCCGGCTTTCTCACCCCCGGTGGCGAGCCCACCGCCATGGCGGCGCAGGCGCGGCGGTGCGCCGACGCCATCGGGCACCGCGGCCCGGACGCCGCCGACGTCTGGGTCGACGCCGAAGCCGGCCTGGCGCTGGGGCACCGGCGGCTGGCGATCCTGGACCTGTCGCCGCACGGCCATCAGCCGATGGCGTCGCACTGCGGGCGCTACGTCGTCGCCTACAACGGCGAGATCTACAATTTCCGCGCCCTGCGCGCCGCCTTGGAGGCGGAGGGCGAGCGGTTCCGCGGCCATTCCGACACCGAGGTGCTGCTGCAGGCGGTCGTGCGCTGGGGCCTGCCGCGCACCCTGGAACAGGCCAACGGCATGTTCGCCTTCGCGCTGTGGGACCGGCGCGAGCGCGTCCTGACGCTGGGCCGCGACCGCTTCGGCCAGAAGCCGCTCTATTACGGTCGCTGCGGCCGTACCGTCCTGTTCGGCTCGGAGCTCAAGGCGCTGCGGGCGCATCCGGCGTTCGACGCCGCGGTCGACCGCGGCGCGCTGACGCTGTTCCTGCGCCACGGCTACGTGCCGGCGCCGTACACCATCTTCGAAGGCATCGCCAAGCTGCCGGCCGGCAGCACGGTCGTGATCACCTCCGACGGCCGCATCCAGGAGCCCCGCCCCTATTGGTCGGCGGCCGCGGTGGCCGACGCGGCACGCGCGGAGCCGTTCCGAGGCACGCCCGACGAGGCCGTCGACGAACTCGAAGCGCTACTGGGCGACGCCGTCGGCCAGTGCATGGTGTCCGACGTTTCGCTGGGGGCGTTCCTGTCGGGCGGCATCGACAGTTCGACCGTGGTCGCCCTGATGCAGGCCCAGAGCAGCCGCCCGGTGCGGACATTCTCGATCGGCTTCGACGTGCCCGGGTTCGACGAGGCGGCGCACGCCAAGGCCGTGGCCGCCCATCTCGGCACCGAGCACGTCGAGCTCTACGTCACCGAGGCCGACGCCCAGGCGGTGATCCCGCGCCTGCCGACGATCTATGACGAGCCCTTCGCCGACAGCTCGCAGATCCCGACCTTCCTGGTCTGCGAGCTGGCGCGCCGCCACGTCACCGTCGGCCTGTCGGGCGACGGCGGCGACGAGCTGTTCTGCGGCTACAACCGCTATGGCCAGGGCTTCGCCATGGCGCGGCGGCTGGGATGGCTGCCGCGGCGCCTGCGCAGCCTCGGGGCCGGCGCCATGACCGCCGTTCCGCCCGCCGCCTACGACCGGATGATGGCGACCCTGGTGCCCCGACGCGGGCGGATCCCGCAGTTCGGCGACAAGATGCACAAACTGGCCGACATAGTCGACGCGCCGCAGTGGCAGGCCATGTACAACCGCATGACGTCGCTGTGGCAGGACCCGGCGCGGGTGGTGATCGGCGGCCACGAGCCGCCGACCCTGCAGGCCGACGGCGCCAACTGGCCGCCGCTCGACGGGCCGGTGCACCAGATGATGCTGCTCGACACCCGCACCTACCTGCCCGACGACATCCTGGTCAAGGTCGATCGCGCTGCGATGGCGGTCGGCCTCGAAGGGCGCATGCCGCTGCTCGACCACCGGGTGTTCGCTTTCGCCTGGCGGCTGCCGCTGGCCATGAAGACCCTGAACGGCCAGAGCAAGTGGCCGCTGCGCCAGGTGCTGTACCGGCACGTGCCGCGCGAACTCGTCGAGCGGCCGAAGATGGGCTTCGGCGTGCCGATCCGCGACTGGCTGCGCGGCGATCTGCGCGAATGGGCCGAAGACCTGCTGTCGGCGCCGGCGCTGGCGGCCGGCGGCATGTTCGACGCCGCCGAGGTGCGGCGGCGCTGGACCGAACATCTGGGGGGCCGCCGCAACTGGCAGCACCAGCTCTGGTGCGTGCTGATGTTCCAGGCCTGGCACGCGGCGCAGTGATCCCGGCGGCGGCACGGCGCCGGGGCACGACCGAATTGCCCGCCGCGGCCTTTTGCGGTAAGAGGTTCGTCGCCGTCCACGACCGCGCCAGTCCCCGGCGACGCCACCGACAGAGACCGCGATGAACGCTCCCATATTCGTGACCGGCTACGGCAGGTCGGGCACCACGCTGGTGCAAGGCATTCTCGCGGCCCATCCCGACGTCGCCCTGAAGACCGAGAACAACGTCCTCTACAACCTGCTGCGCGCCGGCCACGATCTGCGCGCCCCGTGCACGCCGGCGGCGGCGGCGGCGGCGCTGACGCGCAGCGCCCGGGTCGGCGAACAGGTCAAGACCTTCCTGGCCGCCGCCGGCGATCTTGAAGGGCTGTTCGCGGCGGCCGGTGCCACGTGCCTGCGCGATGCCGTCGAGGCGCTTCTGCGTCAAGGCGAGACGGCCGGGCGCTGGGGCGACAAGAGCCTGATGACGGCGCTGGCGCTGCCGAAGATCGCCGCGGCCTGGCCCGAGATGCGCGTCGTGCACCTCGTCCGCGATCCGCGCGACGTCGCCCTGTCGTTCTTCCGCAAGCACGCCGCCCGGCTCGAGGGCGCCGACAGCGTCGAAGACCGGCCGGCGACCTGGCGCGACTGGGCGGTTCTGCACGCCCATGCGCGCCGCTGGCAGCACTGGAACCGCACCTTCGAGGCGACGCGCACCGCGCAGTGCCTGCTCGTGCGCTACGAGGATCTGGTCACGGCACCGGACGAGACGGTGGCGAAGATGTGCCGCTTCCTCGACCTGCAGCCCGACCCTGCCATGCTCGACGCCACGGCGCGCGGCGCGCTGGCGCGCCATCCCGCCCACCGGCGCGTCACCGAGCCGATTTCGGGCGCCCGCGTCGGCCAGTGGAGCGCCCTTCCCGACCTCCTGATCCGCTGCATCGAGGACGCTTGCCCGATGATGGAGACGTACGGATACGCCCGCAGCAGCCGCCCCGGCTTCTCCGTCGCACAGGTCCTCAGCCGCATCGCCGCCACCCGCCGGTTGCGCCATCTGCCGGGGCTGCCGGAGCCGGTGGGGCATTGAGGCCCGTTCCGGACACGGCCGAGGCCGACTTGGGCGTGCCGGCGAGCGCCGGTTCGCCGGCCGGCGAAGCCGGGCCTCCGGCCGGCGTCGCCGTCTCGCCGCGGCGGGTCTGGGCGATGCTCGCGGGTTTTCGCGGCCGGGCGGCCCTGGTCCTCGCCGTTTCGGTCCTGACGGCGATCGCCGAAGCCTTCGGCATCTCGATGATCCTGCCGATCGTCGACGCGGTCGTCGCCGGCTCGGGCGGCTTGGGCGACGCCTCGGCCGACGCGAGTTGGCTGCTGCCGCGCGCATGGCTGGCCGGCGTCCCGCTCGGTCAGCTGCTGGGCATGATGATCGCCGCCTTCGCGCTGAAGTCGCTGCTGATGGTGGCCGACAACGGCTTGTCGGCGAATTTCGGAATGGCCCTGCGGGCCGCCTGGACGCGCCGGGTCTTCGCCAATCTGGTCAACGCCGAATACGCCGCCATCGTCAGCCGCGACAAGGGCCGCCAGATCAACGATCTGCTGGTCGAGCCCTACAACGCCGGCCTGCTGGTGCTGTTCGCGACCCGCTTCGCCAGCCACGCGATCTACGCCGGCGTCCTGCTGATCCTGATGCTGCTCACCAACTGGCAGGCGAGCCTCTTCGCCGGCACCATTGGGACGCTGGCGGCGCTGTCGGTGTGGAAGATCTCGAAGCGCTTCGCCCACCGTCTCGCCGAGCGCCGGCTCGCCGCCAGCCGGGCGATCTACGGCATCGCCGGCGAAGGCGTGCAGAGCCTGCGCGAGGCGAAGATCCTCGGGCTCGAGGACATGATCGTCGATCGCCTCGGAGAGCGGCTCGACGAGTACACCAGCCTGCACACGCGCTTCGTGGTCTGGTGGAAGGCGCCGACCGCGCTGACCGAGGTGGTGGCGTTCCTGGTCCTCGTCGGGCTGATCGCGTTCTTCCAGCTCTGGAAAGGCCAGAGCGTCGCCGAGATCATGGGCTTTCTCGGCTTCTTCCTCATCGTGACCTACAAGCTGTTCAGCTATGTCGCCTTCGTCATCGCTCAGCGCATGAAGATCGTCTCGCTCGTGCCGTCGCTGCGGGTGCTGCTGGAGCACATGGAGGACCGCCTGCCGCAGGAACGAACGACCGAGGGCGCTCGCTTCGACGGCCTGCACGACGACATCCGCCTCGACGGCGTCTCGTTCGCGCACGACGCCGAGCGGCCGGTGTTCCGGGACCTGTCGCTGGTCATCCCCAAGGGCGCCGCGACGGCGTTCGTCGGGCCCTCCGGCGTCGGCAAGTCGACCCTGGCCGACCTGCTGACCGGACTGCGGCGGCCCGATTCGGGGCACATCTTGGTCAACGGCCAGCCACTGCACAGCTACAGCCTGGCATCGTGGCGCGGCCGGGTCGGCTATGTCAGCCAGGAGCCGTTCATCTACAGCGGCAGCATCGCCGCCAACCTGCGTCTGGCCCGTCCGGACGCCGACGCGGACGCGCTGTGGCGGGTGCTCGGGCAGATGCAACTCGGCGACGTGGTGGCGGCTCTGCCCGACGGGCTGGACACCCAGGTCGGCGATCGCGGCGCGATGCTGTCCGGCGGTCAGCGCCAACGGCTGGCGATCGCCCGGACCCTGCTGCGCGACCCGGACCTGCTGATCCTCGACGAGGCGACTTCGGCGCTCGATCCCGAGACGGCGGCCCGGGTGATGGAAGCCGTCGCCGATCTCGCACGCGGGCGGACGGTGATCATCATCTCCCACCAGCTGTCGTCGCTGCGCGGCGTCGACCGCATCTACCGCCTGGAGCCGGGCGGCGCCGCCGTCCCCACCACCTTCGGCGAGCTGATGCCGGCCCAGGAGCACCCGAACCGGGTGGCGCCGGACGGCAACGGCACGTCGTCGTCAGGCTGAGGAAACCGTCGTCATGACGTCAGAATCGCAAGACATGGAGCGCCTGCGGCGCGCGATGCAGGACCGCCTGGCGCGGCGGCCGCAACTCACCTCATCGCTCGACCGCCACATCTACTACGAGCGCGCGTTCCTGGGCGCCCGGCGGTTCGGCTCGGCGCTGGTGGTCGGCGTCGGGCACGGCCACGACGCCCTTCTGTCCCTGCTCGACGGACGGTTCGAGCGCGCCGACGGCGTCGATCCGTATCATGCCGACCACGGCAACGACTCCACCGACCACCAACACCTGCTGGCCCTGATATCGGAACTCGGCCTGACGGCGCGCTTCGAGGTGCACCGAATGGAAATCCAGGATTTCCTCGCCTCCTGCGAGCGGCGTTACGACCTGATCCTGCTTCCGGACGTCCTGCACCACATCTTCGTCACCGACCAGCCGCTGCGGAAAAGCGCGCTTTACGCCCCGTGCCGAACCCTGTTCGGCGCCTTGCGCGGGGTCGCCGCCCCGGGGGCGGTGCTGGCGATCTCGGACGCCCCGCGCAGCGGCCTGCGGCCAAGCCTGGTGCGGCACGGCGTCCTCCGCTCCACCGTCGACTACCGGACCAAGCAGGCGGCGGAAGAGTGGCGCGCCGCGGCGCAGGAGGCTGGCTGGCGGTTCGAATCGGCCGATCCCTACGTTCCCTACGCCCTGCGGCATCTCCGCGGCCTGTTGAAGTGGCCGCCGTTGCCGTGGCTGTATGCGGATCGCTATTTCCTGCGCTTCTCGGCCGCGGGCTGAACCGCTGCGCCGGCTCACGCCACCGCCGGGATCAGCACCAGGCTGTCCTCGAGCTCCGTGAGCCGGACCACGGACTGGCAGGCGGTCGCCAGCGCCGACTGCTCCTCGGCGTTCATCATCGCCGCGCCGCCGAGCACCTGCACCGTCTGGTCGATCGCCGACAGGATTTCCGCCAGCCGCCCGGCGAGGCCGATCGGATAGCCGTTGCGCGCGTCCATCGCCGCCTCGGCGCGCCGGGTCACCGCCACGGCCCGGTCGAGCACCAGATTTCGGCTGGTGCCGAGCAATTCCTGGCGGATCGCCGCGACGGTCTCGCGCACGTGTTCGGCCAGCGACGGGCGCAGGTCGCGATCGGCGCGGTGCAGCACCAGGGCGAGCAGGTTGACCAGGCGTTCGGCCGCTTCGATCAGCCCGGCCTTGCCGTCGCGGTGACTGGCGCCGCCGGGGCCGTCGCGCAACGCCCGCCGCCGGGACTCGATCTCGGCGGCCAGACGCCGCGCCGAGGCCAGCACCTCCAGGGCCTGGCGTTCGGCATCGGTTTCTGGCTCGATCGTAGGGCGCACGGTCATCCTCGCCCCGGCAACGGCCGGTGGATGAATTCTAGGCCGTTCTTGCGCGAAAGTGAATCCCCCAAGGTATTGCGGTTTTGTGTCTCATCGTTTGGCGCCGGGGGAAAGCTGGGCTAGACTGCGAATCCATCGAGCGAGCGTCGTCAGCGGGGCAGACAATGGATGAATCGAGCCGCCGCCGGCTCAGCGCCGGGGCGACCAAGTCTTTTCTCGACCTGATGATGACCTGGGGCATCGGCGACGACGACGCCTGCGCGCTGGCCGGAGTCGATATCCGGCTGCTGCAGCAGATGCGCACGGCCGACGGCGTGTTGCTGGAAGAGGAGAGCTTGCGGCGGATCGCCTATCTCACGGCGATCCATCGCGGACTGCACGGCCTTTACGGGCCGCAACTGGCCGACCGCTGGATCAAGATGCCGAACAGCAATCCGCTGTTCGGCGGCCTGTCGCCGGTGGCGTTCCTGGCGCGCGGCGGCTTGCCGGCCTTCGATGCGGTCCGCCGCCTGGTCGATCCGAAGACCTGAAGCGAAGCGGGACGGCGCGCGCCGCGCGAACCGGCGGCGCGCCCAGGGATCAGCAGCGCGTGGTGCGGCCGTCGCTGCTGCCGGAAATCCACCCGGCGAGCCAGGCACCGAAGTGCACCGAGTCGTCCAGGGCGTAGGGATTGGCCTTCTCGGACTTGCCGGACTGGGCGGCCTCGGCGCCTTTCTGCACGGCGACGTCGACTTCCTGGTGCTGCTCGAAACGGTTACTCAAAACGACCTCCTTGCTTGTATCGTCATCGGGCGCGACAGAACCACCGCTCGGACGCCCGTCACGGACGTCCGCGGACAACGGCCTGTCAGGCTGGGCCGGTCCGGCTCGCTGACGAGCCGCCCTGCCGATGCGATCCGCCATCGCGAACCGCGGCGGCGGCCGTGACGGCCGCCGGCGACAAAGGCGCATGACGCACCCTCGAATGGACAATATAGCGTACCGGGCAGACAAATTGAACCCCTCGACAGCGAAAATTTCGGCAGGATTCAGTCATGATCTCCCGAGATAAAGTCGCGATGAATTCACCCACCACGATATGAACATAGGCCGGCGCGAATATTTTCCTTTATGCGCCGATCACCACCATCGTTACTGATGCGTGCAAAAGAAATGGCCCGGCGCTCAAGAGCAGCCGGGCCGAGTTGTTCAGGGAGGAGAAAAACGGGTCAGGCGCCGGACAATTCCTTCTCGAGTTCCGGCAGGGCCTGGAACAGATCGGCCACGAGGCCG
>CAZJFH010000087.1:0-19733 GCA_964545205.1 uncultured Rhodospirillaceae bacterium
GGGCAGCGGCGCGTGGCTCACATCCGGCCTTCGGCCGTAAGACACCCTCACCCCGGCCCTCTCCCGCAGGCGGGAGAGGGAGAGGAGGAAGCGCCCGTGGCTCTTAAAGTGGTGCAAAAACGTCGTCGAGGCGCCTCAGCCCCGGTTGCGGCTTTCCAGGAAGGCCTTCATGCGGCTCTGCGCCTCGTCGCTGCTCTGGGTCATCGCCACCACCAGCGATTCGGTGAACAGGCCGTCGCGGGCGCTCATGTCGGCGATGCGCGGCAGCGCCTGGATCGCAGCGTAGGTCGACAGCGGCGCGTTGGTGCCGATGCGCCGCGCCAGCTCGAGCGCCTTGTCCAGCGCCTCGCCGGGCCCGACGCGGTAATGCGACAGGCCCAGGCGGTAGCCGTCCTCGGCGTCGTAGCTGCGCCCGGTGAGCATCATCTCGGTCATGCGGTCGGGGCCGAGGATGCGGGCGATGCGCACCGAGCCGCCGCCGCCGACGAAAATGCCGCGCTGGCCCTCGGGCAGGCCGTAGAAGCACGAGCTTTCGGCGACGCGGACATGGGTCGCGCAGGCCAGCTCCAGGCCGCCGCCGATCACCGCGCCGTGCAGGGCCGAGACCACCGGCAGGCCGCCGAACTGCACCGCCTCGAAGGCGCGGTGCCAGGACTGGCTGTGCTGCATCACCTGCTTCGAACTGCGGGCGCTGTGCTCCAGCAGGTCGAGGCCCGAGCAGAAGTGGTCGCCGTGTCCGAACAGGACCGCCACCTTCACCGCCTCCGGCGGCGCCGAGAAGAAGCGGTGGATGTCGGCGATCAGCCCGTCGTTGAGGGCGTTGCGCTTGGGCGGCCGGTTCAGGCCGACCAGCGCGATCTCGTCGCGCAGTTCGACGGTCAGATGCTGGAACGAGGTCGCGTCCATCTCGGGCTCCTGCTCAGTGCCCGGCGATGGTAGCGTGGGGTATTGTTGTGGTCAACAACAGTTAGCGAGGCCGATTATTGGGCACTGGCCCGGGCGACGCGGGAAAAGGCCGCACGGCCGGAGCCGTGCGGCGGGTCTCAGACGGCGAGGTACTCGTGCCGCATCTCCTCGTTGTCCAGCACTTCCCGGGCGCTGCCGCGGAACACCACCTCGCCCATGTCGAGTATGATGGCGCGGTCGGACAGCTTGAGCGCCGCGATCGCGTTCTGTTCGACGATCACCGTGGTGATGCCCAGTTTCCTGACGTCCTGCAGGATGCGCTCGATCTCGTGGACGATCACCGGCGCCAGGCCCTCGTAGGGTTCGTCGAGCAGCAGAAGCCTGATGTCGCGGGCCAGCACGCGGGCGATCGCCAGCATCTGCTGCTCGCCGCCCGACAGGGTCACCGCCTCCTGCCGCCGGCGCTCGGCCAGCCGCGGGAAATGCTCGTAGATGCGCTCGATCGCCCAGCCGACCGGCGGCGCGATCTGCGACAGGATCAGGTTCTCCTCGACGGTCAGGCCGGGGATGATGCGCCGGTCCTCGGGCACCAGCCCGACGCCGAGCCGCGCCGCCTGGTAGGACTGCATCTGGTGCAGCGGCTCGTTGCCGAGCCAGATCTCGCCCTTGCGCAGTTCCGGCGTCGCGGTGCGGGCGATGGTGCGCAGGGTCGAGGTCTTGCCGGCGCCGTTGCGCCCGAGCAGGGCGAGGATCTCGCCCTCCTGCAGGTCGAAGCTGACGCCCTGGACGATGTAGCTCTCGCCGTAATAGGCGTGGACGTCGCGGTAGGTGAAGAACGGCGGGGCGCTGCCGGCCGCGGCCGTTCCGGTCGTGGTTGCGGTCTTGGTGCTCATGCGTGCGCTCCGCCGAGATACGCTTCCTGGACCAGCGGGTTGCCGCGGATTTCCTCGGGGCTGCCCTCGGCGATGATGCGGCCGCGGGCCAGCACCGAGATGCGGTCGGCCAGGCTGAACACGACGTGCATGTCGTGCTCGATGATCACCTTGGTCATGCCGCGTTCCTTGATGGTCTTCAGGATTTCGATGGTGCGGTTGGTGTCGTGGCGCGACATGCCGGCGGTCGGCTCGTCGAGCAGCAGCAGCCGCGGGTGCTGGACCAGGCCCATCGCCAGTTCGAGGCGACGCTTGTCGCCGCGCGACATGCTGGCCGCCACCGTGTGCATGTGGTCGGCCAGGCCGAGATCCTCGAGGATGTGCTCGGCCTCGCCGCGGACCTCCTTCTCGGCCTGCAGGCCGCCCCAGAAGTTGAAGCGGAACGAGCCCTCGCGCTTGGCCAGCGCCGGGATCATCACGTTGTGCAGCAGGGTCAGCTCGGGAAAGATCTCGGGCGTCTGGAACACCCGGACGACGCCGCGCTGGTTGATCTCGTGCGGCTCCAGCCCGGTGATGTTGCGGCCGTCGAAATTGACCGTGCCGCTGTTGGGATGCAGCCGCCCGATGCAGACGTTGAGCAGGGTCGACTTGCCGGCGCCGTTGGGGCCGATGACGGCGTGGGTCTTGCCCTCCTCGATCTTCAGGTTGATGTCGCTGAGCGCGAGGACGCCGCCGAACTGCTTGTTCACGCGATCGACGTCGAGGACGTAGTTAGCCATGACGCACCTCCGCATCCGTCGGCTGTCCGAGCTCGTCGCGGCCCTCCTTGGCCTTGGGCCGGGCGCCGAACAGGCGCCGCAGCCGCCGGATGCCCTCCATGATGCCGCCGGGCAGGAAGATGACGATCAGCATGAAGGCCAGGCCCAGGGTCAGGTGCCAGCCCTCGCCGACGAACAGCCCCACCACCGCGACGACCGCGTCCTCGAGCCCGTCGGGCAGGAACGAGAACGCGTTGTGCAGGACGGTCTCGTTGTAGGACGAGAAGATGTTCTCGAAGTACTTGATGATGCCGGCGCCCAGCAGCGGCCCCAGCAGCGTGCCGACGCCGCCCAGGATGGTCATCAGCACCACCTCGCCCGAGGCGGTCCACTGCATGCGCTCGGCGCCGGCCAGCGGGTCGGTCACCGCCAGCAGCGAGCCGGCGAGGCCGGCGTACATGCCGGAGATGATGAACGCCGTCTGCAGGTACGGCCGCGGATTGAAGCCGGTGTAGCGCATCCGGGTCTGGTTCGACTTGATCGCCAGCAGCTTGAGCCCGAACGGCGAGCGGAAGATGCGCAGCGACCCGTAGAAGCAGGCGATCAGCAGCACCGCGCAGAAATAGAAGCCGAAATAGCCGGTGGTCTCCCACCCGAACAGGTTGGTCGACGGCAGGCCGGCGGTGGTCGCGACGCCGAAGGCGGCGTCGAGCATCCGCGGGTCGGCCTGGGCGAGCTGCAGGCCGGTCTCGCCGTTGGTGATCGGCGTGAGCACCGAATAGGCGAGGTTGTAGGACATCTGCGCGAAGGCCAGCGTCAGGATCGAGAAGTAGATGCCCGAGCGGCGCAGCGTGACGTAGCCGATCAGCGCGGCGAACAGGCCGCCGATCAGCACGCCGAACAGCACCGCCGGGATGACGTTCATGGTCAGCAGCTTGAACGACCACACCGCGGCGTAGGAGCCGGCGCCCAGGAAGGCGGCGTGCCCGAACGACAGGTAGCCGGTGAGGCCGAACAGCAGGTTGAAGCCGACGGCGAAGATGCCGTAGATCATGAACTTCTGCAAAAGGTCGGGATAGGCGGCGCCGATCGGCGCCAGCCACAGCGGCATCGTCAGCACGGCGGCGCTGAAGATGGCCATGTAGATCGCTTCGTTGCGGATATTCGGCATCGTCTCAGCTCTCCATCACGCCCTTGCGCCCCATCAGGCCGCGCGGACGCAGCAGCAGGATGGCGACGGCGACCAGGTAGATGATGATCTGGTCGATGCCGGGCAGGATCGACTTGACCTCGGTCATCGAGGCGAAGGACTGCAGGATTCCGAGCAGCAGTCCGGCCAGGACCGCGCCCTCCAGCGAGCCCATGCCGCCGACGACGACGACGACGAACGACAGCACCAGGAAGTCCATGCCCATGTGGTAGTCGGGCGGCAGGATCGGCACGTACATCACCCCGGCCAGGCCGGCGACCACCGCGGCGACGCCGAACACCACCGTGAAGCGCCGCTCGATGTCGATGCCGAGCAGGCCGACGGTCTCGCGGTCCTGCATGCCGGCGCGGACCACCATGCCGTAGGTGGTGAAGCGCAGGAACGCGAACACCGCGCCGATGATCACCATGGCGAAGGCGAAATAGATCAGGCGCCACCACGGATAGACCACGGCGTCGCCGAGCCCGAGCCAGGCGCCGATATTGGCGCTGCCGGCGACGACGGCCGGCGCGGCGGCGGGGATCGGGTTGGCGCCGTAGAAGGCCTTGATGATCTCCTGCATCACGATGGCGAGGCCGAAGGTCACCAGGATCTGCTCGGCGTGCGGGCGCTTGTAGAAGAAGCGGATCAGCCCGCGCTCCATCGCCAGGCCGATGATCAGCATCACGGGGATGGCCGCCAGGATCGACAGCGGCACGGCGTAGTCGATGATCGCCCGGCCGGTGTCCCCCCACCAGATCTCGAGATAGGGCGTCTCCTTGTAGGCTTCGAAGAAGGTGATGCTCTCGTCGCGGACCCGCTTCGAGATGGTGAGGACCTTCTGCAGCGTGACCGCGCAGAAGGCGCCGAACATGAACAGCGCGCCGTGGGCGAAGTTGACCACGCCCAGCGTGCCGAACACCAGGGTGAGACCGAGCGCGATCAGGGCGTAGGCGGCACCCTTGTCGAGCCCGTTCAGAATTTGCAGAACGATGGCGTCCATTGTCGTCCAGACGAATGTCGATCCGGCGCGCGGCGGGCGCCGGCACAGAAGGCCGCCGCCGGCCGTGCAGGGCACACGGCCGGCGCTCTCCCGTCGGACTGGCCGGGCTCAGACCTCGTAGGGGCCGAGCTCGCCGCCGAAGATCGACGGGTCGTAGGTGACCGCTTCGCGCGGCACTTCCTTGACCACCTTCAGGATGTCGAACTGGCTGGTCGGGTTCTCGTTGCCGCGCACCACCAGGACCTTCTTGAAGCACTGGTGGTCGGCGCCGCGGTACAGGGTCGGGCCGTTGCCCATGCCGTCGAACTCGAAGTCCTCCAGCGCTTTGATGACCTCCGGCGGATAGAAGGTGCCGGCGCGCTCGCAGGCGTCGGCGTAGAGCAGCGCCTGGACGTAGCAGGTGTGCGCGGCCTGCGACGGCGGGAAGCCGTACTCGGCGCCGAACGACTTGACGAAGGCCTGCGAGCCCTCGTCGGGCAGCGACCAGTGCCAGTTGGTGGTGCCCAGGATGCCCTTGACGTTCTCGCCGGCGCCCTGCGCCATCAGGCGCGAGTACAGCGGCACCACGATCTCGAAGGTCTTGCCGTTGACCTGCTTGTCGCGCAGGCCGAACTGAACCGCCTGGGTCAAGGAGTTGATCATGTCCTTGCCGTAGTGGTTCAGGATCAGCACGTCGGCGCCCGAGTTCAGCACCGGGGTGATGTACTGCGAGAAGTCGCCGGCGCCCAGCGGCGTGCGCACCGCGTTGACGGTCTCCCAGCCCAGCGCCTCGGTGGTGTTCTTGATCGACTCCTCCTGGGTCCAGCCCCAGGTGTAGTCGGCGGTCAGGTGGTAGGCGCGGCGATCGGTGCCCATCTCCTCCTTCAGCACCGGGCCGAGCGCGGCGCCCGACATGTAGGCGTTGAAGAAGTGGCGGAAGCCGTAGCGGCGCTTGTCCTTGCCGGTGGTGTCGTTGGAGTGCGTCAGGCCGCACATGAAGATGACGCCCATCTCCTGCGCCAGCGACTGCACGGCGACCGCGACGCCCGAGGACGAGCCGCCGCTGAACATGATGACGCCGTCCTTCTCGATCATGCGCTTGGCCGAGGCGCGCGCCGCGTCGGACTTGGTCTGGGTGTCGCCGGTGACGAACTTGACCTTCTTGCCGAGGACGCCGTTGCCCTTCAGGGACACCGGCTTCATCGTCTTGATCATGCCGCCGTCGCCCTCGCCGTTGATGTGCTTGACGGCGAGCTTGTAGGCGCGCAGTTCGTCGGCGCCCTCGTCGGCGTAGGCGCCGGTCTGCGGCACGTTGAAGCCGAAGGTGACGCTGCTGGCGTTGCCCGGATTGTTGCGGAATTCCTGCGCCCAGGCGCCGCGGCTGAACACGTAGGGCATCGCCAGGCCGGCACCCGCGGCGGCGGTGGTCCTCAGCACGCTGCGACGCGACAGCTTCTCATCGAACAGGCTCATCTTGGGGTCACTCCCATCATGGATATTCTTCTTGCCGGAACGGCAGAGCCGGACCGGCCGATGATTGAGCAATAATGTTAGGCAGGGGGTAGCCGCCCGGGCAACCCAAGTTTGCAAATCGGGGAAAATTGTGTAAAAATCTCACCTCGATGCGAAAGCAAAGAGTCAATTGTTTTAACAGGACCACACTTTGGCATAGGTCGACATGGCCAGACTTCCTATTGGCCAGCGCATTCGGGACAACCGAAAGGACTGTGGTCTTACGCAGTCGGCGCTGGCAAAGGCTGTCGGGATATCGCCCTCGTACCTGAACCTGATCGAGCATGACCGGCGCTCGATCGGCGGCGTACTGCTCAAGCGGATCGCCGAGACCCTGGGGGTGCCGCTCGAGAGGCTCAGCGGGTCCGAGGACGCCCGGATCGCCCAGGACATCCTGGAGCTGGCGCGGTCGCTGGCGATCCCGGGGCTCGACGAGCGCAGCGCCGCCTGGCTGGTGGCGCGCCATCCCGAATGGGCGATCGCCTTCCGGGCGCTGCACCGCCGCTACCAGGACGTCAGCGAGGCGGCGCTGGCGCTGTCGGAGCGGCTGGGCGAGTTCGCCGAAATCCTGGGCGACATGCCCGAGATCGACACCCACGAGCGCGACGGCTACGCCGGACTGATCGGCTCGCACGGCGAGCGCCTGTCCGCCAGCGCGCGGGCGATGATCGCGCTGCTGCATGGCGACCCCGACGCGCCGCGGCTGAATTCGCCGCGCAGCGAGGTCGACGACTTCGTCCTGCAGCGCGACAGCTATTTCCCGGAGCTGGAGGAGGCCGCCGACCGGCTGCGACGGCGCATCGAGAGCGGCAACCGCACCATCGCCGCCGCGGTCTCGGACTATCTGACCGGCCGCCTCGGCGTCGGCATCCGCTTTCGCGAGGACGGCGGCGCCGCCGGGAGCACCCACGTCCTGGTCCTCGACGCCTGGATGCCCGAGACCACGCACCGCTTCCAGAAGGCGCGGCGGGTGGTGGAGATGGAGCTTTCCGAGCAGCTCGACGCGATGGTGCTCAGCGAGCGCCTGGTCAGCGGCGAGGCCCGGCGCATCGCCCGGCGCACGATGGCCAACTACGCCGCCAGCGCGCTGCTGTTCCCCTACGAGCGCTTCCTCGAAGCCGCCGAGGCGCTGCGCTACGACATCGACGGCCTGCGCTCGCGCTTCTCGGGCAGTTTCGAGCAGATCGCCCACCGCTTCGTCACCCTGCGCCGGCCCGGCGCCGAAGGCGTTCCCTTCGCCTTCCTGCGCGCCGATCCCGCCGGCAACATCTCGAAGCCGTTCAGCGCCGGCGCGCTGCGCATGCCGAGGGTCGGCTCGGGCGGCGCCTGTCCGCTGTGGGCGGTCTACGCCGCGTTCTCGGCGCCCGACCAGACCGTCACGCAACTGGTCGAGATGCCGTCGGGCGAGCGCTTCCTGTTCATCGCCCGGCGGGTGATCAAGCGCGCCCCCGCCGCCGGCGCCGCCGGCAGCGTGTTCGGCATCATGATCGGCTGCGACGCCGAGTACGCGCCGCGCATCGTCAACGGCGACACCCTCGGCACGGTGGCGCTGCCGGTCGGCTTCAACTGCCGCTCGTGCCCGCGCAGCGGCTGCGCCCAGCGCGCCCACGGCACCGTCCTGCTGGCGAAAGCCGGCCGCAAGCCCGCCGCGGCCTCGTCCTAGGAGCGCCCCATTCCGAGCAGCCGTTTCGGCAGCAGCATGTGGGCGCCCTTGTTGCCGTTGACGACCTGGCTGATCCGCAGCTCGCCGGCCAGGCTGCACAGCATGTAGGCGTCCTCGGCCGACAGGTTGGTCCTGTGGCGGACCAGCGCGATCATGTTGCGCACCGCCAGCGCCGCGGCGTCGTCGAGGTCGGGATCGACGGCCAGCGACAGCCAGTGCTCGGGCGTTTCGGCGAAGGGCAGGGGCAGCGGCGGCGGGTTCCGGTGCAGGATCAGCTCGAAGGTGCCCGACAGCGCCGTCTCGATGGCGGTGCCGCAGACCTCGCCGTCGCCCTGGGCTGCGTGGCCGTCGCCGGCCGAGAACAGGGCGCCGTCGACGAACACCGGAAGATAGAGCGTGCTGCCGGCGGTCAGCTCCTTGATGTCGAGATTGCCGCCGTGGGCGCGCGGCACCGCCGAGCCGATGCGCCCCCAGGCCGGCGGCGGCGCCACCCCCATGATGCCGAAGAACGGCCGCAGCGGCAGCATGCCGCCCCACGGCAGGCGGGCCTGCATCGTCCCGGCGTCGAGCGGCACGTGGACCAGCCGGGTCTCGGCGACGGCTTCCGGCAGCACGCCCTCCAGCGGCTCCAGCGTCGTCCAGCCCCAGTCCTGGCGCAGCCCGACCTCGAGCACGCGCACCTCCAGCATGTCGCCGGGCCGGGCGCCGCGCACCGCGATCGGCCCCGACAGGATGTGGCCGACCGGCGCCGACGGCAGGTTGGCGTGGACGTCGGCGTATTCGGCCCGCAGCGGGAAATCGCCCGCCGGCAGCACCCACGGCCGGCCCGACAGCCCGTGCACGGTGACGCGGTCGCCGGACTCGACCTCCAGCACGGGGGGAAGGGCGGCGTCGAAGACGCCCCAGTGCATGGTGCGGGCGCCGGCGGGCAGGAGGTGGTGCATCAGACGGCCCCGTTGCGGATCACCTCGGCGACGAGGCGGTAGCTGTCCTTCGGCGTGCGCTTCAGGGTGTCGTAGTCGACGCGCACGATGCCGAAGCGCTTGGCCAGGCCATAGGCCCATTCGAAGTTGTCGAGCAGGCTCCAGCACAGATAGCCCTTGACGTTGCAGCCCTCGGAGAGCGCGCGGCCGACCATGCCGAGATGGTCGCGGAAATAGCGCACCCGCTCGGCGTCATGGACGCCGCCGTCCGGCTCGACGACGTCGTCGTAGGCGGCGCCGTTCTCGGCGATGAACACCGCCGGGTTGTCGTAGCGGTCGCGGAACTCGCACAGCAGCTCGTACAGCCCCTCGGGCTGCACCGGCCAGGCCATCGCCGTCCAGCGCTCGGCCCTGGCGTCGCCCCAGCCGACGTCGAACGGCCGCCCCGGCTCGTGCTTCATGGTCATCGCCGAGTAGTAGTTGATGCCCAGCAGGTCGATGGGAAAGCGGATCGCCTCCTCGTCGCCGGGCTGGACGATGCCGGCCATGCGCTCGGCGAGCAGCGGCGGAATCTTGCCGCGCAGCACGCCGTCGAGCGGCACCCGGTTCCACATCGCGTCCCAGATGTCGGCGGCGGCGACGTCCTCGCAGCGCTCGGAATCGGGGCGGCAGGGCTGCAGGTTGATCACGGTGCCCAGCGTCAGGCCGGAATGTTCGGCGGCGATGGCGCGCAGCGCCGCGCCCTGGGCCAGGTTCTGGTGGTGCAGCGCCTTCAAGACCGCCTGCTCGCCGAGGCGGTGGCCCGGCGCGTGCTCGCCGACGCCGTAGCCGAAATAGGCGACCACGTTGGGCTCGTTGAGCATCATCCAGTCCTCGACCCGGTCGGCAAGCCGCGCCGCGACCGTGCGGCCGTACTCGGCGAACGGGCCGACGACGTCGCGGCCGAGCCAGCCGCCGGCGTCCTCGAGCGCCTGCGGCAGGTCCCAGTGGTACAGGCAGGCCATCGGCCGGATGCCGGCCTCGAGCAGGCCGTCGACCAGCCGGTCGTAGAAGTCGAGCCCCCTGGCGTTCACCGCGCCGCGGCCGCTCGGGAAGATGCGCGGCCAGGCGACGGAGAACCGGTAGGCGTTGAACCCCGCCGCCTTCATCAGCGCGACGTCCTCGGGCCAGCGATGGTAGTGGTCGCAGGCGACGGCGGCGGTGGTGCCGTCCTGGATGCGCCCGGCGGCGGCAAAGGTGTCCCAGACGCTGGGGCCGCGCCCGTCGGCGTCGAGCGCGCCCTCGATCTGGTAGGCCGAGGTGGAGGCGCCCCACAGGAAGTCCTTGGGGAAGGTGTACGACGCCATGATGCGGTGAATCCTCCAGCAGACGACAGCCCAGCATGCCGCAACTGATTCCGCCGCGCCATTACCGACGAGGTGTTGACGCTGAAAATCAGTCGCAGCTAATATGTCTTCATGTCGTCACAGTCCAGCGCCGTCTCTACCCCCGGTTTCCCGGACTCCCAGCCGCTGAGCGCGGCGGCCGTCGGGCCGCTGCTGCGCATCGTCGGCGTCGACGGCGGCCAGCGGCTGGAGCGCCGTCTGCACGAGTTGGGGCTGCCGCGCGGCACCACGTTGCGGATCGTCCAGCGGCTGGGCCGCAACGGCGCCACCGTGGTGCTCGCCCACGGCGCGCGGCTGGCGGTCGGGGCCGACGTCGCCCGCCGCATCGAGGTCGTGCCGGCCGGGACGGAGTGATCCCTTGGCGACGGCCGCTCATTTCACCGTCGGCCTGGTCGGCCGGCCGAACAGCGGCAAGACGACCCTCTTCAACGCGCTGACCGGCGAGCGCCGCTGGGTCGGCAACTGGCCCGGCGTCACCGTCGAGGGCGTGCACGGCAGTTTCGAGCACGACGGCCGCTGCATCGAGATCGTCGACCTTCCCGGCGCCTACACCCTGACCGCCAGCCGCTCGCTCGACGAGCAGGTCGCGGCCGAGTTCCTGGCGGCGCGCCGCTGCGACGTCGTCGTCAACGTCGTCGACGCCGCGACGCTCGAGCGCAGCCTGTATCTCAGCGCCCAGGTGCTCGAATCGCAGGCCGCCGATCCCGAGGATCCGCCGGCGGCCGAGCGCGGCGTGCCGGTGGTCGTCGCGCTCAGCCGCATCGACCGCGCCCGCGCCGACGGCATCGCGATCGACGCCGACACGTTGTCGCGCACCCTCGGCTGTCCCGTGGTGCCGCTGGCGGCGGCCGGCGGCGAGGGGCTGGAGGCGCTCAAACACGCGGTGCTCGCCGCCGCCGCCGCCAAGGTGCCGCCGCCGACGCCGCCCTACGCGCCGGAGCTTCGGGCGCTGCTGCGCCGGGCCGCCGCCGAGCGCGGGGCGCCGGGGCCGGGCGGGCGCTGGGCGGCGATCCGCACCATGGAGGAGGCGGGCGACGAGGCCGCCCATGCCGACGCCCTGGCGCTCGGCGCCGCACGGCACGCCTTCGCCGCCCAGGCGGTCCATGCGGCCGTGACCCGAGTCGTGCCGCCGCGCCGCGCGGTGTCGGAACGCATCGACGACGTGCTGCTGCACCGCTGGTGGGGGCTGGGAGCCTTCCTGCTGGCGATGTATCTGATGTTCCTGTGGACGATCCATTTCGGCGGCGCCTTCGTCGACGCATTCGACGGCGTCGCCGGCGCGCTGTTCGAGAACGGCGGCGCCGCGCTGGCCGCCGGCCTCGGCCTGCCGGACTGGCTGGTCCTCGCCGTCGAGGGCCTGGGCCGCGGCATCCGCACCGTCGCCGCCTTCGTGCCGATCGTCGCCTTCCTGTACGTGTTCCTGTCCGTGCTCGAGGAATCCGGCTACATGGCCCGCGCGGCGGTGCTGATGGACCGCTTCATGGGCGCGGTCGGTCTGCCCGGCAAGGCCTTCGTGCCGCTGGTCGTCGGGCTGGGCTGCAACGTGCCGGCGGTGATGGCGGCGCGGACCCTCGACGACGAGGAGGACCGCAAGGTCGTCATCGCCATGACGCCCTTCGTCTCGTGCAGCGCGCGGCTGCCGGTCTACGTGCTGTTCGCGGCGGCGTTCTTCCCCGACCACGGCCAGAACGTCGTGTTCTCGCTGTACGTGATCGGCCTCGCGGTGGCGGTGCTGACCGGCTTCGTGCTCAAGCGCACCCTGTTCGCCGGCGAGGCGGCGCCGCTGCTGCTGGAACTGCCGCCCTATCACCTGCCCGGCCTGGCGCCGGTGCTGCGGCGCACCGCCGACCGGGTGGTGTCGTTCATCCTCGATGCCGGCAAGGTGGTGGTGCCGGTGGTCATGGTGCTGACGGTGCTCAACGCCGTGACCACCGACGGCCGCATCAGCCGGGAAGGCGGCGCCGACAGCCTGCTCGCCGCGGCGGCGCGGAGCGTGACGCCGGTGCTGGCGCCGATCGGCATCGAGGAGGACAACTGGCCGGCCACCGTCGGCCTGTTCACCGGACTGTTCGCCAAGGAGGCGGTGGTCGGCACGCTGCGCGCGCTCTATGCCGGCGAGAACCCCGAGGCGCCGCCGGCGACCGCGGGGGAGATCGGCGGCGCCGTGCTCGCGGCGCTGGCGACCGTCCCCGAGCGGTTCCGGGGGATGGCCGGCGCGCTGCTCGACCCCCTCGACATGGCCGGCGGCGGCGAACTGGCGGCCGAAGCCGCCGGCGGCGCCATGCTCGGCACCATGCAGAGCCGGTTCGACGGCGGCGCCGGCGCCTTCGCCTATCTGGTGTTCGTGCTGCTCTACGCGCCCTGCGTCGCCACCATCGCCGCCATACGCCGCGAGGCCGGCGGCGCCTGGACGGTCTTCACCCTGATGTGGGCGACGGCCATGGGCTACACCTTCGCCACCCTGGCCTATCAGCTCGCGAGTTTCGCCGAGCATCCGCTGTCCTCGGCCGCCTGGATCGCCGCCGTCGCGTCGGCTTCGGCGGCGGTGGTGGTGGCGATGCGCCGACAGGGCCGGCGCCTGACCCTGGCGCCGGGCGCCGGCCACGGCTGCCGCCCGGGTCCGGCCTGCGGCCGGTGCAGCGCCGGTCATCCGCCGGGTTCGTCCAGGCCGGCGTAGTAGGCGGCGAGGTCGCGGATCTGCTCGGGCGTCAGGCGCGACGCCACCAGGTTCATGATCGCGGCGTAGGGCGAGCCGCCGCGGTGGCCCTTTCGGAACAGCTCGAGCTGCAGCTCCAGGTAGTCGGCGTACTGGCCGGCCAGCGCCGGAAAGTGCGGATTGCGCGGCGTCGCCTTGGGGCCGTGGCAGTGCACGCAGGCCGGCACGCCCTTGTCCGGCACGCCGATGCGGGCGATCCGCTGCCCCCGCGCCGCCGCCTCGGGATCGGGCGCGGGCGTCGGGCGGCCGGGCTCCGCCTCGGCGAAATGGGCCGCCAGCGCGCGCATCTGCTCGCGCGTCAGTCCGGCGGCGATCGGCTGCATGACGCCGCTGAAGCGGGTGCCCTGGGCATAGGCCTCGAGCGCCGCCGCGAGGTAGACCTCGCTCTGGTCGGCGAGCTTGGGGAAGGCGCCGGTGCCGCGACCGCGGCCCTCGAGGCCGTGGCAGCGGGCGCAGGACTCCAGGAGGGGGCCGATCGGGTCGTCGAGGCGGCGCAGCCGCCCGGCGGCGTCGGAGGCGCCGTCGGCGACGGGGCCGTGGGCGAGCCCGGCGTATTCGTCGGGGGTCATGTCGGGCAGGCGCCGCAGGAAGGCGACCATCGCCCAGACCTCGTCGTCGCGCGTCCGCGCCGGCCAGGCCGGCATGCCGGTGAACTTGACGCCGTGCTTGACGATCCAGAACAGCTCCTCGGGCTCCCAGCCCGGAATCTCCGGCGGCAGATAGGGCGGGCGCGGCGTCATCTGGCGCGCCACCAGCGACGGCCGGCCGCCGGGCGTGCCGTGGCAGGGCGCGCAGCCCGACTCGTAGTGGCCGGCGCCCTTGAGCACCAGGGCCGGGTCGTCGAGGTCGTCCGGCACCTCGATGCCGCTCGACCAGGTGTCGACCGAGTGGCGCATCGCGAAGTGCAGGAACCAGTCGGTGATCGGCCAGTGGCCGGAACTGGCGGCGATGCGGAAGACGCCCGACCACGCCACCAGCACCGCGAAGGCGCCGGCGGCGGCGAGCAGGGCGAGAGCGATGAACAGGCGCCGTCTGGTCATCGCCGCTCCGTCCGCAGCAGTCGCGACAGCAGCCACAGCCCGCCGGCCATGTAGACGACGCCGCCGACCAGCAGCATCAGCACGCCGCCGAGATTCTGGTCGCCGACCGGCGTCAGCCCGAAGGCGCCGCCGCAGCCGCCGGGATAGAGCGGGCGCGGCGACAGCGCCAGCAGCGCGCCGAGCAGCGTCATGTGCATCGAGGTCATCAGCAGCCCGCCGATGCCGGCGGCGCGGCGCTCGTGCCGCAGTTCCGGGCCGCCGCCGAAGGCCGACAGCCAGAGCAGCAGCCCGGCGAGCAGGAACGTCGCCTGCTCCGCCGCCAGCATCGCCGCCGAGAGCCGCGTCGCCTCGTGCAGGCCCGGCGCGTGCCAGGCCCAGACGACGGCCAGCTCGAGCGCCGAGGCCGGCACCGGGTGGAACGGTCCCGGCAGCACGCGCACCGGGTCGAACGGCCCGCCGGCGATCCCCAGCGCCAGCAGCGGCGCCGCCACCGCGACCACCGCCAGATGCATGGTCATGTGCGCGGTGAACGAGACGACGGCGAGCCTCGGCAACGGCCCGGCCCAGGCGAGGACCAGGACCGCTACTCCGAGCGCTGTCGGGACGGCGCGGCTCATCGGCAACTCGCGACGAAGATCAGCGGCAGCGCCACGTAGAGCGTGGCGACGAAGCTCAGGCCGGCCAGCAGCAGCGTCGCGAAGCCGAGGAAGCGGTGGCGGTCGGCGTCGGTCGGAAAGTCGTGCGGCACCGTGGCCTTGCCGTAGGAATGACGGCGCCAGCCGATCCAGGCGGCGGCGGCGATGCCGGCCAGGGCGACCACCGTCAGACCGGCCAGCCCCCAGCGCAAGGCGCCGAGGCCGCCGTCGCGGCCGACCACCTTGGCGCACCAGACCGCGGCGCCGACATAGCTGGCCATGAAATGCGCGGCCCAGATCGTCGGGCCGATGATCAGCATCCACAGGCTCTCGCGCTTCTCGGCCGGGCTCATCGCCTCACCCCGAGACCAGCGGAAACCCGGCGATCACCGCGACGGTGACCGCGACGGTGATCGCCATGAAGTGCCAGTACAGCGCGACGTTCTGGATGTCGATGTCCCAGCGCGCCGTCAGCCGCCCGGCGAGGCTGCGGGCGATGCAGTAGGCCTGGCCGATCACCCCGACCCCGACATGGACGCCGCACCACAGCACCAGCACCCAAACGGTGGCGGGATAGGCGTGGGCGGTCGGGTCGAGGCCGCTGAACCACGGTCCGGCGGCCAGCGCCGCGACGCCGGCCGCCGCCAGCGCGATGCCGCCCGCCAGTGCGGCCACGGCGAGCCCGCGGCGGCCGCGGCCGTTGCAGCGCCGCGCCGCCAGGGTGGCGGTCCAGGCGCCGAGCAGCAGCGCCAGCGCCGCCAGCGGCCAGCCGACGCCCGGCCCCGGCGACGGATCGGGCGGGAAGTCGGGATGGATGGTCCAGAAGAAGAAATAGGCGAAGACCAGGCTGGCGAAGGCGGTCATGTCGCCGATCATGGTGATGAACATCGCCCACCAGCCGACCGAGGCCGGCCCCGAGGCGTAGAGCGGGAGCGTCAGCCCGAGGCCGACATCCTTCTGCTCCTTCTCGGGAATCATCGCGGTGCCGGTCCACAGCCAGGTCAGGATCGTCGCCAGGGCGCAAAGGCCGCTGGCGATCGACAGCCACCACCAGTGATAGGTCCCGAAGATGAACACGCCGCCGGTGAAGGCGGCGGCGACCATGGTCAGGAAGGTCGGGCCGGGCACGCGCAGGCACTGGATCGGCCGCGCGTCGATGGTCGTGGTGACCATGGTCTCGCGCTCGAGCTCCTCGGCGTCGGCCAGGTAGAAGCGGCCCTCGTCCATGTCCCTGACGAAGTTCGGCTGGTCCCAGATCGGATAGCGGCCGCCGACGACCGGCACCGAGCGCGACCCCCAGGGCTGGTTCGGCATCTCGCCCACCCATTCCAGGGTGCCGGCGTTCCACGGATTGCGCGCGCTGTAGGGCTGGCTGCCCTTGGGCCGCAGCACGTCCCAGACGAACACCGCGATGCCCAGGGCGAGGATGAAGGCGCCGACCGTCGAGACCATGTTCGGCACGTCGAAGCCCATGTCGGGCGGATAGGTGAACACCCGCCGCGGCATGCCGAGCAGGCCGGTCAGGTGCATCGGGAAGAAGGTCAGGTTGAAGCCGACGAACATCGGCCAGAACGCGATCCGGCCCAGCGTCTCGGACATCTGCTTGCCGCCGGCCAGCGGGTAGAAATAGTAGAAGGCGCCGACCACCGGAAACAGCACGCCGCCGACGATCACGTAGTGGATGTGGCCGACGACGAAATAGGTGTCGTGGGCCTGGAAGTCGAAGGGCGCGATCGCGACCATCACGCCGGTCAGGCCGCCGATCACGAACACCGCCAGCGCGCCCGAGACGAACAGCATCGGCACCGCCTTGCTCGGGCGGCCGGCGAGCACGGTGGCGAGGAAGCAGAAGATCTGCACCCCGGTCGGGATCGCCACCGCCTCGGACGCGGCCGAGAAGAAGGCCAGCGAGATGCCCGGCAGGCCGGTGGTGTACATGTGGTGCACCCACAGGCCGAAGCTGATGAAGCCGGTGCCGACGGCGGCGAGCACGATCCAGCCGTAGCCGACGATCGGCCGCTGCGCCAGGGTGGGGACCATCATCGCCACCAGGGCGATCGCCGGCAGGAAGATGATGTAGACCTCGGGATGGCCGAAGATCCAGAACAGGTGCTGCCACAGGAGCGGATCGCCGCCCTTGTCGGGATCGAAGAACGGCCAGTGGAAGGCGCGCTGCATCTCGAACAGCAGGTCGCCGGCGATCAGCGGCGGAAACGCGAACAGGATCATGCCGCCGACCACCAGCACGTACCAGCAGTACAGCGGGATCAGGTTGATGCGCATGCCCGGCGGCCGGCATTTCAGCACGCCGACGATCAGCTCGACCGCGGCGGCGATCGAGGCGAGCTCGATGAAGGACAGCCCCAGCAGCCAGATGTCGGCGCCGACGCCCTCGCTGTACTCGGTGGTCAGCGGCGGATACATGAACCAGCCGCCCGACGGCGCCGCGCCGAACAGGATCGAGCCGCACACGAAGGTGCCGCCGATCAGGAAACTCCAGAAGCCGTAGGCCGACAGCCGCGGGAACGGCAGGTCGCGCGCCCCCAGCATCTGCGGCAGCACCATGATCGAGAACGCCTCGAAGATCGGCACCGCGAACAGGAACATCATCACCGAGCCGTGCAGGGTGAAGACCTGGTTGTAGGTCTCGGCCGACAGGAAGTCGTTGTTCGGCACCGCGAGCTGGATGCGGATCAGCAGCGCCAGGACGCCCGCGAACAGGAAGAAGGCGAAGGCCGCCATCGTGTACCAGACGCCGACCTCGGAGTTGTTGACCGCCGACCAGTAGCGCCAGCCCTGGGGCGTCTCCCACGCCTTCAGCAGCCGCTCGGCCTGGGCCTGGCGGTGGCCGGGATCGTCCTGGGGATCGGGGCGGCGCCGGTCGTCGGTCATTCGAGGCCCTCGAGATAGACGGCGAGGGCGTAAAGGTGCCCGGGCGGCAGCATCGCGAAGGCCGGCATGTTGACGTCGGGCTTGATGGCGTGGGTCTCGGCGATCCAGCGGCGGAAGTTCTCGACGGTGTTGGGCAGGATGCCGGCGCCGATGGTCAGCCGGCCGCCGACATGGGTCAGGTCCGGCCCCATCGTGCCGTCGGCCGGCGTGCCGCGCACCGTGTGGCAGGCGCCGCAGCCGTCGGCCAGGAAGTATTCGCGGCCGGCGGCGGCGCGTTCGCTGGCCGGCGCCGCCGCCGGCGCGGCCTGGCCGGCCAGCCAGTCGGCGAAGGCCGCGGGCTCCATCACCACGGCGGCGAAGTTCATCAGCGCGTGCGAGGCGCCGCAATACTCGGCGCAGGCGCCGCGGAAGGTGCCGGTCTTGGTCGGCTCCAGCAGCAGCCGCGTGGTGCGGCCGGGGATCATGTCGAGCTTGCCGCCGAGCGCCGGAATCCAGAACGAGTGGATCACGTCGGGGCTGGTCAGGACGAATTCGACCGGCCGGCCGACCGGCAGCCGCACCTCGTTGGCCAGCTCGACCGCCTCGCCCTCGGCCGCCAGGTAGCGCACCCGCCACCACCAGCGCTCTCCCGACACGGCGACGCGCAGGGGCTCGGCGGCGGTCGCGCGCGGCGTCTGCAACTCCGGCATCACCGGCAGCCCGAACAGCAGCAGCACGGTCAGCACGGCCGTCGGCAGGACGATGCCGCCGCCGATGATCAGCAGGTCGGCGGTGCGCCGGTCGTGGCGGCGCGGCCGGCCGCGGGTGGCGTACAGCGCCAGCGCCATCACCAGAATCCAGACGACGACGGCGCCGGCCAGCATCCACCAGAACAGGACCAGGATCGTCTCGGCGCCGGTGCCGGCGGCGGCGAAGCTCGACTGCGCCCCCTCGCATCCCGAGAGCGCGAACGCCGCCGCCGCCGCGGTGACGGCGCGCCGATGCTGCTCCCCACGGGCCTGTCGAGCCTTGCTGGTGGTCAAGAAGATCGCCCCGGACGTGCAAGCGCGTTGCCTGGCAACATGGGGCCGGCCCGCGGGGCTGCACCCCGCGCCATCTGAAAGAACCGCCTGCGCGCCCCCAAAGGGGTGGCGGCGCCGGCGTCAGTAGTGCGGCGGCGGCTCGTCGTCGCGCGGCGAACGCTCCCAGCCGCCTTCGGCCGCGGCGACGCGGTCCCGCAGCAGGAGAACCTGCTCCTGCAGCCGCGCGATCGCCTTCGCCTGGTCGGCGACGACGGCCGACAGGTCCTCGACCATGCGTTCGTGGTGGGCGATGCGGGTCTCGAGTGCGATCAGGCGGTCTTCGGTCATCGACATTCCTTCCCGAATCGGAAACGCTCCAAATTGTAACCATTGGCCGCGTTGGGGGTATAGCCGAACGAGAGCATAATCCACTCGACTCGAAGAGTGTGCGGGGACGCGGACCATGGCCGACGACAACAACGACAAGCCGAACCTGACGGAACAGCAGAAGCTGGACGCCCAGGTCTTCGACGACCTCAACGCGAATCGCGGCGAGGCGCGCGACGGCGAGCGTCCGGTCGAGCAGGTGGGCCTGTACACCGAGGGCCAGGACACTTCCGACCTGCAGCACGTCCACCTCGGGCCGCGCTACGGCGGCGAGACCGGCCGCGAAGCCGACGAATACACCGGCGCCAGCAAGAGCGAGCAGGTGGTCGGCGCCGTCGCCGGCGGCGAGCGGAGCGAACTGCCCGAGATCGACCTGAACTCCGAGGGCCGCCAGGATCCGGTGCCGCCCACCGAGACCGCGCCCGACACGTTCCGCTCCGAAGCGACCGTCGCGGCGTCCGAGCAGGACGCGCCGCCGCCCAGCGAGATGCCCACCGAGGCGCCGACCGAGGCGCCCCAGCAGACCGACGAGCCGGCCGAACCGACCGAGGCGGCCGTCGAGGAAGCCTCCGGCGCGCCCGAGGAGGTCCCGACCGAAGCGCCGAGCGAGGAGCCCACCGAGGCCCCGACCGAAGAACCGACCACCGAGGCTCCGACCACGGAAGCGCCGACGACCGAGGCCCCGACGACGGAGGCGCCGACGACCGAGGCCCCGACGACGGAAGCGCCGACCACGGAAGCGCCGACGACCGAGGCTCCGACGACGGAGGCGCCGACCACTGAAGCGCCGACGACCGAGGCTCCGACCACCGAGGCTCCGACGACGGAAGCGCCGACGACTGAGGCTCCGACGACGGAAGCTCCGACGACGG
>CAZJFH010000088.1:0-19440 GCA_964545205.1 uncultured Rhodospirillaceae bacterium
GCCCTTGGCCGGCTCGACCGCGAACTTCTCCAGCGCGACGCCGACCACCATGGTCGCCGCGATCGCCAGCAGGATGGCGACCGGGAGCGGCAGGCCCATGGCGACCAGCGAGACGGTCGACATCGAGCCGATCATCAGGAACTCGCCCTGGGCGAAGTTGATGACGTTGCTGGCGTTGTAGATGATCGAGAAGCCGAGCCCGACCAGGGCGTAGATCGCCCCGACGGTCAGGCCCGAGATGAGATATTGGAGGAACTCGGCCATGTCTCAGGCGCCGCCCCAAGTACCGCCCTGCACCATCCGCTTCGTCCCCTCCCAGAAACGATCCGCCCCGCCTCTCGTCGAGAAGCGGGGCGGCCAGTCTAACGGATTTATCCGTTCCGTCTACTCGATCAGCTTCCACTCGCCGTTGCGGATCTCGACGATGTGGAAGGCCTGCTGCGACAGGCCCATGTGGTCCTCCGGCGACATCGAGACCAGGCCGCCGGTGCCGACATAGCCCGAGGTGTTCTCGATCTCCTGGCGGACCTTCTCCTTGTCGGTCGAGCCGGCGCGGTTGATGGCGGCCAGCGCGATCTGCAGGCCGTCATAGGCGTGGCCGGCGAAGGTCGACGGATCGGTGCCGAACTTGGCCTCGTAGTCCTTGATGAACGAGGTCACGACCGGCTTCTGCGGGTCGGTGTCCGGGAGCTGGTCGGCGACCACCAGGCCGGCGGCCGGCAGGCGGACGCCCTCGGCGGCATCGCCGGCGAGCTTGATGAAGTCCTTCGACGCGACGCCGTGCGACTGGTACAGCGGCATGTTCATGCCGAGCTGCTTGAAGTTCTTGGTCACGATCGCCGGACCCTGGCCGAAGCCGAAGTTCAGCACCGCCTGCACGCCGGGGGTGTTCTTGATCTTGGTGAGCTGGGCGGTGACGTCGGGATCCTTCGGCGAGTAGGTCTCGTCGGCGACGACCTCGAGGCCGAAATTCGGGGCGACCAGCAGCGACTGCTGATGGCCGGACTTGCCGAAGCCGGCGTCCTCGGAGATCAGCGCGATCTTGGTGAAGCCGCGCTTCTTCATGTCGGCGAACACCTTCTCGGCCGCCATGCGGTCGGTGTGCGGGGTCTTGAAGACCCACTTCTTGACCGGCTCGACGATCGGGATGCCGCCGGCCAGCGAGATGAACGGCACGCCGGCGCGCTCGACCAGCGGCACGGCGGCCATGGTGGTCGCCGTGGTCGAGCCGCCGACGATGACGTCGACGTTGTCGCTGTCGATCAGGCGCTTGGTGAAGCTGGCGGCCTTGTCGGCGGCGCCGCCGGTGTCGTAGATGATCAACTCGACCGGGCGGCCGAGCACGCCGCCTTCCTTGTTGATGCGCTCCACATACATCTCCAGCACCTTCTTCTCGGGATCGCCGAGGAAGGAGGCGCCGCCGGTGACGGCCAGGATCGAGCCGATCTTGATCGGCTCGGCGGCCTGCGCCGGAGCCGACGCCATCACGCCGGCGATCGCCGCGGCCGCGACCATCCCTGCCTTCAGAAACTTCTGCATTCTTGACCCTCCCAGAGTTCTTGTCCGCCATTCGATGGGCGAGGCGGATTGTCCAGCCTCCAACAGTTACAGGAATCGGCCGTCTGGAAAAGAGCAAAAATTATTGAATTACTTTAGTTTGCAGGCGCGCGGCGAGGATTCCGGGGGACTCCGTCGCCGCCGCCGCCGCCCGAGAGGCGCCCCGGTTCACCGCCCCAGGGCCGCCTGCAACTCCTCGCGGGCGGCGCCGAAGGCCTCGACGCACGCCTCGTAGGCCTCGCGCGCTTCGGCATAGCGCTCGACGAGATCGGTGTCGATGCCGTCGCCGTGCAGGCGCCGATGCAGTCCCTCGCACTCGCCCAGCCGCCGCGCCGCTTCGGCGCGCAGGCCGAGATAGCGCTCGGCCGCCTGGCGCTGGGCGGAGCCGAGCGCCGGCCAGTCGGGAACCGCGAATGGAAAATCGCCGGCGAGTTGGCGCCAGGCCCGGTCGGCCTCGGCGGTTTCCAGGCCATAGCGCCCCAGCACCTCGCGGCCGCGGGCGAACAGGTCGAAACTGGTCATGACGCCCCGCCTACTCCGCCGCTTCCGAGCCGCCGTAGCCGACCCGCATGTCGTAGTCGGGCTCGATGCCGGTCGGCACCTCGAAGCCGATCTCGCCCAGCCGCGATTCCAGCAGTTCCATGTACTCGGCCTGCAGTTCCTCCGGGCGCTTGGTCTTGATGCCGTATTCGTAATAGATGTCGAACATGTCCGACCTGGTGTCGCCCGCCGAAGGCCGTCCGTAGAATCCCAGGCCGACGCGCATGAACTTCGGAATCCGCGCCTGCATGAATTCGCGCGTCTTCTCGCCGCCGAACTCGATGCAGCGCTTCGAGGCCCAGACGCCGAAGGCGAGATGGCCGTGCTCCTCCTTGTGGATGCGCTGGTTGACCCGCGCCCACGGCAGGTACGAGCAGTCGCGGTACTGGCCCAGGAAGGCGACGGCGGCCGGCGTCACCACGGTCGAGAACAGCGCCACGTCCTCCCAGCACTCGAACCAGGTCTCCCAGTTCTGCTTGCGGAAGCCGTTGATCACCTTGACCTTCTTCGGGTCGGGATTGTCCGGGTGCTCGACCTGTTCGCGCAGCCGCGCGTCGACGTCGACGCCGAGATCGGCCATGATGTTCCAGACGTAGTAGGCGTGGCCCATCTCCTCCATGACCTTCTTCGACAGCCGGAACGCCTCCTCGGGCCGCGGCGCGAAGCGCATGTTCTCGGCCACGCGCTGGGCGCCGGCGTATTCGGAGTCGCCCTGAAAGGCCATCAGGTTGAGCAGCGCCTCCTTGTAGTCCGGCGGCAGCACGTCACCCTTGTCGTAGGTCTTCATCGGTTTCCTCCCATGGCGCGGCGCGGGTTGACGCGCGGCGCGACGTGACACACAATCGCGGTTGACACAGCAAGATATTGTATCAGGTTGCCCGAGGTCAAAGGCAATCCGGAATTATTACAAACGCAAGGGATCCGCACAGGCATGACGGCGAAGAGCGAACGGCAGATCATGCGGCGGCCGCGGCGGGTCGACGAGCACATCGCGCATCTGCTCGGCGCGCTGACGCTGCGCGCCCGCTCGCTGATCGTCACCGTCTACGGCGACGCCATCATGCCGCACGGCGGCTCGGCCTGGCTGGGCAGCCTCATCAAGCTGGTGGAGCCGCTGGGCCTGTCGGATCGCGTCGTGCGCACCTCGGTGTTCCGGCTGGCCAAGGACGACTGGCTGACCGGCACGCAGATCGGCCGCCGCAGCTACTACGCCTTCACCGAAAGCGGCCGCCACCGCACCGAGGCGGCGCATCGCCGGCTCTACGGTCCGGTCCACCGGGCCTGGAACGGCGAGTGGTGCATCGTCTCGACCGGCACCGCCGACCTGGCGACGGACCGGCGCGAGGCGCTGCGGCGCGAGCTGACCTTCATGGGCTTCGGCACGATGGCGCCGACGGTGCTCGCCCACCCCTCGCCCG
This sequence comes from uncultured Rhodospirillaceae bacterium, assembly GCA_964545205.1. GTDB lineage: Bacteria > Pseudomonadota > Alphaproteobacteria > Rhodospirillales > Magnetospirillaceae > CAZJFH01. Next base: position 3,516 of record CAZJFH010000088.1, read on the forward strand.
ACTACGAGGGCCTGCGCGAGCTGCTGCAGGACATGGGCCTGGCGGAGTCGGTGGTGGTGATGCGTTCGACCAGCCTGTCGCCGGCGGCGCCGGTGCGCAAGCTGGTGCAGACCTGCTGGGACCTCGACAAGCTCTCGGCCGCCTATGCCGCCTTCCTCGATCATTTCCGGCCGTTCTGGCGCCTGCTCGAGGGCGAGGAGGAACTCGACCCGGAAAGCTGCTTCGTCATCCGCATCCTTCTGATGCACGAATTCCGCCGCCTGTTGCTGCGCGATCCCATGCTGCCGGACGAGCTGCTGCCGGCGGACTGGTCGGGCACCGCCTCGCGGGTGCTGTGCCGAAACCTGTACCGCCTGGTGCGCGATCCGGCCGAGCAGCACCTGATGCGGGTGCTGGAGACCGCCGAAGGGCCGATTCCCGAAGCCTCGCCAAGCCTCTACGCCCGGTTCGGCGGCCTGTCCGAGCCGCTGCCGCGGGCCGAGGCGTCGTGACCTCGATCGCCGTCCTCGGCGCCGGGCCGGCCGGCTGCTTCATGGCCGACGCGCTGGCGCGCAAGCTGCCGGCGGCGGCGATCGACGTCATCGACCGCCTGCCCACCCCCTACGGCCTCGTCCGCGGCGGGGTCGCGCCCGACCACCAGGGCACCAAGGCGATCGTCCGCCAGTTCGAGCGGGTGTTCCAGAGGCCGGAGGTTCGCTTTCGCGGCAACGTCACGGTCGGACGCGACGTCTCGCTGGCCGAGCTGCGCCGCCTCTACGACGCGGTGGTCGTCGCGGTCGGCGCCGGCGCCGACCGCCGGCTCGGCATCACCGGCGAGGAGCTGCCGGGCGTCTACGGCTCGGGCGCCTTCGTCGGCTGGTACAACGGCCATCCCGAGCACCGCGACCTGGCGCCGCGGCTCGACTCGCCCGGCGTCGCCGTCGTCGGCAACGGCAATGTCGCGCTCGACGTCGCCAGGCTGCTGGCCAAGACGCCGGCCGAGCTGGCCGCCTCGGACCTGCCCGCCCACGCCGCCGCGGCGCTGGCGGCGGCGCCGGTGACCGACATCTGGATCATCGGCCGCCGCGGCCCGATGCAGGCCGGATTCTCGCCGGCCGAACTGGCCGAGCTCGGCCGGCTCGAGCGCGCGGCGCCGCAGGTCGACCCCGCCGACGTCGCCGAGGGGGAGGGCAAGGTCGTCGACCTCCTGCGCGGCTACGCGGCGCGAGCGGCGGAGCGGCCCGTCCGCATCCGGTTCCTGTTCCACGCCGCCCCGATCGCCGTCCTGGGGCGCGACCGCGCCGAGGCGCTGCGGCTCGCCCGCACCCGCGTCGTCGACGACCGCGCGGTGACCACCGAGCAGACCATGGACATCGCTGCGGGGACGGTGATCACGGCGATCGGCTACGCGACGCCGCCTCTCGACGAGCTGCCGATGAGCGGCGGCCGCGTGGCCAACGCGGACGGCCGGGTCGCGCCGCGGCTTTACGCCACCGGCTGGGCGCGGCGCGGCGCCTCCGGCACCATTCCCGCCAACCGCGCCGACGCGATGGCGGTCGCCGACCTGGTCGCCGCCGACCTCGCCGGGGCCGAGGGCGGGCGCCCGGGCGGCGGCGACCTCGACGCGCTGCTGGCGGCCCGCGGCGTGCGCGCGGTCGGGTTCGCGGACTGGCGCCGCGTCGACGCCGCCGAGATCGCCGCCGCGGGACCGGGACGCCCGCGCGAGAAGCTGACGCGCACCGCCGAGATGCTGCGCGTCGCATTCGGGTGAGTCGCCCCTCCTTCGGTATTAGTGGCGACACTCGGAAGAATCACTCCGATTGCTTACCGCCCCGCAACTTATTTTGCCGTTCTCTTGGGTGTTCCGGGCGACATATCATTGTCACCGGCCATGATCCTTAGAGGCTGACTTGTATCCTGCCAGTTGGTTCCGGCTCGCCCGCAGGGCGGCCATGACGGCGGCCATCGCCGCCGCCCTCGCGGCGCCCGCCTCCGCGAGCGCGCCGCCGAGCCTGATCATTCAGCGCCTGCTCGTCGGCAGCGAGCCGGCGGTCACGGTCGCCGGCCTGACGCTGGAGGCCGCGGCGTTGCGCGGTTTGTACGGGCCGGGCGCCTACACCCCCCTGTGGACCGCGAGCCAGCGCGACGCGCTGATCGCCGCGCTGGAGAACGCCGGCGCCCACGCCCTCGATAAGCGCGCCTACCGGCTCGAAAGCCTGCGCGAGCTCCGCGGCGCCGCCGGGCGCGAGGCGGAGCTCGACGTGCTGCTGACCGCGACGGCGCTGCGCTACCTCGGCGACCTGCGCCACGGCCGCGTCGACCCGGCGGGGGCCGGCCACGACTGGCAGCTCCGGCGCCCGGCCTTCGACGCTGCGGCCCTGCTGCGCGAGGTGCTGGGCGGCGACGACCTCGAGCGCCTGGACGCGATGGCGCCGGCCTACGGCGCCTACGGCAGGCTGGCCGGGCTGCTGGCCGACTACCGCGCGATCCGCGACGCCGGCGGCTGGGGAACCGTCCCGACCGGCGCCACGCTGCGGCCCGGCGACCGCGACCCGCGGGTGCTGCATCTGCGCCGGCGGCTGGCCGCCGGCGGCGATTGGAATGGCGGCGACACCGAGGATCCGGCCGTCTACGACGCCCCCCTGGTCGCGGCGGTGCGACGCTTCCAGGAGCGCCACGGCCTCGAGGTCGACGGGCTCGTCGGCCGCAACACGCTGGCCGCCATGAACGTCGCGGTCGAGGCGCGGATGGGCCAGATCGCCGCCAACATGGAGCGTTGGCGCTGGATGCCGCGCAGCCTCGAACGCCGGCACGTCGCCGTCAACATCGCGGCGCAGCGGCTCGAGGCGGTCGAGGACGGCAAGGTGGCGCTGGCCACCCGGGTCGTCGTCGGCAAGCCGGCCAACAAGACGCCGATCTTCCGCGCCGCGATCTCGAAGGTGACGCTGAACCCGCCGTGGCGGGTGCCCTACAGCATCGCCGACAAGGAAATCCTGCCCGCGCTGTGGAGGGATCCCGGCTACCTGATCGCCAACCGCATGAAGATCGTCGGCGCCTTCCCCGAGGGCAGCCCCGAATCCGACGGCATCGGCATCGACTGGAGGCGGTTCGCGAACTTCCCCTACAGCGTCCGCCAGCTCCCCGGGCCCGGCAACGCGCTCGGGCGGCTCAAGTTCGAGATGCCGAACGGCCACGACATCTATCTGCACGACACGCCGTCGCGGCACCTGTTCGAAACCGCCCGGCGCGCCTACAGCCACGGCTGCGTGCGGGTGCAGGACCCGTTGCGGCTGGCGGCGCTGCTGCTGGGCAAGCCCGAATTCACGCCGGAAACGCTGCAGGAGATGATCGACGCCGGCGCGACCCGGACGGTGGCCGTCGACCGGCCGGCGCCGGTCTACCTTCTCTACTTCACCGCCTGGATCGACGAATCCGGCGTGGCGCAGTTCCGCGACGACATCTACGGCTACGACAAGGCGCTGATCGAGGCGCTCGGCCGCAGCCGCCAGCCCGGACTGCCGGCCGGAAGCTGAACCGGGCGCTCCCGGAGCGACGACCCCTTCGCTTTGCCGCCGGCCACGAAAAGGTGGTAGTCGCGGGTCAAGCGGGGTACTTCGTCTTTTCCGAAGGTTGCTATCGCGATTTCCGAAGTGGTAGCGTTCCCTACGACGAAAGTTCAGTAGGGAGTACCGGCACCATGGTGCAAAGCCGGCGAGGCGCGCGATGCTAGGTCGCCGCCAGTTTCTTCTCTTCGGCGCCGCCGCCGCGGCGTCCGGCATGATCGCCAGCCCCGCGCTCGCGCTTCCCGCCAGCAAACGCCCCGAGCGGCGGCTGCGGCTCCACAACCTCCACACCGGCGAATCGCTGAACGCCGTTTACTGGTCGGAGGGGCGCTACGACCGCCGCGCGATGGCGGCGATCGACAAGGTGCTGCGCGACCACCGCACGGACGAGATCCACGCCATCGACCCGGATGTCGTCGACCTCCTGCACGCGCTCGGCCGCAAGATCGGGCTGAACGGCGACTTCCAGATCATTTCCGGCTTCCGTTCGCCGCGGACCAACGCCATGCTGGCCAATGCCGGCGGCGGCGTCGCCAAGAACAGCCTGCACACCGTCGGCCAGGCCATCGACATTCGGGTGTCCGGCTGGTCGGCGGCCAAGCTGGGCCGCGCCGCGGCCAGCCTGAAGCGCGGCGGCGTCGGCATCTACCGCTCGTCCAACTTCGTTCACGTCGACACGGGGCGCGTGCGCTACTGGTGATCCTGACGCCGATCTACACCGGGGAACTGCCGGGCCTGCTCGCCGCCTTCGCGTCGGCGCTGGCGCCTGGCAGCCCCGACGCCCGGACCTTCGCCCGCATCGCCGCCACCGCCGACGCGCCCGCACGACCCGAAGCGCGGCGCCACGCCGAGGCGGTGGCGCTGTGCCGGGCCTTCGCGATCCCCGCGCTCGACGAGCCGCCCGCGGCCGCCTTCAGTTGGGACGGCCGCGCCATCCGCGTCGCCGACAGCGAGGCCAGCGTGGTGATCCACGAGGTCGCGCATTACCAGCTCTGCGCCCCGGCGCGGCGGCCCCTGCCCGACTTCGGGCTCGGCGCCGGCCCCGAGAGCGGCCGCCGCGACGAGGCCGAGGCGGCGCTGGCGCTGCCCGACGTCCGGCGCGACGTCGAGGAAGGCCTCGCCTCGCTGCTGGGCATCCTGTGGGAGGCCGAACTCGGCCACCCGGCCATCGCCGCCTTCCTGGAGCAGAACTGGCTGGAGGGTGGCGCCCGGCCGCCGAATCTCGCCCATTTCCGGCGCATGCTGGCGCGGCTGCGCGCGCACGGCTACGTCGACGACGACGGCCGCCCGGCCCTGGTTCTGCGCTGCCAGGACGACGAGGGCTTCTTCAGCGGGCTCGTGGTCTAGGCACGGCGACGCCGTGGCGCGCCGCGACCGGCGCCACCAGGGCCTCGACGCGCTCGCGGCCGGCTTGCTCCATGAAGGCGCAGGGCTGCCAGCCCCATTGCAGGCCGAGCCGGGCGCCGCGGTCGAGATCGGCCGGACTCGCCACCTGCTCGTCGAGCTCCTGCAGCACCGCGAACAACACCGCGCCCTGCAGCCGGTCGCGGATCGTCTCCGGGACCAGCGGCACCGGCGCGTCCTCTGCCACCTTCCATGAATCGCCGCATTCGCCGATGCGCACCAGGCCGGGCGCCGGGGCGTAGAACGCGCCGAGCTGCGCCAGCGTGCGCGCCGCGTGCAGCGCGATCGCCGGCTTGGTCAGGTCCATCACCCGGAACGGCCCCGCCGCCGTCTCGAAGGACGCCCGCGCCACCGCGTCGACGGCGCCGATGTCGAAGCCCTCGTCGGCCAGCCGCGCCGCCTCGTTCAGGTAGGGCACGAAGAAGCGATTGACCGCGAAGCCGAACTGGTCGCGGCAGCCGATCGGCGTCTTGCCGCAACGCTTGGCGAAGGCGAAGGCCGCCGCCACCGCGTCGTCCGAGGTCGCCGGCCCGCGCACCACTTCGACAAGCGGGTTGACCGCCGCCGGAAAGAAGTAATGCAGCCCCAGGAAGCGCTCCGGCCGCCGCACCGCGTCGGCGAGGTCGCCGACCCGCAGCGAACTGGTGTTGGTGGCGATGACGGCGTAATCCGGCACCGCCACCGACAGATCGGCGAACAGGGCGCGCTTGGCCGCCGGGGACTCGACGATCGCCTCGACCACCAGCCCGCAGTCGCAGAACGCCGGCAGTTCGGCGCAGGGCCTGATGCGTCCGACGGCCGCGTCGGCGTCGGCCTGCGTCATCTTGCCCTTGGCGACCGCGCGGCCCAGCGAGCCTTGGATCTGCGCCACCGCGCGCTCGACCACCGCCCGGTCGCGGTCGTGCAGCTGCACGGCATAGCCGTGCACCGCCGCTCCCTGGGCGATCCCCGCCCCCATCGTTCCCGCCCCGACCACGCCGATCCTATCCATTCCGGCCTCCTCCTACCGTGTTCGTCATATCATCAGGAGTATGTTGTGCCCCGCAACAGTTTTTCGTTACAACAAGTCTCTTGACGGGTCTTCCGGGCTGTGTCCACACTGGCCCCACAATAAGCCGGCCGCCGCGAACGAGCGGCCAGACCAAAGCCCACTAGGCGAGGGGGTTACATGTCCAAGAACGAGATCAACGGGATCATTGCGTCCGCTACCAAGCCCATCAGCCGCCGCCGCTTCGCGGTCGGCGCAGGTGCCGGCGCGCTGCTGGCGTCCTCCGGCCTGATGCCGATCGGCCGCGCCCGGGCGGCCCAGCCGCTCAAGCTCGGCGTGCTTCTGCCGCGCTCCGGCCACCTGGCGCTGATCGGCCAGGCCTGCCAGCGCGGCTTCGACCTTGCCGTGCCGATCCTGGCCGACATGGGCTATCAGGTCGAGCTGATGAACGCCGACACCGAGTCCAACCCGGACGTCGCCCGCACCCAGGCCGAGAAGCTGATCCGCGAGGGCGCCCAGGTGCTGACCGGCGCCTTCCAGTCCGACGCCACCGCGGCGATCGCCCAGGTCGCCGAGCAGAAGGGCGTGCCCTTCGTCATCAACATCGCCGCCGATCCGCAGATCACCGAGCAGGGCTACAAGTACGTCTTCCGCAACTTCCCGACCAGCATCATGCTGGGCATGGGCGGGCTGAAGCTGTTCGGCGACCTGTTCGAGGCCACCAACACCCAGCCCAAGACCGCCGTGCTGATGCACGTCAACGACAGCTTCGGCAATTCCATGCGCGGCGGCATCGAGAAGCTGATGCCGAAGCTGGGCCTGCCGTTCCAGATCGTCGACACCATCGCCTACGACCCCAAGGCGCGCGATCTGTCGATCGAGGTCGCCAAGGCCAAGGCGGCCAATGCCGACATCCACATGGTGGTGACCCGTCTCAACGACGCCATCCTGATGGTGCGCGAGATGGTCAAGCAGCGCTACGAGCCGATGGGCATCATCAGCCCCGGCTCCCCCGGCATGTACGAGAAGCAGTTCTTCAAGAGCCTGGGCAAGTACGCCGACTACGCCATCACCAACGTGCCGTGGTTCGACCCGAACCAGAAGATGGCCTCGGTGCTCGAGGAGCGGTTCCACAAGGAATTCCCCGACGACTCCTTCGAGCTCAACGCCGGCTTCTCGTTCGAAGCGGCGCTGATCGCCGCCGACGCCTACAAGCGCGCCGGCTCGGGCGACCCGCAGGCCCTGGCCGAGGCCCTGCGCGCCACCGACCTCGCCGACCGGGTGATGATCGGCGGCCCGATCAAGTTCAACGACAAGGGCCAGAACGAGAACATCAAGTCGGCGGCGGTGCAGAACCGCGACGGCAAGCCGGTCGTGGTGCTGCCGAAGGACTCGGCGGTGATGGAGCCGGTGTTCCCGATGCCCGGCTGGGGCGCCCGCGGCGCGTAACGCAAGGCGTACCGGGAGCGCGGGCGCGGGCGCCCGCGCTCCCAGGGACGATGGAGCATCCATGCCCCTCGAGTTCTATCTCAACATAACCGCCAGCGGCCTGCTGACGGGCCTGGTCTATGGACTGATGGCGCTCGGTCTGTCGGCGATCTTCGGCGTCATGCGCGTCGTCAACTTCGCCCATGGCGACATGATGGTCGTCGCGATGTACGCCGCGCTGGTGCTGTTCCAGACCGGCGGCATCGAGCCGCTCTACGCGCTGCCGATCGTCGCCCTGGGGCTGTTCGTGTTCGGCTACGGCCTGCAGCGGGTGCTGGTCTATCGCCTGATCCAGTCGCCGGAGCACATCCAGTTCCTGGCCCTGCTGGCCTTCGCGATGATCCTGACCAACGGCACGCTGATGGTCTTCGGCCCCGACGCGCACAGCGTCGACCTCGCCTACGCCTTCGAGAGCTACGCCGTCGGGCCGCTGATCCTCGACAAGGTGCGGGTGATGGCGGCCGTGGTCGCGGCGCTGGTGGCCGGAACGCTGTGGGCGTTCTTCGCCTACACCACGACCGGCAAGGCGATCCGCGCCTGCGCCGACAACCTGACCGGCGCCCGCGTCGTCGGACTGAACGTCGACCGGCTCTACGCCGTCACCTTCGGCGTCGGCGCGGCCTGCGTCGGCGTCGCCGGCACGCTGCTGCTGATGCTGGTGCCGGTGCATCCGCATCTGGCGACCGACTACACCCTGCTCGCCTTCATCATCGTCATCGTCGGCGGCCTCGGCTCGCTGGGCGGTGCGCTGCTGGGCGGCGTGCTGATCGGCCTCGCCGAGGCGCTGGCCGGCTTCGTGGTCGCGCCGAGCATGAAGAGCATGTTCAGCTTCGGCCTGTTGATCCTCATCCTGCTGATGCGCCCGCAGGGGCTGCTCGGGAAGCGCTCATGAGCACGACCACGACCCCCTCCACCCGGATGGCCGGCGTTCATGCCGATGTCCGCCCGACCCGGGCGACGATCGGCCTGGCCGTCCTCGGCGCGCTGCTGGCGGCGGCGCCGCTGCTGGTCGGCGACTACATGCTGTCGCTGCTGATCCTTGTGCTCTACCAGGCCTATGTCGGCCTGGCCTGGAACGTGATGATGGGCTTCGCCGGCCAGCTCTCGCTGGGCCACGCCCTCTATGTCGGCCTCGGCGCCTATGCCAGCGGCGCGCTGTTCGTGCATTTCGGCATCTCGCCGTGGATCGGCATGCTGGCCGGCATCCTGGTGGCGATGGCCGCCGGCGCGGTGATCGGCACGCTGGGCTTCCGCTTCGGCGTCAAGGGCGTCTACTTCGCCCTGCTCACCATCGCCTTCGCCGAGTTCACCCGCATCCTGTTCGACCACTGGGGCTGGGTCGGCGCCTCGTCGGGGCTGTTCCTGCCGGTCGCCCACGGCGAATTCTCGCTCGGTTTCCTGCGCGGCCCGCCGGTGATGTTCTACTACGTCGCCTTCGGCATGCTGGCCGCCGGCTTCGGCCTGTGCTGGTGGCTGCTGCGCCGGCGAATCGGCTACTACTGGCAGGCGATCCGCGAGGACCAGGACGCCGCCGAGACGCTGGGCATCGACGTCTTCAGGTACAAGATGGCGGCGGTGCTGCTGTCGGCCGCGATGACGGCGGTCGGCGGCGTGTTCTACGCCTTCTACTACAACAATCTCTATCCCGAGACGATCTTCAACATGCACCGCTCGATCGAGCTGATGCTGGGCACCATCATCGGCGGCATCGGCACGCTGTTCGGGCCGATCCTCGGCGCGGCGCTGCTGGTCGCGCTGGGCGAGCTGCTGACCATCGTCACCGAGAACTGGGGCCTGGACGGCATCAAGCAGGTGTTCTACGGCGTCTGCCTGCTGGTGATCGTGGTCTGGCGGCCGGCCGGCATCTGGCCGTGGCTGCGCGACCGTCTCGGATTGGGAGGCCACTGGTGAACGCGATGAACCAGATGCAGGTCGAGAACGCCCTCGCCGACGCCGCCGCCGCGCCGATCCTGCAGGTGCGCGGCGTCGGCAAGACCTTCCGCGGCCTGGTCGCCGTCAACGACGTCAGCTTCGACGTGCCGAGGGGCGGCATCGTGTCGCTGATCGGGCCCAACGGCGCCGGCAAGACCACGACCTTCAACCTGATCGCCGGCGTCATCCGCACCGACACCGGCTCGGTGCTGCTCGACGGCGAGGACATCACCGGGCGGCGCCCGGACCGCATCTGCCATGCCGGCGTCGGGCGCACCTTCCAGCTCGTCAAGCCGTTCGGCGGCCTGACGGTCGAGCAGAACGTGATGGTCGGCGCGCTGCGCGCCAACCCCGACGTGAGCCGCGCCGGGCGGCGGGCGCGCGAGATCCTCGAGCTGCTCGAACTCGGCGACAAGGCGCGGCTGCCGGCGAACGGCCTCACCCTGCCCGACCGCAAGCGGCTGGAGGTGGCGCGGGCGCTGGCCACCGATCCCAAGCTGCTGCTGCTCGACGAGGTCATGGCCGGGCTGCGGCCGACCGAGACCGACCGCATGGTGACGATCCTCAAGCAGCTCAACCAGGAGACCGGCCTGACGATCCTGCTGATCGAGCACGTGATGCGCGCCGTGATGGCGCTGTCGCAGTGGATCGTCGTGCTGAACTACGGCGAGAAGATCTGCGAGGGCGTGCCGGAATTCGTCACCCGCGATCCCAAGGTGCTCGAATGCTATCTCGGCGAGGAGGAGCACTGATGAGCCTGTCCATCGCCGATCTCGACCTGTTCTACGGCGACGCCCAGGCGCTCGACGGCGTGTCGCTGGAGGTCAAGGAGGGCGAGATCGTCGCCATCGTCGGCGCCAACGGCGCCGGCAAGACCTCGCTGATCCGCACCATCGCCGGCATGAACCGCCCGGCCAAGGGCCGAATCCGCTGGCGCGACTCCGAGATCGCCGGCTGGCCCAGCCACAAGGTCTGCGACCTCGGCATCGCCCAGGTCGCCGAGGGCCGCCAGGTGTTCCCGAACATGACCGTGTTCGAGAACCTCGAGGTCGGCGCGGTGCTGCCGCGCGCCCGCGCCAAAAAGGCCGCCAACATCGAGCGCTGCTTCACGATGTTCCCGCGCCTGGCCGAGCGCCGCAATCAGCCGGCGGGCACGCTGTCGGGCGGCGAGCAGCAGATGCTGGCGATCGGCCGCTGCCTGATGGGCGAGCCCGAGATCATCATGTTCGACGAGCCGTCGCTGGGCCTGGCCCCGGCCGTGGTCCAGGAGGTGTTCCGGATCATCCGCCGCCTGCACGAGGACGGCATGACGGTGATCCTGGTCGAACAGAACGTCCAGGTGTCGCTGAAGATGGCCGACCGCGGCTACGTGCTCGAGAACGGCCGCATCGAGCTGTCGGGCTCGGGCCAGGAGCTGCTCGGCGACGAGCGCATACGCCAGGCTTACTTGGGTTTGTGACGAAGTCCCCTCTCCCGCAGGCGGGAGAGGGGGCAAGAACGAAACGCAGGGAAGGTAGAGATGTCCAAGGCACCGTTCGCCAAGATCAATTTCGCGCCGGCCGCGGTCGACGTTCGGCCGCTGGCCGATGGCGGTTTCGTGCTGCGCTCGCCGCAGGAGCTGGAGCCCTATGCCCGCTGCGTCGGCGACCTTCTGTGCCACTGGGCCGAGCGCACCCCCGGCCGCGTGTTCCTGGCCCAGCGCGACTCCTCGGGCGGCTGGCGCAAGGTCACCTACGGCGAGGCCTGGACGCTGGTGCGGGCGATCGGCCAGTCGCTGCTCGACCGCGGCCTGTCGGCCGAGCGCCCGGTCGCCGTGCTGTCCGACAACGGCATCGACCACGCGCTGCTGTCGCTCGGCTGCATGCATGTCGGCGTGCCGGTGGCCCCCGTCTCGCCGGCCTATTCGCTGATGAGCAAGGACCACGAGAAGCTGCGGCACATCCTCGGCCTGCTGACCCCCGGCATGGTCTACGCCGCCGACGGCGCCAAGTTCGCCACCGCGCTCAAGGCCGTCGACCTCGGCGGCGCCGAGCTGGTGGTCTCCGACAACGCCCCCGCCGACCTCCCCGCCACCAGCTTCGCCAGCCTGTGCGACAACAGCCCGGGCGAGGCGGTCGAGCGCGCCTTCGCCCTGGTCCGCCCGACCACCCTCGCCAAGATTCTGTTCACCTCGGGCTCGACGGCGATGCCCAAGGGCGTGATCAACACGCACCGCATGATGTGCTCGAACCAGCAGGCCATCGCCCAGGTCTGGCCGTTCCTGTCCGAGCGGCCGCCGGTCATCGTCGACTGGCTGCCGTGGAACCACACCTTCGGCGGCAACCACAACTTCAACATGATCCTGCGCCACGGCGGCACGCTCTATGTCGACGAGGGCAAGCCGGTGCCGGGGCTGATCGAGAAGACCGTCGCCAACCTCAAGGAGGTCTCGCCGACGCTGTACTTCAACGTGCCGCGCGGCTTCGACATGCTGATCCCCCACCTCGCCCGGGACGAGGATCTGCGCAACAGCTTCTTCCGCAACCTCGACCTGATCTTCTACGCCGGCGCCGCCCTGCCGCAGAATCTGTGGGACGCGCTCGAGGACCTGTCGGTCAAGGCGCGCGGCAGGCGCGTGCGCATGGTCTCGGCCTGGGGTGCGACCGAGACGGCGCCGATGATCACCACCGTGCATTTCGACATCGACCGCGCCGGCGTCATCGGCCTGCCCGCCCCCGGCGCCGAGCTGAAGTTCGTGCCCAACGCCGGCAAGCTGGAGATGCGGGTCAAGGGCCCGTGCGTCACCCCCGGCTACTACAAGGCCGAGGAGCTCACCAAGGCGGCGTTCGACGCCGACGGCTTCTACCAGATCGGCGACGCCGGCCGCTTCGCCGACGCCAACGATCCGTCGAAGGGCGTCGTCTTCGACGGCCGCGTCGCCGAGGACTTCAAGCTGATGTCGGGCACCTGGGTCCATGTCGGCGCGCTGCGGGTCAAGGCGATCGCCGACTGCGCCCCGGTGATCCAGGACGCGGTGATCACCGGCCACGACCGCGAGGAGGTCGGCATGCTGGCCTTCGCCAGCGCCGCCGGCTGCGCCGCCCTGTGCCCCGACGCCGGCCCCGACACGCCGCTCGCCAGCCTGGTGCAGCGCCACGAGGTGCGCGAGCACCTGGCGGCGGCGATGAAGAAGGCGGCGCAGGCGGCGACCGGCAGCTCGACCCGCATCACCCGCGCGATCCTGATGGCGGAACCGCCGAACATCGACGCCAACGAGATCACCGACAAGGGCTACATCAACCAGCGCGCCGTCCTGATGCGCCGCGCCGCCCTGGTCGAAAGGCTCTACGCCGCGGGCGACGATCCCGAGGTGGTGCGGATCTGACCACTCCCTCTCCCGCCTGCGGGAGAGGGTCGGGGTGAGGGTGTCTTACGGCCGCAGGCCGGACATGATCCCGCCGCCGCCCCCCTCACCCTCCCGCTTCGCGGGCCCCTCCCTCTCCCGCGCGCGGGAGAGGGAATGACATGCGACGAGGACACTGATGACCTTCTTCGGCACCCGTTACGACGACACCTGGCTGGTGGGCGGCGCCCGGACCGGCTTTGCCGACTACAACGGCGCGCTGGCCGCCGTCTCGCCGACCGATCTCGGCATCAAGGCGGCGCGCGGCGCCTTCGAGCGCACCGGCGTCGCCGCGGCCGAGGTCGACGCCGTCGTCGCCGCCAACATGGCGCAGTCGGATTTCGACGCCTATTACCTGCCGCGCCATGTCGGCCTGTATTCCGGCGTGCCGCTGGAGGTGCCGGCGCTGCTGGTGCACCGTCTGTGCGGCTCGGGCTTCGAGACCATCCTGCAGGCCGCCGACGCCATCGCGCTCGGCAAGGCGCGCAACGTGCTGTGCGTCGGCGCCGAGTCGATGTCGCGCAACCCGATCAGCGCCTACACCCATCGCGGCGGCTTCAAGATGGGCCAGGTCGAGTTCAAGGACTTCCTGTGGGAGGCGACGCTGGACACCGCGTCGAACACCCGCATGGGCGACACCGCCGAGAACCTGGCGAAGAAATACGGCATCTCCCGCGACGCGGTCGACGACTTCGCCGCCGAGAGCTTCCGCCGCGCCCAGGCCTCGGCCGAATTCCGCGCCGGCGAGATCGTGCCGGTGGTCAGCGAGAAATTCGCGCTCGACGGCTATCGCGATCGCGGCATCCGCCTGCCGCGCGGCGTCGAGTCCTTCGCCGCCGACGACCATGTCCGCCCGACCCCGCGCGAGGTGCTGGCGAAGCTCAAGCCGGCCTTCGGCGGCGTGCAGACCGGCGGCAATTCCTCGGCCATCGTCGACGGCGCCGCCGCCGCCATCGTCGCCTCGGGCGCCTACGTCCGCGACGCCGGGCTGACGCCGCTGGCCCGCGTCGTCGCCGGGGTCTCGGTCGGCGTGCCGCCCGAGATCATGGGCATCGGCCCGGCGCCGGCGATCCGCGCCCTGCTCGACCGGCTGGAGATGAAGCTCTCCGACATCGACCTGTTCGAGATCAACGAGGCCTTCGGCGCCCAGTACCTGGCGGTCGAGCGCGAGCTCGGCCTCGACCGGGACCGGGTCAACGTCAACGGCGGCGCCATCGCCATCGGCCACCCGCTGGCCGCCTCGGGCACCCGCCTGACGGTGACGCTGGCCCGCGAGCTGGCGCGCCGCGGCGGCCGCTACGGCATCGCCTCGGCCTGCGCCGGCGGCGGCCAGGGCGTCGCCGTTCTGGTGGAGAACGTGACGTAGTCCCCTCTCCCGCTCGCGGGAGAGGGAGGGGCCCAGCCGCAGGCTGGGAGGGTGAGGGCGGCGCTCCGGCCTGATCGCCACGCTCAGGCGCGGCCCCCACCCCGGCCCTCCCCCGCAGGCGGGGGAGGGAGAGTCAACGAGGCAGGACCAGAACGACCATGATCGACTACCGCTCCCCCGTCGCCGACATCCTGTTCGCCCTGCGCCACGGCGCCCGCGCGCAGCGTCTGCCGCACTGGGACGACGAGCTGGCGGCCGAGGTGCTGACCCAGGCCGGCCGCTTCGTCGACGAGGTGATCGCGCCGCTCGACGTCGTCGGCGACGAGACGCATGCGCGGCTCGAAGGCGGCCGCGTCAAGATGCCGCCGGCCTTCGTCGCCGCCTACCGCCGCTTCGCCGACGGCGGCTGGCCCGGCCTCGCGGTGCCCGAGGAGCACGGCGGCCAGGGCCTGCCGCACGTCCTGGCGTCGTGCCTGTCCGAGATGCTGTCGGGCGCGTGCATCAGCTATCAGATGGTGCTCAGCCTGGCCCAGGGCGCCCAGCGCACGCTGGCGACGAACGGCTCGGCGACCCAGAAGGCGACCTGGCTGCCGCGCCTGGCCGGCGGCGAGTGGCTGGCCAGCATGTGCCTGACCGAGCCGCAGGCGGGATCGGACCTGGGGCTGGTGCGCACCGTGGCGATGCCGCAGGCCGACGGCTCGTGGCGGATCACCGGGTCGAAGATCTTCATCTCCGGCGGCGACCAGGACATGACCGGCAAGGTCGTGCATCTGGTGCTGGCGCGCACGCCCGACGCGCCGCCCGGCGTCAAGGGCCTGGCGCTGTTCCTGTGCCCCTCCGAATTCGACGACGGCCGCCGCAACGCGGTGCAGGTGGTGCGGCTCGAGGACAAGATGGGCATGCACGCCTCGCCGACCTGCCAGATGGCCTTCGACGCCGCCCATGCCGAGATCGTCGGCGCGCCCGGCGAGGGCTTGGCGCGCATGTTCACGATGATGAACGCCGAACGCCTCGACGTCGCCGTGCAGGGCGTCGGCCTGGCCGACGTGGCGGCGCAGCGCGCCCGCGCCTATGCGATGCAGCGCCGCCAGGGCCGCGTGCCGGGCGAGAAGGAGACGGCGGTGATCGTCCGCCACGCCGACGTCCGCCGCATGCTGCTGCAGCAGCTCGCCCTGGCGCTCGGCAGCCGGGCGCTGGTGCTCGACACCATCGTCGAGCTCGACCTCGGCGAGCGGCCGGCGCTGCTCGAGTTCCTGACGCCGGTGTGCAAGGCCTTCGCCACCGACGCGGCGATGACCGCCGCCGATCTCGCCATCCAGATCCATGGCGGCTACGGCTTCCTGCGCGAATACCGGGTCGAGCAGATCGTCCGCGACGGCCGCATCACCCGCATCTACGAGGGCACCAACGGCATCCAGGCGATGACCCTGGCCGGGCGCTGCCTGCAGCTCGACGGCGGCGCCGCCGCCCGCGCCTTCGCCGCCTGGGCCGAGGACGCCGCCGCCGCGGCGCCGGCCGAGACCGCCGCCGCCCTGCGCGCCGCCCTCGCCGACTGGACGCGCGCCGCCGACGCCGTCGCCGCCCGGCGCGATCCCGGCCCGGTCGCCGACGCCTTCATGCGCCTGACCGGACTGGTGGCGCTCGGCGCCGCCTGGGCGCGGCTCGAAGCGGCCGCCGACCAGGCGCCCGAACCGGCGCTGTACCGCGCCGCCGCGACCTTCGCCCGCGACTGGCTGCTGCCCGAGACCGCGCATCTCGCCGGCCTGTGCGTCGCCGGCAAGGCGATTCCGGAGTTGCCGCTGGACTAGGCACTTCGAACGCGC
>CAZJFH010000089.1:0-19125 GCA_964545205.1 uncultured Rhodospirillaceae bacterium
CATGCCATGACCACCTGCGGTTGGTCGCTTTTGCAGAACTTTCGGAACTCTATCTTTTGCGTCTCGTCGTTTGCGTCTCGGGGGGCGGCACGGCCGAAGCCCTGCGCCTGGGTCGGGCCGGCATACGCGCCTGTCCCGCAACAGAGCCAAGGCCGCCTGGGTTGCCGCGCCGGCGACGGCGAGCAATCGCGGCCCGATGCGATGTTCTGTCTGCAGTACATAGATACTACAAATGATGGGGATTCGCAGAGAGGTGTAGGAAAAACATCCGATTTCTGCTGATTCTTCAACTTTAGTGATCAATGATATTGATGGTTATGCCGCATGGTGTTACACACGTCGCTAACAATACTATCGAGCTGCGCTTTTTGGCGTGCGCCGAGGCGGGTCCGACAGCGGCCGGTTGGCCGTGCGAGCCGCGTTCGACAGCGCGTTCCGCGGCTGGGTTCACGAACCGCCGCCCCGTCGCACCGGCGTGAGCGGCGGCAAAGGGAGGAGAGGACATGCGCAATCTGGTTCGCGCGGCCATCGGCGCCGCGATCCTCGTCGCCGGCGTCCCGGCGATGGCGGCCGAGGAGGGGGCGTTCAAGCGCTTCACCGACATCGTCGATCACGCCTTCATGCAGGAGCACGCCGTCGTTCCGGTCCGCGAAGACGTGCTGATCGTCGACTCGCGGCCGGGCAAGCGCCGCTACGACCCGGGCCACATCCCTGGCGCGATCAACATTCCCCACACGTTCTTCGACAAGTTCGCCGACCGGCTGCCGAAGGACAAGTCGAGCCTGGTGGTGTTCTATTGCGGCGGCCTCGACTGTCCGCTCAGCCACAACTCGGCCTACAAGGCGAAGTCCCTGGGCTACAGCAACGTCAAGGTCTACGCCGCCGGCTTCCCCGAATGGGCGGCGAAGGGCAACCTGGTGTCGGTCTCGGCCTCCTACGTCAAGGCGCTGGTGGACAAGCCCGACGGCACCGTGCTGGTCGACGCCCGCCCGGCCCGCCGCTTCAAGGAAGGCAGCATCCCGGGCGCCATCAACATCCCCGACACCTTCTTCGACAAGCTCGTCGACAAGCTGCCGGCCGACAAGGCGACGCGACTGCTGTTCTTCTGTGGCGGCGTGAAATGCGCCCTGAGCAGCAAGTCGGCGCTGAAGGCGAAGGCTCTCGGCTACACCAACGTCGCCGTGTTCGCCGGCGGCTATCCGGAATGGAAAAGGACCTACGGCAAGGCCGCCGACTGATCCAAGGGAGGTTCGACATGTTCGTCACCAGCGTTGCCCGCCTGGGGCTCGCAGCCGTCTTCGCGACCGTGCTCTCGGCCGCCGCCGCCGCCGTCGAGCTGGTTCCCGGCCCCAACGGCGATGCCGTCGACGTGGGCTCGTTCCAGGCGGTGCTGGCATCGGCCCCCGACAGCATCCACCTGATCGACGTGCGCGACGCCAAGGAGTTCGCCAAGGGCCATTTCCCGACCGCGACCAACCTGCCGGTCGGCGACATCGAGGGCAAACTCGCCGATCTGCCCACCGACAAGCCGATCGTCTTCGTCTGCGCCACGGGCGCCCGCAGCGGCGAGGCCTACGACATCGTGAAGATGCTGCGCGAGGAGGTCGAGGTGTTCTTCCTCGACGCCGAGGTGACCTACAAGGCCGACGGCGCGCCGGTCGTCAAGCCGCGGGCAAACTAGGGGGACGGGCCATGCACAGGATCGTCATGGCCGCGGCCGCCCTGGCCGCCGCCCTCGCGACCGCCGGCCCGGCGGCGGCCGCCGACGGGTGGAAGGTCGGTCGCGTCTACAGCCGAATGGTCTGCACCGCGTGCCACAAGGACGTGGCCGGTCGCATCATCTCGCCGAACGAACGCACCAAGGCCGAGTGGCAGGCCTATTTCGCCGCCGACCGGCACGGCGCCGGCGACCGCGCCGACGCCTCGGTGAAGTACTACGCCAGCGTCGCCTACCGGCAACGGATCAAGGACGCCAACGCCGCCGCGAAGAAGTTCCTCGACCGCTCCGACGACCAGATGCTGTCCGACGTCGTGGCGTTCTTCGTCCACGGCGCCAAGGACTCGGACACTCCGGCCACCTGCCAGTAGCCGGGCTTTCGCGGAGGACTCGATGAGCCAGACCTGGGGCGCGGGCCTGCGCCACGACCTCGATGCGGTGTTCGTAAGGGAATGGTCGCCGTATATCGGCGTCCTGTTTCTCGTCGGCCTGATGCTGGCCCTCATGACCAGCGGACTGTTCTGGGGCGTCTTCGGCGGCCTCAAGCTCTGGGGCCAATGGCTCAACCAGGCCATCGGGTTGAATTCCCTGCTCGGCGTCGAGCAGGCGCTCGACGACCCGCTCCGGCACCGGATCTCCCTGATGGACATCGCCCTGGTGATCGGCTCGTTCAGCGCCGCGCTGCTGTCCCGCCGGTTCTCGCTGAACCGGGCGCCGGCCATCGAGTACGTCCGCGGTGCGATCGGCGGCCTGCTGATGGGCATCGGCGCCACCTTGGCCGGGGGCTGCACGGTCGGCGGCTTCTTCACGCCGCTGATCTTCGCATCGCCGGCCGGCTGGGCGATGGCGGCGGGCCTGACCATCGGCGCGCTGATCGGACTGAAGCTGCTGATATGGAGCATGGAACGCATCACCTGGGGCAGTTCGGCGCCCGCGCCGCTGCTCGCGGCGCCGGCCTTGACGCACTGGTATCCGCTCCTGGGGGCGCTGGTCATGGCGCTGGTCCTCGTCTGGGCGGTTCGCTGGACGATGGCGGGCGAGCCGGCGCTGGCGCAGCGGGCCGTGGTCGTGCTGTGCGGCTTCGGCCTGGGCTTCACCCTCAATCGCTCTCGGCTGTGCTTTTCGCGGGTGATCCGCGAGCCGTTGATGACCGGCGAGGGCGAGATGACCAAGGCGGTCATCCTGGCGGTGGCCATCGGGATGCCGCTCGCGTCGCTGATGTTCCAAAGGGAGCTGCTCGATCCGTACGTCGCGATTCCGGCGACGTTCTGGCTGGGCTCCCTCCTGGGCGGCACCGTCTTCGGGATCGGCATGGTGCTCGCCGGCGGCTGCGCCTCGGGATCGCTCTGGCGGATGGGCGAGGGCCACCTGAAGCTGTGGGTGGCGGTTCTGTTCTTCTCGTGGGGCGGCGCCACCTTCAGTGCCGTCCTCGGCAAATGGGGCGTCCTGACGCGCGAGATGAACCTGGACCTGATCGAGGAGACGATGCTCGGCCACCAGGCGTTCCTGCCGGCCATGATCGGCGGCTGGGGGCCGACATACGCCGCCTTCGCCGCTCTGCTCGCGGCCTGGTACCTGGTGATCCGCTACAACGAATCGACCGAGCGGCTGATCGTGGTCTAGCGCGTTCCGCCCTCGATTCGTCCGGGCCGGGAACCAGGCGCTTGCCGTCCCGATCCCGCGACCGCTCGAGCCGAAGCCGCTGGAGCCGGCGGCGTCCTTTCGCCACCCCGGGGCCGGAGCGTCTTGCTTGCCCGGCCGCTCGCCGTCATTGTCAGGGCTGAGGCATAGACGGTGAACCGCATTGGGTGAAGCGACGAACTCGGGACGCGTGGCCGCCTTGCTCGGCCGCTTGCGCCGCAGGCCGGACTCGGAGCACGAGCAGGCGATGGTGCGCGTCGTCCTGGTCCTGATCCTGCTGGGCTATTTCTGGGCGACGCTCGACGGCCCCGCTGGCCTCGGGCTGGCGGTCATCCTGCTCTACCCCGCGGTGTCGTTCGTCTACGTCGCCTGGATCGTCGCCGCGCCGGGCGCCAATCCGCCGCGCCGCATCCTTGCGATGCTGTCCGACTTCCTCGCCATGTCGCTGTTGATGATCGACTTCGGCGAAACCGCGGCGCCGATGTACCCGCTGTTCCTGTGGGTGACGCTCGGAAACGGCTTCCGCTACGGGCTGCCCTATCTGGTGGCCTCGACGGCGGTCGGCGCCTTGAGCTTCGCGATCGTGATCGCGATCGCGGTTCCCTGGCGGGACCATCTCGGCCTGTCGCTGGGGCTGCTCGGCGGGCTGGTGGTCGTGCCCGCCTATGCGTCGACCCTCATCCGCAAGCTCACCGAAGCAAAGGTCCAGGCCGAGGCCGCCAACCGGGCCAAGAGCCGGTTCCTGGCCGTCATCAGCCACGAGTTGCGCACGCCGCTCAACGCGGTGATCGGCATGGCGGAGCTTCTGGACTCCACCAAGCTGGACCCGCGGCAGCGCGAAATGTCGCACACCATCCGACTGTCGGGCCAGGCGCTTCTCAGCCTGATCGATTCGGTGCTGGACTTTTCGCGAATCGAGGCCCGCCGCACGGAGGTGACCGTTGCGACGGTCGACCTCGATCGCAGCCTCGCCGACCTGCTGCTCGTGCTCGGCCAGCAGGCCGAGGCCAAGAACCTGCGCCTGGGCGTCGGCCTCGCCGCCGACGTGCCGCCTCTCATCCGCGCGGACTGGCCGCACATCCGGCAGATCCTGACCAATCTCATCTCCAACGCCATCAAGTTCACCGAACGCGGCGGCATCCGCATCGAGGTGTCGTGCGGCGCGTCCGGCGGACGGCGCATGGTCGTGTTCGACGTCGTCGACACCGGCATCGGCATTCCGGCCGACAAGCTGGAATACGTGTTCAAGTCCTTCGCCCAGGCCGACGACGACATCAACCGGCGCTACGGCGGCACCGGACTGGGCCTGACGATCTCGCGCCATCTCGCCGAACTGCTCGGCGGCGGCCTGCAGGCCGAGAGCCGCATCGGCGAAGGCAGTCGGTTTCGGCTGCAGGTGCCGCTGGAAGAGGTGCCGGACGAGGCGGCGGCGGCGGCGCCGGGCATGGAGGTGGTGCTGCTGGCCGCCGATGCCGTGGCCGAAGCCTTCGCCGCGGCGGGCGTGGAATTCCGGCGCGCCGCCAGCGCGGCGGAGGCGGTCGGACTCGTCCAGGCCTCCGCCGCCCCGACCGCCCTGTGCCTCGAGCAGGACGCGCTGGCGCTTCGATCGGCCGCCGGGCTGGGCGTTCCCCTGATCGCGCTCGGATCGGCCGATGCCGACGGGCAGCCGCTGCTCCGGCTGCCGAGCCGGCCCACCCCGGCGCAGGTGCGCCGCGCGGTCCGCGCCTGCGCGATCTTCCACGGCGATCGCGAGCCCGAAGCCGCGCGTGACGTGCCGCTGATGCCGCCGTTGCGCATCCTCCTCGCCGAGGACAACGCGACCAATCGCCGCGTGATGGGCCTGTTGCTGGAGCGGGGCGGCCACCGCTACGACGTGGTCGCAACCGGCGACGAACTGCTGGACGCGATCGAGAACGGCACCTTCGACGTCGTCGTCACCGACATCAACATGCCGGGGCTCAACGTGATCGAGGCCGTGAAGCTGTACCGCATGGCGCATCTCGGCGAACAAGGCCGCCTGCCGATCATCGCGTGCACGGCCGACGCGACGCCGCAAACGCGCCGCGCCTGCGACGAGGCGGGGTTCGACGCGTTCCTGACCAAGCCGGTGATCGCCGCCACCCTGCTCGCGACCATCGCGGAGCTGGTGCGGCCGTCGCGGGCCGCAGGCGGTCAGGCGACCGGCAAGGTCGCCGACCTTACCGCCCATCCCGGCTTCAGTGGCCCTTCGTCCTCGCCGGTCGACTGGCACACCGTCGACGGCTTGCTCGAACTCGGGGACGACGACCTGCTGCGCGAGCTGGTCGAAGAGTTCGCGGCCGACGCCCTCGGCCTGCTGGACTCCATGGCGGCTGCCGGTGCCGCCGGTGACGCCAGCCGCTTCCGCGCCGAATGCCACGCGCTGAAGTCGAGCGCGGCGAATGTCGGGGCGCGCGCGGTCGCCCGGCTTTGCCAGTCCGGAGGCGCAGTAGAGCCGGGCGCGCTGGCAGTCGAGTACAAGGACTTCTGCCTGCGCGCCAAGGTGGCGCTGAACGAATACACGGACGAGATCGCGCGGCGACTGGGAACCCGGGAGTCGAGCGCGTCCTCGTGACCGGTCAGGCGCTGGCCCGCCGCTCCGGGCGGAGGCCGTTGCCGGCGCGGCGCGACTGCGCCGAGACCAGGAGCTCCATCTTGCGCAGATCGCGTGCTTCCAGGGTCATCGCGGTCTCGACCCAGAGATCGGTGATTTCGATCATTTCCTGACGCGTAACCGGGTTGACCAGCTGCCGCAGCCTGGAAACGGCGAGGCGCGCCTTGCTCGAGCGCGCGTGCGCGGAGATGAAGGCGCGCACGGCCTCGAAGCCCTCGCCGTCCTCCGCCAGGACGTCGACGAGACCCATGTCGTAGAGTTCGTCGGCGGCGTAGAGCCGGCCGCTGGTGATCAGGCGCTCCGCCCGCGCCGGATCGAGCCGCCGCGACAGAAACGAGTGCGCGCCCATTCCGGGGAACAGGTTGAACAGGATTTCCGGCAGGCCGAACTTGGCGCCGCGCTCGGCGACGATGACGTCGTGCGCCAGCGCCAGTTCGAAGCCGCCGCCCAGGGCGTCGCCCTGCACCAGCGCGATCGTGCACAGCGGCAGGTCCATCTTGCAGTGGCGCTTGTGCTGAACCTCGACGCAGGTGTGGGCGTAGCGGCGCAGCCCGGCACGATCCCGATCCGCGATCAGCTGCTTGAACAGGCCGAGGTCTCCACCGAGATTGAAGATTCCGTTCAGCCTGGAGGCGAGGACGAGATAGCGGACGGCCTCGGGTCCGACCCGGCGATGCGCGTCCTCGACGGCGCCGAGGATTGCCAGGCCGTCCTGCAGCAGGCCGGTGGTGATGTTCGGCTTCGCCGGATTCATGAACTGCCAAAGCGCACCGGTTTCGGCCTCGTATTCGACCTCGACCTCGGCCAGATTCCGAACCGGGTCCAGCCAGTGCCCGGGAGTCGGCTTGGGCGAGCCTTCGAGGACTTCCGGGAAAACAAAGACGCTGCGGCCGTTATTGGACATTTTTCTCCTCCACTTGGGACTATGCGAAACGGCATAGGTTTGCACAATAGAATTGGTGAATTCGCCGACGACAGTGATGTTGCCGCGACGGTAGGTCTTGGTTTATCTTGCAGTACTCGGCGGAACTGACAAACGTTTTTTAATATCGCCAGGCCAGGGTTCGCTCCCGCAAGGCGTCCAACATCTGGAGGGAACGTTGTCACTGGTAGTGGCGGTGGACGATCGTGCGACCAATCGAAACATCATCTGCAGATTGGCAGCCAATCTCGGCCCGGACGTAAGGACGCTGGCCTTCGCCGATCCGCTCGGCGCGCTGGACTCCATGCGCGCGCAGGTTCCCGACCTGGTCATCACCGATTTCAACATGCCGGAGATGAACGGGGCCGAATTCGTCCGGCGCTGCCGCGCGGATTTCCCGCACGAGGATTTTCCGATCATCGTGGTGACCGCCTACGAGGACCGCGAGTTCCGGTATCTGGCGCTGGAGGCGGGGGCCTCGGATTTCCTGCTCTCGCCGATCGACCATCGCGAGTTTCGCACCCGCGCGAGCAACCTCCTGACGATGGCGCGGCAGCGCAGGCTGATCGCCGAGCGCGCCAAATCGCTGGAATCCGAGCTCGATCAGGCCTTGCGCCAAAAGGCCGAGAGCCTGCGCCGCAGCCGGGAAAAGCTGCGCAACGTCATCGATGCCGTGCCGGCGTTGATCGCGACCACCGACGCGTCGGGCCGCTGCACGCTGCTCAACAGCTACCGGCGCCACCTGATCGGTTCGGTGGAATTCGAGAACCAGCCGATGGAAGCCCTGTTCGGGGCGGAGTATTGGCGCCGCCACGGCGCGATCGAGGCGGCGATGGTGCGCGGCGAGGTCGACACGGCGGCGGTGTTCGAGGAGACGGTGGAGGATCGCGACGGCGCGACGCGGGTGTTCCTGACCAGCAAGATGCCGCTTTCCGCCGGCGCCCAGGACGGCGACTCGGTCCTGACCGTCTCGGTCGACATCACCCAGCGCAAGGAATACGAGCGACTGCTGGAGCGCCAGGCCAACTTCGACGACGTGACGCAACTGCCGAACCGTGTGCTCGTGCTCGACCGGCTGTCGCAGGCGATCGCGCGGGCGAACCGCAACCGGGCGCAGCTCGCGGTGCTGTTCGTCGATCTCGACGAATTCAAGAAGGTGAACGACACCGTCGGCCACAGCATCGGCGACGAACTGCTCGTCGAAGCGGCCAAGCGGCTGTCGGCCAGCATCCGCGGCAGCGACACCGTCGGGCGCCTCGGCGGCGACGAATTCCTCGTGATCCTGCCCGATCTCGACGAAACCGACCGCCCGGAGGTGGTCGCCGCGAAGATACTCCACGACCTCGGCAAACCGTACCAGATCGCCGGCCACGAATTCTTCGTCGGCGCGAGCATCGGGCTGACCCTGTTTCCGGCCGACGGGACCAGCCCGCAGGAACTCCTGCAGAACGCCGACGCCGCCATGTACCGGGCGAAATCGGCCGGGCGGAACACGTTCTGCTCGTTCTCTCGCGACATCAGCGTCAAGGCGCGCCAGCGGGTCGAGATGGAGAGCCTGCTGCGTCACGCCCTCGAGCGGCGGCAACTCGCGGTCGCCTACCAGCCGCTGGCCGACTTCGGCACGGGCCGCGTCACCGGCATGGAGGCCCTGTTGCGCTGGCACAGTCCGGAACTCGGCCTGGTGCCGCCCGACCGCTTCATTCCGCTGGCGGAGGAAACCGGGCTGATCGTGCCGATCGGCGAATGGGTCCTGCGCCAGGCTTGCCGGCAGACCAGGGAATGGCAGGAGCGGACGGGAAGGCGCCTCAATGTCGGCGTCAACGTCTCGTATCGCCAGATCGTCGGTGCCGATTTTCCGCGCGCGGTCGAGGCGGCCCTTGCCGAAACCGGCCTGCCGCCGGCGTGCCTCGAACTGGAGATCACCGAGCGCCTGCTCATGCAGGACGAGCGCCACGCCGGGAACGTGCTCGAACGGCTGCGCGGGCTGGGCGTGCGCCTGGCCATCGACGATTTCGGCACCGGCTACGCCTCGATCATGTATCTGAAGCGGTTTCCGTTCACGACGCTCAAAATCGACAAGGAGTTCGTGTCGGACGTGTGCGAGAGCCGCGACGGTGCCGCGCTGGTGACGGCGATGGTGAACATGGCGCACGGCCTCGGGCTGGACATCGTCGGGGAGGGCGTGGAGAAACCGGGACAGCTGCGGTTTCTGTCGGGCCTGGGTTGCCACAGGTATCAGGGCTATCTGTTGGGCAAACCCGTCGCCCCCGAGGACTTCGCGCGTCGGATCCTGGACCTGCCGAGGCTCGCCGACCGGGCGCCTGCCGGCGTCGAAGCGCTTCCGCCGGCCACCTGCGCGTCGTGAGTGGCGGCGGGCGTGGTCAGCCGCCGCAGCCGCAGCCGCAGCCGGATTTCGCCGCCTTGCCGGCGAAAAAGGCCTGCAGGTTCTCCGGCATCGCGTAGGACGCCGCGGCCGGCGCCGCCGTTCCGTCGAGGGCGGCGCGCAGCAGCGCCTCCACGATCATTCCCTTCGGCGGCGCCGTGTAGCTTTTGCCGCGCCAGACCCAATCCCGGCAGTTCACCGGCGTGCCCCCGGCAACGGTTCCGCAGGCCTCGCATGAACTCTCGCCGTAGCCGGCCTGAATGTCGGTCCCGCCGATGCGGATGGTCGGCGAGGTCAGCAGGCGATGGCGCTCGGCCGTCTCGCGGTCCTCGACGAGAATGCGGCGAACGGCGACGCCGACGCCGAGATCCGCCAGCACCGGCTCGGCGTCGGCCAGGGCCGCCGCCAGCGCGGCGTCGGCGCCCTGGCAGCGGTCGCAGCTGTCGATGTCGACATACAGCAGGTCGACGGCGATCGTCGTGGCCGACGGGGTGGAGTCGTGCTTGTCGGCTCCGCATCCGCACTGGGTCATGGTGTTTCTCCGATCATCCAGGTCTCGTCAGGCGAACAGGCCGTAGATCATGCCGGCCGTCACCGCGCCCACGGTGGCGAAGCCGACATAGGCGGCGAACACCGGCGGGCGGACCAGGGCGTAGACGGCGATCGCCGCCGGGATGCTGGTCGCCCCGCCGGCGACCAGGAAGGCCATGCCGGCGCCGGGCGCCATGCCCTGGCCGATGAGGCCGGCGACCAGCGGCAGCGCGGCGTAGCCGTTGAGATAGGCCGGGATGCCGGCGAGGCTCGCGCCGAGCACCGGCAGCGGGCCGCCGCCGCCCGCGACCTGCGCCACCAGATCGGCGGGCACATAGGCCAGCATCAGGCTCTCGAGCAGGAAGGCCAGCGTCATCCACTTGCCCAGGAAGAAGAGGTTGCGGCGGGCGCTGCCGGCGAAGGCGCTGCGCCGGGCCTGGTCGCGCCAACAGGCCCAGACCACCGGCTGCGGCGTCAGGTCGCGCGACCGGGGGGCGATGTCGGCGCGCAAGGGATCGGTCATCAGGCCGCCGCGCTGCAGCAGGGCCGAGCCGAAACCGCCGAGCAGACCGACGCCGATGGCGGCGGTGGTCTTGGCCAGTGCGAAGCCGGTGCCGAGGGTGCCGGCCGTCATCACGAACATCGAGGGGTCCATCAGCGGCGAGGCCAGCCAGAACGACATCACCGGCGCCAGGGGCACCCCCATGCCGAGCAGGGCGGCGATCAGGGGGATCACGCCACACGAGCAGAACGGCGACAGCGCGCCGAGCAGCGAGGCCGCGACCACCATCCCGGCGAGATGGCCCCGGAAGGCGCGGGCGACGAGATTGTCGGCCCCGCTGGCCTTGGCATAGGCGGTCAGGGCGACGGACGCCAGCAGGAACGGCGCGATGCTGCCCAGGCTGGCGAGGGTGAAGCGCAGGCTTTCGGGCGCCTGGCCCGGATCGATGGCGGCGAGGGCGGTCAGGGCGACGAGGATGGTCGCCAGCGCCGGGTCGAGAGCGCGCGCCGCGCGCCGGAGATCGAAAGCGAGGGTCGCCATGTGCGCTCCTATATTTCTAGTCCAATCGAAATTCGTGCGCGAAAAAATGGTTTGTCGGTCATCTGCCCCGCATTCGGCGACGAACCAAACGAACGTCAGCCGCTTCCCTCCACCCGTGCCGGAGCGTCGGCGCAGCATTCGGCCGTCAGGAACCCGAGCGTCTCGCGCATGACCGGGTAGTTGGCCCGGCAGATCAGCGTGGTGCCCTGGCGCTCCTGCGTCACCAGCTCGGCCCGGATCAGCCGGTGCAGATGATGCGACAGCGTCGAGGCCGGCACCTCCGTACGCTCCTGCACGTCGCCGACCGCGAGGCCGTCGCCGCCGGCCCGCACCAGCAGGCGGTAGATCGCCAGGCGGGTGGGATTGCCGAGGGCCTCCAGGCGTTGGGCGGCGCGTTCCAGGTCCATGGCGGCAGCGTGCCACCGAGGGACGCCACGTGCAACCGAATTTTTAGAAATATCGAATTAAGCATTCGGCGAGCCAGGCATGCACGATGTGCGCTTCCCCGCATATTCCTTGCCGGGTATATTCCTCTCATGGAATATCAATGCTCCGTCCTGTCGGCGCTCGCCGATCCCGTTCGACTTCGCTGTCTGGCGCTGATGGCGGCGCAGGGCGAGCTTTGCGTCTGCGAGTTCACCCACGCGCTGGGCGCCAACCAGCCAAAGATATCGAAGCACCTGGCGACGCTGCGCGAGGCCGGCCTGGTGGGCATGCGCCGCGACGCGCAGTGGGTGCTGTATTCGCTGGCGACCGACGCTCCGGGCTGGGTGCGCGAGGCGGTCGCCGCCGCGGTTCGCGGCGCGGCCGAGACGGCGGAGCACCGGGGCGACCTGCGTCGCCTGGGCGAGATGGCGGGGCGGCCGCCGCGCGAGCGCGTCGCCTGATCGGAGGCTGTGATGCTGCAGGTGTTCACCTGGCTGGCCGACTGGGCCACCTTCGACCTGCTCGGGCTCGACCGCGCCACAAAGGCGGCGGACGCGGTGCATTTCTTCATCGAGGACACCACCAAGATCTTCTTCCTGCTGATCGCGGTGATGTTCGTGATGGGGCTGTTCCGCAGCCTGCTGTCGCCCGAGAAGGTGCGCGGCTACATCATGGGCAGGTCGCGCACGGCCGCCTACGGCCTCGCGGCGCTGCTCGGCTCGGTCACCCCGTTCTGCTCCTGCTCGTCGGTGCCGCTGTTCATCGCCTTCCTGGAAGGCGGCATTCCGGTCGGCGTCACGATGGCCTTCCTGATCACCTCGCCGATGGTCAATCAGGTCGCGGTGGTGATCCTGGCCTCGATCGTCGGGCTGGAACTGACCGCGGTCTACGTCGTCACCGGAATCGCGCTGGGGATGCTGGGCGGGTTCCTGATCGACCGCCTGCACATGGAGCGCTACGTCGAGGACTATGTCTGGCAGATCCGCATGGGCGGCGTCGTCGCGCCCGCCGGCGGCGAGACCTGGGCGACGCGCGTCGGCTATGCCTGGGACCAGACCCGCGACCTGGTCCGGCGCGTGTGGCTGTACATCCTGATCGGCGTCGGCGTCGGCTCGCTGCTGCACGGCTACGTGCCGGCCGACTTTTTCGCCGCCTATGCGGGCGCCGAGAATCCGCTGGCGGTGCCCTTCGCGGTGCTGGTCGGACTGCCGCTCTATTCGAACATCACCGGCATCATCCCGGTCGCCGAGGCGCTGCTGCTCAAGGACCTGCCGGTCGGCACGGTGATCGCGTTCATGATGAGCGTCGTCGCCATCTCGCCGCCCGAGTTCATCATCCTGCGCAAGGTGCTGAAGCCGCGCATGCTGCTGTTTTTCGCCGGCTTCCTGTCGGTGGCCTTCGTCGTCGTCGGCTACCTGCTCAACGCGCTGTTCATCTGAGAGAGGAGGCGGAAATGAAATCGGTCAAGGTGCTGGGATCCGGCTGCAGGAACTGCGCCACCACCGCCAGGCTGATCGAGGACAAGGCCGCGGCGCTCGGCATCGCCGTCGAGGTCGAGAAGGTCACCGACATGGCGGCGATCCTCGGCTACGGCGTGATGAGCACGCCGGGCGTGGTCGTCGACGGCAAGGTCGTGCATGCCGGCGGCGTGCCGAAGGCCGAGGCGGTCGAGGACTGGCTGCGGGCCTGACGTGCCGCGCGCTCCGCGCCCACGTTCCGGCGGCAAGCGCCGAAAGAGCCCCCTTCGCGCCCTCGCGGCGGCGCCGCCGCGAGGCTAGGATGGGCGCGCCATGACCGTTCAACGCCTGGTCCTTCTCGCCCTGGTGATCCTGGCCGCCGCGCCGGCGGCTGCCGACGAGGCGGCTTGGCGCGCCTTGGCGGAACCCGGCACGGCGGCGCTCATGCGCCACGCCACCGCCCCGGGTTTCGGCGATCCCGGGAACTTTCGCCTCGGCGACTGCGCCACCCAGCGCAATCTCGACGAGGACGGCCGCGCCGAGGCGCGGGCGCTCGGCGCCGCCATCCGGGCGCGCGGCATCGCGGTCGACCGGGTGCTGACCAGCCGCTGGTGCCGTGCCCGCGACACCGCCCGAGAACTCGGCGTCGCCCCGGTCGAGGACTTTCCGGCGCTCGACTCGTTCTTCGCCGACCGCTCGGCCGAACCGCGACGCAGCGCCGCGGTTCTGGCGCTGCTGTCCGAGCGGGCGGGGCGCGAGAAACTGGTCCTGGTGACCCATCAGGTCAACATCGGCGCGTTGACCGGCGCCGGCGTCGCCTCGGGCGAGATCGTCGTCGTCGCGCCCACGCCGTCGGGACTGGAGGTGCGCGGCCGCATCAGGCCCGACGCGCCGCGCTGAGAACCTCATTCTTTTCGCGGACGCCAGGCCGACACCGCCGCCGCCGCCGATCGTCCCGCCGCGTCCAGCGCCGGGATCAGCAGCAGCGTCGCCGTCGCCACGGCGATTCCGAGTTGGGTCAGCCCAGGATCGGCAGTGCCGCCGGTCGCCGCCGCGGCGAGCAGCACGAACGCGAATTCGCCGCCGCCGCTGAGCAGCAGCGAAATCCTCGGCACCTCCTCGAGCCGGTGGCGCGACGCCGCGGCCAGGGCGGCTATGACCAGCGCCTTCGTGCCGAGCAACACCGGAACGGCCAGCGCGATCGTGGCGGCGTTCTCGAACAGGATCGCGGGGTCGACGCCCAGCCCGACGCTGACGAAGAAGACGCCCAGCAGGAGTGCGCGGAACGGCTCGAGGTCGGTCGCGATGCGCGCCCGGTGCTCGGTCTCGGCCAACAGCAGCCCGGCCAGGAAGGCGCCGACGGCCGCCGACAGTCCGGCCGTGGCCGCCGCGGCCATCGCGCCGACGATGCCGAGCAGGGTGCTGGCCAGGAACATCTCGGGGGTGCGCTGCGAATCGACCACGGTCAGCGACGGCCGCAGCACCCAGCGGCCGAAGGCGACGATCGCCGCCAGCGCCAGCGTGCCGGTGATCAGCGCCTCGGCGAGGCTCGTCAGCACCGGCTGGCCGGGCGGCAGCCCGACCAGGACCAGCAGCGGCACGGTGGCGAGGTCCTGGAACAGGAGGATGGCGAACGCGGTGTGGCCGACCCTGGTCTGGGTCTCGCGCCGCCGCCGCAGCAGGTGCATCACCACGGCCGTCGACGACAACGCCAGGGCGGCTCCGAGGACCAGCGCCTGCGGCGCCCGCGCGACGCCGCTCCAGACCGCCAGTCCGGCGAGAGCGGCCGTGCTGGCCGCGACCTGCAGGCCGCCGAGGCCGAGGATCGCGCGCCACATCGCGCGCAGGCGCTCGAACGACAGTTCCAGGCCGATGGTGAACAGCAGGAATCCGACTCCGAGTTCGGCGATGAAGGCGATCGTCTCGGAACTGGTCAGCAAGCCGGCGCCGTTCGGCCCCAGCGCGAGGCCGAGGCCGAGATAGCCGATGATCGGGTCGACCCGGAGCCGCTGCGTCACGGCCAGCATGGCCACCACGGCGGCGAGAAACAGCGCCACGGGCCACAGCAGGTCGAGATCGGCGTGCACCGCCGTGCCTCGGTCAGTCGGGCGCCATCAGGACCGCGACCCAGCCCGGCGGGCAGAGGAAGAAGCTGGCCGGGGCCGCGGCCAGGCAAAGCAGCGCGACGGTTTTGGGCGAGATCATCGGATGCCTGCCTTCGGCCGCGGCCGGCCGGATCACGAGGCCTTGACCTCGATGCGCTTGACCCTGGCCTGGGCCTCGGGCGACTTCGGCACCGTGACCGTCAGCACGCCCTTCTTGAACACCGCCTCGGCCTTGTCGCCCTCGACGCCGGCCGGCAGCGGAATGCTGCGCAGGAAGCTGCCGTAGGAGCGCTCCGAGACGTACCAGTTCTTGTCGCGCTGCTCGGTCTCGGCCTTCTTCTCGCCCTTGATGGTCAGCACGTCGTTGGCGACGGTCAGCTCGACGTCCTTCTCGTCCATGCCCGGCAGTTCGACCGAGACCTCGACCGCGCCCTCGGTCTCGCGCACGTCGGCGCGCGGCCCGGTCCAGCCGAATTCCGGCATCGGCATGCCGTCGAAGCGGCGCCAGTAGTCGTCGAACACGCGGTTCATCTCGCGCTGCAACGTCGCCAGCGGGTTGGCCGCCTCGCCCTTGCGGTTCCACGGAATCAGGTCACGAATGTGCATGGCTCCCTCCTTCACTCACGATTCCGCCCTCAGCGGAATGCGGCGCGTGCGCGCGGACTCGGCCTTGGGCAGCTCGATGCGCAGCAGGCCGTTGCTGAACGCGGCGGTGATGCGCTCGGCGTCCACCGAATCCGGCAGCGCCAGAACCCGTTCGTAGTCGCCGTCGGCGTACTCGCCATGGATCAGGCGGTAGCCGTCGGGCACCGCGAAGCTGGTGCGGCCGTGCAGCCTGAGCACGTCGCCTTCGACCTCGACCTCGATGGCGTCGGCGGCGACGCCGGGCATCTCGGCCGTCACCACGAAGGACTCGTCGGTCTCGAACACGTCCGCCAGGGGCATGAAGACCTGGCGGGTGGCGGCCTCGGCCGCGGCGCTCTGGACCTGGCCGTTGCCGCGCTTCTGGACAGCAGTCGCCATGGTTCACCTCCTGGTCACGAAGACTTCACCGGGATGCGCTTGGGCTTGTCCTGCTCGGGACGTTCCAGCTCGATCCCGAGCACGCCGTTGTCGAAGCGCGCCCGCACCTTGTCCGGGTCGACCCGGAACGGCAGCCGGATCGTGCGCGAGAACGGGCCGCCGCGACGCTCGCGCAAGTGCCAGCGCGCCTGCTCCGGGGCGTCGGAAGTCGCGGCCTCGCCGCGGATGGTCAGCAGGTCCTCGCGCACGGTCACGTCGACGGCCTCGGGCGCCGTGCCCGGCAGTTCGGCCGTGACCACGAGCGTGCTGTCGCCGGCCCAGACGTTGAGCGCCGGCAGCGCCTCCGGTTCCGGCGCGGCGAAGTCGCCGAACAGCCGGTTGATGTCCCGCTGCATGCGCCGCATCTCGGCCAGCGGATCGAAGCCGAGCGGCGCCGGGCCGAAGCGGCCGAAGTCGGAAAGCAACATCGTCCATCCCTCCTTTCCAAAAGCGAGGGGCGGTCGGCGTGGCGATGTCGTCGAGGCGGATGGGGCACGAACGGATTCACATCCTCTGCGAGCGACATGATCCACGCGACGGCCCACCTCATGGTCGGACCGTTGTACCCGGGCCGGGACGGTCCTCGCCGTCCCGGCGCTATCGGAATTAATCGGCGAAGGGTCGCTGTCAAGCCCCCGCCGGCAAGGTCAGGAAAAGGGCGCCGTCGCCGCGCCGCACGCGCAGCAGGACCGGCTTGTCGCCGTCATGCGAGGCCAGCGCCCGTCGCAGGTCCGCGACGGTTTCGGTTGGCCGCCCGGCCGCCTCGACGATGACGTCGCCGGGCCGCAACCCGATTTCCTGCGCCGGGCTGCCCAGGGCGACCGCGGCGACGAAGACGCCCTTGCCGCGGCCGTACAGCTCGTGCGAGGGCGGTATCTCGCCGAGCACGGCGCCCTCGATGGCCGAGGCCGCGGCGGACGGCCCTTCCGTCGCGCCGTCGCCGTCGCGCAGCACGGCGCGAAGCGTGCGCGGCTCGCCGTCGCGCATGACCACAAGCTCGACCGCGGCGCCGGGGCGCCGAAGCCCGACGGCGTTGCGCAACTGGGCGGCCGTGGCGATCGGAACGCCGTCGAGTGCGACGACCACGTCGCCGGCGCGCAGCCCCGCGGCCTCGGCGGCGCCGCCGCTCTCGACGTTGGCGACCAGGGCGCCGTCGAGCCCGGCCAGGCCGGCGGCCTCGGCGATATCGGGCGTGATGTCCTGGACGAGCACGCCCAGGCGCCCGCGGCGGACCTCGCCGTGCTCGATGATCTGGGCGACGATCGCGCGCACCATGTTGGCGGGAATGGCGAAGCCGATGCCGTTGTTGCCGCCGCTGCGGCTGATGATGGCGGTGTTGATGCCGACCAGCCGCCCGCGCTGGTCGATCAGCGCGCCGCCGGAGTTGCCGGGATTGATCGAGGCGTCGGTCTGGATGAAGTTCTCGTAGCCCTCGATGCCGAGGCCGGTGCGGCCGAGCGCGCCGACGATGCCCAGCGTCGCCGTCTGCCCGAGGCCGAAGGGATTGCCGATGGCGATGACGAAATCGCCGATCCGCAGCCGGTCCGAGTCGCCGAACGGCACCGCCGTCAGGTCGTCGGCCGCGACCCTGAGCAGCGCCACGTCGGCCTCCGGGTCGCTGCCGACGACCTCGGCGTCCAGCGTCCGCCGATCGTTGAGGGTCACGGTCACCTCGTCGGCGCCGTCGACGACGTGGTGGTTGGTGACGACGTAGCCCTCGACGGCGTCGATGACGACGCCCGAGCCGACGCTTTGCACCCGCCGCTGGCGCGGCACGGCCGGAAGGTCCGGGATGCCGAAGAAGTGGCGGAACAGCGGGTCGGTGAACAGCGGATGCCGGCGATCCGGCCCGAACGCCTTGACCGAGATGTTGACGACGCCCGGCGAGACGCGTTCCAGCACCGGATTGAGCGACGGCAGGACGTCGGCGCTGGTCGCCGCCGGCGCGGCTCCCGACCAGGGCAGGGCGACCAGCAGGACGAGCTTTGGCAACAGCGAGCGCATCCTTACCCCCTTCGACTTTGGCGGTTTCCGGGAGCTCTACTTAAAGACCCGCGGCGCTGCCGCAACCGGCATCTTGACGCGTCCCGTCCGGGGACTATCGTCTTTGGTGCCAACGAAAATCGCAGTGATGTCCCGGAGGTTCCCGATGAACCGGCCGATCAGTGAACGCGTCTCTTCCGAGCGGATGAGGATGGGCGCTGGAAGCCGCCGAACGGTTGGCCTGGCCGCGTGTTCTTCCGATGTCGCGCGGTGCCGCCGCGAGCTGTTGGCGGCGGCGCGACGCGCGTCGGCGTCGGAGCTCTACGTGCGCAGCGTCGATCTGCTGAGCGCGCTCGAGCGCGCCGGCATCGCCTGGCAGCGGTTCGCGGCCCTGCGGCGCCTCGACAACCTGTTGTGCCGTCACGAATGCGGGCTGCAGCCGCTGGACGGCCAGCGCGTCGCCGCGCTGGTCGGCGAATGGGCGGCGGCGATGCCGCTCGATGCTGCTGAAGCTCCCTCGGTCGGGAGGTCGTCATGGACAGGAAAGCAAAGTTCAATCTTTGGTTCTTCGTCGCCGCACTGTTCGGCGTGATGCTGTTCCAGCAGCTCTGGGTGGCGTGGCGCACGGTCGAGCCGATCCCGTACAGCGCGTTCAAGTCCTACCTGGAGCAAGGGCTGGTCGACGACATCGTGGTCTCCGACCAGCACATCACAGGCAGCTTCAAACAGCCGCAGGACGGCAAGACGCAGTTCGTCACGCCGCGGCTGGACCCGCGGCTGGCCGAGGAGCTCGAGAGTGCCGGCGTCACCTTCACCGGCACGGTCGAGAACACCTTCCTGCGCGAGATCCTGTCGTGGATCATCCCGATCGCGCTGTTCTTCGGCATCTGGATGTTCCTGATGCGACGCATGAGCCGCGGCATGGGCGGATTCATGACGGTGGGCAAGAGCAAGGCCAAGATCTACGTCGAGAGCGACACGAAGACCGCCTTCGACGACGTCGCCGGCGTCGACGAGGCCAAGGAGGAACTGCAGGAGGTCGTCGCCTTCCTGAAGGATCCGAAGCATTACGGTGCGCTCGGCGCCCGGGTGCCCAAGGGCGTGCTGCTGGTCGGGCCGCCGGGGACCGGCAAGACCCTGCTGGCCCGCGCCGTCGCCGGCGAGGCCGGGGTGCCGTTCTTCTCGATCTCCGGCTCCGATTTCGTCGAGATGTTCGTCGGCGTC
>CAZJFH010000090.1:0-18743 GCA_964545205.1 uncultured Rhodospirillaceae bacterium
GGCCGCCACCGTGCGCCGCGCCGCGCTGGCCGCCGGCGCCGCGGCGGCGCCGGCGGCGGCGGTCGCGGCGTTGCGGCCGCGGGCGATCGGAGGGTGACGGCGATGGGCAAGCTGTCCGCGATCCCGACCCTGGCGACGTTCTCGCGCCAGCCCTTCTACGCGGTGGCCATCCGCCATGCGCCGGCCGGCCTGCCGGTGCTCGACGTCGGCGCCGGGCTCGGCGATTTCGCCGAGCAGCTCGGCGACCCGGACGTGCATCTGGTCGAGGGCAATCCCGAGAGCGCGGCGCTGCTGCGCCGGCGCTGGGCCAACGTGCACGAGGTCACGGTGCCGGCGCCGCTGCCCTTCGCCGACGGCAGCTTCGGCCTGATCCACTGCAGCCATCTGATCGAGCATCTGCAGCCGGCCGAGCTCTACGACCTGCTGCGCGAATTCGACCGCTGCCTCGCCCCCGGCGGCAAGCTGGCGGTCAGCGCGCCGGTGCTGTGGGACGGCTTCTACAACGACCTCTCGCACGTCAAGCCGTACAACCCGGCGGTGCTCGAGAAGTATCTGTGCGGCGGCGCCGAGATGGCGCGCACGCGCCCGGCGATCTCGCAGGCCTACCGTGCCGCCGAGCTGGTCTGGCGCTGGCGCTTCGTGCCGCTGCCGGCGCTGGCCTCGGCGCAGCCGGGGCTCGGCGGCGTGGCGCGGCTGGCCGGCGCCGTGCTGCGGCGCCTGGGCATCGGCACGTACGAACGCACCGGCTACACGATCGTGCTCGAGAAGAGCGCCGCCGCCACCAGTTGAGCCGCCACGGAGCCCCGAACCCTTGTCGAAGGTACGCACCTCGGTCTATTGGTCGGCGCTGACGCGCTATTCGGGCTTCGCCATCCAGTTCGGCTCGACGGTGGCGCTGGCCCGCATGCTGCCGCCCGAGGCGATCGGCATCTTCTCGGTCAGCATGGCGTTCGTGGTGGTGATCCAGGCGCTGCGCGAGTTCGGCATCGCCAACTACCTGATCCAGGCCCCGGAGCTCGACCGCGCGACCCTGCGCCGCGCCCAGGGCATGGCGATCGCCATGGCCTGGACCCTGGCGGCGCTGTTGTGGCTGGGGCGCGACGCCGTCGCCGCCTTCTACGGCGAGCAGGGGGTCGCCGACGTCCTCGCCGTGCTGGCGGCGGGCTTCGCGCTGGTGCCGTTCGGGCTGGTGGCGCGGGCGACCCTGGTCCGCGAGCTGCGCCTCGACCGCATGTGCATCGTCGAGCTGCTGATGGTCTCGACCCAGGCCGGCGTCGCCGTCTACGGCGCCAGCGCCGGCTGGGGGTTCATGAGCATGGCCTGGGGCCAGCTCGCCGGCCAGCTCGCCGCCCTGCTGGCCCTCACCGCCCTGCGCCCGAGCCACGTCTTCATGCTGCCGCTGTTCACCGGCTGCGGCGCGATGCTGCGCTTCGGCTCGATGAGCAGCGGCGGCGCCCTGCTGTCGCAGGCCGGGCTGTTCCTGCCGGACATGATCCTGGGCCGCATGATCGGCTTCGGCGCCGTCGCCTTCTACAGCCGGGCCATCGGCCTGACCTCGCTGTACAGCCACGGCATCGAGGGCATCGTCATGCCGGTGGCGCTGCCGAGCTTCGCGGCCAGCCGCAACTCGCCCGGCGGCATGGCCGCGGCGTTTCTGCGCGCGCTGCCGCTGCTCACCGCGTTCGCCTGGCCGTTCTTCGCCTGCCTGGGCGTGCTCGCCGAGCCGATCGTGCTGCTGCTCTACGGCGAGAAGTGGGCGCCCAGCATCCCGATCCTGCAGCTCCTGTGCGTCGCCATGACGGCGCTGCCGGTGGCCAGCCTGGCCTCGCAGGCGTTCCTGGCCGCCGGCGCCGTGCGCCAGAACCTGGTGCGCATCGCCATCGTGCAGGCGCTCAGCCTGGTGCTGATCACGGCGAGCGCGATGCTCGACGTGCGCGCGGTCGCCGCCAGCCAGATCGTGGTCGGCGTCTTCAACGTCGCGCTGACGCTCGGTCTGTTGCGCTCGCTGTTCGGGATCTCCCGACGCGCCGCGCTGGCGGCGATGGCCGGCAGCCTGAAGATCACCGCCGCGACGGGGCTGGCGGCGGCTGCCGCCGCGGCGGCCGCCGCCTGGGTGGCGGCGCCGCTGGCGCTGCCCGCCGGCCTGCTGGCGGCGGCCGGCGCCTGGCTCGGCGCCGTGCTGGTCACCCGCCATCCGGCCGCCGAGGAGGTGCGCCACGTCGTCGGGCTGCTGCGCCGGCGCGACAAGACGCTGGCCGAGAGCCGCCCGATCGGCTGACGCTCGACGGCGGCGCCGCGGTTCTCTATATCCGCAGGAGACATGCCCTGCAGGAGTTCGCGATGACATCCGAGCCGGACCGGCCTTCCTGGCCGGTCGATCTGCGCGTCGACGCCAGCGGCCGGTGCTGCCCGGTGCCGATGACCGAGGCCGCCAAGGCGCTGCGCCGGGTGGCGCCCGGCGGCGTGGTCGAGATCGTCGCCACCGACCCGGCCAGCCGCTTCGACATCCCGGTCGGCGTCCACCGCCTTGGCCACGAGCTGCTGGCGGTCGAGGAGCAGGGCGGCGTGTTCCGCTATTTCGTCCGCCGCGCCGGCTGACGGCGCCGCGCCCGCCGTGCTATGAACGCCGGCGCCACGAACCGGGGGACGTCATCAGCCATGCCAGGACCTCTGTCGCATCTTCGCATTCTCGACCTCTCGCGCGTGCTCGCCGGGCCGTGGGCGACGCAGACCCTGGCCGATCTCGGCGCGCAGGTGATCAAGGTCGAGCGCCCGGGCGCCGGCGACGACACCCGCGGCTGGGGGCCGCCCTTCCTGGAAGGCACCCGCGAGGCGGCATATTTCCTGTCGGCCAATCGCGGCAAGCGCTCGGTGGCGATCGACTTCACCCGCCCCGAGGGCCAGGCGCTGGTGCGCGACCTGGCGCGCCATTGCGACGTGGTGGTCGAGAACTTCAAGGTCGGCGGCCTGAAGAAGTACGGCCTCGACTGGGACAGCCTGCGCGTCGTCAACCCGCGGCTGGTCTACTGCTCGATCACCGGATTCGGCCAGGACGGCCCCTATGCGCGGCGTGCCGGCTACGACTTCATGATCCAGGGCATGGGCGGGCTGATGAGCCTGACCGGCGAGCCGGAGAGCCCGGTCAAGGTCGGCGTCGCGGTCTGCGACGTGTTCACCGGCTTGTACGCCGCGGTCGGCATCCTGGCGGCGCTGGCGCACCGCGACCGCACCGGCCGGGGGCAGTTCATCGACCTGGCGCTGCTCGACGTGCAGGTCGCGACCCTGGCCAACCAGGCGGCCAACTACCTGGTCGGCGGCGTCGTGCCGCAGCGGCTGGGCAACGCCCATCCCAACATCGTGCCCTACCAGGCGTTCGCCACCGCCGACGGCCACGTCATCCTGGCGGTCGGCAACGATTCCCAGTTCGCCAAGTTCTGCGAGGTCGCCGGCCGGCCCGAGTGGAGCGCCGACGAGCGCTTCGCCACCAACCGCGACCGCGTCGAGAACCGCGCCGCGCTGGTGCCGATGATCGAGGCGGCGATGCGCGAGAGGACCAGCGGCGAATGGCTGGCGGCGCTGGAGGACGTCGGCGTGCCCTGCGGGCCGATCAACACCCTCGACCAGGTCTTCGCCGATCCCCAGGCGCGGGCGCGCGGCCTGCGGGTCGAGGTGCCGCACGGCTCGGGCCGGCCGGTGGCGACGGTCGCCAGCCCGATCCGCCTGTCCGAGACCCCGGTCGCCTACGAGCAGGGGCCGCCGCTGCTCGGCGAGCATACCGACAGCGTGCTTTCCGACGTGCTCGCGCTCGATGCCGACGAACTGGCGCGGTTGCGCGCCGCCGGCGTCGTCGGCTGATCCTCACAGCAGCAGCGCGAACAGCAGCGCCGCCAGACCGAACAGGGTGCCGCTGACGGCGAGGCGGCGGAACGGCGCGTCGGCCAGCGGCAGGCGCGGAGCCGGCTTCGGAAACGTCGGTGGGCGCGGCAGCCGGATCCGCGCGAGCAGGCGCTGAAGCGGCACGGCGACGTCGCCGGCCGGCAGCGACGGCCACCGGCGCGGCAGCCGGGCCACGACCAGCGCCAGCAGCAGGCCGGCGGCGATCGGCCACGCCTGCTTGACCAGCGCCTTGCTCTCGAACGCCTCGGCCGCCGTCCCGGGATGGCCGACCAGCACCGCCAGCCAGGGCGCCGCCAGCGCCGCCGCCGCCAGCAGCCAGCCCGGCGCGCCCGGGCGCCCGCTCGTCCCGTGGGCGTGCCGCGCCAGCACCAGGAAGCGCAGCATCAGCACCGTCGTCGCCAGCGAGGTCACCGGCAGCCAATGGTGGACGATGCCGGCCCAGGCATGCGGCAGCCGCTCGGCGCCGGTCTCGATCCAGGTCTTGGCCAGCGCGCCGCCGAGGCCGGGCAGGCCGGCAAGCGCCAGCGACAGCACCGCCAGCAGCGCCAGTCCGGCGCGGCTGCCGCCGCCGCCGGCCAGCACCAGGAACAGCGCGCCCTTGACCAGCCCGTGGTGGAAGACGAACAGCGCCGCGGCGCCGGCGGCCTGCGGCGCCGCCACGGCGATGCCGGCGGCGACGGCCAGGATGCCCATCTGGCTGGCCGTCGAATAGCCGAGCAGCGCGCGGGCCTCGGACTGCAGCATGCCGAGCAGCGCGGTGACGAGCGCCGTCGCCAGGCCGAGCGCGATCATCGCCGCCGCGACGTCCAGGCCGGCGCCGCTCTCGGGCAGCAGGCGCAGCCAGCCGGCGGCGGCCACGGTGGTCAGCACGCCGCCCAGCGCCGCGCCGGCGGCCGGCGGCGCCGCGGCATAGGCCGGCGGCAGGGCGACGTGCAGCGGCAGCACGCCCAGCTTGGCGCCGAGGCCGAAGACCAGCATCAGCGCCGGCACCGGGCCGGTGGTGCCGGCGGCGAGCAGCATGAACGCCCCGATCGCCGCCATCTCGCCGAGCAGCGACAGGCCGAGATACAGCCGCCCGGCCCGACGCGCTTCGGCGCTGTCGTCGACGACGACCAGGCCGTAGGAGGCGACGGTCATCACCGAATAGAACAGGTAGAAGCCGACCGCCTCGGCGCTGAGCAGGGCGCCGAGGCTGCCGGCCTGCGTCACGAGGAAGCTCAGCAGCAGGCGCGGCCGACCCCAACCGTGCGACGAGAACCACCAGGCGGCGGCGGTCCAGATCAGCGCGGCGGCCAGCAGCAGCGGGCGCCCGGCGGCGCCGAAGCCGACCTCGACGCCGAGCAGCAGGAACGGCACCGCGGGGTCGAGCGGCTCGGCGGCGAGCAGCGCGGCGATCAGCGCCGGCAGCGCCGCCAGCGGCGCCAAGCGTCCGACGACGGCGCGCGCCGGCGGCCAGGCGAGCAGCGCCGCCAGCAGCAGGGGTGGCGCCACGACGAGCGCCAGCAGGCCGGCGGCGGGCATCAGAACCACTCCTGCGCCGCGATCAGCCGCGCCCAGCCGAGCGGGGTGAACGCGGTGTTGGCGAACAGGCCGAGCAGCAGCGTCAGCGCCGCGGTGACCAGCGCCGGC
The DNA here is from genome assembly GCA_964545205.1 of uncultured Rhodospirillaceae bacterium. GTDB lineage: Bacteria > Pseudomonadota > Alphaproteobacteria > Rhodospirillales > Magnetospirillaceae > CAZJFH01. The sequence continues at coordinate 5,527 of CAZJFH010000090.1, forward strand.
CACAGCAGGCTGGCCTTGGCCTCGCGGCGCGTCGGGTCGGCGGCGGGGCGGAACCAGGCGGCGTGGACGATGGGCAGGAAATAGGCCGCGTTGAACAGGCTGCTGGTCAGCAGCACCCCGACCACCCAGGCGTCGCCGGCGGCGATGGCGCCGGTGCCCAGGTACCACTTGCTGACGAAGCCGGCCATCGGCGGCAGCCCGATCATGCCCAGCGCCGCGACGGTGAAGGCGGCCATCGTCCACGGCATGCGCCGGCCCATGCCGTCGAGCTCGTCGACCCGGTGCAGGTGCAGGGTCTCGGCGATGTTGCCGGCGCAGAAGAACAGGGTGATCTTCATGATGCCCTGGTGGACCAGATGCACCAGCCCGCCGATCGTCGCCACCGGCCCGAACAGCGCCGCGCCGAGCACGATGTACGAGACCTGGCTGACCGTCGAGAAGGCCAGCCGCCGCTTCAGGTCGGTCTGGGCCAGCGCGCGCAGCGAGCCGTAGACGATGGTCGCGGCGGCGACCAGGGACAGCGCCGCCGAGGTGCCGAGGTCGTGCGACAGTTCGCTGCCGTAGACGTCGTAGACGATGCGCAGCACGCCGAAGGCGCCGGCCTTGACCACCGCGACCGCGTGCAGCAGCGCGCTGACCGGCGCCGGCGCCACCATCGCCTGCGGCAGCCAGGCGTGCAGCGGAACCAGCGCCGCCTTGGCGCCGACGCCGCCGACCAGCAGCACGAAGATGATCACCAGCTCGGTCTCGATGCCGGCGGTGTCGATCCCGCCCAGCGTGCCGCCGAAATCGGTGAAGGCGATGGAGCCGGTCAGCACCCACAGCCAGACGATGCCGGCCAGCAGCGCCGAACTGGCGCCCAGCGAATAGACGAGATAGGTGCGGCCGGCCGCCATCGCCTGCTCGGTGCCGCGATGGACGACCAGCGGCCAGGTCGACAGCGTCAGCAGCTCGTAGAAGAAGAAGAACGTGAACAGGTTGCCGGCCAGCGCGATGCCCGCCGTCGCCGAGACGCAGATGCTGAAGAAGCCGAAGAAGCGGCTGCGGTTCGGCGAGCCTTCGAGATAGCCGATGGCGTAGATCGTGGTCACCAGCCACAGGAAGGCGGACAGCGTGACGAACAGCATCGACAGCGCGTCGATGCGCAGCACGAAGTCGATGCCCGGCATCACCGGGAAGCCGGTCTCGAACGCCTCGCCGCGGCCGACGCCGACCAGGACCACGCCGATCACCGCCAGCTTGAGGACGGCGCCGGTCATGTTCAGGGTGGTGCGCAGCGCGCGGCGGTATTCGTGCAGCCCGAAGATCAGCACGCCGGGCACCAGCGAGCTGAGCACGATCAGCCAAGGCGCGATCTCGGACCAGCTCATGGCGCCGCCCCCGCGCGCAGCAGGGCCAGCGGCGCCGCGGCCGCGAGCCCGAGCGCCGTCGAGACCAGCGCCAGGCCCAGGGCGGCGATCTCGATGCGCCGCGGCACCGTCGCGAACGGCGGCGCGAGATCGGCGCGCCGGGCGACGATGCCGGCCAGCACCCGGAACACGTAGCCGGCCGCCAGCAGGCTGCCGCCCAGGATCGCCGCCACCCACCACCACTGGCCGGCGCGGATCGCCGCTTCGATCAGCAGCCACTTGGCGATGAAGCCGCCGCTGGGCGGCAGGCCCATCAGGGTGACGCCGCCCAGTGCCAGGGTGAAGGCGGTCATCGGCCGTATCCGGGCGGCACCCTGCATTCCGTCCAGGCGGTCGTGGCCCAGCGACATCATCACCGTGCCGGCGGCGAGGAACATGGCGCCCTTGGCGAGCGCGTGGTTGACCGCGAAGTAGACGGCGCCGGCCGGCGCCAGCGGGATGGCGAGCAGCAGGTATCCGAGCTGGGCCACCGTCGAATAGGCCAGCAGCAGCTTGAGGCGCCGCTGGCGCAGGGCCATCGCCGAGCCCCAGAGGATGGCGCCGGCGCCGCAGGCGCCGAGGAGCTGGCCGGCGGCCGGGCTCGGCGCGAAGACCTCGGTCCACAGCCGCAGCAGGACGTAGAGCGCGCCCTTGACCACCAGGCCCGACAGCAGCGCGCTGACCGGGGCGGGCGCCGAGCCGTGCGCCGGCGGCAGCCAGCCGTGCAGCGGAAACGCCGCGCCCTTGACCATCAGGCCGGCGGTCATCAGCGCCAGCGCCGCCGTCGCCGGCCAGCCGTGGTCGACGACGGCGGCGAGCCCGGCCATGTCGAGCGTGCCGAAGGCGCCGTAGAGCAGCGCCACGCCCAGCAGGTAGCTCAGCGAGCCGAACATCGCCATCAGCATGTAGCGCAGGCCGGCCGCCAGGACGCGGGCGCTGCCCTCGACCAGCACCAGGCCGACGGCGGCCAGGGTCGCCAGCTCGAGCGTGACGTAGAGATTGAACACGTCGCGGCTGAGGAACAGCGCGTTGAGCGCCGCCAGCAGCAGCAGCATCTGCGGCCAGAAATGGTCCTCGAGCAGCTTGCCGCCCTCGTGGCGCAGCTCGGGATGGGCATGGACCGCGACCGCCGTCGCCACCGTCGCGGTGGTCAGCAGGAACAGGCACGCCATGCCGTCGGCGCGCCAGGCGATGCCCAGCGGCGGCGACCAGCCGGCGATTTCCACCACCGCCGGGCCGCCGCTCCAGACCGCGGCGGCCAGCAGCGCCGCGCAGCCCAGCATCGCGGCCGGCACCGCGGTCCCGACCACGGCGGCGAAGCCGCCGCCGCGCAGGAAGCAGGCGATGGCGCCCGCCAACGGCAAGGCCACCAGCAGTCCGGACAGCACGGGGGCCGACAGCGCCGTCATGGCTGGTCGTCGTCTTCCGGCAGGCTCGTGCGGCCGGTCTCGTCGATCAGCCGGCGCACCACGGACAGCGCCAGCGCCGTCACCGAGACGGCGATGACGATGCCGGTCAGCACCAGGGCCTGCGGCACCGGATCGGCCTGGGCGCCGGCATGCGGCGCCGCCGCGACCAGCACCAGGAACACCGCCGAGGCGGCGATGTTGGCGGCGATCAGCTTGAGGATCACGTTGCGGCGGGTGAACAGGGCGTGGAGCGCGAGCGGGAACAGCAGCGCCGCCATCGCCAGGTAGATCGTCTGGGTCACGGCTCCGGCCCCCGGCGGCGCGGCGGCTCCGGCGGCACGCCGATCGCCAGGGCGGCGAGCGAGGCGCCGACCGAGACGGTCAGCGCCGCCTCGACGATCAGGATCAGCGGCGCGGCCCAGCCTTCGGGATACTCGAGCAGCGGCCGCGCCGCCAGCAGGCCGATGCAGGCCGCCCCGAGCAAGCTCGCCAGCCCCAGCACCAGGGCGATGCGCGCCAGCAGGCTGCGCGGCGACGGCACGTGGTGGAAGCGGGTGACCAGAAGCAGCAGGATCATCGACGCCAGAACGGTGCCGCCCTGGAAGGCGCCGCCGGGATGACTCGATCCGCGCCACCACAGATAGCCGGCGACGACGACCCCGATCGGCGCCAGCCGGCGCACGAACCATTCCAGCATGCGCTCGCGCCCGCGGCTGTCGGTCAGCGGCTGGGTCGCCGCCGGCGAGCGGCCCCGGCGCGGAAACAGGCCCATCGTCGCGACCACCGCCAGGAACAGCACCGAGACCTCGAGCAGGGTGTCGTAGCCGCGGAAGTTCAGCAGCACGGCGGTGACCGGGTTCTCGGCGCCGGCGGCGTCGAGACGGTCGTGGACCAGCGGCGCGATGCCGTCCGGCGCCCGCTCCCAGCTCAGCGCCAGCGCCAGCAGGCCGGCCGCCAGCAGCATCGGCGGCACGCCCGCGGCGATGCGCGCGGCCGTCGGCAAGGGCTGGTGCGGCGGTTCGACCTCCCCGGCCCGCCGGATGCGGCCCTGCGCCTCGAGCAGCAGCACCCCGGTCAGGCCGGCGCCGACCGCGGCCTCGGCCAGGGCGAGGTCGGGCGCGGCCAGCCGAAGCCAGATCAGCGCCATCAGCACGCCGAAGACGACGAACAGCACGATGGCGCTGAACGCGTGGGCGTTCGCCAGCGACCGCCAGGCGACCCACAGCGTCGTCGCCGCCAGGCCGGCGTCGAGCGCCGCCGTCAGCGCCGCTTCCATGGCGCGCGCCCCTCGCGAAGTCCCAGATTGGCGACCAGGTTGGCGATCGTGGCCGAAGCGAACAGCGACAGCAGCCACACCACCAGCAGCTTGAGCGCCGCCAGCGCGCCCGGCGCCTGCACCAGCAGCGCCGTCACGGTGAGGCCGAGCCCGACGCTGTCGGCCTTGGTCAGGGCATGCAGGCGCGTGTAGGAATCGGGAAAGCGCAGCAGGCCGACGGTGCCGGCCGCGAAGAAGAAGCAGGCGCCGAGCAGCAGCAGCGCCGAGAGCGCGTCGGCGATGATCGACGCGTTCACCGGCGTCCCCGCATGCCGCGCTCGAGCCGCCGCAACGTCTCCTCGGGGGCCTGGCGGCGATCGATGACGTGCAGGCGCAGCCGCTCGGGTTCGACCTCGGCCGCCAGGGTGCCGGGCAGCACGGTGGCGGCGTAGGCGAGCGCCACCGCGATGCGCTCGTCGGGCTCGTCCAGGCGGTAGTCGACCAGGTCGGGATCGATCGGCAGGCTCGGCCGCAGCGCGCGGGTGGCGACGTCGAAGCCGCTGACCAGCGACAGCCACGCCAGCCGCGGCGCGATCCGCAGCAGCGGCAGCGCCACGCCGCGGTGCTCGCGCGGCTCGAACACCAGCAGCCCGGCGGCGGTCGCCAGCAGCACGATCGGAACGCCGACGGCCAGCGCCACGGCGTCGCCCTCGACCAGCACCGCCCACAGCGCGAACAGCAGCACGGCGGTCACCGTCAGTCGGCGGGCAAGCTGGGCGTCGGGCAGCGGCTTCATCGGCGAATCGTAGCACGGGACTGCCCCGGTCCAACAGCCGCCGCGGCGGCCGGTTCCGCGGCCCGCGATCGGGAAGGGCGCGCCGGGATTCCCGCATCCGGGAACGCGGCGCCGCCGCGTCGCCGGGAAATGGCGGAATTGCCGGTGCGGCCCGGTGTTTGCTTATGGAAATCGCAACGGAGCGCATTATATCGTCGCTCCGCATTGGTTCCGATCAAGAGGAGGCCGGGATGGCCCGCAACTACAAGAAGCCCCTGATCATCGTCGCCGTGGCGCTCGGCATCGCCGGCGGCGGCCTGTGGGGCGCCCTCGGTCCCGCCGCGACGCCGGCCGTCGCCGCCGACGTCGTCGAGGTCTGGAAGTCGCCGCTGTGCGGCTGCTGCGGCGGCTGGATCGACCACATGCGCGAATCGGGGTTCACCGTGAACGTCCACGACGTCGAGGACCTCGAGCCGGTCCGCGCCGCCAAGGGCGTGCCCGAGGCGCTGGGATCGTGTCACACCGCGGTGGTCGACGGCTACGTCGTCGAGGGCCACGTCCCGGCCGCGGACGTCCGTCGCCTGCTCGCCGAGCGGCCCGAGGCCAAGGGCCTGTCGGCGCCGGGCATGCCGCAGGACGCGCCGGGCATGGACCAGAAGACCGGCGAGCCCTACGACGTCGTCATCTTCACCGAGGACGGCCGCATGGGCGTGTTCGCGCGCCACTGACCATCCTCCTGGACGGCTTGCCCTGGCGCGGCGAAACCGCTTACACCGGTGCGCCAGGACAAGCTCCCAGGAGATCTTTCGAATGACCAAGACCATGAGCGGGGTCCTCGCCCCGGTCGTCACCCCGTTCAAGCCCGATCTTTCGCCCGACGCCGACCGCCTGATCCGCCAGTGCCGCTGGCTGCTGTCGCAGGATTGCGGGCTGGCGGTGTTCGGCACCAATTCCGAAGCCAACTCGATGTCGGTCGACGAGAAGATCGAGCTGCTCGACGCGCTGGTCGACGCCGGCCTCGACGCCTCGCGCATGATGCCGGGCACCGGCGCCTGCGCCATCAGCGACAGCGCCCGCCTGACCGCGCACGCCGTCAAGCGCGGCGTCGGCGGCGTGCTGATGCTGCCGCCCTTCTACTACAAGGGCGTCTCGGACGAGGGCCTGTTCCGCTCCTACGCCGAGATCATCGAGCGCGTCGGCGACGGCGGCTTGCGCATCTACCTCTACCACATCCCCCCCGTGGCCCAGGTCGGCATCTCGCTGGAGCTGATCGAGCGGCTGATCAAGGCCTACGGCCCGGTGATCGCCGGCATCAAGGACAGCTCGGGCGACTGGAACAACACCAAGGCGATGCTGGACCGCTTCCCCGGCTGGGGCGTGTTCGCCGGCAGCGAGAGCTTCCTGCTGCGCACCCTGCGCGGCGGCGGGGTCGGGTGCATCTCGGCGACCTGCAACATCAACGCCGCCGCCATCGCCAACCTGTACCGCACCTGGCAGGAGCCGGGCGCCGACGAGCGCCAGGCCGAACTCGACGCCCTGCGCAACGCCGTCGCCAGATTCCCGATGATCCCGGCGCTGAAGGCCACCGTCGCCCATTTCACCGGCGACGAGGATTGGGCGCGGGTGCGTCCGCCGCTGGTCGAGCTGACCGCCGAGCAGCGCACGGCGCTGACCGCCGAGCTCGACGCCCGCGGCTTCCGCATGCCCGGCCTCGGCGCCGGCTGACCGCGTCGCCTCGACAAAGGTGATAGATCTGGGGCAAGCTGCCCCGATGTCGACCCGTCCGCCAACGCCAGCCCTGGCAGCCGCCTATTTCGGCGGCTTCCTGGCGCTGGACGGATTGGCCGCCACCCATGTCCATGCGGAGATGGCGCTCCAGCCATGGAGCGCCGCGCCGGCGCTGGTGCTGCCGCTGGTGCTCGGCCACGGCGGCCGAGGTTTCGCCCTGGCGGCGGCGGCGGCGCTGGCCTCGGCGGCGTGGCGCGGCGAGACCGGCGGTCCCGAGGCCGCCGTCGCCGCCGCGGACGTGCTCGCCTATGCCGGCGTCGCCGTCGTCCTGCGGCGGCTCGCGTTCGACCGGCAGCTCGCGCGTCTGCGGGACGTTCTCGGCCTGCTCATCGCCGCCGCCGCGGCCGCGGCGCTGGTGGCGCTGGCGGCCGGCGTCGCCGCGGTGGCGAACGGCGCGTCCGGCGACGCGATCGGCGGCGTCCTGGCGCTCCTGTTCTTCTCGCGGGCCGCCACCGGCGCGGCGGTGCTGCCGATGCTGCTGCTCGTCCACTGCCGCGGCGCCGAGCCGTGGCGGGGCGCACCGTCCTGGGAGACGGTGCTGCAGGTCGCCAGCCTGCTGCTGCTGTCGTGGGAGGTGTTCGGGCAGTTCGTCAACGAGGAAATCCGCTTCTTCTACCTGCTGTTCCTGCCGTTCGCCTGGATCGCAGCGCGCCACGGCGTCGCCGGAGCGGCCGCCGGCCTGGTCGCGACCTATGCCGCGCTGGTCGTCTCCGACCGGCTGCTCGTGCACAAGGACGCCGCCGTCATCGAACTGCAGATCCGCATGCTGGCGCTGGCCGTCACCAGCCTGGCGCTGGGCGCCATTTCCGGCGAGCGCCGTGCCGCCGAGGCGCAGCTCGCCGCCCGTCAGCGCGAGCTCGCCCATGTGTTGCGGCTCAATATCGGCTCCGAGATGGCCTCGGCGCTCGCGCACGAGCTCAACCAGCCGCTGACCGCGGCGATGAGCTACAACGAGGCCGGCCTGCGGCTGCTGAAGACGCCGGGCGCCGACCCCGCCAAGGCGGTGGCCGCCTTCGCCAAGGGTCTGGACCAGATCGAGCAGGCCGGCGACATCATCCGCCGGCTGCGCGAGTTCATGCGCAAGGGCGACATCCAGCTGGCGGCGGTGCCGCTGGGCGAGGTGGTCGACGACGCGCTGCGCCTCGCCGCCGCCGAGATCGCCGCCGCCGGCGTGGTGGTGCACACCCAGATCGCGACCGACCTGCCGAGCGTGCTGATCGACAAGACCCAGATCGTGCAGGTGCTGCTGAACCTGGTCCGCAACGCGGTGCAGGCGATCGAGGGCGCCGGCCGGCCGGGCGGCGCCATCCGCATCGCCGCCCGCGCCGCCGGCGACGAGGTCGAGGTCCGGGTCGGCGACGACGGGCCGGGGCTCGATGCCGCCGTCTCCGGCCGCCTGTTCGAGCCGTTCATCACCACCAAGGACGCCGGCATGGGCCTGGGCCTGTCGATCAGCAAGTCGATCGTCGAGGCCCACGACGGCCGGCTGTGGGCCGAGCCGGCCGAGGTCGGCGCCCAGTTCGCCTTCACCCTGCCGCGAATCCCAGCAACCGGAGCCGAACATGCCGCATGAGCCGATGGTGTTCGTGATCGACGACAACGATGCCGTGCGCGACGCGCTCGACATGCAGCTCACGGCGGCCGGCATGGTGGTCGCGACCTTCGCCTCGGCGCCGGCGTTCCTCGAATGCTACGAGCCGTCCTGGCGCGGTTGCATCGTCGCCGACGTCCGCATGCCGGGGATGAGCGGCATCGAACTGCAGCACGAGCTGGTGCGCCGCGGCATCGCCCTGCCGGTGGTGATCATCACCGGCCATGCCGACGTGCCGATGGCGGTGGCGGCGCTGAAGGCGGGCGCCGTCGATTTCATCGAGAAGCCGTTCCGCGACGAGGTGCTGATCGCCAGCGTCCTGGAAGCGCTCGGCCGCGTCGCCGGGCCGGCGGCGCCGAAACCCGTCGACCGCGCCCGGTTCGCCGGGCTGACCCCGCGCGAACGCGAGATCCTGGCCCTCGTCGTCGCCGGTCATTCGAACAAGGCCATCGGCGCCATTCTGGGGATCAGCCCGCGCACGGTCGAGGTCCACCGCGCCAATCTGATGCAGAAGGCCAAGGTCGCCAGTCTGGCCGACCTCGTGCGGCTTGCCTGCAACGACCCCGAGGCTATATCAGAAAACGCTCATACGTAGTCGTACGTATGCTGCCCGCCGCCAGCATTCGTTAGCGTCCCCGCCGGATCGAGATCGGTTTCGACGCGAGGTCACGACGATGTTGGTGCGCAGGGAGCCCACGCCCCCCGGACTGTACTTCCTTCCCTTTGTCCGCTGGCTGCCGAAGCTGACGCGGAAACTGCTGGTCGCCGACCTGATGGCCGGGCTTACCGGCGCCATCGTCGTCCTCCCGCAGGGCGTGGCCTTCGCCACCATCGCCGGCATGCCGCCGGAATACGGGCTGTATGCCGGCATGATCCCCGCGATCGTCGCGGCGCTGTTCGGCTCGTCGTGGCATCTGGTGTCGGGGCCGACCACCGCGGCCTCGATCGTGCTGCTGTCCAGCCTGAGCACCTTCGCCGAACCGGGAAGCGGCGAATACGTGCAGCTGGCGCTGACCTTGACCTTCATGGTCGGGGCGATTCAGCTCGTCATGGGGCTGTTCCGCCTCGGCGCGCTGGTCAACTTCATCTCGCATTCGGTGGTGATCGGCTTCACCGCCGGCGCCGCGGTGCTGATCGCCGCCAACCAGGTCGAGAACTTCTTCGGCCTCGAGATCGCGCGCGGCACCCATTTCCACGAGGTGATCGCCATCCTGTTCACCAGCCTCGGCGACATCGATCCGGCGGTGACCGCGGTGGCGGTCGTCACCCTGGGCACCGGCGTCGCCGCCAAGCGGCTGATGCCGAAGGTGCCCTACATGATCGTGGCCATGCTGGCGGGCAGCCTGGCCGCCTTCGTCGCCAACGGAATCGGCGCGTCGGTGCCGACCATCGGCGCCCTTCCGGCGCGGCTGCCGCCGCTGTCGGCGCCGTCGCTGTCGCTGGAGGTGATCCGCGAGCTGATGCCCGCGGCGCTGGCGATGACGCTGTTCGCGCTGACCGAGGCGGTGTCGATCGCCCGTGCGCTGGCGGTGCGCAGCGGCCAGCAGATCAGCGGCAATCAGGAATTCTATGGTCAGGGCCTGTCGAACATCGTCGGCAGCTTCTTCTCGGCCTATGTCGCCACCGGATCCTTCAACCGTTCGGGCCTGAACTTCCAGTCCGGCGCCCGCACGCCGCTGGCGGCGGTGTTCGCCGGCCTGTTGCTGGCGCTGACGGTGCTGCTGGTCGCGCCGCTGGCCGCCTATCTGCCCACCGCGGCGATGGCCGGGATTCTGTTCATGGTCGCCTGGGGGCTGATCGATCTCCACCACATCGCCCAGATTTTCCGCACCAGCCGCGCCGACACCGCGATCCTGCTGGTGACCTTCCTCGGCGCGGTGTTCGTCGAGCTGGAGATGGCGATCTTCGCCGGGGTGATCCTGTCGCTGCTGATGTACCTGAACCGCACCTCGCACCCGGCCATCCTGTCGCGGGTGCCCGATCCGGAAAGCCCCAAGGGCCGCTTCACCTCGGATCCGGCGCTGCCCGAATGCCCGCAGGCCAAGATCGTGCGCATCGACGGCTCGCTGTTCTTCGGCGCGGTGGCGCATGTGACCGAACGCCTGCGCGCCGCCGACCCGCGGCAGAGGCATCTGGCGATCGTGGCCTCGGGCATCAATTTCCTCGACGTCGCCGGCGCCGAGGCCCTGGTCGAGGAGGCCGAGCGGCGGCGGCGGCGCGGCGGCGCGCTGTACCTGATCCGGGTCAAGGACGCCGTGCGCGAGACGTTGCGCCGCGGCCGCTACTTGGAGCGGATCGGATCCGAAAACATCTTCGATTCGAAGACCACCGCGATCCGCACGGTGGTCGAGAAGCTCGACCCGGCGATATGTCGCGACTGCAACAGGCGGGTGTTCCGCGAATGCGACGCCCGCCGCGCGGCGGCGCCCAGGGCGGCGGAGTGACGGGGATGCAGGCGTACCGACGCGTTCTCGCGGTCATCGACGTCGATCGCCGCGGCGAGTCCGTGGCCCGCAACGCTTGGGAGCTGGCGCGGCGCCAGGGCGCGTGCCTGGCGCTCGGGCACGTGCTCGACTACGGCCGCGGCTTCGATTGCGATCATGCGCCGTTCCTGACGCCCGAGGAGGTCGAGACCAAGCTGACGGCCATCGTCCGCCGACATCTGGCGGCGCTCGCGCGGCGCCTCGGCGCGCCCGACGCCGCGTGTCTGGTCGCGGGCGGCCCGCCGGAGCACGGCGTCGCCACCCTTGCCGCCGGCTGGCAGCCCGACGTCGTCATCGTCGGCGCCCAGGCGGCGCACGGGCTGCGCGACGGCGTGCCGTTGGCGACCGCCGGCGCCTTTTCGCGGGTGGTCTGCGACGTCTCGGTGATCCCCGACGCGGTCCGGCCCGCGCTGAGCGCCCGCCTGGGCTGGTGGGGCCGGCTGCGGCCCGCGCGCTGAGGTCGCGGTCGCGGCGGGGTTGCCCCGGCGCCGACGGTTCCATTACACTCCCGTGGTATTCAGCGCACGCCCGCTTTCCGAACCGACCGTCCCCGGACGGCCGCATGCCGATCGTTTTTTGCCGTTCGTAGAGGAAGATGCCCAGCGCCACCGCAGGCCCGGCCAAGGCCACCAACACAGCCGTCCGTCCCGTCTCGCCCGCCTTCGAGGCGCCCGCCCGCCGCCTGTCCGTTCTCGGCCTGTCGTTCATGGCCATCGCCGTCGGCCTGGTCACCGGCCTCGGCGCCGTGCTCTTCCGGGACCTGGTCTCGGGCATCCACAACCTGGCCTTCCAGGGCACCTTTTCGCTGCACTACGACGCCAACTACTTCGACCCGGCGGCCCCCTGGGGCGCCGGCGTCATCCTGGTGCCGGTGATCGGCGGCCTGGTCGTGGTCTGGCTGGTCAAGCGCTGGGCGCCCGAGGCGCGCGGCCACGGCATCCCCGAGGTGATCGATTCGATCTACTTCAAGCAGGGCAAGATCCGGCCGCAGGTCGCGGTGGTCAAGTCGCTGGCCTCGGCGCTGTCGATCGGCACCGGCGCCTCGGTCGGGCGCGAGGGGCCGATCGTGCAGATCGGCGCCGCCATCGGTTCCAGCTTCGCCCAGTTCGCCGGCCTGCCGACCTTCCAGCGCATCACCCTGCTGGCGGCGGGGGCGGGGGCGGGCATCGCCGCCACCTTCAACACGCCGCTGGGCGCGGTGCTGTTCACGATCGAGCTGATGCTGCCCGAGATCTCGGCGCGGGCGCTGCTGCCGGTGGTGCTGGCGACCGGCGCCGCGACCTGGGTCGGGCGGCTGGCCTTCGGCCTGCAGCCGGCCTTCGAGGCGCCGAACCTGCCGCTGCCCGAGCTCACCCCGGTCTATGTCGAGAGCCTGGCCGCCTTCCTGGCGCTGGGCGCGGTGTGCGGCGTCGCCGCCTGGGCCTTCATCCGCACCCTGGTCGCCGCCGAGAAGGGCTTCCAGCGCCTGCCGGTCAACGACTACGTCCGCAACGCCGTCGGCATGACCGGCGTCGGGCTGGCGATGTACCTGCTGATGGTCAATTTCGGCCAGTACTTCATCGGCGGCACCGGCTACGCGACGATCCAGGCGGTGCTCAACGGCACGATGACCGCGGCGCCGCTGCTTCTCCTGCTGCTGTTCGCCAAGATGATGGCGACCAGCGTCAGTCTGGCGGCCGGCGCCTCGGGCGGCGTGTTCGCGCCGTCGCTGTTCCTGGGCACCGTCCTGGGCGGCGCCTTCGCCGGCGGCGTCGCGGTGGTGCTGCCCGATTCCGGCGCCCAGGTCGCCGACTTCGCCATCGTCGGCATGGCGGCGATGGTCGCCGGCACCACCGGGGCGGCGATCACCGCCATCGTCATGGTGTTCGAGATGACCCGCGACTACAACGTCATCGTGCCGATGATCGTCGCCGTCGCGGTGGCGAGTGGGGTGCGCCAGTTGCTGCTGCCCGAGAACATCTACACCGTCAAGCTGCTGCCGCGCGGCCACCGCATCCCGCAGGAGCGCCATTCCAACATGTTCATGGTCCAGCCCGCCGAGTCGGTCATGGATCGCCCGCCGGTGCTGCTGCCGGCCGGCACCAGGGCCGCCGAGGCGGCGGCGATGCTGCCCGAGAAGCTGCGCGACTGCGGCGTCATCGTCATCGACGGCGACCGCATCGTCGGCGTGGTCGCCGACCTCGCCAAGGTGAGCTGCCTGGCGGCGCGCCAGCCGGACGCGCCGATCGACTGGCTGGTCAGCCGCAGATTCGTGCTGGCCCGGGCCGAGACGGTGATGTTCGACGTGCTCAAGCGCATGGGCCGGCGCCGCACCGAGGCGGCGATCGTCGTGCGTCCCTGCCGCGGCCTGCCGCGCGCCGGCGACGTCGTCGGCATGATCACCAAGCACCGCATCGCCGACAGCGTGCTCGACAGCATGCACACCTACGCGGATTGAGCGCGGCAATTGCAGGGTTCGTCGCCGAATTCCGGAAGGCGTAACCGACCCTCTCCCGCCTGCGGGAGAGGGAGGGGCCCAGCCGAAGGCT
>CAZJFH010000091.1:0-18741 GCA_964545205.1 uncultured Rhodospirillaceae bacterium
CCTCACCCTCCCAGCCTGCGGCTGGGCCCCTCCCTCTCCCCTCGAGGGAGAGGGGAATCAACGGAGTTGAAGAGCCCATGCATCCCGCGTTTTCCGTCCTGTTCCTCACCACGCTGATCGGCGCCGGCCAGGGCCTGCTGATGGCGCTGGTCACCGGCCAGTGGTACGTGGTCATCGGCGCCGAGGCGGTGCCGCTGCGCGAAACGGGCGCCTTCTACGCCTGGGGCAGCCTGCTGGCGCTGGCGCTGCTGTCGCTGGGCCTGGTGGCGTCGTTCTTCCATCTGGCGCGGCCGATGCGCGGCTGGCGGGCGATCGCGCGCTGGCGCACGTCGTGGCTGTCGCGCGAGGTGATCCTGCTGCCGGCGACGATGGGCCTGACCGCGCTCTACGGCCTGCTGCACGCGCTGGGCTGGACGGTGCCGCTGATGACCTTCCAGAACATGAAGACGCTGGACCTCACGATGGCCGCCGGCTTCGCCGCCGCCGCCGCCTCGGCGCTGCTGTTCGTGTGCACCGGCATGATCTACGCCTGCGTCAAGTTCATCCGTGAATGGGCCAGCACCTGGACGGTGATCAACTTCACCCTGATGGGCCTGGCCTCGGGCTTCACCCTGGCCACCGCCTACGCCGCCGCCTGGGGCAGCCAGATGGCGAGCTTCTTCGCCTGGGCGGCGGTGCTGCTGACCGCGGCGGCGCTGGTCGGCAAGGCGATGGCGCTGTTCCGCAACGGCCGGCTGCCGGCGTTCCGGATGAAATCGGCGATCGGCGTCCACCACGACCAGATCCGCCAGATCACGCAGGGCTTCCTGGGCGGCAGCTTCAACACCGACGAGTTCTTCGCCCCCGGCGGCCCGGACCTGCCCGGCCGCCTGACGCTGGCCGCCCTGGCCGCCGGCTTCGTCGTCCCGCCGGCGCTGCTGCTGGGCGGCTTGATCAGCGGCCAGCCGGCGCTGTTCGCCCTGGCCTTCGTGGTCCAGTACCTCGGCCTGCTCGCCGAGCGCTGGGTGTTCTTCGCCTCGGGCCGCCATGTGCAGAACATCTACTACCAGGCGAAGGCGTGAGCGGGCGTTGACCCGCCTGGTGACGGTGCCGCATCCGAAGCGCGAGCTGCCGATGGGCACCGTGAAGGCAATCGAGCGGCAAAGCGGCGTCAAGCTCACGAGGTGATCATGGCGGGCTACATCGCCTATCTGCGCAAGGATTCGGACAGCGATTACGGCGTCGAGTTTCCCGACCTGCCGGGCTGCTTCAGCGCCGGCCGCACATTGGAAGAGGCGCGGGCGATGGGGGCGGAGGCGCTGGCCGGCCACATCGCCGTCCTGCAGGAGCTGGGCCAGCCGGTGCCGCCGCCGTCGAGCCTCGACCAGTTGGCGGGCGATCCGCACCGGGGCGAGGCCCTGTTGGTGATGATCGAACTCGACCCCGCGTTGCTGAAATCGGAGCGCGTCAACGTGATGCTGCCGCGCGGCCTGCTGGCGCGCATCGATGCGGCCAGCGGCGGCAACCGCTCGCGGTTCCTCGCCGAGGCGGCAGAACGCCGGCTTTCGGATTAGGCTGGGTAATTAGGCTGGGTAGTTAGGACAGCGGCCACTCAATCCAGCCCTTTACATTGATGCTCGGCGAAATGCCGCGCGCCTTCAGATGTGCAACCAGCGTCGGATGGTTTTCGGGGACAATGCCGTCGTGGTTTGCTCTAAAGCATGTATGGCAAACCATGATCCCCCAAGCGCCGATGTGTTTGCCATGGTACGCGTGCGGCTCGTATTGGAATTCCTGATGACAAAGGAAGCATTTTTCCGCGGCTTTGTAGTCGTTCATCCTTGGTTCCCTCCGGCGCCTGAGTAACTACCCCGTGTTCCGCAAGCCCGCCGCGACGGCGTTGATCGAGCGCAGGAGCGGCATCAGCCATTCCTGGCGGGCGTCCTCGTCGTCGCCGGCTTCGCGCCAGCGGCGCAGAGCCGCGACCTGGATGTGGTTGAGCGGGTCGAGATAGGGGTCGCGCCGGGCCAGCGAGCGGGCGAGGCCGGGGACGTGCTCGAGGATGTCGCGGCGCTGCATGACCAGGCGCATCTGGTCCTCGGTGCGGTCGTGCTCGGCGGCGATGCGGCCGAAGATCGCGGCGCAGGTGTCGCGGTCGTCGCACAGGGCGACGTATTCGCGGGCGATCGACAGGTCCGACTTGCTGAGCGCCATGGCGCTGTTCGAGATCAGGGCGCGAAAGAACGGCCAGTCGCGCCACATCGCCCGCAGGATGGCCAGCCGTTCGGGATCGCCGCCGTGCCACGAGGCGATGGCCTCGCCGATGCCGTACCAGGCCGGCAGCGTCTGGCGCGACTGGCCCCAGCCGAACACCCACGGGATGGCGCGGACCGAGTATTTCGAGCGGTCGGCCTTCTTGCGATGCGACGGCCGCGAGCCGATGTTGAGCAGCCCGATCTCCGAGACCGGCGTCGCCTCGTAGAAATAGTCGATGAAGCCCGGCGTCCGGTCGGTCAGGTCGCGATAGGCGTCTTCGCCGCGCCGCGCCAGTTCCTCCATCACCGCCATGTGTTCCGGCCGGTCGGGCGTGCAGGCGACGGTGAGGCAGCGGCTGGCCTTGATCAGGCCGGTGATGCCCATGGTCAGCTCGTAGACCGCGGTGTCGGCGTTGGCGTATTTGGCCGCCAGCACCTCGCCCTGCTCGGTGAACTTGATCTCGCCGTTCAGGGTGCCCGGCGGCTGCGCCAGGATGGCGTCGTGGGTGGGGCCGCCGCCGCGCCCCACCGTGCCGCCGCGGCCGTGGAAGATGCGGCAGCCGACGCCGTGGCGGTCGGCGGTCGCCATGATCGCCTTCTGCGCCTGGTAGAGACTCCAACTCGACGACAGGATGCCGCCGTCCTTGGACGAATCGGAATAGCCCAGCATCACCTCCTGGACGTCGCCCGAGGCGGCGAGCAGCGCGCGGTAGCCGGGCAGGGCCAGCAGCCGCTCCAGCACCGGCTCGACCCGGTGCAGGTCGTCGATGGTCTCGAACAGCGGCGAGACGCGCAGGTCGCAATGCCAGGTGCCGTCGAGGCGCCGCCCGAGCAGGCCGGCGAAGCTGGCGAGGAACATCACCTCCAGCACGTGGCTGGCGCGGTGGGTCATCGAGATCACGTAGGCGCCGAGCACGCGCGGGCTGATCTCGCCGCGCAGGGCGGCCATCGTGCGCAGGACCGCCAGGGTCTCCTGCGTCTCGGCCGACAGGTCCTCGCAATAGAGCAGCGGCGTGCCGCCATGCGCGAGCATCTCGTCGAGGATCCGGCAGCGCGCCTCTTCGTCCAGCGCCGCGTAGTCGGGCAGGTTGGGCGCCTTGGCGAACAGCTCGGCGACGGCCTCGGTGTGGCGGGTCGATTCCTGGCGGATGTCGAGCTCGAACAGGAAGAAGCCGAAGGTGCGCGCCTGCAGGATCAGGTCCTTGAGCTCGGCCTCGGCGACGACGCGGTCGCCGTGGCTGCACAGGCTTTCGTGCATGGTCTCGAGGTCGGCCAGGAACTCGTCCTCGCCGGCATAGCCGCCGGCGGCGCCCGGGTCGGGCCGGCCGTCGAGCAGCGCGTCGAGCCGCGTCATCTGGCGGCCCAGGCGCCAGTGCATCAGGCTGAGGCTGCGCCGGTAGGGCTCGGTGGCGTAGCGCCACGGCTTGTCGTGGAAGGCCGTCGCGACGAGGTCGGCATCGGCGTCCATGCGCGCCTGGAAGGCGGGCGAGACCGTCACCAGGGTCGAGGAATGGGTGAGCTGCTGCGACAGCTCCTCGAGCCGGCCGCGGTAAAGGCGCAGCACCTCGCGGGCCTGCAGCCACACCGCCTGGCGGGTGATGTCGTGGGTGACGAAGGGATTGCCGTCGCGGTCGCCGCCGATCCACGAGCCGAAGCGCAGGAACGGCGGTGCCGCCGCCGCGCCTTCGCCGTAGACGCCGGCGACGGCGCGTTCGAGATTGCGGTACACCCGCGGCACCGCCTCGAACAGCGTTTCGCGGAAATAGAACAGCCCGGTCTTGACCTCGTCGAGCACGCCCGGCTTCTGCGAGCGCACCTCGTCGGTCTTCCACAGCGTCTGAATCAGGGTCAGCAGCCGCTGCTCGACCACCCGCCGCTGGTACTCGCCGAGATAGGGATCGTTGAGGCGCTTGGCGGTGACGTAGAGCCGGCGCTGCAGTTCCAGCACGGTGCGGCGCCGGGCCTCGGTCGGGTGCGCCGTGATCACCGGCTGGAACCGCAGCCGGTCCAGCAGCTCCTGGAGCTTGTCGGCGGTCACGCCCTGGTCGCGCAGGGTGCGCAGGGTGTCGTCGAACGAGCCGTACCACAGGCGCGCGCCGCGATCGACCTGACGCCGGCGCAACTGGTGCGCCCAGTCCTCCTCGGCGATGTTGGACAGCAGGAAATAGATCGAGAAGGCGCGCACGACATGCGCGAGGGTCTGCGGCTCCAGCCTGCCGATCAGCGCCATCAGCTCGCGGCGGTCGGCCAGGTGCTCGTCCTTGCGCAGGGCGATGAAGCCCTTGCGCAGCATCTCCACCGTCTCCAGCACTTGCGGCCTTTCCTGCTCGGCGAGCACGGTGCCGAGAAGCTGTCCGAACAGCCGGACACGGGCGCGGAGGTCCTTGTCGTCGAGGGCGTGCATCATGTCTCGGCTTGCCGAACAGGTGGGGAGGCGGGCGGAAGCCCTGGGCGCCGATTATGGGCGATCGCCGGGGCCGTGGCAACGGCCGCCGGAGCTTTTCCGAGCGGCCGGCGCCGGGCGCCTTAAAGTCTCCCCGGCAGTACCGGGCCGACGATTACTGGCGCTTCCTGCCGAATCGCGTTCCGGACCAAGTCGAACATGCAATGTGGATGGCGTCATCGGGGAAAAATCCTGGACCGACCAGGGGCAAAATACTGCTGCATTCCGCAACGGCGGCCGACGACGGCGGCGAGATCGGCCGTGCGTTCATGCCCGGACTGCGAACCGCGCCGGTTCACCGCGCCCGGCCTGCGCCGCGTCCGGTTGCCGGCGGCGTGAACATCGGCGGTGCAGTCGTGTTGTTCTGCACGAATGGACACCGACGCTCAGACCCGAGAAGCCAGTGGCCGCCGAACGGGCGCCTTCCAATCGGCCGCCCGGATGACGGGGGCCGTCATCGTGTCGGTAGCCAAAGCCGTCGCGTGGACGATGGCAATGGCGGTCACGATTGCCGGCATCGTGTTCGTCGGCGGCGGCTTCATCGGGGTTCTCGTTTTCGGCTGGCGCGCCTTGCTCGGCTGAAGCGGGCTGGGCTCGCCCGTTGCCTCGGTAGAATTACGGTTCGTTAATTTGCGCTGGCGGCGCGGCGGTGCTACCGATGGAGACACTAGAGGAACCGTCGCAAGCGCCATGAACCATCTGCCCACACCTGCCCCGGCCCGGTCCGCAACCGTTCCTGCCAGCGCCAAGCGCGCGCGGCTCGAGCGGCGTCGGTCGGCCGCCAAGTGGGGCATGGTCGCGGCGCTCGGCGTGCTCGTCGTCACCGGCTACCTCAAGCGCAGCCGTCACGCGCGGCTGCTGCACGTGGCGGCCGGCGGGGCGTTGCTCGGGCTGTCGTATTGGCACCAGACCCTCTATGTGAGCGATCCGCGCCGGCACTTGTAGGCGGCGGCGCGGAGCGAGTGGCGAACTCGCGCAGGCGGGAGAACCTGTGGCTGAACTCCGGCGCAGACCGGACCGGAACCAAGGTTGGAGAGCGAAGATCGATGTCGGTGCGCAGCCGACCCCGCATTGGCCTTTGGCTGGGCGTGCTCGCCCTGCTGCTGCACGCCCTGGTGCCGCTGGCGCCGGCCTGGGCGCTGGACGACGCCGATTCCGCCACCTTCCCCGCCGCCTGCAGCCTTCTTGCCGCCGAACAGCCGGTCGAAGACGGCGGCGCGGCCGATCCCGGCCGCTGCCCGCTATGCCTGGCGCAGGGCGCCGGACCGGCGCTGATGCCGGGCCCGCCTGGCCTGCCCGTCGCCCATGCCGTCCCGTTGCGCTATGCCGTACCCGAAATCGCGGCGGATGCCAGGCCCGCTGCCGTCGCCCGGGCCCTTCCACGCGGCCCGCCGCACGCCATCTGACGAGAAAGCGCCGCCGCCGGGCCGCCCCGCGGTGGCGGAACACCCTTCAACGTCATGGTGGTCGTCATGTCCAAGACCGAATCCCGTCCGCACTCTCCGTCCACCGGCTCGCTGGCCGTCGGCACCGGCCTGACCCTGGCCTCGCTGATCCTGATCCCGGCCCTGTCGCAGAGCCTCGGCATGGGGCCGAGCCTGACCAGTGCCGTACGCATCCTGCTGATGAAGGCTGCCGCGAAGATCTGAGCCAGGGGCTTGCGACGCCCGGCGGGCGGCTTCCGCCCGGAAGTCGGGTCCCACCCCTCCCCATTTGTGATAGAGGGTGCATTAGAATCACCTTATACTTATGTTGAAAGCGACGTCTTCGGGGGGTGCGCCATGCCGGCGCCGGGGGATGGAAAGCAGCGTGCGCGGTGGCGCAAGTCCGGGCTGGCGGCGGGGCTGTTCGCCGCCGGGCTGACCGGGCTGCTCGCCTCGTTCGTCGACGCCGCCGCCCGCCGCGCCGCCGCCGCTCCCGCCATCGCCGAGAAGGCCGCCCTGGTGCGCGCCCTCGAACTGACCGACCTGTGCCTGTTCACCGAGGCACGCTACACCCGCCACCCGTCGCAGGCCGACCTCCACACGCCCTTCCAGGACCATCCGCTCGCCTTCGAGCACTTCCCCTCCGGATCGCTGCTGTCGCCGCCCGCCACCCTTCGCGAGGTGGCGCGATGAGGGCATGGCTGGCGCGCCAGCGCTATCTGGTCGACTACACCCTGTCGGCGATGCTGCGGCGCAAGGGCAAGAACCTCGCCCTGCTGACGGTCTACGGCCTGGTGGTGTTCCTGCTCGCCTCGGCGATGCTGTTCAGCCATGCGCTGCGCCGCGAGGCGGCGGTGGTGCTGGAGGGCAGTCCGGAAGTGGTGGTGCAGCGCATGGTCGCCGGCCGCCACGACCTGCTGCCGGCGGGCCATCTCGACGCGCTGCGCCGCATCAAGGGGGTGCAGCGCGCCGAGGGGCGCCTGTGGGGCTACCATTTCGACCCGACCGTCTCGGCCAACTACACCCTGATGGTGCCCCGCGCCGACGCGCCGGAGCCGGGCTCGATCCGCGTCGGCGCCGGAATCGCCCGGGCGCGCGGCGCCGGAATCGGCGACGTGCTGGCGCTGCGCGGCGCCGACGGTTCGCTGTTCTCCTTCAAGGTCGCCGGCATCCTGTCCGAGCGCTCCGAACTGGTCAGCGCCGATCTGGCGCTGCTGTCCGAGGCCGACTTCCGCCGCTTCGCCGGCATGCCGGCCGGCGTCTTCACCGACGCCGCGATGAACGTGCGCAATCCGGCCGAGGTGCGCACCGTCGCCCAGAAGGTGGTGACGGCGCTGCCCGACGTCCGGCCGATCCTGCGCACCGAGATCCTGCGCACCTACGACAGCGTGTTCACCTGGCGCGAGGGCATCATGCTGCTGCTGCTCGCCGGCGCCGTCCTGGCCTTCGCCATCCTGGCCTGGGAGAAGGCGGCCGGGCTGTCGGCCGAGGAGCGGCGCGAGATCGGCGTGCTCAAGGCGGTGGGCTGGGAGACCGCCGACGTCATCCGCATGAAGGGCTGGGAGGGCGGCATGGTCTCGCTCGCCGCCTTCCTGCTCGGCTATCTCGGCGCCTATGTCCACGTCTTCCACTTCGCCTCGCCGCTGTTCGCGCCGGTGCTGAAGGGCTGGGCGGTGCTCTATCCCGATTTCGCGCTGGTGCCGGTGATCGACGGCTTCCAGGTGGCGACGCTGTTCCTGTTCACGGTGGTGCCCTATACGGCGGCGACCATCGTGCCGGTGTGGCGCGCCGCGATCACCGACCCCGACGCGGTCATGCGGTGAGGAGCGCGCGATGACCCACCTCGCCCCCATCCACCTGACGGACGTGCGCAAGGCCTACAACCAGGGACGCGACAACGAGTACTGGGCGCTCCGCGGCATCGACCTGTCGATCCCGGCGAACAGGGTGACCGTGCTGCGCGGCCCGTCCGGCTCGGGCAAGACGACGCTGCTGACCATGATCGGCTGCCTGGCGCGGCCGACCTCGGGACGGGTGCGACTGGCCGAACGCGACGTCTCGGCGTTGCCCGAGCGCTTCCTCGCCGACGTCCGCCGCCGCACCTTCGGCTTCGTGTTCCAGCAGTTCAACCTGATCAAGGGCCTGACCGCGCTGGAGAACGTGATGATTCCGGCCTACCCGCTCGGCACGCCGCACGATCGCCTGACCAGGCGCGCCCACGAGTTGCTCGAGCGGCTGAACCTCGGCCATCGCGCCGGCGCGCGGGTCGAATGGCTGTCGGGCGGCGAGGCCCAGCGCGTCGCCATCGCCCGCGCCCTGGTCAACGATCCCGAGATCGTCGTCGCCGACGAGCCCACCGCCAATCTCGACACCGGCCTGGCGGCCCAGTTCCTCGACATCCTCGCCGGGCTGAAGAACGAAGGCCGCACCGTGGTGATGACCAGCCACGACCCGCTGATCTGCGCCGCGCCGGTCGTCGACGGCGTCGTCGCCATGCGCGACGGCATGATCGTGGAGGGCGGCTGATGGTCGTCACGCCCGCCGTCATCGCTCTGGTCTTCGCCGCCGTGCTCGGCACCGCGATGATCGTCGCGTGCACGCCGTTCGCGGTGCAGGTGCTGCGCCGCTGGGACCTGTCGAGCGGCTCGGAACGCCAGCTCGCCATGGAGCGCCGCACCTATCTGGTCTCGACGGTGGTGGCGTTCGTGCTGGCGGTGGAACTGGTCAGCCTGCTGCTGTTCGTGTTCAACGCCGACCGCATGAGCATCCTGTTCGTCGGCGCGATGTGCGCGGTCGGCTCGCTCAACGCCAACGCCTGGGGCTTCCCGGCGCTGTACCTCAAGATCGCCACCTTCTTCGTGGCGGCGGCGTGGCTGGTCGTGCATCACGTCGACCAGCAGGGCTGGGACTACCCGCTGCTGCGGGCCAAGTTCGCCATGCTGCTGGCGCTGGCGCCGCTGATGGCCGCCTCGGCCGTCGTGCTGGTGCGCTACTTCGCCGGGCTCGAGGCCGACGTCATCACCTCGTGCTGCGGCTCGCTGTTCAGCGCCGGAGAGGGCGTCTCCGAGGACCTGCTGACGATCTCGCCGGCCGCCGCGCTGATCCTGTTCTTCGGCGCGGTCGCGCTGGCCGGGCTGGCGGGCCTGCGCGCCGTCCGGCGCGGGCGCGGCGGTCTGGCCTTCGCCGCCGCCGGCGCAGCGGCGTTCCTGTCCGGCCTCGTCGCCGCGGTCTCGGCGATCTCGGTCTACGTCTACGAGCAGCCGCAGCACCACTGCCCGTTCTGCCTGCTGAAACCCGAATACGGCTATTTCGGCTACGCCTTCTACGTGCCGCTGTTCGCGGCGACGGCGCTGGCGGTGGGACTCGGCGCCGTCGGCCGCTTCGGCGCGCGCGAGAGCCTGCGCGCCGTCCTGCCGTCGGTGACGCGGCGGCTCGGCGGGCTGGCTCTGGCGCTGTATCTGCTGGCCGGCGGCGCGGCGGCCTGGGCCGTGCTCGCCTCGAACCTGGTGCTCTACGACAAGCCGCTGCTGGCGGCGGGAGGCGGCGGATGACGGTGCTGCGGAGCCTGGTCGCGCTGGCGGTGCTGGCGCTGGCGGCCTGCGACGAGCCGCTGCCGAAGCTGCAGGGCGGCGACCCGGCGCGGCCGTTCGCCGCCGAGCGCATCGACGGCAGCCGCGTCCAGGTGCCGGGCGACCTCGCCGGCAAGGTGGTGGTGGTGCGATTCTGGGCCGACTGGTGCGCCTTCTGCAAGCAGGAGATGCGCGACGTCCAGGCGGTCTACGAGGCGCGGCGCGACCAGGGCCTGGTGGTGCTGGCGGTCAACGTCGGCCAGAGCCGCGAGACCGCCGCCGAGTTCACCGGCAAGCTCGGCGTGACCTACGACGTGCTGCTCGATCCCGATTCCGAGACGGCGCGCCTGTACGGGGTCACCGGACTGCCGACCACGTTCTTCATCGACCGCGCCGGCGTGGTGCGGGCCAAGATCCTCGGCGAGTCCGACAAGGCGGTGTTCGCCCGCATGGTGGAGGAGTTGCTGTGAGCACGAAGACCAAGGAGCCGTGCGATCTGTGCGGGCTCGACATCGAGGACGACCGTTTCCGCCTGCGCACCGTGTCGCAGGGCGAGAAGAAGTTCTGCTGCGAGGGCTGTCTCGGCATCTGGCGCCTGGTCAACGACGACCAGGAGGTCGTCGAGCCCGCAGCGAAGGCCGCCCAGTAGGGCGTGATAGGGGGTGCGATGAGCACGCAGCACATGATGCAGGGTGCCCACGACGCCATGATGGCGGCGGGCGGGCCTGGAATTCACGACATCGGAAAAGGAGCCGCCGTCATGGCCGTCGGATATGCCGCGGGAAGCGGAGTGTTGAAGCGTCTGTTCACCAACCCGCTGGTCGTCTTCGCGGCCGGCTGCGCCGTCGGCTATCTCGGCCTCAAGTACCGCAAGGAGATCACCGCCGCGGTGGTGAAGGCCTCGGAGATGGGCAAGGACGCCGTCCTGAACGCCCGCGAGAGCCTGGCCGACATGGTCGAAGAGGCCAAGGAGACGGCCGAGGACGAAGGCAAGGCGAAGGGTTGAACGTCGGCCGGCGCCGCGGCCGCCCGGCGGCGGCGCCGCGCCCCTGACACGAGGGGTGGGCCATGGTGACCAAGGGAAAGAAAGGCCGCGCCAACACCGAGCTGGCGCAGCGATTGATGGCGGCCGTCGTCCTGCGCTACGCGGCGCCGGGCCATCTGCGCTTCGATCTGCCGGCCGAGCTCGACGCCGCCGGCGCGGCGCTGCGCGAGCGCCTGATGCGGGTCGAGGGCGTCTATCGGGTGACGGTGTTCCGCCGGCCGCGCAAGCTGTCGGTCCGCTTCGACGAGGCGGTCTGCGACCGCCGCGCCGTGGCCCTGGCGCTGGGCCGCATCGTCAGCCACCTCGCGGCGCATCCGGCAGAGATGGCCGGCGAGCCCGAGCCGCGCACGCTGACCGAACGCGTCAAGCAATGGGGCCCGATCCGCCGCGTCCGCGACAAGGTCGACGAGCTCAAGCAGAAGGGCACCATCGCCGCCCAGGTGATCGGCGCCAAGGTGGGCGTGAAGACCCTGCCCTTCGATCCGAAGGAATGGGGCTTCGCCTTCGTCAACGACCTGGTGGCGTTCTACCTGATCAAGCTGCACTGGGAGCGCATCACCAAGCAATGGCTGCCCGATCCCATCAGGTACCGCTACCAGTGGCTGACGGTCATCTATCTGGTGTTCCTGCTGGTCCGCAGCCGCAAGGCCGCCAAGCTGCCGCGGCCGGGAGCCTGAGATGGACGCCGCCGGCTTCACCGTCGTCCACGCCCTGAGACGACGGCTGCGCGTCGTCGTGCCGGCGCTCAAGGGCGACGCCGAGCGCATGCTGCTGCTCGATATCCTGCTGCGCAAGCGGCCGGAGATCGCCGAGGTGCGGGCGGTGCCGGCGCTGGGCTCGCTGACCGTGCGCTACGATCCGCGCCGGCTGCCGCAGCAGCGGCTGCTCGGCGCGCTCGAGGCGGTGATCCGCGGCCTCGGCAAGGGCCGGCCGCTGCCGCCCGCGGCGGCCGAACCCGAGGCCGCGGCCTGCGGCGAGGTCCAGCTCGCCGTCGAGGGCATGACCTGCGCGTCCTGCGCCGCCCTGCTGCAGATCGGGCTGAAGCGCGATCCCCGGGTGCGGTCGGTCTCGGTCAACTTCGCCAGCGAGACCGCCGTGGTCACCGGGGCGCTCGGCCGCGACGAGGCCATCGGCCTGATCGAATCGTACGGCTACGGCGGCCGGCCGATGGACACGCTGAGCCAGCGCCGCCTGGTCGTCGAGCGCGAGCGCGCCCGCCTGGCCGAGGCCCGCCGCCGGGCTCTGCTCGCCGGCCTGCTGACGCTGCCGGTGATGGTCATCGGCATGGCCATGCCGCAGTCGTGGACCTGGAAACTGGTCGAATTCGCGCTGGCGACGCCGGTGGTGCTGGGCGCCGGGCGGCCGTTCTTCGACAAGGCGGCGCGGCTGGCGCGGCGGCGCACCGCCAACATGGACACGCTGATCGCCATCGGCGCCGGCGCCGCCTACGGCTACAGCGTCGCCGCCCTGGTGGCCGGCCGCCATCACCTCTATTTCGAGGCCGCCGCCGGCATCGTCTCGTTCGTGCTGCTCGGCCGCTGGCTCGAGGAGCGGGCCAAGGGACAGGCCGGCGACGCCATCCGCCGGCTGATCGACATGCAGCCGCCCACCGCCAACGTGCTGCGCGACGGCCGCGAGGTCACCGTCGCGGTCGACGACCTGGTGGTCGGCGACGTCATGCTGGTGCGCCCCGGCGAGCGCATTCCCACCGACGGCCTCGTCCTGTCCGGCCTGACCAGCGTCGACGAATCGATGGTCACCGGCGAGAGCATGCCGGTGGTCCGCGACGTCGGCGACCGCGTCGTCGGCGGCTGCATCAACGGGCCCGGCGTCCTGCACGTGCGCGTCGCCGCCGTCGGCGCCGACACGGTGCTCGCCGGCATCGTGCGCATGGTCGACCACGCCCAGGCGGCGCGGCTGCCGGTGCAGAACCTGGCCGACCGCGTCTCGGCGGTGTTCGTGCCCGGCGTGCTCGCCATCGCCGGCGTCACCTTCGCCGGCTGGCTGGCGGCGGGGCATCGCCTGGCGGCGGCGCTGGACGCCGCGATCTCGGTTCTGCTGATCGCCTGCCCGTGCGCGCTGGGCCTGGCGACGCCGACGGCGGTCATGGCCGGCACCGGCCAGGCGGCGCGCCGCGGCGTCTACCTTCGCAACGGCGAGGCGCTGGAGCGCGCCGCCGCCATCGGCGTGCTGGTGTTCGACAAGACCGGAACCGTCACCGAGGGCAAGCCGGCGGTGACCGATTTTCGCAACCTGTCGCCGATGGCCGAGGCCGAACTGCTGCGGCTGGCCGCCGGCGCCGAGTTCGGCTCGGAGCACCATCTCGGCCGCGCCATCCTCGACCACGCCCGCGGTCACGGCGTCGAGCCGGCCGCGGCGCAGCGCTTCCGCGCCGAGGTCGGCGCCGGCGTCAGCGCCACCGTCGACGGCCGCGCCGTGCTGGTCGGCAACCTGACGCTGCTGGCCCAGGCCGGCGTCGCCACCGGCGCCCTGCTCGACGCCGCCGAGGATCTGGCCTGGCAAGGCCGCACGCCGGTGTTCGTCGCCGTCGACGGCGCCCCGGCGGCGGTGTTCGGCATCGCCGACCGGCCGCGGCCGCAGGCCGCCGAGGCGATCGCGCGGCTGCACGCGATGGGCATCCGCACGCTGATGGTCACCGGCGACGCCGAGGGCACGGCCCGCCACATCGCCGGCCAGGTCGGCATCCCCTCGGTGATCGCCCAGGCCAGCCCCCGCCGCAAGCTGGAGATCGTCGAGGAGATGCATGCCATGGGCGAGGTCGTCGGCATGATCGGCGACGGCGTCAACGACGCCCCGGCGCTCGCCGCCGCCGACGTCGGCTTCGCGATCGGCACCGGCACCGACGTCGCCATCGAGGCGGCGCACGTCACCCTGGTCAACGGCGACATCGCCAAGGTCGCCGAGGCCATCGACACCAGCCGCCGCACCATGCGCATCATCAAGCAGAACCTGTTCTGGGCGCTGGCCTACAACACGGTCGCCATCCCGGTGGCGGCGGCCGGGCGGCTGTCGCCGATGATCGCCTCGGCGGCGATGGCCTTCAGCTCCGTCTCGGTGGTCGCCAACGCGCTGCGGCTGCAGCGGGAACGCCGGTGATGGCCCCGGAACTCGACTACCTGCTGGCCTTCACCACCGGCCTGCTGGCCAGCGGGCACTGCGTCGGCATGTGCGGCAGCCTGGTCTCGGCCTTCTTCATGAAGTTCGGCGACGGCGGCCGTCTGGCGCCCTACGCCAGCTACCACGCCAGCCGCATCGGCGTGTACACGCTGGCCGGCGCGGCGGCGGCGACGGTCGGCGCGGCGCTGGTCTCGACGGGGCTGCTGGGCAAGGGCCAGGCCATCCTGCAGATCGTCGCCGGCCTGTTCGTGATCCTGCTCGGCCTCGAAGTGCTTGGGCTTTCGCCGCTGCGCCTGGCCGTGCTCAAGGTGCCGGCCGGGATGTTCCGCGCCGTGTTCATGGCCGCCGGGCGGCGCGGGCCGGTGGTCGGCGCCGCCATGGCCGGCGGCCTCAACGGCCTGATGCCCTGCGCGCTGACCCTGGCGATGGCCGTCAAGGCGACCACCGCGCCGACGCCGCTGGAGGGCGCCATGCTGATGACCGCGTTCGGCCTCGGCACGCTGCCGTCGATGCTGTTCGTCAGCGCGGTGTTCGGCAAGCTGGGCGCGCGCCTGCGCGGCCTGCTGCTCAAGGCCGCCGCGGTGTTCGTGATCGGCCTCGGCGTCAGCACCACCTGGCAGGGCGCCAAGTTCTTCGCCGTCATGCGCAACCTTCCGAACTGGTAGCAAGGGAGCCCCCCATCATGCGCCGACTGCTGCTCGCCCTGGCGATGCTCGTCGCGATCGCGCCGGTCCACGCCGGCGAGATCGTGGTGCCGCCGCCCAAACCGGGCGACAAGTGCCCGGTGTGCGGCATGTTCGTCGCGCCCTATCCGGAGTGGGTCGCGGCGGTGGTCTACAAGGACGGCCATGCGCATTACTTCGACGGCGCCAAGGACCTCTTCCGCTTCCTGCAGTCGCCGACCCGCTGGGCACCGGGCCACCGCGACGACGACGTGGCCCTGATCTCGGTGACCGAGTACTACGCCGTCGAACCCATCGACGCGAAGACGGCGTTCTACGCCTTGGGATCGGACGTCCTCGGGCCGATGGGAAAGGAGCTGATCCCGCTGGCCACCGAGGCCGATGCCGCCGAATTCGTCCGGGATCACGGCGGCGAGGTGCTGCGCTTCGAAGCGGTGACCTCCGGGGTCCTGAGCGCTCTGGACTAGGCCGGGCGCCGACGGCCCCCGTTCAGGCGCGGCGCAGCGCCGCCGCCGGCACCGCGATCTCCTCGAGATAGGCGCGGAACTTGATGTCGTGCCGGATGATGTGGCCGTGCTGCATCTCGGCGATGCGCTCGAGGTCGCGCACCGCCGAGGACGGATCGGCGCGCAGCGCCCGCAGGCGCTCGCGGGTGCGGCGGTGGTCGGCCATGTGCAGGTCGAAGGCGAAGCGGCAGCGGCTGTCGAAGGCGGCGGCGCGCAGCATCGCCTCCTCGCGCCGCATATGCGCCAGCGCGCCGGCGACCAGGCGCTCGACCAGCACCGGCGAGCCGTCCTCGGCGCCGAGCCGCCGGCACAGCGCGATGAACGCCGCGTGGTCGTCGTCGAGGTCGGGAATGCCGACCGGCAGCGCGTCCTTCATGCTCGCTCCCGTCCGATGCGCGATACCGTGCCGGGCCAGCGTAGCACGCCGAAGGCGATCAGCAGACCCGTCGTGACCACGGCGGCGCCGGCGGCCTGCGCCGAGCTCGGCCACTCGCCGAGCAGCGGGATGCCCAGCAGCATCGCGATGCCGGGCACCAGCGCCGGCAGCATGGCGGCGCGCGCCGCCCCGAGCGCGGCGACGGCGCGGCCGTAGGCGACCACCGCGGCGGCGCCGGCCAGCAGGCCCTGGACGACGACGTTGACGGCCAGCAGCGACGGCGAGGCGGCGGCGAGGCGCTCGAAGCCCGACAGCGCCGCGACGGCGGGCAGCATCAGCGCCGCCGAGAGCAGCGCCACCGCGGCGGTGGCCTGCACCGGGTCGATGCGCCAGCGCCGCAGCAGGATCGTGAACTGCGCCCACAGCGCGCCGGCGGCGACGAACATCAGATCGCCCATCCAGGCGTCGGCGCCGGCGGCGGCGGCGTCCCAGTTCAGGAGCACGAGGCCGGCGGCGACGACCGCGACCCCGCGCAGCCGCGCCGCGTCGGGGCGCTCGCCGAGCAGCAGCCACGCCAGCACGAGGCCGCCGAGCCCGGTGGCGACCGGCTGCAGCACGGCGCCGTGGGCCAGCGGCGCATGGGCGAAGCCGCCGGCGGCCAGCAGCAGGAACAGCGGGCCGGCGGTGGCGGTCAGGGCGAGGGCGCGCCGCCAGCCGATCGCCCGCAAGCCGCGGCCGCGATCGGCGACGACGAAGGGCAGCATCACCAGCGCCGCGGTGGCGAAGCGGATCAGCGCCACGTCCTCGGGCCGCAGGCCGGCGCCGGCGGTCATGCGCATCACCACGAAATGACCCGACCAGGCGGCGACGGCCAGCAGGCCGGCGGCCAGCCCGGCGCGGGTGATCGCGGCATCCTGGTCGCTGCGCATCGCCGTTCCTCTTCGCCTCGGTTCCGAAGGAACAAGCTGCGGTGATGCCGTTGACGATGGAAGCACCGGCCGGGCAATATGCTTCATTCCATTTGGGAATGAGCCATGGATCTCCTCACCGCCATGCGGGTGTTCCTGCGCGTCGCCGAAACCGGCAGCTTCACCGCCGTCGCGCGCGCGGCCGGCACGACCCAGCCGACCGTCAGCAAGCAGATCGCCGCCCTCGAGGCGCATCTCGGCACCCGGCTGGTCGAGCGCACCACGCACAGCGTCGCGCTCAACGACGACGGCCGGGTCTATCTCGACTACTGCCGGCAGGTGCTGGATCTGGTCGGCGAGGCCGAGGGCGCGATCGGCCGGCGGCGGGCGGCGCCGGCCGGGCTGGTGCGGGTCGGCAGTCCGACCGGCTTCGCCCGCTTCCACCTGGCGCCGCGCATCGGCCGGCTGCTGGCGCGCCACCCCGAGCTGCAGATCGAGCTGATCGCCAGCGACGGCATCGCCGACCTGATCCAGGAGGGAATCGACCTGGCGATCCGGGTCGGCGAGCTGCCGGACCAGAGCATGGTCGCCCGCCGCATCGGCATGGTGCGGCGCGTGACCGTCGGCTCGCCGGGCTATTTCGAGCGCCACGGGGTTCCCGGCCATCCAGACGAGCTGCGCCGCCACAACTGCATCCACTACACCCATCTGGCGGCCGGCGGCGAATGGCCGTTCGAGGGGCCGAGCGGGCCGATTCGGGTGCGGGTCGGCGGCAACTACCGGGCCAACACCGCCGACGCGGTGCGCGAGGGCGTGCTGTCGGGCATCGGGCTGGCGGTGCTGCCGGTGTGGGCGGTGCGCGACGACCTCGCCGCCGGACGGGTGCGCGCCGTGCTCAGCGACTGGGAGCCGAAACGGCTGCCGCTGCAGGCGGTGTGGCCGTCGCACCGGTTCCTGTCGCTGAAGGTCCGGGCGCTGATCGATTTCCTGGCCGAGGAGCTGGGGGCCGACCCCTTCCTGTCCGGGGAAGGCCGCCCCTGACCGGCCGCGGCGGCGCGGGTTCCCTGCCGCCCGTCGAGTGTGCTATCGTCCCCCGCGAGCGCTCCCGGGGGAGAAACGGGGCGCCGCCTTCCCACGAGCCTCGAAAGCAGCATGACCTTTCGCGACCCTGCGGACCTGGATTCCCTGCGCCGGCGCCTGGCGGCGCTCGAACAGGAGCGCGACGACCTCGAGGCGGCGCTGACGACCGCGGTCGAGCACGGCGACGCGATCGAGAGCGGCCTCGACGACATGGTGCAGCGCCTGCGCGACGAGGTGCGCGACCGCATGCAGGCCGAATCGCGGCTGGAGGCGCTGGTCACCGCGATCAGCCAGCAGAAGAACGACCTCGAGCTGGTGGTGCGCACCATCACCGAGCACAGCGACGCCATCGACATGCAGTGGCTGACCCGCTACGCCGAGGCCGAGCAGCTGACCCGCATCGACGGCCTGACGCGGGTCGCCAATCGCCGCGGCTTCGACGCGGCGATCGACCACGAGTGGCAGCGCGCCCTGCGCAGCCGCCAGCCGCTGTCCCTGCTGATGTGCGACATCGACCATTTCAAGCAGTACAACGACAGCTGCGGCCATCCGGCGGGCGACAAGTGCCTGATCGCGGTGGCGCGGCTGATCGGCGAGCACTGCCGCCGGCCGGCCGACCTCGCCGCCCGCTACGGCGGCGAGGAATTCGCGCTGCTGCTGCCCGAGACCGATTCCGACGGCGCCCACGAGCTGGCGCGACAGCTCGAAGAGTCGTTGCGCGAGCTGGCGTTGCCGCATCCCGGCTCGCCCCATGGCCGCGTCACCCTGAGCATGGGACTGGCGACGATGGTGCCGGCGGCGCCGGCCGGTCCCTGGGATCTGGTCGCCGCAGCCGACCGGCTGCTGTACAACGCCAAGCAGGCAGGGCGAAACACCATCTGCCGCACCCACGAGGAGGGCCATTCGATGCCGTCGACGGTCGGTGACTTCCTGGAGATCGAGCCCAGCGGCGACACCGAGAGCCTGCTGCTGCGCTTTTCGCCCAGCTCGGTGCCGCTGAAGCAGCGCTGGCGCAACAACGGCGTCTCGGCCGACTTCCTGGGCGACTACGTGACCACCTTCCTGCCGAGCGAGGTCGACGCCGAGGCCTCGGCCGCGCGCCAGGCGGAGGTGCGCAGCGCCGTCAGCTTCATCGCCAACGAACTGCTCGAAAACGCGATGAAGTACAGCAATGCCGGGCCGGGCGCGGCGGTCTCGATGCATCTGCATCTCGAAAGCCGCGGCATCGTGTTCCAGGCCTCGAACGGCGCCACCGCCGAGCAGGCCGCCCGCTTCCGCGCCTTCGTCGACGAACTCAGGGCCGGCGACCCGCAGGAGATGTTCATCGGCCGGCTC
>CAZJFH010000092.1:0-17632 GCA_964545205.1 uncultured Rhodospirillaceae bacterium
CATGCCATGACCACCTGCGGTTGGTCGCTTTTGCAGAACTTTCGGAACTCTATCATAACGAGAGACAGCCTTGCCCTTGGTCAGGGATTAATTGCGCCTGCGCATGCCGAGGTTTATGCAGATATTTCCTCTATACGCAGCAGTTTTAATGCCTGCAGTACTGCAGCGCAAATCTGTCGGAAAGCAGCTTCCCATTTGCAGCGAAAGCAAAGGCGCGCAATCGTATCCAGTCGTGTTGGTACGAACGTTTTCATCGGCCATGGGCGGTCAGGGTTATGGCGAGAAGTAAAGGATTTTGTACAGGATCGCCTTAGCCTGCCTTGGGACGAATTCAACCGGGTTCCCGTTGCTGGTGTCACGAATATTACTCGGCTCTCCGAAATGCTTGACGCTGCAGCAATTGCACTGTTGATCATGACAGCGGAAGATGAGAGGGCAGACGGGAAGACCCAAGCGCGAATGAACGTGGTGCATGAAGCTGGTTTATTTCAGGGCAGGCTAGGATTTACCAAAGCAATTGTGTTGCTAGAAGAAGGATGTTCCGAGTTCAGCAACATACAAGGCCTGGGCCAAATTCGATTTCCACGCGGCAATATTTCTGCAGCCTTCGAGGAAATTCGGCGGGTAATGGAGCGAGAGGGCTTAATACGGTAGTGCAAAGGCACTCGACGATACGGCTCTTTTTCACATCCCCACCGCCGCCGCCCAGGCGGCGTATTCGGCGTAGCGCAGGAAGGTCTCGCGCATGACGCCCGAGATCGTCTGGTGGACGCGGGTCTCGGGCAGGCCGTGCCAGCGGTCGAGCAGCAGCCACAACTCGCGGCAGCGGCCTCGCTACTTTCGCCACCCAGGTGGGGCCTGTAGCTCAATGGTCAGAGCGGGCCGCTCATAACGGCTTGGTTGGGGGTTCGAGTCCCTCCGGGCCCACCATCCTCGTCCGCCACCGGCACCGCCACCGAGAACACCGATCCCTTGCCCTCGACCGAGCGCAGGTCGACGGCGTGGCCGAGCAGTTTCGCCGTCTTGGCGACCACCGACAGGCCGAGGCCGAGGCCCTTGGTCCGGTCGCGCTCGCTGTTGCCCACCTGGTAGAATTCGTCGAACACGTAGGGCAGGTCCGAGGCGGCGATGCCGATGCCGGTGTCCCAGACCTGGATCAGCACCTGCCGGCCGCGGCGGCGGCAGCCGACCAGCAGGCCGCCGCGACGGGTGTAGCGGATGCCGTTGTGCAGCAGGTTGCGCAGCATGCGCACCAGCATCTCGGGGTCGCTGACCACCGTGTGGCCGCAGCCGGCCCGGCGCAGCCGCAGGCCCTTGGCCTGCGCCTGCGGCGCGCATTCGGCGACCAGCCTGTCGAGCACGGGGTCGATCGGAAACGCCCGCACGTCGAGCTTGACCATGCCGACCTCGAGCAGCGAGACGTCGAGCAGCGCCGACAGCAGGCTCTCGCCGGCCCGCATCGCCTCGTCCAGCTTGGCGTAGATCGGCCGCGCCGGCGGCGGGATCGCGCCGCCCAGCGCCTCGAACAGCAGGCGCATGGCCTGGAACGGCTGGCGGAGGTCGTGGCTCGCCGCCGCCAGGAAGCGCGACTTGCCGTGGTCCGCCCGCTCCGCCTCGTCGCGCGCGGCCTGCAGCCGATCCTCGAACAGCTTGCGCTCGGTGACGTCGCGCGACACCGCGAGCAGGCGCTCGGCCGCGCCCTGGGCGTTCGGGATCGGCGTCACGATGACGTCCCACCATTTCGGGCTGCCGCTGCCGGTGGGGCAGCAGGCCTGGAACTGCCCGGTGCCGCCGTCGCGGGCGACGGCGATCGCCTGGCGCACGGCCTCGCGGTCGCACTCCTGCCAGAAATCGATCCAGCAGGTGTTCAGCACCGTCCCGAGATCGTCGATTTCCAGCAGCCGCTGGCCGCCGTCGCTCATCGACAGCAGCGTGCCGTTCAGGTCGAGGACCTTGATGCAGTCGGCGCTGCTGGCGATGACGCGCTTCAGGAACACCTCGCGCTCGCGCAACGCGGCCTCGGCCTCGCGCCGCCCGCTGATGTCCCTGACGAAGACGAACAGGCGGTTGCCGTCGCGGCGGCTGCGGCTGGCCGCCACCTCGACCGGCCACTCGCGGCCGTCCTTGGCCCGGTGCACGCTCTCGAAGCGGTCGTAGCCGTCACGGAACACCTTGCCGACATGGGCCGCCGTCTCGGCCGGGCTCTCCTTGGCCTCGAGCTCGGCGATGGTCATGGTCAGCAGTTCGCCGCGGCTGTATCCGGAACAGCGGACATAGGCGTCGTTCACTTCCAAGATGCGTCCGGCGCCGTCGACGATCCAGAAGCCGTCCATCGAGGTCTCGATGGCCTCGGTGAGGACGCCCTGGTATTCGGAATCCGGGAGAAACCGGACCGTCGGCTGATGCATCCTGGGGCTTTCGTGGTGCCGGCGGCGAAGGGCATGCCGGCGGGTTCCGTCCCGGCAGGATAGGCCGCGGGTCGCCACGCGCAAGTTTGCATTCGTATAACAAACGTTTGAGGCGAATTCCGCTCCCAACGCGCGTGGACCACGCGGTCCAGGGCGGGCGGCGTCACATCCCCGGCGCCGTCACCCCGCCGCCCAGGCTCTTCCACAGCGCCGCCGCGAAGGTGGTCAGCCACAGCGCCGCCGCCGCCCAGGCGGCGTATTCGGCGTAGCGCAGGAAGGTCTCGCGCATCA
Organism: uncultured Rhodospirillaceae bacterium; assembly: GCA_964545205.1. Taxonomy (GTDB): domain Bacteria; phylum Pseudomonadota; class Alphaproteobacteria; order Rhodospirillales; family Magnetospirillaceae; genus CAZJFH01. The sequence continues at coordinate 2,700 of CAZJFH010000092.1, forward strand.
CGCCCGAGATCGTCTGGTGGGCGCGGGTCTCGGGCAGGCCGTGCCAGCGGTCGAGCAGCAGCCACAGCTCGCGGCGGCGATAGTCCTTGCGCGGCGCCCGCCAGGCGCAGTGCAGCAGCACGGCGCTGGTCAGCGAGGTCAGGATCGCCGCCGAGCGCACGGCCAGCACCAGGTCCTGGCTCAGGCCCATGAACACGGTGAAGATCGCCAGCAGCGCGAAGCCCACGGCGCGTTTGACGGACAGTTCGGCGTAGTAGCGGATGCGATCCATCGGTCCTGTTCACTTGGTCGCGCCGCCCGGCGGCGCCCATTCTCCTTCAGCCGAGCCCGGCCCCTCCCTCCAGGCGCGGCGCCGTTCCCTGGGCATACATCGCCAGGAATAGCACCACCCGAAGAACGTAGAGGTGGAACGCCGCCGCCAGCGGCCGGAACGCGCCGGCGACGTAGCCGGGGATCAGCCAGTCGGCGGCGCGCAGCACCGGGTCGGTGAGGCGGACGAAGAAGCGCCAGATGTAGTTGGTCGAATCGGGCGGCACCAGAAGGCCGAGCAGGAAGCGGCCGAGCAGGGTGTAGACCAGGACCGCCAGCAGGTAGTTGGGGATGTGGAAGTACCAGTAATCCCAGAAGAAACTCTCGGGCGCCATGCTCCCCCCGGAAAAAAGACGGGCGGGGCGGCCGCCAGGCCTCCCCGCCCGGAACGCGAAACGACTACTCCGCCTTCCTGGCGCCGCCGGCCAGGACGACCTCGCCGCGCGGCACGCGGATCGAGTCGATGAACTCCTGCATCTCGCGCGACGGCTCCTTGGTCATCAGGCTGACGACGTAGGTGACCAGGAACGCCACCGGGATGCCGAACAGGCCGCAGGAGATGTTCTTGACCCCGAACCACAGCGGCATGCCGAAGTACTGGGTGCCGATCAGGTAGAACAGGCAGATGCCCCAGCCGGCGGCGATGCCGGCGACGGCGCCGATGTCGGTGGTGCGCTTCCACCAGATGCCCATCACCAGCGCCGGGAACAGGCCCGAGGCCGCCAGCGAGAACGCCCAGGCCACCATCGACAGGATGCCGGCCGGCTTGGTCGAGGCCACGTACGCGGCGACGACCGCGACGCAGACCAGCAGGACGCGGGCGACGATCAGCCGGCGCTTGGCGTCGGCGTTGGGGTCGATCATGCGGTAGTAGACGTCGTGCGACAGCGCGTTGGCGATGGCCAGCAGCAGCCCGTCCGCCGTCGACAGCGCGGCGGCGAGGCCGCCGGCGGCGACCAGGCCGGCGACGACGTAGGGCAGACCGGCGATCTCCGGCGTCGCCAGCACGATGGCGTCGTTGTTGATCTTGAACTCCGTCACCTGCAGGATGCCGTCGGCGTTGCCGACGACGCCCTTGCACATGGCGAAGATCTCGGCGGCGTTCGGCGCGTCGCAGGCGCCGACCAGCCCGACCTGGCCCCACAGCGCCACCCAGGCCGGCAGGTTGGCGACCTGCTGGCCGATGACGTTCTGATAGACCTCCAGCTTGGCGAAGGCGGCGTAGGCCGGCGCCGTGAAGTACAGCAGGAAGATGAACAGCAGCGACCAGCCGACGCTCATCCGCGCGTCGCGCACGCTGGGCGTGGTGAAGAAGCGCATCAGCACGTGCGGCAGCGCCGCGGTGCCCAGCATCAGGCAGAAGATCAGCGCGAAGAAGTTGAGCGGATCGTAGTTGGTGAACGGCAGCATGTGGTGCTGCGTGATGCCCAGCTGGGTCTCCAGCTCGGTGATCTGCTGCAGCGCCTGGCCGTACATGATCTGCGGGATCGGCACGCCGGTCACCTGCGCCGACATGATCACCACCGGCAGCAGGTAGGCGATGATCAGGATGATGTACTGGGCGACCTGCGTCCAGGTCACCGCCTTCGTGCCGCCGAGCATCGAGCACACCAGGATGCCCGCCAGACCCGCGAACACCGCCCATTCGAAGGCAATGCCGAGGAACTGCGAGGCGATGATGCCCGAGGCATAGACCTGCGCGGTAATATAGGTGAAGGAGCAGCTGAACAGCACGATGATGCCGACCAGACGCGCGGCATTGCCGTTGTAGCGGGTGCCGAGGAAGTCGGGCACCGTGTAGGCGCCGAACTTGCGCAGGTACGGGGCCAGAAGCACCGCCACCAGCACGTAGCCGCCGGTCCAGCCGAGCACGAAGGCGAGGCCGTCGTAGCCCAGCGCGTACAGCGTGCCGGCCATGCCGATGAACGAGGCGGCGCTCATCCAGTCGGCGCCGGTCGCCATGCCGTTGTAGAAGGCCGGCACGCGGCGGCCGGCGACGTAGTATTCCGAGACCTGCGCCGTGCGCGACAGGATGCCGATCATGGCGTAGACGCCGATCGTCAGGAAGACGAAGGCGTAGCCGATGAACTTGTTGGGAACTCCGAGCTGCTCGAGGATGGCGAGCAGGATGGTGAAGCTGATGAACCCGCCGGTGTAGATCGCGTAGACCTTGCCGAGGTTCTGGGTGAAATCGCCTTTCATCGCCGTCGCCCCCTCAGTCCTCGGACACGCCGTATTCTTCGTCGATGCGGTTCTGGCGCATGGCGTACCAGAAGATCACGATGACGAAGACGATCAGCGAGCCCTGCGCGGCCATGTAGAAGCCGAGCGGGAATCCGAATATCACCACGTTGTTCAGCGCGCCCACGAAGAAGTGGATGCCGAAGCTGAACACGAACCAGATGGCCAGGACGGTCCACATGAGTCCCGACGTTCGACCCCAATATTCCTGCGCCTTCTCTGGCGTCAGCGAAGTTCTTGCCATTTGAAACGTCTCCTTCTCGATCACGCATTGCCAACGGCATCCGGGCGCCATTTTTCGGCGCTTCTGCGGTGTTTTCGTGATGTCAGGGACGGCGAAAGGCCCTGGGTCGACGACCCAAAGCCCGATGAACGATCCTCCCTGAACCACTTCTTTGTTTTTTTCCGTTTCAATTGATAGCATTCGGCAGGGTGGATAACAAGCGGGTGCATTGCCTACCCCCTGGTAGTGCCAAGTACCTCGCCGTTCGGGCTAAATAAAAGGAAGGAGTCGCATGCCGGGACCAGGCACACGGATGTTTCGCGCCTTCGCCGACTGGGTCCGGCCGCCGCCGATCCGCAGCGCCCCGGCCCTGCACGCCGCCGTCGAGCGGGCGGCGGCGCGGGTCACGGTCCAGGGCACCGTCAACTATTGCCGCGTCAAGGCCGCCGGCAACGCCAAGAAGCTGTTCGGCGAGGCGGCGTTCCAAGACGCGCTGCACGTCTGCCGCTGGGAGGCCTACGCCGCCGTGCTGGCCGACGCCCTGCGCGTCGCCGAGGCCTATCTGCGCCCGGCCGGCGACCCCGAGCTCGCCGCGCGCATCGCCGCCGGCATGAGCGCCTTCTACGCCGCCAGCCTGGCCGTGCAGCCGCGGCCGCAGCCCAACGGCGCCGAGGGCTGGGCGCCGCTGGTCGCCGAGTTCGAGGCGGCGCTGGCCCGCGCCCGCATGGCGCCGCCGGCCGCGGCGGCCGAGATCGCCACCGGCTCGGGCAACCGCATGTTCGACCTGCTGCCGATCCACAAGAGCCTGCGCCGCGAGGACCGCGAGGTGCTGGTCAACCAGGTCCGCTTCGGGCTGGTCACCCTGCGCCAGGATCTCGAGCGCCGGGTCGACCGCGACGCGGTGCGCGCCGACTACGCGGACGCGGCGGGCCGGCCGTGACCCCGCGGCTGCGGCGCCTGGCCAACCTGCTGCTCGGCCTGATGGCGCTGGGCCTGCTGGTGCTCGGCGGCACCGCGCTGGTGCCGATCGCCCAGGGCGACAGCCGGGTGGCGCTGCTGGTGGTCGCCGGTTTCGGCATCGCCGGCGTCGCCGGCTGGCTGCTGCACGACCTGCTCCGGAGCCATTTCGACGACCTGCGGCTGCTCTACACGGCGCTGCAGCTCCTCTCGCGCGGCGAGGTGCCGCCCGAGCGGCTGGTCACCCGCTGGGACAAGGGCACGCCCGACGAGGTCGGGCAGATCGCCCGCGTGGTCGTCGAGATGGCGTCGCGCCGCGCCGCCGAGCGGGGCCGCCCCGACCAGCGCCTGGCGGCGGTGATCGCGGCGCTGGGCGACGCCGTGGTGGTGGTCACCGAGACCGGCCAGGTCAGCCTGATCAACGCCGTCGGCCGGGCGCTGCTCGGCCACGACCGCGCCGCGGTCGGCACCAGCATCTACGCGGCGCTGGAGCGCGGGCCGCTGGCCGCGGCGCTCGACGACGCCCGCCGCCGCCAGCGCCGGCCGGTCGAGGCGCGGCTGCGCACCGTCGCCGGCGAGCCGCTGGCGGCGCGCGTCACCGATCTCGGCGAGCATGCCGGCGCGGTGATCGCCATCGCCGCGCGCGAGGTCGAGCACTACGCTGCGGTCGAGCACGCGCTCGACCTCCACGACGTGCCGCCGCCGCCGGTGCCGCCGCGCCCCGACACGCCGCTCGAGCGCCTGTCCTGCCTGGTGCTCGACACCGAGACCACCGGCCTCGACGTCACCATCGACACGATGTGCGCCGTCGGCGCCGTGCGGGTTCACGGCGCCCGCATCTATCCCGGCGCCAGCCTCGACCGGCTGGTCCATCCCGGCCGCTCGATCCCGCCGCGCTCGACCGCCGTGCACGGCATCACCAACGCCATGGTCGCCGGCGTCGCCGGCCCCGAGGGCGTGATGCCCGAGCTGCTGGCGATGATGCGCGACACCGTGCTGGTCGGCCACAACATCGGCTTCGACATCGCGATGCTGCGCAAGGGCGCCGCCGCGGCGGGGATCGCGTGGCAGGACCCGCCCTGGCTCGACACGCTGCTGCTGGCGGCGGCGCTGGAGCCGTCCGAGACCGACCTCAACCTCGAATCGATCGCGCTGCGGCTCGGGGTCGACGTCTCGGGCCGCCACACGGCGCTGGGCGACAGCCTGGTCACCGCCGAGGTCTACGTGCGCATGCTGCCGCTGCTGGCCGAGCGCGGCGTCACGACCTTCGGCGAGGCGCTGGCCTTCGCCCGGACGGCGACGCGGGTGATCGCGTCGCAGAAGCGCGCCGGCTGGTGAGGCAAAAAGGAGGGACGGCATGGCCGATACGTCGTCGCTGGAGCGCCTGGAGAGCTTTCCCTACCGCCACCGCGTCCACGAGGTGATGGGCAGCCCGGTGGCGACGGCGACGCCCGGGACCGACCTCGCCGCGGCCAGCCGCGTGATGGCCGAGGCCGGCATCAGCTCGCTCGTCGTCGCCGACGATCACCGCCGGCCGGTCGGCATCGTCACCGAGCGCGACGTGCTGCGCACCGTCGCCCGCCACCGCGAGCGGGCGCTGGGCCTGCCGCTGTCGCAGGTGATGTCGAGCCCGGTGGCCACCGTGCGCGACGACGCCCTGCTCTACGTCGCGATGGGCCGCATGGACCGGCTCGGGCTGCGCCACCTGGTCGCCGTCGACCGGGCCGGGCGCGCCACCGGCATGGTCACGGTGCGCGGGCTGCTGCGGCTGCGCGCCGGCGCGGCGCTGGCCCTGGGCGACGGCGTCATCACCGCCGCCGGTCCGGCGGCGATGGCGGCGGCGCGCGAGCAGTTGCCGGCCCTGGCCCGCGGCCTGCTCGCCGAAGGCGTCGACGGTCTCGGCGTCGCGGCGGTGACCAGCTCGGTGCTGCGCGACATGACCGCGCGCTCGGCGCAGCTCGCCGAGGAGTCGATGCGCGAGGAGGGCTGGGGCGCGGCGCCGGCGGCCTACGCCGTGCTGCTGCTCGGCTCCGGCGGGCGGCGCGAGAGCCTGTTCGGCGCCGACCAGGACAACGCGCTGATCCATGCCGGCGGCGACGCCCACGACGCCTGGTTCGCCGAGCTCGGCCGGCGCATGAACGACCTGCTCGACCGCGCCGGCGTGCCGCTGTGCCAGGGCGGGGTGATGGCCCGCAACCCGCTGTGGCGCCACGACCTCGCCGGCTGGCAGGCCTGCATCGACGCCTGGATGAAGGAGGCCGACGGCGAGGAGCTGCTCAACATCGCGATCTTCTGCGACTTCCGGCCGGTGCACGGCGAGGCGGCGCTGGCCGAGGCGGTGCGCGCCCACTTCACCGAGGCGGCGGCGACCAGCCCGCGCTTCCTGCACGCGATGGCCGGCACGGTCTCGGGCATGGGCACCGGGCTGGGGCTGTTCGGGCGTTTCAAGACCCGCGAGGGCCGCATCGACATCAAGCTGACCGGGCTGCTGCCGCTGGTCAGCACCGTGCGCCTGCTGGCGCTCAAGCACCGCGTCGCCGTCACCGGCACCGCCGAGCGCCTGCGCGCCCTGGCGGCCGCCGGCAGCCTGGCCGAGAAGGACGCGGCCACCTTCGTGCGCGGCCACGCGCTGATGGTCCGCGCCCTGCTGCTGCAGCAGATCGCCGACATGGAGGCGGGGATCGCGATCTCCAACCGCGTCGACCCGCGCATCCTCGACCGCGACCAGCGCCGCGACCTCAAGGCGGCGTTCAAGTCGCTGTCGTCGCTGCACTGGGTGCTGAGCAACGCGCTGGGCTCGGCGTGACATCGCGCGCGTGCGCCCGCACCTCCTGCCCTCTCCCTCGAGGGGAGAGGGAGGGACCCGGCCCGGCAGGGCTGGGAGGGTGAGGGTGATCCATCCGCCTGTCCGGGCGCCGGCACCCCTTCACCCTGAACCGCTCTCCCATGAGGAGAGAGGGGCCGGCACTATCCCTTGCCCGGCCGCAGCACGTGGGTGTGGTCGGCGGCATAGAGGCGGCTGTCGCTGAACGCGCCGTCGCCGAACACCCGGCCGACCATCACCAGGGCGGTGCGGGTCAGGCCGGCGGCCTTCACCTTGTCGCGGATGTCGGCCAGGGTGCCGCGCAGGATCGCCTGGTCGGGCCAGGTGACCCGGTAGGCGACGACGACCGGGCAGTCGGCGCCGTAATGCGGCGTCAGCTCGCGCACGACGGCGGCGAGGTTGTTGATCGACAGGTGCAGGCACAGCGTCGCCCGGGCGGCGCCCAGCGTCGCCAGGTCCTCGCCCGGCGGCATCGCCGAGGCGCGGACCGCGGTGCGGGTCAGGATGATGGTCTGGCTGACGTCGGGCAGGGTCAGCTCGGTGGCGACGGCGGCGGCGGCGGCGGCGAAGGACGGCACCCCCGGCGTCACTTGGTAGGGAATCCCCAGCGCGTCGAGCCGGCGCATCTGCTCGGCGACGGCGCCGTAGATCGACGGGTCGCCGGAATGGACCCGGGCGACGTCCTGGCCGCGGGCGTGGGCCTCGGCGATCTCGGCAAGGATCTCGTCGAGGGTCAGCGGCGCGGTGTCGACCACGCGCGCGCCCTCGGGCGCCTCGGCGACCACCGCCGCCGGCACCAGCGAGCCGGCGTAGAGCACCACCGGGCAGCGGCGGATCAGGTTCAGGCCGCGCACCGTGATCAGGTCCGGGGCGCCGGGGCCGGCCCCGATGAAATGCACCGTCATGAAAGCCTCTCCTCCTCGGCCGGCAACCATAGCCGGCCGACGCCGGTCCGCAAGCCCGATCTCGCCGTTGGGGCTACCCCGTGCGAGGTGGCGGCGGAACAACGCCCGGCCGGTGCGCATTCCTTCCACGGCTGAGCAACTTCACCGAGGTGGGAATGCCCGCATTCCGGACCACGCTGACCGCGGCCGCGATGGCCGCCGCCTGCCTGCCGGCGAACGCGCAGGACACCGACTCCGCCCCCGGGGACGGAGAGCTCGCCGCGATCGCGCCGGTCGAGATCGGCGACGCCGAGGCCGAGGCCTTCGCCCGCACCTACCAGCGGGTCGCCGCCATCCGCGACGCCTACGAGCGCCGCATGCGCGGTCTCGAGCCGCCGGAGCGCGGCGCCCTGCGCGATCGCGCCAATGCCGAGATGCTCGCCGCCGTCGAGCGCTCGGGCCTGGAAGTGGGCCGTTACAACGAGCTCGTGGTGGCGATGGCCGCCGATCCCGCGTTCAAGCGCCGCGTCCTCGCCGCACTCGAGGACACCGGCGCCGCTCAGGAGCAGTGACAATGGAATTCCGCCCCGACGACCGTGCCGCCACCCAGGACAGCCGCGAGGACACCCGCTGGCTGATCGCCCGCGAACTGCCGCGCCTGCGCCGCTACGCCCGCGCCCTGCGCAACGATTCCGGCGCCGACGACCTGGTGCAGGACTGCATCGAGCGCGCCCTGCGCAAGAGCAACCTGTGGCGCCAGGGCACCAACATGCGGGCCTGGCTGTTCCGGATTCTCTACAACCTGCACCTGTCGTCGCTGCGCAGCGGCAAGCGCTCGCCGCAGACCGTGCCGCTCGACGACGTCGCCCCGATGGCCGGCGGCGGGCCCGGCCAGTTGCACGCGCTGGAGCTGAAGGAGCTGTCGCGCGCCTTTCGCGCCCTGCCGGCCGAGCAGCGCGACGTCGTCGCCCTCGTGGCGCTGGAGGGCATGCGCTACGACGAGGCGGCGGCGGTGCTCGGGGTGCCGATGGGCACCGTGCGCTCGCGGCTGTCGCGGGCGCGGGCCGCGCTGCGCGAGGCGACCGCCGCGGCGCCGCCGCTCGGCGACGAAACCGCAACCGAAACCGAAAACAACGAGAAGAGGGGGCGCGAGCCGCGCCTGAGGAGGGTGAAATGACCATCGACGACGAGACGATCGGCGAAACCGACCTGCTGGCCTATGTGGACGGGCACCTCGATCCGGCGCGCGCGCGCCTGGTCGAGCGGCATCTCGCCCGGGACGGCGCCGCCGCCCGTCGCGTCGCCGCCGACCAGGCGATCAACGACGGCCTGCGCCGGCTGTTCGACCCGGTCTATCACGAGGAGCTGCCGCCGCGGCTGCGGACGGCGCTGGGCGCCCGCCCGCGCCGGCCGGCCTGGGCGCGCACCCTGACCCGGGCCGCGGCGGCGCTGGCGCTGCTGGCCGGCGGCGCGGCGGCCGGCTGGCACTTCTCGGACCGCGAGCCGCGCCACGCCGAGTTCACCGGCGTCGAGCGCTTCGCCGAGGGACCGCTGCAGCCGGTCGCCTTCGGCGGCGGCAAGACGCCGCAGGAACCGGCGGCATGGCTGGAGCGCAGCGTCGGCGAGGTGGTGCGGGTTCCCGACCTCGGCGCCGCCGGCATGACCCTGGTCGGCCAGGCGCTGGTCGGCACCGAGCACCGGCCGGCCGTGCAGCTCACCTACGAGGACGAGCGCGGCCGGCGCGTCTACCTGTTCATGCAGGCCCGCGCCGACGACGTCGGCCCGCGCACCAGAACGCGCGACGACGGCCGCCGCGGCGTCGTCTACTGGGCCGAGGGTCCGCTGATGTTCGCCGTCACCGGCGACGCGGCGCCCGAGGATCTGCGGATCATCGCCGAAATGGTGACCCAGGCCGAGCCGTCGCCGGCCGCCACCCAGCCGTCGCGCGAGGCCGGGCTGATGCCCGCCGTCGGCGGCTCGCTGGCGCGGTAGCGGCGGGCCGCCCCGGCCCTAGCCCATCTTGGCGGCGTAGCCGCGCGGCGTGTAGATCCGGCCGTCGCGCATGCGTCGCGTCTCGCTGCTGCCGACCAGCACCACCGTCAGCATGTCGACCCGCTCGGGATCGAGTTCGGCCAGGGTGACGGTCTCGACCGTCTCGCCGGGCCGCCCGAGATTGCGCGCCAGCACCACCGGCGTCTCCGGCGGCCGCGCCTCCAGCAGCATGTCGCGCGCCCGCGCCAGCTGGTCGCGGCGGCGCTTCGAGACCGGGTTGTAGAACGCCACCACGAAATCGCCGGCCGCCGCCGCGCGCACGCGGCGCTCGATCGCCGGCCACGGCGTCAGCAGGTCGGACAGCGAGATCGTGCAGAAGTCGTGGTTGATCGGCGCCCCGGCCCGCGCCGCCGCCGCCTGCAGCGCCGAGACGCCCGGCACCACCGACACCGCCAGCCGGTTCCAGTCGGCGCGGTCCTCGCGGTCCATCAGCTCGAACACCAGCGTCGCCAGGGCGTAGATGCCGGCGTCGCCCGAGCACACCAGCGCCACCCGCCGCCCCTGCGCCGCCAGGTCGAGGGCGATGCGGGCGCGGTCCTCCTCGGCGCCGAGCGCGCTCTCGTGGCGGCGCTTGCCGGCGATCGCCGGGCCGAGCAGGTCGAGATAGAGGCCGTAGCCGACGACGTCCTCGGCCAGCGCGACGGCGCGGTCGGCCTCGGGCGTGCGCCATTCGGCGCTGCCCGGGCCGATGCCGACCACCGCCAAGCTGCCGCGCGGCTTTCCGGCAGCGCCGACGCCGGCCGGGGCCAGGGCGACGGCGCAGGTGCAGCGCTTCGACTTGGTCTTGGCGACGACCAGGCCGGCGTCGCGGCCGGCGGCGGCCAGGGCGGCGCCTTCCGAGACGCCGTGGCAGCCGGTCTCGGCGAAGACGACGTCCGAGGGGTTGGCGAGGCGCGGCGCCTCGGCCTCCAGCTCGGCGGCGCCGAAGAAACGGGCCGGCACGCCGAGTTCGGCGGCCAGCGCGTGCACCGCGCCCTCGTCGGCCTTCAGATCGATCGAGTAGACGCCGGCGACCGCGCCTTGCGCCAGGCCGTGTTCCGCCAGCGTCTCGCGCACCAGGCCGATCAGCTCGGCCGGCTCGGCGCCGCGCTCGCACCCCACCCCCAGCGCCAGCACCGGCGGATGCAGCACCAGGGCGTCGTCGGCCTCGACGGCGCGCTCGGTGATTCGCACCGACAGCGGTGTCGCGCAGGCGCAGAACGGCGCCCCCGAGCCCTGCAGCCAGCCGGCGTCGCCGGCCTCGACCACCAGCCGCACCGGCCGGCCGGCCAGCAGCTCGGCCGTGACCGGCTTGGCCAGCGCCGGATTGGCGACCCGCCAGCCCGGCGGCGGCTCGTCGAGCGCCATGCCGAAAGCGCCGTCGCCGGCGGTGGTCACCGCCGCCGCGCCGCCGGCGATCGCGGCGATATCGCGCGCCAGCGCGTTGGCGCCGCGATGGCCGCCGAGCAGCGGCACGGCATGGCCGCCGTCGGGCGACACCGCCACGACCGGCGGCTCGGCGGTCTTGTCGGCCAGCGCCGGCGCCACGGCGCGGATCAGGATGCCGGCGGCGCACAGGCCGACGATCGCCTGGCCGGCGGCGAACAGCGCCCGCAGATGCGCCATCGCGTCGTCGAAGACCACGTCGGCGTCGTCGCAGCGGCCGGCGAGGCCGTGGACGCGCGCCCCCGGCAGCGCGTCGCGCAGGGACTCGGCCAGCGCGGCGGTGGCCGGCGACAGGGTGACGATGGCGATGTCGGTCATCAGGAGCTCCTCAAGCTCCCTCCCCCGCCCGCGGGGGAGGGTCGGGGTGGGGGTCGCGCTTCGGCGTCATTTGCAGGTCCGCCGAGGCGCCGCCCTCACCCTCCCGGCCTTCGGCCGGGCCCCTCCCTCTCCCGCAGGCGGGAGAGGGGTCGGAGCAGCGCCGCACCAGCAGCATCGAGAAATAGGGCGTGCCCTCGGCCGCGGCCTCGTCGAGGGTCATGATCCGCTGCTCGGCATGGCCGGCCCAGGCGACCACGGTGCCGTCGAGGCCGAGGCGGTCGAGGACGCGGCGGACCTTGGCCAGATGGCGCCCGAGCTTCATCACCACGCCGGCCTCGCAGCCGGCGAGCGCCGCCTCGATCTCGGCCTCGCCGCGCGTCGCCGGCACGATCGCCAGCGCCTCGTCGCGGGTGGTCAGCGGCCGCCTGAGCACCGACGCGCAGGCCATCGGCGAGGCGACGCCGGGCACCACCTCGACCGGGAATCGCCCGTCCAGGCGTTCCATTACGTAGGCGAAACTGCCGAAGAACAGCGGGTCGCCCTCGCACAGCACGGCGACGTCGCGCCCCGCCGCCAGATGGACGGCGATGGCGGCGGCGCCGCGGTCGTAGGCCTCGTCGGGCGGCGGCAGCCTGGGGTCGAAGGCCATGCGCATGACGATCTCGTCCTGGCCGCCGGGCAGATGCGCCGCCGCCAGCCGCCGCGCCATGCCGTCGCCGTCGAGCGGCGCCGGATAGGCGATCGCCGGCACCGAACGGAGAATCCGCACCGCCTTCAGGGTGATCAGCTCGGGATCGCCGGGGCCGACGCCGACGCCGTACAGGGTGCCGGTCATGGCTTGTGTCCGAGATACTGGGTGACCGGCATCAGCGGCCGCCAGCCGTGGAAGCCCCCCGTGTAGCCGAGCCGCGCCACCGAGACCCGCACCATCTCGCCGCCGTGGCGGGCGTGCCAGTCGAGCAGCGCCGCCTCGCCCTGGGCGGTCACCGTGTTGGCGCCCAGCCGCCCGCCCGGCCGCAGCGCCCGCCAGCAGGCCTCGAGCATGCCGGGCCGCGAGACGCCGCCGCCGATGAACACCGCGTCGGGCGCCGCGCCGTCCTGCAACGGCAGTTCGTCCGGCGCCGTGGCGCGGCGCACCGCGACCTCGGGCACGCCGAGGCGGGCGGCGTTGGTGGCGACCAGCGTGCAATGCTCGGGATCGCGCTCGAAGGCGATCGCCCGGCCGCCGGCCCGCGCCCATTCGATGGCGATCGAGCCGCAGCCGGCGCCGACGTCCCACAACAGCTCGCCGGGCAGCGGCGCCAGCAGCGCCAGGGTGGCGGCGCGGACCTCGCGCTTGGTGAGCTGGCCGTCGTGGAGATAGGCGTCGTCGGCAAGCCCGGCGACGCGCGGCCACGCCATCGCGTGCGGCCCCGGCCGGCATTCGACGGCGACGGTGTTGAGCGGATCGACCAGCCCGCTCCAGGTCTCGGCGGTGGCGTCGACGCGGCGCTCGGCCGGGCCGCCCAGGCGCTCGAACGCGGTGATCGCGCTGGGGCCGAAGCCGCGCTCCTTGAGCAGGTCGGCGATCAGCGCCGGCGTGTCGGGGCCCTGGGTCAGCAGCAACAGCCGCGCGCCGGGCGCGAGATGGAGGTTCAGCGCCTCCAGCGGCCGCGCGTGCACCGACAGCGTGGTGACCTCCTGCAGCGGCCAGCCCATGCGCGCCGCCGCCAGGCTGAAGGCGCCGGCGGCCGGCACGACGATCCATTCCGCCGGCGGAACGATGCGGGCGATGGTGGCGCCGATGCCGAACCACAGCGGATCGCCGCTGGCCAGCACGCAGACCCGGCGGCCGCGCAGGGCGGCCAGCACCTCGAGGTCGCGGCGCATGTTGCCCCAGACCAGGCGTTCGGCGGCGGGCGGCGGGATCAGCTCGAAATGCCGCGCGCCGCCGGCGACGATCTCGGCGTTCTCGACCAGGGCGCGGGCGGCGGCGGACAGGCCGTCCCAGCCGTCCTCGCCGAGGCCGACGATCGCCAGCCACGGCGCGGTCACGGCATGCCTCCGGCCAGGGCGTTGACCGCCGCCGCCGCCATGGCGCTGCCGCCGCGGCGGCCGCTCAGGGCGACGTAGGGGATGCCCAGCGTGTTGGCGGCCAGCGCCGCCTTGCTCTCGGCGGCGCCGACGAAGCCGACCGGGAAGCCCAGCACCAGCGCCGGCTTCGGCGCGCCCTGGGCGACCATCTCCAGCAGCCGGAACAGCGCCGTCGGGGCGTTGCCGATGGCGACGACGGCGCCGCCCATCCGCTCGCGCCACAGCTCCAGCGCCGCCGCCGAGCGGGTGGTGCCCAGCTTCCGGGCCAGGTCCGGCACCTTGGCGTCGTTGAGCGTGCAGATCACCGGATTGCCGGCCGGCAGCAGCCGGCGGATGACGCCGTAGGCGACCATCTCGGCGTCGACCAGCACCGGCGCGCCGGCCTGCAGCGCCTGGCGGCCGAGCGCGCCGGCGCCCGGCGAGAACACCAGGTCCGAGGCGACGTCGGGCATGCCGCAGGCGTGCACCACCCGGATCGCCAGCGCCTGCAGGTCGTCGGGAATGCCCGACAGGTCGCATTCGCGGCGGATCGCCTCGACCGAGGCGGCGTAGATGGCGTCGGGGTCGCGGATGTAGTCGTCGGGCACCGGCGGCCGGCCGGTGACGCCCAGGATCCAGCCCTCCTCGCGCTCGACGACGGCGCGCTCGGCGGCGCTCAAGCCCTCGTCGCCGGCGAACAGCGCGCCCAGGCGCTCGGCGGCGTCGAGTTCGGCGAAGTGGCGGGCCAGCGCGGTGACCTGCTGGGCGTCCTTGACCGAGCCTTCCGGCACCGGCACCGTCAGCATCGACGGATAGACCTCGGCCAGCACCACCCGCCAGTCGTCCTGGCGCTCGAGCGGCCGCAGCCCGGTCTCGAACGGCCACACCCGGGTCACCTCGCTGATCCAGGGGTGCTCGCGCAACGCCCGCAGCCGCGGAATGCCGAGCAGGGTCTGTCCGCCGACGCTGCCGGCATAGGCCATCTTCCACACCGGCTGCGGGCCGGACAGCCGGCGCTCGCACAGCCGGAACTCGGCCAGCGGACCGTAGGCGGCGGGCCGGCGGGCACTGAGGCCGTCGTACTCGACGCCGGCCGGGTGGCCCCAGAACGGAAAGTGCTTGCCCGAGACGATGCCGTTGAACGCCGCCGCGACCTCGAACCGGTTGTTGGCGTTGTCGGGGCCGTCGGCGACGCGCCGCGCGATCTCGCGCCACACGCCGCGCCAGTCGCCGGCGCCGATCGCCTGCGCGAAGCCCTGGGGATAGCCGAAGCCGAGATCGAAGCCGACCAGCACCCGGCGGCCGCGGGCGACGAGGTCGGACAGCTTGTCGGCGATCAGGCCCATGGCGACGTCGCGGGTCGGCGGGTTGGCGAGCAGCCGCTCGGCCATCGCCGCGCCCTCGCGCTCGCGCAGGCAGATCCAGACGCTGTCCGGCCCCTGGCGCGGCTGCGCCGAAGCGCTCCAGTCGACCATCATGTAGGCGTCGAACACCGGCATCACGGGACGTCCCGAAGCCCCTCTCCCGCCCGCGGGAGAGGGAGGGACCCGCCGCGAAGCGGTGGGAGGGTGAGGGCCGCGCACCGGCGGCACGGCGCCACCCTCACCCCGGCCCTCTGCCGCGAGCGGGAGAGGGAAACGATGCGGTG
>CAZJFH010000093.1:0-17457 GCA_964545205.1 uncultured Rhodospirillaceae bacterium
CGGCGCGGTCGCGGCCGGACCGGCCGCCGCCGCGCGGGTCCCGCTCCTCGGCACCGGCCGCCTCGCCGCCGCCGCCGCCGGACGAGCGCTTGCCCTCGCCCTCGAGGCCGGCGGCGGCCTGGCCGCCGGACGGACGCTCAGGCGGCTCGTCGTCCTCGACCGGGCGCGACTGCCGCGGGTCCTGGGCGCGCCCGTCGGCCTGGACGCGGTCCCGGGGCGGCTGCTCCGCGGAAGGCGGCACCTCGGGGGTCGGGCGGTGATCCTCGAACGGCGCCGGCTTCAGGCGGTCGCGCTCGTCGCCGCGCCGGGTCGCGGCCGCGACCAGCGACAGGTTGTGACGGGCGTCGCGGTGGGTCGGATCGAGCGCCAGCGCCATCTCGAAGGCGTCGCGCGCCGCCCGCAGTTCGCCCAGCATCGCCAGGGCGTTGCCGCGGTTGAAGTGGCCGTCGGCGGTGCGTACCCGCTCGAAGGCGGCCGCGGCGCCCGCGTAGTCGCCGCCGCGATACAGGGCGGCGCCGCGGCGGAACGGATCGGCGAACAGATCGGCGGCTTCGAGCCCGCGGCCCTGGTCGAGCAGACGCTGCGCCCGCTGCTCCGGCCGCAGCCACAGATCGTTCCAGTCGAAGGCCGCCGCCGGCTGCGGCTGCGCCAGCCAGAGCGCGGCCAGCAGGCCGAGCCAGCCGCGGCGGAACCCGATCGCCGCCAGCGGCAGCAGCGCCAGCGCCAGCCAGGCGCCGCGGTCGCGCCAGACGACGCGGTTGGCGGCCTCGGCGCGCTCGGCGTCGGTCAGCGCCGCATGGCCGGCCGACAGCGCCTCGGCGAGGCCGCCGGGATCGGCGCGCCAGTCGACATAGGCGCCGCCGCCCGCCGCCGCCACGGCGCGCAGGCCGCCGTCCTCCAGCGGCACGGGAACGGTCTTGCCGTCGATTTCGACGGTGCCGGCGCCGGTCCCGACCGCGAGGACCGAGACCCGCAGCCCGGCGCGCGCCGCCTCGGCGGCGGCGGTGGCGGCGATCGAATCGGCGGAGTCGGCGACCAGCAGCACGTCGCCGCTGCTGGCCTGGGCGCGGTTGGCGAGCGTTCGCGCCCGGGCCAGCCCGGCCGCCGGAACGCTGCCGGGCAGCGGCAGCACGTCGGGCGAGAGCTGCGGCAGCAGCGTGGTCAGCAGGCGGGGATCGTCGGTCAGCGGCAGCAGGGTGTGGCCGGTCGCGGCATAGCCGACCAGCGCCAGCGGCCGCGGCGGCAGGCGGTCGACGAGCCGCGCCAGCCAGCCCTGGGCGAAGGCCAGCCGCGACGTGCCGACGTCCGCGGCGGTCATCGAGCGCGACAGGTCGAGCACGACGACCAGCGGCGGCTGCGGCGCCACGAAGCGCACCGCCGGCGCCCGCGACCAGGTCGGACCGGCCAGCGCCAGGATGCCGACCAGCCAGCCGGCGGCCAGCAGCGCCAGCACGGCGCGGGTGCCGCCGCCGACCGCGACCAGGTGCGGCAGCAGATGCGGATCGACGGCATTGGACCAGGCGCCGCCGCCGCCGCGCCGCCACGACCGCCAGACCAGCACCGCGGCCGGGACCAGCGCCAGCAGCCACCACGGCCGCAGGAAGTGGAACGCCTCCCAGCTCATGCCGGTCGCCTCGGGCCGGTCGTGCGCAGCGCCACCGCCATGCTCGCCAGCAGCGCCGCCGCCAGGGGCCAGGGATAGAGGTCGATGGCGGTGTGGTCGCGGATGGCATCGCCGATCGACGGCTCCAGCAGGTCGATGCGCCGGTAGGCCTCCTGCAGCCCGGCGCGGTCGAGGGCGTGGAAATAGCTGCCGCCCGAGCCGTGCGCCACCTCTTCGAGCACCGCGCGGTTGAAGTGGTGGGCGCCGCCGGACCAGGTGCCGAGCGGGTTCGGCGCCACGGTGTCGTCGGCGCCCATGCCGATCGTGTGGATGCGCAGGCCCTCGCGGGCGGCGAGCTGCGCCGCCTGGCGCGGCCCGATGCCGCCGGCGTTGCTGACGCCGTCGGTCAGCAGCACGACCACCCGGCTGTCGGCCGGGCGCTCGCGCATGACCTTGAGCGCCAGGCCGATGGCGTCGCCTATGGCGGTGTGCTCGCCGGCCAGGCCGACCTCGGCCTCGGCGAGCAGCATGCGCACCGCCTCGTGGTCGTGGGTCAGCGGCGCCCGCAGATAGGGCTGGGCGCCGAACAGGATCAGCCCGACGCGGTCGCCGCGGCGCTCGGCCAGGAAGCGGCCGGCGACCTGCTTGACCACGCTCAGCCGGTCCATCGGGTCGTTGCCGCTGCCGAAGTCCATCGAGCGCATGCTGCCCGAGATGTCGACCACCAGCATCAGGTCGCGGCCCGAGGTCGGGATCATCGTCGGCTCGCGCAGCCATTGCGGCTGCGCCGCCGCCAGCACCAGCAGCAGCCAGATCAGGTGCTCCGGCCGGGGCCGGCGCGGCGTGCGGCGGACGGCCTCGGCATTGCGGGCCAGCGCCGCGAAGAACGGCACCCGCAGGGCGGCGCCGGCCGGCCGCCGGGCCGGCGGCGCAAAGCGCCGCACCAGCCAGGGCAGCGGCAGCAGCAGGAAGACCCAGGGCCAGACGAAGCCGATCATGCCCGCATCCTGATCCAGCGCCGCGCCAGGTCGAGCAGCGCTTCGGCCTGTTCGCCGCCGCCGCCGCCATAGGGCAGGGTGAGCAGGGCGCGGCCGGCGCCGCGTCCGAATTTCGGCCCCCGTCCCGCGTCGAGCCAGGCCAGCCAGGCCTCGCCCGACAGGCCGGCGACCTCGGCGCGGGGATTGCCGGCCAGCGCGACGCGACGCAGCAGCACCGCCAGCCCGGCCGCCATGGCGGCGGCGTCGCCGTCGGCGCGCCAGCGCCGCTCCAGCGTGTCGAGCTCGCGCAGCGCCTGCCGCCGGGCCCGCCGCCGCGTCCGCAGCCGCCAGGCCAGCAACGCGGCCGCCAGCGCGGTGACCGCCAGCAGCGCCCACCAGCCCGGCGCCGGCGGCCACAGGGGCGGCGGCGGCGGCATGTGGATGTCGCGCAGGCGGTCGATCAGGTCCAGCTCATCCATGGCGGCGCCCCCGCAGCAGGCCGTCGCGCAGCGTCGGCGCGGTCGGCTGGTCGGTGGCCAGGGTGGCGAAGCGCGCGCCGATGCGCCGGCAGGCCCCGGCGACGGCCTCGGCATGGGCGGCGAAGGCGTCGGCGTGGGCGCGGCGCAAGGCCGGATCGCCGGCGTCGACCGCCAGCGCCCGCTCGCCGTCGGCGAAGACGTAGCGGCCGGGCGGCGGCATCGCGCGCTCCAGCGGATCGTGGACCAGCACCGCGGCGACGTCGTTGCGCGCCGCCAGCGCCGCCAGCGCCGTCTCGGCCTCGCGGTTCCAGCCGGCGAAGTCGGAGAACACCGCCACCACCGCCCCTTGGCGGGCGATGTGGGCCAGGCGCGCCAGCGCCGGCGCCAGCTCGGTCGGAGTGCCGCCGGGCGGCGCGGCGGGCAGGGCCGCGAACAGCTTGAACAGCGGCGCCAGGCCGGCCATGCCGGATTCCGGCCGGCGGTCGCGGATGGTCGTCTCGCCGATCACCATGCCGCCGACGCGGTCGCCGTTCGCGACCGCCAGCCAGCCCAGCACCGCCGCGGCCCGCGCCGCCGCCACCCACTTGAAGGCCGTGCGGGTGCCGAATCGCATCGTCGGGCCGGCGTCGACGGCGACCAGCAGCGCGTGCTCGCGTTCCTCGAGGAACACCTTGGTGTGCAGCCGGCCGGTGCGGGCGCTGACCCGCCAGTCGACGGTGCGGATGTCGTCGCCGGGCTGGTAGCCGCGCACCTCCTCGAATTCGAGGCCGCGGCCGCGGTGCAGCGAGTTGTAGAGGTCGGGCAGGGGGCCGGCGGCGCGGTTCGACTCGGGAAGCCGCAGCCGCAGCGCCTCGCCGCGCAGCCGCATCAGCTCGGCCACCGAGACGGCGACGCCCGGCGCGGCCATGTCAGGGCGCCGCGACCAGCGCCAGCAGTCGGACGATCACCTCGTCGACGCTGACGCCGTCGGCTTCGGCGTCGTAGCTCAGCAGGATGCGGTGGCGCAGGGCGTCGGGGGCGACGGCCTGGACGTCGTCGGGCGAGACGTAGTCGCGGCCGTCGAGCCAGGCGTGGGCGCGCGCCGCCAGGTCGATGGCGATCGAGCCGCGCGGGCTGGCGCCGTAGGCGATCCATCCGGCCAGGCCGTCGTCGTAGGCCTTGGCGCGGCGGCTGGCGTCGACCAGGCGCACGACGTAGTCCTCGACCTCGGCGCTCATGTGGACCGCCAGCGCCTCGCGCCGCGCCGCGAACACGGCGGCCTGCGTCAGCACCGGCGCCGGCGGCGGCGCGGCCGCGTCGTCCGCGGCCATGCGCGCGCGCACCAGCCGCAGGATGTCGCGCTCGGTCTCCAGCGAAGGATAGTCGACGCGCACGTGCAGCAGGAAGCGGTCGCGCTGCGCCTCGGGCAGGGGATAGGTGCCGGCCTGCTCGATCGGGTTCTGGGTCGCCATCACCAGGAACAGCGGCGGCAGCGGATAGGTGGTGCGGCCGACGGTGACCTGGCGCTCGCCCATCGCCTCCAGCAGCGCCGACTGCACCTTGGCCGGCGCCCGGTTGACCTCGTCGGCGAGCACGAAATTGTGGAAGATCGGCCCCTGCTGGAAACGGAACTCGCCGCTGTCGGGGCGGAACACCTCGGTGCCGGTGAGGTCGGCGGGCAGTAGGTCGGGGGTGAACTGCACGCGGTGGAAGCTGCCCTCCAGCCCGGCGGCCAGCGCCTTGACCGCGCTGGTCTTGGCGAGACCGGGCAGGCCCTCGACCAGCAGATGGCCGTCGGCGAGCAGCGCGATCAGCAGTCGCCGCACCAGCCCTTCCTGACCGAGGATGGTGGTCGAGACATGGCGCTCGAGCGCCCCGAACTCCGTGCGAAGGGACATGCCGCGAACGCCTTCTCCAGCCTTGCTCCTCGGGGATACCAGACTGAAGCTGGGGAGCACTTGATCATCCTCAAGTGCGCTGTGAAATTCAGTCCGTCTCCGCCCCGATCCGGCGGCCGTCGATCAGGACTCCGTCGACGACCGACTCGTCGAAGGCGATCAGGTCGGTGAGCCGGGTCTTCTCGGGCAGCGGTTCGGGATAGCTCCAGGCGAGGTCGGGATAGAGCCGGCCGCCGATCCAGGCCGACCAGTAGAAGGCCTTGCCCTTGTAGGCGCACAACGTCGTCTTGGGGCTGGGCTGCAGCAGGTCCATGCGCACGTCCTCGCGCGGCAGGTAATAGCGCGTCGGCAGGCCGGTCTCGAACGCGAACAGCGCCCGGGTCGAGCGCGCCAGCCGCTCGCCGCCGGCATCGATCTCGACCACCCGGTGCGACTGGCGCAGGTCGATGCGGTGAAAGGGATCGCGCGGATGGCCGAACAGGGCCTCGTCTTCCTCGTACCAGCCGTCGACGGCGTCCCAGTCGAAGGCGAAATGGTCCTGGAGCGCGCCGACGGCGTCCGCGGGATCCTCGACGCTCCAGGCCAGCGGACGGCGCTCGTTCTCGGCGGCGGAGGACCAGCGGCGGACGCGGCCGACGCCCTCGATCTGGTCCTCGGCGCCGGCGGCGAGCAGGTCGCTGCCGACGTCGCCGGGCGGGAAGTAGTAGACCGGCAGCCTGCCGGCGCGGAGCAGCAGCCGCGGCGCCAGGCTGTCGACCATGGCGACGCCGCCGACGACGGCGCGGACGCGCTTGGGCGAGGTCACGACCAGGGTGCGGTAGGGCTGAAGCATGGCCCTAGAACACGGGCGGATCGCGATCGTTCCCCGGCGGCGCGACGCTCAGGTCCTCGATGACGAAGCCGTGCTCGCGGGCCAGATCCTCGGCGACGCGCCGGCGATGGCAGACCGCCGGATCGGCCTCGAAGCACAGCAGCGCGGCGGGCCGGGCGCGGGCGATCTCGGCCGCCCGCTGCAGGTCGAAGGCGGCTTCGGGCGTGCGCATCTTGTCGTCGACGATCGACCAGAACGCCGCCCAGTCGCGCCGCCGCGCCGCCAGCCGGCCCTCCTTCGGCGTGCCGAGGCCCTTCAGGTGGACGTAGTCGATGCCGGCCTCGGCCAGCGAGGCGGCGAGCACCCGCTTCGAGAAGCCGGCGCGGCGCGACAGCGGCAGGTCGCGGACGTCGATCACCACGGCGACGCCGGCCCGCTTCAGCGTCGCCAGCACGGCGCCGAAGCCGGCCGCCTCGTAGCCGATGGTGCGGATCACGGGCGCGGTCATCGCTCCTCGCCTTCGCGCGGCACGAACGCGGCCGCGGCCTCCAGCATCTCCGGCCCGGCGCCGGGCCGATGGGCGTTCTCGCTGATGTGGCGGCGCCAGGCGCGGGCGCCGGGCAATCCGTGGAACAGCCCGAGCATGTGGCGGGAGATGGCGGCCAGCGGCACGCCGCGGGCGCGCTGGGCCTCGACATAGGGCAGCATCGCCGCGACCACCGCGTGTCGGCCGGGAGCGGGGCCGCCGCCGAAGAAGCGCCGGTCGGCGTCGGCCAGGACGTAAGGGGTCTCGTAGGCGGCGCGGCCGATCATCACCGAGTCGACATGCTCCAGATGCGCCGCCGCCTCGTCGAGCGAGCGGATGCCGCCGTTGATGGCGACGGCGAGGTGCGGGTATTCGCGCTTGAGCCGATGCACCAGCTCGTGGCGCAGCGGCGGCACGTCGCGGTTCTCCTTCGGGCTCAGGCCCTGCAGCCAGGCCTTGCGGGCGTGGATCACGAAATGCGTGCAGCCGGCGGCGGCGACGGTGCGCACGAAGCCGTCCAGCGTCGGCCATTCCTCCAGCTCGTCGACGGCGATGCGCGTTTTGACCGTCACCGGGATCGATACCGCGGCGCGCATGGCGGCGACCAGTTCGGCGACCAGTTCGGGCTCGCGCATCAGGCAGGCGCCGAAGCGGCCCGACTGGACGCGGTCGCTCGGGCAGCCGACGTTCAGGTTGACCTCGTCGTAGCCCCATTCGGCGGCGATGCGCGCGCAGGCCGCCATCTCCCGGGGATCCGAGCCGCCGAGCTGCAGCGCCACCGGATGCTCGACCGGGTCGAAGCCGAGCAGCCGCTCGCGCTCGCCGTGCAGCACGGCGGCGGTGGTGACCATCTCGGTGTACAACAGCGTGTGGCGCGTCAGCAGGCGATGGAAGAACCGGCAATGCCGGTCCGTCCAGTCCATCATCGGCGCCACGCTCAGGGCAATGGCGTCGTTCAAACCGTCCTCAGATCCGCGTCACCTCGACACGGCCGCCCTGACGGCTGATGCGGAAGCGGACGCCGGCCTCGGTGGTCCAGGTCTCCGCCTCGGCAGGCACCTCCTGGCCGTCGATGACGACGCGCTCGCCGACGATGCTGACGTTGCTCACCGCGCCGTCGACGCCGCCGCTCACCCCGATCGCCGCGGCCGACCCCTTGCCGCTCTGGCTGACGGTCACCGTGCTGGTGCCGCTCCGTGGACCGCTCGCGTGCCCGGCGGCGAACGCGCCGAACCCCGCGAAGCCCTTGCCCGCCTTCGGTCCGAATTTCGGCATGGTCAGGCCTCCGCTGATTTTTGGCAAGCGATCAGGTTAGCGCGTCGGCCGAATGCGGTAAAGCGCTTCGGCAGGCTGCGCATCCGGTCGCACGCCGCATCGCCTGGGTGGAAACAGAAAACCGCGCACGAAGGCGCGGCTTTCCCAATTCGCTGGCGGAAGGGGGGGGATTCGAACCCCCGGTAGGGTTTATCACCCTACGACGGTTTAGCAAGGCGTCGCGAAGCCGCTTGTGTACAGGGATATTGGCTGCTACAATGATTTTTGTAGCAGCATTGTAGCACGGGGCGGTTATGACGATCACGCCAAGAGGGGGGCGATTCCTGGCCCAGGTCCGGTACAAGGGGGTGTCCATCGCCTCGACATTCGACAGCAAAGGAGCCGCCAGCCGGTGGCGGACGGCGGTTCGGGCGGCAATTGATGATCGACGGTGGCCCGTTAAAGATCTGATCCCGCCTCATCTCCAAGGCAAATGGGGCTTTAGCGAGGCTAAGACCGAAGCTGTCGATGACGCCAAGCCGCACGTCGGCTGGACACTGGATCGTGCCATTGAGGAATACCTAAAGGTGATCGACGGCGAAAAGGGTTACGAGGCGAAGGCGAACCGCCTTCGCCTCTGGCAGGGTAAGCCGAAGGGCAAGAAGGAAAAGGCACCATCCGTTTTTCTTAATTCAAGCCTCCCCCAACAGAGGCTTGATTCTGTGTCGGCCGCCGACGTTCAGGCTATCGTGAAGGAACGGCTGAAGACGGTGAGCGCTTATACCGTACGCAATGATGTTTACGTGCTGTCGGCCCTTTTCGAGCATGCACGTGCAACGCCGCGCGTTGACGGCACTGGCGGATGGGGTCTGGATATCGACAATCCCAGGCTGCGGATTACATTGCCCGACCAACCGCCAGCCCGCGAGCGCCGCCTGAAGAATGGCGGTGAGGGGCAAGAAGGCGAAGAGGAGCGGATGCGAGGCGCGCTGGCCGCAGGTCCTGACGCCGAAATCATGGTCCCGCTGTTCGATCTCGCGTTGTACACGGGTATGCGGCCTACGGAGCTGCTCGATCTCCGTGCCGGTGAAGTCCACCGCACAACGGATGCTGTATACATCCTGCGCCGCGACAGCAAGACCGGCTCGCAACGGAAGGTCACTCTGTCGACCGGTGCAATCGCTGCTGTCGATTCCCTGTTGGCGAGGCTCCGGCAGCCGGTCGCGGCGACGCAGGGGCTCGTTCCGCTAAATCTGGACAAGGTGGCGTACAGGTGGAAGCTCGCTCGGAAGGCTGCCGGGGTGACCGACCTCCGGTTCCGCGACCTTCGGCATGAAGGCCTTTCTGTCATGGCGGAAAAGGGGCTGAACATCGGGGAGCTACAGGCGCAGAGCGGCCACCGCTCAGCCAAAATCCTTGTCGATTACATCAACGCCGTTCCGGCGACGGTGGCGAAGAAGCTCGGCTAGCCTAGGCGAAACATCGGGCAGGGTTACGAATCCCTGCTCCAAAGGTGCTATTGCCGCGAGGAACGGGGCTTCCCTAGGAATTGGGCAAACGTGTTCCTCAGCTTTTCGGGGTCCCGTATCTCGCATTCCCAGACCACCAAGGCCTTCCATCCGGCTTCGCTGGCCGCCGTCAAATTGGCGGCATCCCGTTCCTTGTTGCGGGCCAGCTTCTTCCCCCAATACTCGGCGTTAGACTTGGGAATGCGGGCTCCGCGCGGGCAGCGATGGCCGTGCCAAAAACAGCCGTGAATCCAGATCAGCGTCTTGCGTTTCTGGAACACGATGTCCGGCCGCCCCGGGAGGCGATGGTCGTTGAGGCGATACCTGTAGCCCATCGCATGCAGAAGGCGCCTTACTACAATCTCGGGCTTGGTGTTCTTGCTCCGGATGGCAGCCATGTTCCGGCTCCTGCGCTCTGGCGTGAGGTGGTCAGTCACAGGGAGCCTCCGTAGGTAATCCGACATCTGGTGCCAGGCGGAAGCCTAGCGTCCGACAATCCGAGCAGGCAGGTAAAAAATCGCGTTCTCTCTTTGTTCCGCGTTGTGTGCCGCTGTCGGATGTGGAATATTCCAGTCGATGAACGCGAACCGACGAAAGCGCCCCCACGCTCCAGCCCCGGTCTCTGACCGGCACGGTGAGGCTGCCTACGCCCTCGCGCCGTCAACAGCACTGTCCCAGGGCGGCCCGACAGCGGTGGACCTTTTTGCCGGGGCGGGCGGTATTTCGCTCGGCTTGGTCAACGCCGGATTTCGGCTGCTCTACGCTTCAGATTATTCCGGGGCCTGCGCGGCAACCCACTGCCGCAACTTCCCCGACGTGCCGTTCGATAAGGCTGACATCTCTCAACTGCCTGGCAGTCGGATTCTCGATGTCACGGGCCTGCGCGTTGGTGAGCTAGACTTGCTCGTCGGCGGGCCGCCGTGCCAGGGCTTCTCCATCATGGGACAGCGGCAGCTTGATGACCCCCGAAATGCGCTCTTTCGGCACTTTATCCGCATCTCAGGAGAGCTGCGGCCGCAGGTGGTCGTCATTGAGAACGTGCCTGGCCTGGCGACGCTGCATGGCGGCGTTCTGCTGCGTGAAATCGGCGAAGCGTTCGATTGGTTGGGCTACGACGTAGAATGCGCGGAGCTGCTGGCGGCTCAGTACGGTGTGCCGCAGATGCGCTGGCGGATGATCTTCATTGCGCGTCGGCGCGACCTAGGCTTGCCTGCGGCTGGGTTCCCGCTGCCCACCCACGGCAGGCTCGGCATCGGCGACCTGGTGCCGAATCGGACGGTGACGGCGGAACAGGCCGAGGGTTTCCTGACGGCCTATGATGCGATTGCAGACCTTCCGGCCGTCACAAGCGGCGGCACCACGGACCACTACGACCGGCCGCCGGAGACAGCTTATCAGGCCGCTATGCGCCGCGGCGCGGGTGGCGTTCTGCACAATCATTATGCCCCGCGGCTGTCAGCCGTGAATCTCCAGCGTATTCGCTGCCTGAAGCCCGGCCAAGACTGGCGCTCGCTTCCCCGCGAGCTGCTGCCAGCCGGAATGCAGCGGGCTCTCCTGAAGGATCACACCCGGCGATACCGACGGATGACGTGGGGGGGCGTTCCCCGCTCGATCATCACTAGGTTTCGGGACCCCAAGTCGGGGGAGTACATCCACCCTGAGCAAGAGCGCACGATCAGCATCCGCGAGGCAGCGCGCATCCAGGCTTTTCCCGATTGGTTCGTTTTCGAGGGCTCGAATACGGACTGCTACGACCAGGTCGGCAACGCTGTCCCGCCGCTGCTGGCGCGGGCGGTAGCGGTAGAAATTCGACGCCTTCTGGACGGTGAGGCAGGAGCGGCCGCGCCGGTCAAATCGCGATACAGGATCGTGGCTTAATGGCGCGGCGTCCCCGGACTGGCAACGCTCCTGCTGTGCAGCGGGAGCGAGGAAACTACGTATGCGAGTGGTTCGGGCACCGAGTCTATCCGGTTGTCTCGCACGATCCGGACAGTGACCGGGACCAGCGTTCGGAAACCTGCCCCTTCCTGTCGGCCGCCGTTGGCGGTCGGCATCCCTGCCACAAGCCTGCGGCCTCACGAGGCATTTGCACGATCAGTACGCCTGGCGACGGCGGTCGGAATGAATGGCTCGTCTGTCCTTTCCGTGCCCTTGAGCCGAGGCTGCTGGAAAGCGCTGTGCGGCGGCTATTTGGTGTCGGCCCGGAGGTGGTGGCGACGATCCTGCCGGGTGTCCGCCTGGCCGATGTGGACGCAAGGCAGCAGGTCTCAGATGCACTGGCGGTTGGTGGCCGCGTCTTTGTGTTTTTCAATGCGAAACTCGGCGGCGAGCTGAGCATTCCCCCGACTCCAGCATCGCCCGAATTCAGCTTTGACATCACCGTCATCGAGATTGTGTCCAGGGACGGCGAGCCGCACCTTGAGCGGTTCGGCGTGATCGAAATCCAGACGATGGATTTTCATGGCAGCTACCGCAAGGTCGTCGAGTACCTGAAGAACGGCCAGGAGATGTTCCCGCATAACTTCGCGGAAACGCTGCAAACCAATCAGCGGTGGTTGTCCGAAAACGTTGAAGGGCCGAACATCGCGAACGTCTTCAAGCGGACGTTTTACCAGATGATGTTCAAGTTCCAGCTAGGCACGAACGAACGATGCGCCGGGTGTGTGCTGGCGATCCCGGCGGCGGTTTGGGCAAGCTGGCAGCGGCACCTCGGCCAGCCTCAGCCGAGACCGAACGGTGACGGCACGTTTGACCTGTTCAAACGTGGCACAAGGCGGCCAGAGCACGTGCCAGCTTGGATTTACGTGTTCGACATAGAGACGGAGGCCGAGAGCACTCCGGCACCGCTGCGCGACACGATGATCATTGCCACTGATGCGCCCTCGATGTCCCATTACGCGCTGGAATTGGCCCCTGCGGCCGCGATTGGGAACATTGACTGCCCTGGCGGCATGCTGTCGCTGTTGGCCCGCCGTCTGCATTCTTTCTGGCCGGAGCTGGCACGCACGCTTCTTGACTAGCAGCGGGGCTCCTTTCCGGGGCCCCGCTCGATTGGAGTCGCCTTACAACTCCATCATTTCACCCATTCGCCTAAGCCACCCGGTCACTTCTTCATTGAAGTCGCTCTCCTGGAGCATATCGCGGGTCATCTTGAGCACCGCCGGGCCATTGATCTGAGCTTTTGCCTTGGCTGATTTTTTCCGCTGAAGGTCCTGGTCGAGTTCCTCCCATGGGGTGATCTCTCCCGATGCAGTGTGAACCGCTCTGGCGACAGTCTCGGGCACGTCCTCAAAATTGCCAAAGTGGGCTGGGAGCGTAATCACTGTTCCATTTGCAGCATAAGCTTCCTCGATTGCCCTCGGATGGATGTAATTTTCCATCTCGCGTTTTCCGGTGCATACGGCCGTGCAGCCGGGTCGTTGATTCACACCGTCCATATGGGCCTTGTATTTCGGCTCGGCAGGCGGCTGGTTATCGCGGTCGCAAATGTGAAATTCCGGTCGGTTCAGGTGCTCAAGACGAGATGTCCAGAGCGCAAGGTTCTCTCCGCCGAACGGAAAGAATATTACCTTTCCGTCAAGCTCAAGCCTTTCAAGATCAGGAACTACTATTCCGCATGCCATCATGACCTTAGCAATTCCCTTCAGGAACGAAAGGTCGTGTTTTCCCTCAACGCCGATGAACAACTTGACGCCATTATCCGGAAGTATGCCAAGGGAATCCGCTATTAGCTGATTTGTCTCCCCGCCACCAACCAGAATTTCCCTGGTGTTATCGTCGCGCTTCCTAAGAAAGCGAAGACTATTATCGGGAAGTGCTCGTGCGAGCATCGGGGTGTGAGTTGTTACAATAACCTGGCGGCCTGGCACTGATGAGAGGGACGTCAGCGCGGACATGAGTAGGCGCTGGTTGTGAGGGTGCTGGCTCGTTTCCGGCTCCTCAATAGCGTAAATCACGGATGACGAATGTTTTTCAGAAGCGGCTTTTTCTGCCTTCGCCCGAAAGAAATTCAGCAAAACGAGCCGTTTTACGCCCGAGCCTCTCTTGTTAAGCGGTATACCGTGGTCACCAGAAATGCTTGTCTGAAACAGTGAATCCCACTTTTTGCAGTGACAACCGGCGAAAGCGTCGATGCAAGAGATGGGTCCATCTCTCTTATTTTTTCAACGGTAGCGTCAGCTATTTTCTTAACTTCCGCCTCAACAAAGCTTTGGATCTTAAGAAGCTCGGCCTCTTTCTCTTTGATGGCATCTCGAATGGCGGCCTTGAGGGGGTCCTGCGCCTCTGGATCCTGATCAGTGCTCGCCCGGTCGGACTTGAAGAGAGCAAACGCTGGTAGGTAGGGCGCAATGCTGGACCAAATCTTCTTGGCATCCTCGGCGTCTAGCGGCACGAGCGTTTCCGCCAGCACCAACTCTGCGCAATGCCCCCAAATTGCCGCCCGGACGGGCGCATTGGCTTTCTTGTTTACTTCAGAGAGATCGACCCCGAGTTCCTTGGCGCGCGCCGCCAAATCGGACTTCTTCAGCGAGAGGAGGTCAGAGTAGCCATCGGCAGTCGGATGTAGCGCCCGCGCGAAAGTTCCGATCAGCTTCGGTTTGGTGAGAGAGCCGTTGTATAGCTGAACAATCTCCATCTCCCCATCGCGATTCAGCAGATACTCTCCAGCGAACGTCGAGGGGAATTCGGCATCAACGACGGCATTCCGGGGCAGGTCGGAAAACGTGCAGGCTATCTCAACCTCTTCGCTGCCGATGGAAACGTCGTCCTTCTCCAGCGCAGTCTCTCCAAAAAATACGGACAGCGCATCCATCACGGCGGATTTGCCCACGTCATTCCGACCGATGATCGCCGTAAGGTCATCGAAGCTGATTTGGATTTGTTCCTGGTAGCAGCGAAAGCCGCGAAGTTTTAGGCCGGTCAGTTTCATGGCGCCCCCAAGACACAGCGCGAAGGTGGAGGCTAACTCTAATGTGTTACCCCGAAGGTAGCAACGTCTAGCCGTCGCGCCGTTCGAGCGCTTTCTCTGTCCTGGATACCCACGGCGGTACCAAGCGCGGCAGCGGCGCCGGGCTCGGCGCCTCCTCGGGCTTCGGGGCCTTCTCCGGCTCGGCTCTGCTCCTGCCAAGGCTGCGCGACAGCCGCTCGCGAGCCTCGTCAGCGCGGCGGCTGATCTCGGATCGGCGCGCAAGCTCGGCATCAAGCCGACGCTGAGCCTCAGCCGAGAGCTGATGGCCTTCCACGCGGATCGGCGGCCGCATCAGCGCAAGCTCGACCGCGATCTTATCCTTGAAAGCCGCATCGCCGCTGATCCGGACAGCTTGCCAGCCATGGGCGGCGGCGGCCTGGGCCAGGATGCGGGCCGAGTCCATCGTCGAGGCGCCTCTGAGTTCCAGCCGGTCGCCGGAGTCGATGATCCGGGCGCCGCTGCGCAGGCGGATGACGGCGATTCCGCGCTCTGGCCGCCGCTCGATGCCGAGGACGCGCTTCCTTAGCTCCTCCGGCAGCCACAGGCCCTCATACGTGCCAGCCTGCAATGCGGCCCGCTGCTTGCTGCGGCGCTCGGCGGCGGCCTGGGCGTCGGCGGGCGCTATGCCGGGCGGCTGGGGCGCCGGAGCGGGCTGCTGAAGGCGCTCGAAGCGGCTGCGGGCCTCGGCGAGCTTGCATTTTGCGAGGCGGTGCAAGGCGCCAAGCTCAACCTTGGCGCCGCTGGCGTCGGTCGTCGTGATGATCGGGCACTTGGTCCCCTTCTCGATGCGGAGGCCAGCGCGCTGAAGCGCGGCGGCCATCTCGGCATCGGATAGCTTCCACGCATCTTTTATGGCCTGCCGGGCCTGCGGCAAGCTGACGCCGTTTCTTTTGGCGCGCTGATGCTGCTCAGCATCAAAAGCGGCCGTGGGGCGCGGCACGTCGGCGGCGGCGGTCAGCCGGGCGGCCAGGTCGGCGCGGCCTTCGCGACGTAGGGCGGCGATGACGGCGCGGTTGTGGCGGCCTGGGGTGATCTGGTGGCCGAACTCGCATTCGGCCACGCGGGCCAGTTTTTCGTTCCTGGCGTACGAATGACGGCTGCTGAGGACTCTGCCGGTGGTTGGGTCGGCCTCCGGCACGAGGTAGTGATAATGCTCGGTTTTTGCGCCATCGGCGCGCATTTTGGTATGAGCAACTAAGGTTTCCAGGGCTTCGGCCGGGATGCCGTACTCCTGCCGGATCGCAGCAAGCATCCGCTGTAGCTGGCCGCGCGAAAGCGGCTCGTCGGGGCTGATGACATAGTGTCTCAAGCCGAATCGTTGAGCGTGTAGCGCGGCTATTCCTTCGGCGGCTGCCAGGGTCTCTCGGCCGCCGCTGATGATGACGATTTTTTCGTTGCCATCGGCTCTATCGAGGATGTGCCGCCCGGCCGCCTCGGCGCCGCCGACACGTATCCGTGTTGATTTGATTATCATTTTAGCTGGGCCTCGATGGCCTCGCGGGCGCGGCGCACATCTGCCGCAGCGCGTTGCAGCAACAGCATGTTGGGGCTCTGGCGGTTGCCATTACTCCACTTCGCGAGCTGGTTAATATTGCCGCCGATCCGGCCAAGCTCGGCCAAAACAGGCCCCATTTCGGCGGCCTGGGGATGACGACGTTTTCGGCGGACAGACAAGCCGACCGTGTGCCGCAAATAATCCGATAGTGTACGCCCATCTTGTGCTGCTGCCTGGCGCAGTAGATCGGCATCGGCTGCGCTGATGCGAAAGTTAAGTACAGGCATTCGGCACCTTTCATCGCGGTAAGAAAACAGTGTGGGTCCACGGGGGCGAAGCCCCCTGGCAAGCTGTCTCGGCGTAAGACGAGACATGGCTTGCTAAAGTCTTACCGTTAACCTTATGTCTTACATCGGCGAAAAACAAGGCCGTGTGTTCGCGATCCGTTCCTTTGGCCTTGCGCTTTGCGATAACTGGCTACTATCCTTTAATCATGTGTGTCACACCTAAACGAGGATTTGAGCAATGGCGCGTGCCACGTCTAATGACATTACGAGTACTCTGGCCCGTGCCGAAGAGCGTGCTCGAAAAGAGCGTGCTAGCGTAGCACGGCTCCGGCGCCGCGCTGCGGCTGCCGCGCGCGCCGAAGAGGCCCGGCGCCTGGCCGCTATTGGCGCCGCTGTGCTGGCGTGGGCCGCCGAAAATCCGGATGCGGCGGCGGCAGCATGTGTGCCGGTGGATGCAGCGGAGGAGGCCTCTCATGGCTGATGATTTCGATTTTGATGTCAGCCTCGATCAATTCGGCGGCGGCGGGCCAGCGATGGAGCGGATCGCTGCTGTGCTGGATGCTGCGGGAATCGAGAGCCGTATTCCGTGTGTTTACGGCGATCTAAAAATCACAGTCGGCTTACATGGTGCCGCCCGCTCAATCCGCGTCGAGACGACAGATCGGCGCTTATCGCAACGCGCTGCGCTGATTTACGCGCTCGGCGCGCTCGTGCGAGAGCTGATGCCGGAAGCGCAGCAATGAGCCGCCTCCGCCGCCTCGGCCGGATCGCCTTTTATGGCTCCGGTGCCGATACCCTGGCCTCCGGCGCCAAGAGCACCGGCCGCGTGCTGGGCCTCGGCGCCTCGATCCTCTCCGGCTTCCGGCGCCGGTCGGCCGCGCCGTCCGAGGCCGAGGCCAGGATTGCTGCGCTCAATAATCGGCGCGTGGCCTTCGCGGCGGCGGCCGAGGCGGCGGGCCTCGATGAGGCGGCGCTACGCAAAGCGCAGCGTGCGGAATTCGCGAAGGCGGCTTTGATGGGCTGCCTGCTGGCCGTGCTGGCGGCGGTCGGCACACTGAGCGCGCGAAATATGGCGCCAGTGTTCGGATGGGTGGCTGCTGTCGGCGCCAGCTTCGCCCCCTGCATCCTGGTCGGCGCGCTGCTGCTGCGCGCCTGCTACTACAACCATCTATACCGCAGCCGGAGCCTGACGTCGCTGGGCGCCTGGCTGCGCCAGCCAGGGGCGTGGCTGCCTCGGCTGGCCCTGGCCGTCGCCGTCGCGGCCGCGCTGACGCCAGGCAATGCGCTGGCAGCGGGCGGCGGCATCCTGGATCAGCTATTCGGCGCGCCCGGCGAGCAAGATATTGCCGCCGGATGGGTGCGCGCTCTGCAACAGACGGATGGCCCTGTGGCCGCGATGGCTGCGATTATCAGCGCGATGGCCCTGACGCTGGGCAGCATGGTCCTGGCGGTCCAAACGATTCAAGGGATGGTTCAGGCCGCGCAGACTGGCACCCTGCTCTCCGGTAGAATCAATACGGTGTGGGGTCCGGTCCACGCTGCGCTCGGCGTCGGCATGGCTGCGCCGCTGGGCGGTTTCTGCGCCGCACAACTTGTTGTGTTTTCGCTGGCGTTCGGCGGCATCCAAGGCGGCAATGCCGTGCTCAGTGCGGTCATCGGCACGGTGGCCGA
>CAZJFH010000094.1:0-16300 GCA_964545205.1 uncultured Rhodospirillaceae bacterium
CTGCACCGGTTCATGTGGGACTATGTCGGCATCGTCCGCACCAACAAGCGGCTGCGGCGCGCCAAGCGGCGCGTCGACCTGCTGCTGGCCGAGATCGCCGAATACTACGGCACGTTCGTGGTCACCAACGACCTGCTGGAGCTGCGCAACCTGGCGGTGGTCGCCGACCTGATCATCCGCTCGGCGCTTGAGCGCAAGGAAAGCCGCGGCCTGCACCACAGCCTGGACCACCCGCCGGCGCCTCAGGGCAGCCGCGGCGCCGCGACCGTGCTGGTGCCGCCGAACTACGCGCGCCGGTGGGAGTGAGGCCCTACTACCGCCGGTCCTCCGCGGGACGGGGCTCTTCCAGCGGCGGCGGCGGGCCATCCTCGTCCTCGACCTGCGGCACGCAGCAGGACTGGCACCACCAGATCACCTCGTGCTCGGCGGTGGCGATCACGGCATGCGGCGTCACGCTCCCGCAATGGGGGCAGAAATGCTCCTGAGGTGAAAGGCGGTCCGCCATGACAAAGCCCGAATTGCGTATTCCCAGTGGGAAGACGATAGCAGGCGAGCGGACCCGAGAGGGGGGCGAATCCGGATGAGTGCGGTGCGGCAATGACTGCCACCGGCGAGAGCGGGGCGACCGCCCGGATTATCCGGGCGGCGCACCCCGTCGCCGAAGCGCCTACAAACGATAGCCGATCCGCAGGCCGCCCCAGTGCCGGCCCTGGACGATGATCGGGGCCGAGACGTCCTTCATCATCACGAAGTTGCCGCCGCCCATGTCGCGGCGGTAGGTCTGCAGCAAAAACGGCTTCGTGTTTCGGCCGGCGGCCAGTCCGGTGCGGTCGTTGAAGATGCGCCGGTTGCGGCAGTTGGCGTTGTTCCAGGCGGCGTCGCCGCCCTGCGGCTGCGAGAACTTCCTGTTGTGGGTCGGCAGGAAGCCGTTGCGGTCGACGGCCGCGCAGAACGCGACCTTGTCGTTGAACTGCAGCGCCGGCTCCTGGATCGCCGGCAGCACCTCGTCGGTGAAGGCGACGAAGCGGGTCATGTGCTGCTGCGGGTTGGTGTTGGGGATCGGCTGGTAGTTCTCGTCGAACAGGTCGGCCGTCGAGATGCGCCCCGTGGCGACCGCGTCCTCGAACACCGCCGCGACGCGCTTCGCCTGCTCCTGGACGAATTCGATGAACGGCGTGTCCTTGGTGCGGAACTTGCTTTCGGCGATGAAGCCGATCAGCTTCTCGCTGGAGTTGAGCACCGTCAGGATGCGCTCGTCGGCGACGCGGAGATTCTCGCTGGTCAGCGCCACGCCCTCGACGAAGCGGTCGATCTCGCCCATCACCTCCGAGCACTGCGACAGGCTGGTGCCGGCGGCCTGGGTGATGTCGGAGACCCGCTGCTCGACCGTGTGCAGCGAAGTGCCGAAATTGGCCACCACCTGATCGATGTCGCCGACTCCGGCGCCGACCGAGTCGGCGGTGGTGACAGTCTCGGTGCTGGTCGAGATCAGTTCGGTGATGTTCTGCGACAGATTGCCGACCGTGGCGTCGATGCCGGTGGTGGCGTCCGAGGTCTGGCGCGCCAGGGTCTTGACCTCGCCGGCGACGACCGCGAAGCCGCGGCCCGCCTCGCCGGCGCGGGCGGCCTCGATGGTGGCGTTCAGGGCCAGAAGGTTGGTCTGGCGGGCGATCGCCTGGATGCTGCGCGACATGCCGCGGACCTCGCCCAGCGACGACTCCAGCACGTTCAGCCGTTCCTCGATGCCCTGGACCGAGCCGACCAGGCGATGGATGTTGCCGACCGCCGCGGTGATCGTCTGCTGCGAATGGCTCGAGTTCTCCGCCGCCTGCATGGCCACCCGGTTGGTCTCCTGGGCGGCCGCGTCGATCTGGTGGATCGCCTGGGCCATGTCCGCGGCAATGGCCTTCAGGTGCCCGAAGAGGGTTTCCTGGTGCTTCACGAACCGCGCGACGCCCTCGACGCTGCCGGCGATGTCGGCGACTTCGAGACTCAGTTCCTGGACCCTGCGCAGAATTTCGTCGGCGAACGCATCCGCCGCGTCATTGGCCTCTACCGCGGCCTCCGTAGCAGCCGTCTCCGGCAGCCGATCCGTCATACGTCGCCTCCGATTCCCCAGTTTGTGACCGTTATCGTTTTTTGTTATCTACAATGGTCACTATAGAGCAACGTACGCGTAACAAATCAACCGAAAACCCCCCGACCCATACCCGGGTGAGTGGGACCGGCCACCACTTGCGGATAGGTGACGCCGGACTTATGGCCGGCGCGACAGCCAGACCAAGGTCAGGTCGTCGCCGACCACCGGCCGGTCCTGGCGGAACGCCGACAGGATGTGCTGCAGCGGCTCGTCGCCGCGGCCCGCCGCCTCGACCGCCAGCCGGCACACGTCGGCATCCTCGAGGCATTCGCCGGCGCTGTTCTGGGTCTCGGTCAGGGCGTCGGAGTAGAGCAGCAGGAACGTCCCCTTCGGGAACGGCACGACCCGCTCTTCGTAGGGGATGCCGCGGGCGATGCCGACCGGCAGCCCGCTCGAATCGAGCATCTCGGCCGCGTTCGCGGTGCCGATGACCGGATTGGGAGAGGCGGCGGCGGCGTAGGTGAAGGTGTCGGCCACCGTATCCAGCACCCCGAACAGCACCGTGCAGTACTGATCGATCGCCAACAGTTCGACCAGGCGCTCGTTGAGGGCGCCGAGATAGGCGCCGGGCGGGGCGCTGTCGGGCGTGGCCTGGCGCATCAGCGTGTGCAGGCGGAACGTGTTCATCGCCGCGGTGACGCCGTGGCCGGCGAAGTCGACGATGAACACCGCCACCCTGCCGTCGCCGATGTCGCGCATGCCCCAATAGTCGCCGCCCAGTTCCGAGGACGGCTCGAAATGCGCCTGCAGCACCAGATCGTGCTTTTCCGAGACGTCGCTGATGTGCCCGGCCGACGGCATCAGCGCGAACTGCATGTCGCGCGCCGTGTCCAGTTCGGACTGCACCCGCTCGCGGTATTCGACCAGGCTGCGCACCAGCAGCCGGTTCTCGAGGTGCACCCGCACCCGGGCGATCAGTTCGGGGCCGTGGATCGGCTTGGTCACCAGATCGGTGGCGCCGGCGCGGAACACCGAGGTCCGCTCCTCGGGCGAGCCCAGCGCGGTCTGCACCAGCACCGGCAGGCGGGCGAAACGCGGGTTGGCCCGGAGGTTGCGGCACACCTCGAAGCCGTCCATGCGCGGCATCATGATGTCGAGGATGATCAGGTCGGGATCGAACGCCTCGGCCTTCTCCAGCCCCTCGACGCCGTCGCAGGCGAACGCGACCTCGCGGATGCCGGCGGCGGCGAGGAAGGCGCCGATCAGGCGGCGGCTGGCCTCGGTGTCCTCGACCACCAGAACCCGGCAGGCGCGGAGCTTCTCGTCGAGCCCGGCCGAGGCGGCGCCGGGTGCGGGGTCCGGCCTGCCGGCGATCGTCATCGCGCGAACCTCATCACCAGGCGGCGGCCGCCGTTCTCCATGGCGGTTTCCTTGCAGATGTCCCGGATCAGGAACAGGCCGCGGCCGGACTTCTTGTTCAGGTCGATCGGCCGGTCGAGGATGGCGGCGTCGTAGCCGGGTCCTTCGTCGTCGATGGTCACGACCACCTCGCCGTCGTCCCAGGTGGTCAGGATGGTCACCCGCCGGCCGCCGAAATGCCCGTCGTTGAGCCGGGTCTCGATGGTCTGGCAGAACTGGATGAAATCGTCGAGGCTGTCCTTGTTCAGCGAGCCGATCTCGAGATTGCCGTGCACCATCGCGTTGACCAGCGCCTCGTGCAGAGCCAGTTCCATCACCTGATGGACGTTCTCGTCGAGGCTGGTCCGCTCGGCCACCGCCTGGCACAGCGCCCGCGCCACTTCGAGCCCGTAGGCGGTCACGGTGGTCAGCGAGACGAGCAGCCCCCGTTCCGGAATGGCCGCGAAAACCGGCTCCAGGCCGCCATCGGCCTCGATGCAGGCGGCGACGGGGGCGCGCAGGGCGCGCGACAGCCGCTCCTCGTCGACGTCGCCGACGATGACCGCGAGGCGCGAGTCGTCGTCCGGTGCGCCGGCGGCGCAATCGCCGCCGACGATCGCGCACCCGGCGCTGTCGGCCAATTCGGCGAGCGTCGCCTCGGAGACGCCGTCTCCGCACAGCTTGATCGATTTCGACACGGCGGCCTACGCTTCGACGGTGAAGAGGGTCTCGAACTTGCTCGAGGCGAAGATCCGCTGGACCTGGCCGCGCGGATTGCGGAGCACGACCTCGGCCTTCTTCTGCGAAGCGGTGTCGCGGACCATCAGCAGCATGCCGAGGCCGGCGGAGTCGATGAACTCGACGTCGGACATGTCGAAGATCAACTTTTGGGCCGAGGAATCACGAATCTGGCCGATCACGTTGCGGAACGACGGGTGATCGGAATAGGTCACGCGGCCGTGCAGAGTAACCTCGACGACGTCACCCCGATCGGATGTTTCGTACTGCAATGTTGACGCCCCCCCAACCATGTCTATGCTGCCCGGCTCGGGCAGAGAACCAGACAATACCGCAGACGCCAGCTAGGGCCAAGCGCCCTCGCGGCAGCGCAGAGAGGAACGAATGCCCGCGACGCCCGCGCTGTCCTACGTCGCCGAGCAGGTGCGGCGATTAGACCGCGAACGCTTCCTGAGCGCGTTGTTCGCGCCGCCCGACCGGCGCGAGGCGCTGTTCGCGCTCTACGCCTTCAATCTCGAACTCGCCAGGATCCGCGAACAGGTCAGCGAGCCGATGATGGGCCACATCCGCCTGCAGTGGTGGCGCGACAAGCTGGCCTCGATCGCGGCCGGCATGCCGGTCGACGGCCATCCCGTGGCCGAGCCGCTGAGCGCCGCCGTGCGGGAGCGCGGGCTCGACCTCGCCCGCCTCGAACGGCTCATCGACGCCCGCGAACGCGACCTCGACGACGCGCCGCCGGCCGACCTCGCCGCGCTCGAGGCCTATGCCGCCGACACCGGCGGCGTGCTGACCCAGCTCGCGCTCGACGTCCTGGGCGTCGACGCCCCCGCCGCGCAGGACGCGGCGCTTGCCGTCGGCAGCGCCTGGGCGCTGGTCGGGCTGCTGCGGGCGGCGCCGTTCCATGCCGCCGCCGGCCGGGTGTACCTGCCGCAGGATCTGCTCGACGCCCACGGCATCGGCCGCGACGCGCTGCTGGCCGGCAAGGCCGAACTGGCGCCCGCCGCCAGGAAGGTGGCCGAACGCGCCGCCGGACATCTCGCGGCGGCGCGGCGGCTGCGCCCAGGCGTGCCGCGGCGCGCCGTTCCGGCGCTGCTGCCGGCGCGCTCGGCCGACCTCTACCTGCGGGCGCTGGCCCGGCGCGGCTGGGAGCCGTTCGCGCCCGGCTGGGCCGAGACCCGCCCCCGTCCGCTGCGCTTCGCGCTCGCCGCGCTCGCAGGGCGATACTAGCCGGGGCGTTTTCGAGTTGGCCCGGCCAGCGGGGGCCGGTACGATGCGGGCGCAATCGGAGGAGCGATCATGGTGCGGGTTTGGGCGTGTGCGGCGGCGCTGGTCGCCATGGTGACTTTCGGCTCGGCGCGGGCCGAGGAGGTCGTCACCGAATACGAGGGATTCCGGCTGGTCGCCGACGCCACCCTGGCCGAGGGCAAGACCTGGGCCGACGGCGCCGTGCTGATGGTCCACGGCACGCTGGCGCACAAGGACCAGGAGACCATCGCGACGATGCGCCGTCTGCTCAACGAGCGCGGCCACAACACCCTGGCGCTGAACCTGAGCCTCGGGGTGCAGGAGCGCCGCGGCCCGTTCGACTGCGCCATCCGCCAGGTCCACTACCATCGCCAGGCGCTGCTCGAGATCGGCGTCTGGCTCACCTGGCTGCAGGAGCAGGGCGCGAAGAAGGTGGCGCTGTTCGGCCATTCGCGCGGCGGCAACCAGGTGGCCTGGTACGCGTTCGAGAAGCCGAAGGTCGAACTGGTCGGACCCGTGGTGCTGCTGGCGCCGATGACCTGGGACCAGAAGCGCGCCGCCGAGCAGTACCGTGCCCGCTACGGCCACGGCTTCGAGGAGGCGCTCGAGACGGCCGGGGCGATGGTCATGCGCGGCAACGGCCACAAGATGCTGGAGGGCCGACACGACCTGCTGTACTGCCCGCAGGCCGAGGTCAGCGCCCAGGCCTTCTTCGAGTACTACTCGAACGACCTGCGCAAGGACACGCCGTCGATCCTGCCCGGCGTCGACCGCCCGGTGCTGGTCGTCGCGGCCTCCGAGGACGAGGTGGTGCCCGAACTCGTCGACAAGGTCCGCGCCCGCAAGCTCAAGCACGTCGAGCTCGAGGTGATCGACGGCGCCGGGCACTTCTTCCGCGACCTCTATGCCGAGGACGCCGCCGATGCGATCGCCAAGTTCCTCGACCGTCACATGACGCCGGCCGGGCAGGGCGGCTGAGCTTCGAAATCAACGGCTTGTCGCCCGACGCTCGTGCCGGGCGACAGGTGCTGTGACGGCGGTCACACTCATTCTTAACCGGAATCTGGCAGGGTGCCGCATGGAGGTTGGTTTCCATGCGTCACCCGTTGCGTTCCCTTCTGCTCTCGTTGTCGGTGCTGGCCGGCATGGCCGGCGCCGCGGTTCTCGGCTGGCACCTCGGCGGGCCGTCGACGCCGCAGGCCGCCGGCGCCGTCGACCGGACGGCGACCGTGCTGGCGCCGCCACCTGCGGACGCGTCGCCGTCCCGTGAAGCGCACGGCCCGGCGCTGATCGCCGCCGCGCTCGCCGGTCCGCCGGCCGCGCCGGTTCAGGCGCCCGCCGGCCGCGCCGAGGACCTGCCGCCGTCCCCCGAGGGGCCGGTGGCGTCCGTGCCCGATCTGCCGCCGCTGGGCCTGCCGCGTCCGGCGGTCGAGGTCGCCGGCGAACCGGAGCCTGCGGCGGCCGGCGCGATCATGACGGCGGTCGCCGGCGCGGGGGAACCGCAACCGGCCGAGGTGGTCGAGGAGCCGGCCACGGAGGCCGTCTACGAGTGGCGGCCCGAAGCCGATTCCCAGTTGGCGGCGGCCGAACCCGCGCCGGTCGCCGAGACCAAGGCGCCGCAGCCGGCGACCGAGCCCGCCAAGCCGGCGCTGCGCGACGATCCCCGGCCGCTGGCCCATCTGGCGTCGTACCGCAGCGAGGCGACGGCGTTGCGCGGCTGGGAGATCATCGCCGCGCGCGCCGGCCCGCTGCTGGCCGGCGCCGAGCCCGTCGTCCGCTCGGTGGAGATTCCCGGGCGCGGGCGGTTCGTGCGCCTGTTCGCGCGCGTTCCCGCCGACGACGGTTGCGCCGGGCTGCGGCGTGCGGGGCTCTACTGCCGCATCGGCGCCGCCGGCTGAAGCGTTCGATCAGATCCCGATCCGCCGCTCCCGCGGAAGCGGAAGCCCAGTCATCCGCTGTCAGGCCTCTTCGGCATGGCAGTCGAGGCGCAACTCGCCGG
Organism: uncultured Rhodospirillaceae bacterium; assembly: GCA_964545205.1. Lineage (GTDB taxonomy): Bacteria > Pseudomonadota > Alphaproteobacteria > Rhodospirillales > Magnetospirillaceae > CAZJFH01. The sequence continues at coordinate 7,461 of CAZJFH010000094.1, forward strand.
CCGTGTTGGCGACGGTGGCCAGGCAGGCCTGCGTGCTGCGCGGCGGGATCGCCACCGCGAGGCGGGTGACGTAGCGGTCGCCGCCGGGGCCGGGGATCAGGCTGGCGTCCAGCCGCAGGATGTTGGCTTCGTACGCGACCAGCGCCTCGGACAGGCGGGCCAGCAGTCCGGGGCGATTGCCGCCGCTGACGATGATGCGGTGGGTGGCGCGGTCGCTCGGCGCGCTGCCTTCCTCGACCGTCACCTTGGCGCCCGCCAGTTCCGGCAGGGCCTTCAGCGCGGCGTCGACGTCGCCGACCGTCACGTCCGCCGGGACGACGCATTCCGAGGTGAATTCGGCCCGGCCGCCCACCGCCGCGAAGGCCGTCTCGCCCAGATCGGCGCCGACGTCGAACAGCGCGGCGGTGACCGCCGAGATCAGTCCGGTGCGGTCGCGACATTCGATGTTGATCAACAGCTTGGTCATGTCTCCCCCTTGCCGGTCAGGCGGGGATGATACGCGCCGCGGCGCGTGCGGCAAAGGCCTCGATTGGGCTGCGACCTCCACCCTCCGATGAAAATCCCCGACCGGCAAAACGACAGATAATACGGAAGCATAGTCCTGAGCTGCCTGCATATGTTTGGGCTAGAACTTGTGGACTGCTCCGGATTCTGGCGCCGTGCTGGAATTTACTTGAGATTATGTAGCACCCGGCATATCGTGCTAATTGGATTGTAAGGTGATTCGATGGCCGCCGCAGCCGCCGTTCGCATAGCCCCCGGAGACACCTCGGTCGCCAGCATGGCGAACCGGGTCGGGTCCGGCACGCGTGCGTCGGCCGATCCACGCATCGCGGGGCTCGAGCAGTCGCTCGGCGTGTCGCTGCGCGACGATTGGCGCGCGGCGGAGGAGGAGTTCGGCGGCGGCGCGCATTACGACCGCGGCCAGGACGGGCGGCGTCCGCCGGCCGGCAGCGTCCGGCCGCTGGCGTTCCGTTTCGCCGCCGGCTACGTCGCCAACGAGGTCGGGCTCGCCCCGGCCGAGACGCTGGGCTTCGGCGACATGGTCCGCGGGATCAGCCTCTACGAATCGGTCCTGCGCTTCGTCGCCAACGATTCGCGCCGCGCCGCGCCGCGCGGGCAAAGCCTCAATCGTCTTTTCTAGGGGGCGTCTTTTCCAGGGGCGTCTGTTCCCGGGGCGTCTGGTCCAGGCGCGAGCCGCCGCAGCGCGTCCGGGGTGTCGACGTCCAGCAGCACGCCGGCATCGGGCATCGCGACCTCGGTTACCCGCCGCGGATCGGCGGCGATGATCCGCCTGGCGCCGATGTCCCCGGTCAGCCCCGCCAACTCGCCGAACACCGCGCGGCCGAGCAGAACCGGATTGCCGCGCCGGCCGCCATGGGTCGAGACGCAGACGTGCCGCCCGGCCGCCGGCGCGAAAGCGGCGATCAGGGCGTCGATATGGGCCGGGCTGACGGCCGGCATGTCGCCCAGGCAGACGACGGCTCCGGCGATCTCCGGCGGCAGGGCGGCGATGCCGTGGCGGACCGAGGCCGCCATGCCCTCGGCGTGCTCGGGATTGTCGACGAACTGCACGGCGCGCCCGGCAAGCGCCTGCCGGATCGCCTCCGCCTCGTGTCCGACCACCACCAGCACCGGATCCGCGTTCGACGCCAGCGCGGCGTCGACGGCATGGGCGACCAGCGGCTTGCCGGCGACCTCGGCCAGCAGCTTGTTGGCGGCGCCCATGCGTCGCGAGGCGCCGGCGGCCAGCACGAGGGCCGCCACGCGGGGCGGGGCCGGCATCTGCTCCGGCGCGACGGCACGGTCGCGCGGCAAGGGCCGCGAGGCGATGTCCTTGAGCAGCCCGCCGACGCCCATCGCCATGATCTCGGCCCGGCCGACCGGCAGCCCGGCCAGCAGCCGCGCCAGCACGAGGTCGAGCCCGTTCGGCTTCGGCGAGCGGCCGCAGCCCGGCATGTCGACGACCGGGGTCTGGCCGATCCAGGCCAGCAGCAGCAGGTTTCCCGGGTCGACCGGCATGCCGAAATGCGCGATGGCGCCGCCGGCCCGGACGATTCCGGCCGGCACCTCGTCGTTGCGGTCGGCGGTCGCCGAGGCGCCCGAGATCAGCACCAGGCTGCGGCCGCGCACCCGCTCCAGGGCCGCCGCGACCGCTTCGGCGGTATGGGGCACGCGGACGTCCTCGGCCAGGCGGCTGCCCAGCGCCTCGAGCCGGCCACGGGTCACCGCGGCGGTGGCGTCGAGCACGGCGTCGCGGGTGCCCGGAAGCGTGGTCTGGATCAGCGCCGCGTCGCACGCCCTCAGCGGCGCCAGCGCCAGCGGCGGGCGCGCGGGAAGGGCGCGCCAGGCGTCCAGAACCCGTTCGGCGACCGCGAACGGAATCACCTTCACGGTCGCGACCGTCTGTCCGGCGACGACGGGCTGGCAGTCGGGCACCGTCGCGACCGTCAGGGATTCGTCGATCGCGTTGAGCCGGTGGATGGCGGCGGCGTCGACGGCGACCAGGCCGGCGGCCTCGGCGACCAGATTGCAGCGCCCGGTCTTGGCCGCCGTCACGGCGAGTCCCGGGCCGCACAGCGCGGCGGCGGCGGCGGCGGCGGCGGGATCCTCGGCGACGTCGCCGGGCTCGAGCCGGGCGCCGACCACCTGCGCGACGCCGCCGGCCCGCAGCGCCGCGATGTCGGCCGCGGACAGGGCGCGGCCCTTCTTGACGATCCCGCCGGGCAGCCGCAGCGAGTGCGCCAGCACGACGCCCTCGGCCCGATCGAGGGGGAAGCGCCCGAAGATCATGACCGCCCGTATCGGCTCTGGAGGATCTGCGCCAGCACCGCGACCGCGATCTCGGCCGGCGTCCGGCCGCCGAGGTCGAGGCCGATCGGGGCATGGATGCGGGCGATGTCGGCGGCCGAGAAGCCCTGTTCGGTCAGGCGCTCGGTGCGCAGCGCATGGGTGCGGCGGCTGCCCAGCGCGCCGATGTAGAAAGCCGGCGAGCGCAGGGCGGCGATCAACGCCGGATCGTCGATCTTGGGATCGTGGCTCAGCGTCACCACCGCCGTGCGGCGGTCGGCGGGCTCGGCGGCCAGGAACTCGTCCGGCCAGGCATGGACCAGGCGCAGCTCGGGAAAGCGGGTCTCGGTGGCGAAGGCGGTGCGGGGATCGACGATGCTGACGGCGTAGCCGCAGGCCGCGGCCATCGGCGCCAGGTGCTGCGAGACGTGCACGGCGCCGGCCACCACCAGGCGGAACGGCGTCGCGTACACGCGCACGAACAGGCTCCGGGCGGGATCCGCGAGAGCGCCGCTGACGCCGTCGGCGAGCATTCCGCGCACCGCTGCGCGCTGGGCGTCGTCGAGCGCGAGATCGCCGTGGACGGCGGCCTCTTCGACCAGCGCCTGGGCACCGGCGTCGAGGTCGGTGACCAGCGCCACCGGCCGAGAGTCGCGGCGCGCCGCCGCCAGGGCCTCGTGCAGGGCGGGCTTCATGTCAGCGGATCGACGTGGACGCGGATGCTGCCGCCGCAGGCCAGACCGACCGCCCAGGCCTCCTCGTCGGTGACCCCGAAGTCGAGCAGGCGCGCCCGGCCGTCGCGGATCGCGGCCAGCGATTCCTCGACCACGGCGCCCTCGATGCAGCCGCCGGAGACCGACCCCAGGAAGGTGCCGTCCTCGGCGACCGCGAGCTGGCTGCCCAGGGGCCGCGGCGACGAACCCCAGGTGGCGACGACGGTGGCCAGCGCGACGCCCTTGCCGGCCTGCCGCCAGGCCAGCGCCTGATCGAGCACCTCGAGGTCGCCGGGCGCGCTCATTTGCGCCGCCACTTGCCCGTGCCGTCGAGGACGAAGGTCCCGGGCGGCGACTGCGCGATCGCCTTCTGGCCGGCCACGGCCTGCACCGCCGGCAGGCTTGTGCCGGTACGGCGGGCGATCTCCTGATACTGGGTCAGGCGGCGGTCGTTGATGTCGCGGACCACCGACTGGATCTCGGGCGGAGGGCTTCCGACCACGCCGAGCAGGCCGTCGGGGCGTTCGCCCACATAGCCCTGCGCCTTCATGGCGTCCAGCGATTGCGCCGCCGCAGTCACCGAGCCGAACACGGCAGGCAGCAGCATCAGCAGGCCTGCAAATCGAGCCAAGGTTCTCATCATGCTGCCTTCACGTCAGAACAGGTCGGGATTCTGCTTGATCAGGTCCTCGACTTCGCGCTCGACCTTGACCCTGATTTCCTGCTCGACCTTGACATTCAAGTTGATCACGATCGGCTTGTCAGGCGGTTCGATCCTGACGGTCGGCTCGCACGCGCCAACGACCGCCAGCGCCATCGCCATGAAGCCGTAACGAACATACCCAGACACCGCGCTCACGGCCAGATTCCTTTCCTTCATCGCGCGCCGAATTCCATCATGCGCTCTCTGATCCTGTCCGGTATCTGATATCCGGCCAGGGCATCATCCAGTATGGAGTCAAGTTTTCCGGTGACATTTAAGTTGAATTCGATCGGATAGCCTCCGTACAGGTCGGGGTTCGACCCGAGAATACGCAGTGTCGCCACCAGATCACCACCCGCTCGTCCATTCAAGGTCATACTTAGTTCATTATAGCGAAAGTCATTGAGTGCCTTAAGCACCAATTCCATCGACTGGCTGGCTGCCAAAAGGCCGGTCGGCGGCTCGCTCGGACGATAGCGCAGCACCCCTGGCACCGTGGATACCAAATGCGCGTCGTCGATGGCGACGACATCGCCCGATATCACGACGGGAATGGTGCCGGTAAGGGTTCCGGTGGCCGAGAGCCCGTCGAGCTTCGTCATCTCGACCAGGCGCGACAGGTCGACCTCGGCGACGGTCAGCACCATGCGGCGGCTCTTGGCGCCGGGATCGAACACCGTCGGCCCGAGGCTGACCCGGCCGCCCGCCAGCCGCCCGCGCGCCGCGTCGATGCGCAGCCGGCCGCGGTCCAGCGAAAAGGTCATGCGGTTGTCGATCAGCGGCAGGCCGGCATCGATCAGGCCGACGGCCAGAATCTGGTCCGGCGGCGACGACAGCGGCGACAGACCGTCGAGTCGCAGGGCGGTGTTGAGCCGCTGCACCTCGACCCCGCCCAACGAGCCGCTGAAATCCTCGACGACCAGTTTCAGGTCGGGGCGCAGCCTGTCCTGCGTCCAGCGGAACCGGCCATTCGCCGACAGCGTGCCGGCCGCGGCCTCGATCTCGCGGGCCAGCAGCGGGAACAGGACCGACGGCTGCAGGCCGCCGGCGGCGAATCGGACCGGCTCCAGAACGACCGCAGCCTCGCCGGCGCCCGAGGCCGGGTCGTGGCTGCCCTCGACGGCGATGACCACCGACTCCGCGGCGTCCTGAAGGCGCAGGGTGAAGCGCAGCAGTTCGCCGTCCGCGGCGAGCCGGCCCTCGGCCGACAGCGGCATGCCCTCGCGGCCGCCGACGCGGCGACGCAGCGCGTCGATCCGCAGGCTGCCGAGCGGGCCGTCGCCATGCGCCAGGCGCGCGTCGACCCCGCGGGCGTTGAGCCCCAGGGCCGTCGAATTCAGCTCGGCGCCGAGCACCGAGACGGTCGGCAGGAACGGCCCGTCGGGAAAGGTCAGCGTTCCGCCCACCGTCAGCGCGGGCAGCACCGCCGACAGCGCCTCGTCGGCGACGGTCAGGTCGGCGGCGCCGGCGGCGGTGATCGCCGGATGCAGGGTCGGCCCGCCGGCGCCGAGGTCGAGTTCCAGCGCCGGGCCCGGCGTGACGACGAACTCCGACGGGGCGCGGGTGGCGATGGTGCCGCCGCCCAGGCGCAGGCCGGCCACCCACAGCCGGCCGGGCTCGTCGAGGGACAGCGCCAGGCGCGGACCGTCGAAGCGCAGCCGCCCGGCCAGCGAGGCGGCCGCCTCGGCGATTGTCGCCGCCTCGTCGCCGATGTCGCGCCCGACCACGTGCAGCCGCGCCTGCGCCTCGCCCGCCGGCAACGGCGCCCGCAGATCGGTGATCCGGAGCACGCCCTGGAGTTCGGCGCCGGCCAGGGGCAGGCGGGTGACGTCGAGCGTCGCCCGGTCGAGATCGAGGCGGATCGGTTCGCCGGCGCCGTCGAGAACGGCGGAACCGACCGCCTCGATCGCCGCGCGATGCTCGTCGCCGACGACCAGCGCCGCCGCGACGCCCCCGCTCAGCCGCCAGCCGCCATCCCGGGCGACCGCGTCGATCCGCAGCGCCTGCTCGCCGACCCCCGAGATGCTGAGCTCCAGCGGGCCGTCGAGGGCCGGCAGCAGCGCCGGCGGCAGCGCCCCGGCCCATTGCGGCGGCAATCGCTCGAGATCGGCGCGCAGCGGTTCGGCGGCGGTGACGGCCAGGCGGCCTTCGGCGTAGTCGAAGGCGAGGTCGGCCCGCACCGGGCCATCGACGGACACGGTGCCGGCGACGCCACCGGTTCGGGGGGCGGCGGCGACCACCAGGCGGGCGCCGCGGGCCGGCAGGGGACCGTCGGCGAGCAGGCCGTCGAGTTCGGCCGTCGCCGCCACCACGCCGTCGACGACGTCGAGCCGCAGCGGCACGGCGCGGTCGCCGCCGGGCAGCGCCAGCACCAGAATCGCGTCCTCGACGGAGAGGCGGGGCAGGGGCGTGCCGCCGCCCTCCGCCGCGCCGCCGCCGATCAGCGCCCCGGCCGCGGCGGCATCGAGCCTGACCATGGCGCCCGAGACCGCCAGCGCCTCGATGCGCCCCTCGAGCAGCTCGGGCAGGCGCCAGCGCGCGCGCAGCCGCTCGATCCGGGCGTCCTCGCCGACCACCACCGGCGCCAGTTCGAGGCCGTGCCAGTCGAGATCGGCGACGGTGACCGCGACCGGCCGGCCGAGGAGGCCGGACAGCCTGTGCTCGATCAGCCGTTCCAGCGCCCGCGGCGCCAGCGGCACCGTCAGCGCGACCGCGGCCGCGACCGCGGCCAGGACCACCGCCGTTTTCAGCAGGCGGCGCGCGGGGCCGGTCACGGCCGCATCCCCGTTCGACGCGGCCGACTCCCCGAAAGATGTACCGGGCGGCGCATGCGGAGAGTCGCGGACACCCATCTGCAACTTGGCGCCGGCGCCCGGTGTTGAGTATGTTCGTGGGCATGCGAGGAGTTGCAAGCATGCCGGCTGCCGTCGATTCGACCCTGGACGTCGTGTTCTGGTTCCTGGACCGGTCGATGGCCGACCGCGAATACCTTCAGCCGCAGAAGCTGCACCGGCTTCTGTATCTGGCCCAGGCCTATTACGCGGTGGCGAATTACGGCCGCAAGCTGGCGCCCGCCATCTTCGTCGCCGACGAGATGGGGCCGATCGAGCCGACGACCTACCGGTTGTTCGAGAACGGGCCGCCGGTGATCGAACCGCGGCGCCTGCCGGAGAACGTCGAGCACTTCCTCGACAGCATCTGGCGCCGCTTCGGCGCCCACTCGGCCGATCACCTGACGCGGCTGATAAAGTCGCACGCGCCCTACGCCATGGCGCTGCGCAACGGGCCGCGGGCCGAGATTCCGCTGCAGGCGATGCGCGAGTTCTATGGCGGCGGCGCCCGGCCGTCGGCGGCGGCGCCCAGCGTGCAGCAGGTCATGCGCCCGCGCGTGATGCGGTCCCACACCGGCCAGCCGGTGTCGGTGACGAAGTGGATGCCGCCGGTGCGCCCGGCGGCCAAGAAGTAGCCGCCGCGCTATTTTTCGCTTTTCCGTTTCTTCATGTGCTCGGCGAAGGCCGCGCACGGATCCTCGCCGCCCATGCGGGCGGTGAACCACACGGCGTCGAAGGGCATCGCCGACTCGCCGTAAAGCTCGGCATAGGCCGCCGGGTCGGTGGTCTCGGGATGGGCCTCGATGAAGGCGACCGAGAACGACCGCGCGCCCGGCGCCGCCCACGACAGCGCCTGCGGGACGCCGCGATCGTTGCGGACGTGGCCCGAACCGGCGATCAGCACCGCCCCGTCGGTGTCCGGCGCCATCGCCGCCTTGGCGATCGCGCGGGCCATGCTGCCGTCCTTGGCGCGCTGGGCCATCAGCATCGGCGAGACCGCCGCCTCCGGCAGCATGTCGCAGTGGCTGGAGCGGATCTCGTCGGCCAGCGCCCTGTGCAGGGGGGCCGGCAGCGGCCGGTCGAGGCCGAGCTCGCCGACCCGGTCCGGATCGATCGGCTTGCGCCGGGCCATCGCCTTGGCTTCGGTTTCGGGGATGTTCGCCGCCAGCACCGGCAGCCCGGCATCGAGCGCCGCCTGGGCGATCGGGCTGTAATGGCGCCAGGCCGGCCAGCCGGTGGCTTCCCAGTTCGTCGCCTTGCCGAGGCCGCGGGCGTCGGCGGGGGCGCGTTTCAGGTAATCGGCGATCGCCGCGCTCTTGTCGGTGCCGAACATCTCGAAGGCGACGGCCGGCCGGCGGCCGGTCTCGATCAGCCGGCGCACCAGCCAGGCCTGCAGCGCGTGGTGGTCGGGATTGTCGTGGCGCTCGCCGAGCAGCACGAAATCGGCCGTCTTCATCGCGGCGACGAGCTCGTCCGGACTGACGGTCCGGCCTTCCTTGGGCAGCCACACCTGGCCGGCGAGCGGATGATCGCGGTCGAGCGGCGCCGCCCAGGGCGGCGACGGCGGCAGCGCCGGATCGTGCGGCGCGGGGGAGGGGATCGCGGCGGCCGCGAGACCGGCGGCGACGGCGAGCGGGATCAGGGAGGAGATGAACGGATGGATCATGCCTTCAACGTATCACCGGCGCCGCGCCTCCACCACCTGGAGGCGCGGCAGGATGGACATGGCCCTTAAGTAGTGAGCCTCTAGTCGAAAATCAGGTTCGGCAGGCCGAGGCTGATGATCGGGACGTAGGTGATGAC
>CAZJFH010000095.1:0-14570 GCA_964545205.1 uncultured Rhodospirillaceae bacterium
CCGTTCCGCCCCGTCCCGAACCTTGCGGTCCGTCGCGGGAGGCCGGTTTCTAGTCGCCGGTCCGCCCGCGGTCAAGGACTATTTGCACGTGCCGACGATGCGTCGGCGGCGCGTCGAGCATTCCGGGGAGCCCTGCCCCGCACGGTCCATGCTCGATAGGATTTGTCGCTGTCGTCATCCCGGCCTCGGAGAGCCCGGGACGCGCAAGAAACTGCAGTATATGCGCTCGCCGAGCCCGGTTCAAGGGGCAAGGGCGGAAATCAGCCTCCCGCGAAGGCCGGCTCGCAGTACTGCTTGCGCGCCTCGAGCTTGGCGCACAGCGCCTCCGCCGCGGCACGGTCGGACAGCGGCCCGGCCTTGAGCCGCCAGAACACGCCCTTGCCCGGCAGTTCGACGCGGGTGACGCTCGGCGCCAGCGCGCCCAGCAGCGCGCCGTGGCGCTTGCGCAGCTGCGCCCAGCCGTCCCGCGCCGCCGATTCGGACTTGTACGAGGCGAGGTGAACGGCGAAGCCGCCGGCCGGTTCGGCCGGCGCGGCGGCGGTGGCCGGGCGCGGCTCGGCCGGGATCAGGGTCTGCGGCGCCTCGTCGCGCGGCGGCGGCGGCGGCAGGAAACGTTCGATCGCCGCGCGCTCGCGCGCCGCCTCCTCCGGCGACACCAGTCCGGCGGCCCGCAGCCCCTGCAGCCGGGCCAGCGTCGCCGCGACGTCGGGCGGCGGCGGCGCCGGGGCGCGGACGCGCGGGTCGAGGGGCAGCAGGGCCTGCAGGATCGCCTGCCGTTCCAGCGCGTGCTCGCGCGGCGTGATCGCCCCGCGCTCCAGGGCGCGGGTCAGCGATTCGAGCCGCTGGACGAACTGGTCGAGCCGCGGCGGCGGCCAATCGAGGCCGGCGGCCGGCGGCGCCTCGCTGTAGCGCAGCAGCGCGCCGAGATTGTCGTTGCGGCGGGCCTGATACTCCTCCGGGGTGACCAGGCCGCGCTCGAGCAGCTGGCGCAGCACCTCGAACCGCTGCGCGGCGTCGCCGGGCCGCGGCGCCTGCGCCTTCGCGGGGACCGCCCGGCCCTCCAGCCGCTCGATCGCCGCCGCGGCGATCTCGACCAGCGGCCGCGGCTCCGGCGTGCCGACCATCGCCGAGCCCTGCGGCTGCATCGCCTGCAGCGCGCGATAATACTCGACGGCGCGCGCCGTCCGTCCGGTGCGCTCGTAGACCACCGCCATGGCCAGCACGGCGCGGGGATCGCCGGGGTCGTCGTTGACGGCCTGGCCGGCGAGGGCCTCGGCGGCGGCGTAGTCGCCGCGCGACAGCGCCGCCATCGCGCGGTCGGTGAAGGCCGCCGTGCCACGGCCGGGCGCGCCGGAGCCGAGCGGCGGGTCCGAGGTGCAGCCGGCCGCCGCCAGCAGCGCCGCCGCCAGCGCCGCCTTGATCGCGCCTCGCGCCAGTCTTTCGATCATCGCCGCCTCCGCCTCGCCCCCTGCCCCCCGGCAGGTCGCCACAAGATTGGCAAAGACGGCGGAGTCTGGCAACCGGCCCCTGGCGACGAATCGTCGCCTTTGCCGGCCGCGCGCCTTCGCCTATGATCGGCCGCCACCTTGGGGCGCCCCGGCATGGACGAGCGCGAGATCGAACTGAAGCTGCTGGCCACTCCCGCCGCGCTGCGGCGGCTGCAGCGGCAGCCCTGGCTGCGCGAGCTGAAACAGGGCCGCGCCGTCACCCGCACGCTGCGCACGCAATATTTCGACACGCCCGACGGCACCCTGCGCGCCGCGGGGGTCGCGGTGCGGGTGCGCAGCATCGGGCGCCACCGCATCCAGACCGTCAAGACCGGCGGCGAGTCGCTGGGCGGCATCAGCGTGCGCGGCGAGTGGGAGCGCGAGATCGCCGGCGACCGGCCCGAGGCGGCGGCGCTGGCCGACACGCCGCTGGCGCCGCTGTTCGCGCCGGCGACGGTTCGCGCGCTGCGCCCGACCGTGGCGACGGCCGTTCGCCGCACCGAGATGCTGGTCGACGGCGGCCAGGCGCTGATCACTCTGGCGTTCGACACCGGCAGCGTCAGCGCCGGCGACCGGACGCTGCCCCTGGCCGAGGTCGAGCTCGAACTGCGCCAGGGCCCGCCGCGCGCCCTGTTCGACCTCGCCCTGCGGCTGCACGAGGCGGCACCGCTGCGGATCGGCCGGGCCAGCAAGTTCGAGCGCGGCATGCGGCTGCTCGATCCGCGGGCCTCGGCGCCGTGCCGGTGGACCGGCTCGCCGGTGTCGCCGGGCAGCTCGGCGGCCGACGCGTTCCGCGCCGTCGCCCGCGCCTGCCTCGACCAGCTCGCCGCCAACGAGGACTGCCTGCTGGAGAGCGGCGATCCCGAGGCCGTGCACCAGGCCCGCGTGGCGCTGCGCCGCCTGCGCGCCGCCATCGGCGGCTTCCGCGACATGGTCGCCGACGGCGAGTCGGCGACGGTCGAGCACGGACTGCGCGCGCTGCTGCGGCGGCTGGGGCCGGCCCGCGACGCCGAGGTGTTCGTTACCGAGATCCTGGCCCCGCCCGCCGCCCATCTCCGGGATTCGCCCGAACTGGCGCGGCTGCGGGAAGTCTACGAGGCGCGGCGGGCCGCCGGCGAATCGGAGGCGCGCGAAGCGCTGCTCGATCCCGCGTTCACGCGCCTGTGCCTGCAGCTCGGCGCCTGGATCGAGGGGGGCGACTGGCTGGCCGAATCGCCCGCCGAGTCGGTGGAGGCGGCGGCCGCGCGCATCCTCGACCGCCGCCGGCGCAAGGTGCGCAAGGCGGCGGCGCGCTTCGCCGACATGACCGAATCCGAGCGCCACGCCTTGCGCATCTCCCTGAAGAAGCTGCGCTACGCCGCCGAGATGTTCCTGCCCCTGTTCCCCGGCAAGCCGAGCCGGCGCCATGTCGCCGCCGTCGCCGGGCTGCAGCAGATCCTGGGCGAGCTGAACGACATCGCGGTGGCGCGATCCGACCTCGCCGCCACCCTGCACCACGGCGACGCCGAGTTGCGCCACGCCGCCGGGCTGGTCGTCGGCTGGCACGCCCGCCGCGAGAAGCGCCTGCTGGCCAAGGCGGCGAAGGCCTGCGAGCGGCTGCGCAAGCTGCCGCGTTTCTGGAAGGAGTCTTGACTGCGGCGCCGGCGGCGCCATGTCAGCCTGCGACTCCATGCGCAGGGGGCGAGCGATGAACTGGTTCCTGTGGCCGGGCAACAAGGTGTGCGATCTCGTCGGCCTGCACGATCCCGACGACCGACAGGTGCTGCGGCTGTTCGCCAACATGATCATCTGGGGCGCGGCCATCGTGGTGACCGCGCTGGCGCTGGCCTGACCGTCAGGTGTCGTCGCGCCGCGAGCCGTCGAGCTCGCGCTCGGCCCTGGCCTTCTCCTGCGCCTCGCGATCGCGCTCCGCCTTGGTGCGGCCGTACCGGACCCGGTTTTCGGCTGCGGTCTTGTCGGCCTCGGCGTTGCGCCGAGCCTTGCGGTAACGGTTGAGATTGACCACCTCGGCCATCGAAACCTCCCGTCTGGCGGAGGCTTCAGCTTAGGCCGGCGGCCCGGCGGAAAAAAGAGCCGCGACGACGATTATCCGCTTGCGCCGTCCCGCGAGGGCTGATATTTCTCCCGGCCTCCGCGGGGGTGTAGCTCAGTTGGTTAGAGCGCTGGCCTGTCACGCCAGAGGTCGCGGGTTCGAGCCCCGTCACTCCCGCCATTCCCTCCAGAAGCGACCGAAGACCTCGACGCCGCGGCCGAGCCGCCGGCGGTGGTCGCGTTCGATTCCGGCCGGGAGCGCCGCCTACGCGGGCTGGCGTGGCCGTCTCAGGCCAGCGACGGCGCCCACTGCCCCAGGAAGTCCGCCGCCGGCACCGGACGCCCCCACAGGAAGCCCTGCCCCAGATGACAGTTCTGGCCGCGCAGGAACGCCGCCTGGTCCTCCTTCTCGACGCCTTCGGCGACGATCTTGAGCTGCAGCGTCCGCGCCAGGTTGATGATCGCGCAGGCGATCGCGGCATCGTCCTTGTCCTCGGGGATGTCCTTGACGAACGAGCGGTCGATCTTGAGCGCGTCGACCGGGAAGCGCTTCAGATAGGCCAGCGAGGAATAGCCGGTGCCGAAGTCGTCGATCGACAGGCTGATGCCCAGGTTCTTCAGGCCGCGCATCACCGCGATCGCCGCCTCGGCGTTGTCGACCAGCATGCTCTCGGTCAGTTCGAGTTCGAGCAGCGCCGGATCGATCTCGGTCTCGGCCAGAATCTCGCGCACGCTGTCGACGAGGTCCGGCTGATGGAACTGGCGCGCCGACAGGTTGACCGAGATCGGGATGCCGCTCAGGCCGATCGCCTCCCAGGACTTGATCTGGGAGCAGGCGCTGCGAATCACCCAGGTGCCGATCGGCAGGATCAGCCCGGTCTCCTCGGCGACCGGAATGAAGGCCGCCGGCGACACCGCCCCCAGTTCGCCGTTGGTCCAGCGCAGCAAGGCCTCGGCGCCGGCGATGCGGCCGTTCGTCAGGTCGATCTTGGGCTGGTAGCACAGATGCATCTCGTCGCGGTTCAGGGCGTGCCGCAGGCCGCGCTCGACGGTGGCGCGATGCAGCGCCTCGGCGCCGAGATCGGCCGAGAAGAACTTGAAGGTGTTGCCGCCGCCACGCTTGGCGTGATGCGCCGCCATGTCGACGTTGCGCAGCACGTTGGCCATGTCCTCGCCATGCGCCGGATAAAGAGCGACGCCGACGCTGCCCGAGAGATAGATCTCGCGGCCCTCGACGTGGAACGGCTGGAACAGGGTCGACAGGATCACCTGGGCCAGCGCCGAGGCGGTCGCCTCGTCGCCGATCGCCGGCAGGATCACCGTGAATTCGTCGCCGCCGAGCCGCGCCACGGTGTCGTTGCGGCGGACGCATTCGGAGAGCCGCTTGGCCACCGCCTGGAGCACCAGGTCGCCGAAGCGGTGCCCCATCGAATCGTTGACCTTCTTGAAGTTGTCGAGGTCGATGAACAGCACCGCGACCTGATTGCCCTCGGCGTTCGCGGTGGCGATGGCGTCGGCCAGCCGCTCCTGGAACAGGCTTCGGTTAGGCAGCCCGGTCAGCGAATCGTGGCTGGCCAGGAAGCGCAGATGCTGTTCGGCCTGCTTGCGGCGGGTGATGTCGTGGATGACGGCGATGAACAGCCGGTTGTCGGCCAGCTTCAGCTCGTTGAACGCCAGATCGACGGGGAAGGCGTGCCCGCGCTTGTGCCGCCCCTCGGCCTCGCGGGTGGCGCCCAGTTCCACCTCCTGGCGCTCGCGACCGGGATGGAAGCCGGGAATGACGGTCGAGATCGGCAGCCCGATCAGCTCGGCGGCGCTGTAGCCGAAGATCGACTCGGCCGCCGGATTGACCGATTCGATGCGACCGCCCTCGTCCATCGAGACGATGCCCTCGGCGACGGTGGCCATGATCTTGCGCAGCCGCTCCTCGCGCGCCAGCACGGCGCGGATGGCCCGGTTGCGCTCGGTGATGTCGCGGGCGACGATCATCGCCGCCTCGTGCCGGCCTTCCTCGCGGTAGCGCATCACCGCCACCTCGACGTCGATCTCCTTGCCGTCGCTGCGGACGAACTTCATCGGCACCCGATGGCGTTCGCCCATCAGGCTGCTCATGTCGTCCTCGGCCAGCTCCCGGTAGTCGGGATGCACGAAACTGCTGAACGCCTGGCCCACCGCGCGCTCCGCCGGCCACAGCGCCAGCATGTCGGCGCCGGCGGCGTTGATCATCTCGATGCGGCCCTCGCGGGCCAGGCAGATCATGTCGGGCGCCAGGTCGAGCAGGCCGCGCGAGCCCTTCTCGCTCTGCGCCACGACGCCTTCGAGCCGCTTCTTGTCGAGGAAGTCGTCGAGCACCCCGAGCAGGTGTCGGCCGGCCTTGAAGATGTCCTGGATGTATTCGTTGTAGCGCGGCGGCGAGATCTGGCCGAGGAGCCCTTCCTTCATGATCTCGGCGAAACCGATGATCGTGTTCAGCGGCGTGCGCATCTCGTGGCTGACGGTGGCCAGGAACTCCATGCGCACCTTCGAGGCGGCTTCGGCCTCCTGGCGCACCTGCTCGATCAGGCGCTCGCGGCTGCGCAGCGGCGTCAGGTCGTCGAGGCTGAGGAGGACGCCGTCGCCGGCGCGCGCGACGCGAATCCGCAACGCCCGCTCCTCGTCGCAGGTCGCGACGGTCCGCTCGCAGTCGAAGCCGCGGCCGGTCTCGACGACATCGGCCATGCGCTGGACCAGGCGCGCGTCGAGCAGGCGGGCCAGCCCGCTGTCCTGATTGCCGCCGAAGCTGGACGCGAAGGCGGTGCTGGCGAGCAGGCAGCGAAAATCGACGATGCGCGCGCCCTTCCGGACGGGATCGAGCAGCGCGATCGCCAGGTCGGAATCGGACAGCAGCGCGGACAGCAGGTCGGTGGCGACCGCCTCCGCGTTCGCCTCTTCGCGACTCGCCTCCCCGACCAGACCGGAATTCATGCAACCCCACGCGCTGGCAGACCTCGGCCAGCATAGTCCAAATGTTGCATTAAGGTAAGCCTAAGGGGTGACACAAAATCCTAGGAGTCCCCGTCCTGCTTGCGGCGGCGCACGGTGACCAGTTCCGTGACGATACCGTGCAGGGTTCGAATTTCCTGCTCGGTCAGGCTGGCGCGCTGGAACATGTTGCGGATATTGCGCACCATCACCGGACGCTTGTCCGGCAGCCGCAGAAAACCGCAGTCGTCGAGTTCGCGCTCGAGGTGCTCGAAGAAGTGGACCAGATGCTCCTTGCTCGCCAGCTTGCCCTTGGCGCCCTTGGTCATCGCGATCTCGGCCGGCACGTTGTCGCCGGCCTGGTACCATTCGTAGCCGATCAGCAGCACCGCCTGCGCCAGGTTCAGCGAGCAGTGCTCGGGGTTGAGCGGCACGGTCAGCACCGTGTCGGCCAGCACGACGTCGTCGTTCTCGAGCCCGGTGCGTTCGGGGCCGAACATCACGCCGCAGGCCTCGCCGGCGGCGATGAAGCCGCGCATGTCGACGGCGGCGCGCCGCGGCGTCGCCACCGGCTTGACCATGTAGCGGTTGCGGCCGGTGGTGGCGTAGACGTGCTGCAGGTCGCCGATCGCCGCCGCCGTGCTGTCGAACACCCGCGCCGCGTCGAGGACGCGGTTGGCGCCGGAACAGGCGGCGTAGGCCCGCTCGTTGAGCCAGTCCTCGCGCGGCTGCACCAGCCGCAGGTCGGACAGGCCGCAGTTGAGCATCGCCCGCGCCGCGGTGCCGATGTTCTCGGACAGTTGCGGCCTGACGAGAATGATCGCCGGCGCGCCGCCGGAGGGCGGCGTCGTCGCTGCCAGCATGCCGGTTCCGGGACCGCTCATCACACGTCCGCGCGCTCTCGGAACAGCTTGTATTCGATGCTGTCGATCAGCGCGTCCAGCGACGCGTCGATGACGTTCGACGACACCCCGACGGTGAACCACGGATCGCCCGAGCCGTCGGTGCTCTCGATCATCACCCGGGTCACCGCGTCGGTGCCGTCGCCGCCGCCGCGCGGCGTGAAGATGCGCACCTTGTAGTCGACCAGGCGCAGGTCATCGAGGTGGCGCTCGTACCGGCGCAGCACCTTGCGCAGCGCGGCGTCGAGCGCGTTGACCGGGCCGTTGCCCTCGGCGACCTCCATCATGGTGTCGCCGCCGACCAGCGCCTTGACGGTCGCCTCGGACAGGTCGTTGCCGGCGTCGTCGCGCCGGACGATGACGCGGAAGCTGCGCAGGTGCAGGAACTCCTTGACCAGCCCGAGTTCGCGCCGCGCCAGCATCTCGAAGCTGGCACCGGCGGAATCGTAGGCGAAGCCCTCGTATTCCCGCTGCTTGACCACCTCGACCAGCCGGTTGGCCTTGTCGCCGACCGCGTCGACCGGGATGCCGAGTTCGCGCAGCCGCGCCAGGATGTTCGAGCGCCCGGCCTGGTCCGAGACCAGGATGTGGCGCTGGTTGCCGACCGCTTCCGGCTCGACGTGCTCGTAGCACTTGGGGTTCTTCTCGACCGCCGAAGCGTGCAGCCCGCCCTTGTGCGCGAAGGCGCGCTCGCCGACATAGGGCGCGCCGCGGTCCGGCGCCCGGTTCAGGCGCTCGTCGACCATGCGCGAGACCGAGACCAGCCGGCGCAGCCCGTCGGCGCTGATCCCGGTCTCGAAGCCCATCTTGAGCATCAGCGTCGGCGCGACGGTGACCAGGTTGGCGTTGCCGCAGCGCTCGCCGAGGCCGTTGAGCGTGCCCTGCACCTGGCGCGCGCCGGCGCGCACCGCCGCCAGCGAGTTGGCGACCGCGTTGCCGGTGTCGTCGTGGCAGTGGATGCCGAGTTTCGCCCCCGGCACCACCTCGGCGGCGGCGCGCACGATCGCCTCGACCTCGTGCGGCAGCGTGCCGCCGTTGGTGTCGCACAGGACGACCCAGCGGGCGCCGGCCTCGTGGGCGGCGCGGATGCAGTCGAGCGCGAAGGTCGGATTGGCCTTGTAGCCGTCGAAGAAGTGCTCGGCGTCGAACATCACCTCGTCGACGCGGGTGCGGGCGTGGACGATGCTGTCGGCGATCATGCGCAGGTTCTCGTCCGGCTCGATGCCCAGCGCCACCGAGACCTGGAAGTCCCAACTCTTGCCGACCATCGTCACCACCCGGGCGGGGGTGGTGAGCAGCGCCTGCAGCCCGGGATCGTTCTCGGCGCTGCGCCCGGCGCGCCGGGTCATGCCGAACGTCGTCAGGCGCGCGGTCTCGAGCCGCGGCGGATCGGCGAAGAAGGCGTCGTCGGTCGGGTTGGCGCCGGGCCAGCCGCCCTCGACGTAGTCGATGCCGAGGCGGTCCAGTTCGCGCGCGATCGCGATCTTGTCGGCCACCGAGAAGTCGACGCCGAGGGTCTGCGCGCCGTCGCGCAGGGTGCTGTCGTAGAGAAAGACGCGATTGTCGCTCATGCGATGTCCGGGGCCACCAGTCCGAAAGGGCTCCAAACATGCCCGATGCGGCGGCGCGGAACAAGGATTTCGGCGGTTTCGGCGCGCCATCGGGCGATGTCGCCATCCCTTACACCCGGCCAGCCCGATCGGCGGGGGCGGGGTTCGAGCCGCGACGCCGTCACGGCTGGCCTGCGGCTTGCACGTTCGACGATTGCGCAAAAAACGATCACACGACCAGCAGGTGAAGCAATGTCCAAATGGATCATCGCCGTCCTGCTCGCAGCGGCGCCCGCGGCGGCCGAGGCCGCGACGATGTTCCGCTTCGAGCCGCAGGCGCTGTGGACGGATCCCGGCGCGCCCTACGAATTCGAGGAAATGCGGGCCGCGCTGGAGCTCGCGCCGGGGGCCGCGGCCGACGGCCGCGTCGAGCTCGAGGAGGTGGCGTGGTTCCGGCTGTGGAACAGGGGCGAGAATCCGGCCGACCTCATCCCCAGCGCCTGGATCCCGAACGAAATCCTGTTCGAGGCCGAAATCGGCGCCGACGGCGCGCTGGCGGGCGGCGTCATCCGCAACCTGACCAGCGCGTTCTTCTTCCACATGGAGGCCGGCCCCGACGGTTTGTGGGAAGGCCTGTACATCACCGACAACCTGAACGCCCCGGCCTGCGACCGCACCCGCTATCCGTGCCGCTTCAGCGGCCGCTGGCTGCCGGAGGCGACGGCGATCGACGCCCCGGCCGGCGCCGCGCTGACCGTCGCGCTTGCCGCTCTGTGGCGACGGCGGCGCTGACCGACGGCCACGGCGGATATCCGAAGCGCCGGCCATCGGCTATCATCCTCGTCCAGGAGGTGACCGCCATGGCCGATGCGACCGAAGAGCGAACCGAGACCGACGCCGCCTATGCGGGCGGCGACTTCACGGTCGTCGACGTCTCGCTGGACCCCCGCGGCGAAGAGACCGGCGAGGACCGCTATACCGAGCATTACAGCCTGCGCGGCACCGTCGGCGCGGGCGGCGTCGGACGGGTGCTGCTGGCCTTCGACGAGCGCATCGGCCGCGAGGTGGCGATCAAGGAGATGCTGAGCGAGGGCGCCGACCCGACGTTCCGGGCGCGCTTCGTGCGCGAGGCCCAGATCACCGGCCGGCTCGAGCATCCCGGCATCGTGCCGGTCTACGAGGTCGGCACCCGCCACGCCGACGCGCCGTTCTACGTCATGCGCCTGATCCGCGGCGAGACCCTGGGCAAGGCGCTGGCCGCCTGCGACGGCGCCGGCCCCGAAGAGCGGCTGGGGCGGCGCCTGAAGCTGCTCGACCGGCTGATCGACGTCTGCCAGGCGATGGCCTATGCGCATTCCAAGGGCATCGTCCACCGCGACCTCAAGCCCGGCAACGTCATCCTGGGCGGCTTCGGCGAGACCATCATCCTCGATTGGGGCCTCGCCAAGGCCGAGCACGAGGCCGAGCCCGCCCCCGACCCCGGGGCCGCCGAAGCGCTGGCCGGGCTCGACGCCGGGCTGACCCGACAGGGCGCCATCCTGGGCACGCCGGCCTACATGGCGCCGGAGCAGGTCGACGGCCGCTTCGGCGCGGTCGACCGCCGCACCGACGTCTTCGCGCTCGGCTGCATGCTGTACCAGATTCTGGTCGGGCGGCCGCCGCTGCGCGGCGCCTTCGAGGACATCCTCGCCGAACTGGTCTCCGAGCGGCCGATGCCGTCGCCGCGGCGCGCCGAAGCGGCGGTGCCGCCGGAACTGGCCGCGATCTGCGAGAAGGCGCTGGCGAAGGACCAGGCGGCGCGCTTCGCCGATGCCGGCGAGTTGGCGCAACAGCTCCGCTCCTACCGCGACGGCCGGCTGGTCTCGGCCTACGCCTATTCGCGCCGCGAACTGCTGCGCCGTTTCGTCGCCCGCAACAAGGTCGCGGTCGCCGCGGCGCTGGCGGTGGTCGCCGCAATCGGCGTCGGCGGCGCCTTCGCCACCAAGTTCGCGATCGAGGCGGACGCCGCCCGGCGCCAGGCCGAGACGGCGCTGGTCGACGTCATCCGGTTGTCGGCCGAGACGCTGGCCGCCTCGCAACGCGGCGTCGACACCCTCGCAGGCGCCGTCGCAACGCTGGCCGACGACATGGCGGTCGCGGCGACGCGTGCGGCCGCGCACGACCTCGCCGACGCCGACCGCATGCGGCCGCTGCTGAGCGAGCTGAAGCGCCGTCACCCCGCGGCCGTGAGCTTCCTGACCATCGCCCGGCCCGGCACCATCACCGCGGCCTTTCCCCGCGAGTTCGACGCGGTCATCGGCGCCGACATCTCGGGCCAGGACCACATCCGCTGGATCGTCGAGCACCAGCAGCGCACCTTCAGCCGGGTCTTCGATGCCGTCGAAGGCTTCCCGGCGGTGACCCTGCAGGTGCCGGTGCACCGTGACGGCGAGATGGTCGGCATGGTGGCGGCGCTGCTGCGCGCCGGCGATTTCGCGGCCGCCAGCCTGCCCGAGGACCTGCGCCACGACCGGCTGCAGGTGTGGATCATGCAGGACGACGGCACCATCCTGCACGACCGCGACCCCGAGGAAGTCGGGCGCAACCTGATGCGCGACGAGCGCTACGCCGCCTTTCCCGAACTGCGCCAACTCGGCGAGCGGATGCTGTCCCACGATACCGGGATCGGCCACTACCAGTACACCGACGGTGCGGACGGCCGCCGCGTCCACAAGGTGGCGAGCTGGCACACGCTGGCGCCGGGCGGCGACGTGACCTGGAAGCTGGTGGTGGTCGAGCCCTACGTGGTCGGCGGCGGCTGAGAGCGGCGCGGCGCGGCGTCAGGCCGGGCGCGTCACCCCCGTTTCCAGGTCGTCCCGCCCGGGCCGTCCTCGAGCACCACGCCCTGGTCGGCCAGCTCCTTGCGGATGCGGTCGGCCTCGGCGAAGTCCTTGGCCTTGCGCGCGGCGGTGCGGGCGTCGATCAGCGCCTGGATCGCCGCGTCCGACAGGCCGGCCTGGCCGGGCGGCGTCCATTTGAACCACGCCTCCGGGTCCTGCTGCAGCACGCCGAGCAGGTCGCCGGCGGCCAGCAGCCTGCCCTTGCACTGGGCCCGCGTCGCCGGATCGGCGGCCTTGTTGAGCGCGGTCGCCAGCTCGTGCAGATGCGCCACCGCCAGCGGCGTGTTGAGGTCGTCCTCGAGCGCCGCCAGCATGTCCAGGCTCGGCTTGTCGCGGCCGTTCGCCGGCACGTCGGCGGCGTTGCGCAGCGCGCCGTAGAAGCGGTCGAGCGCCCCCTTGGCCTGGCGCAGGCCGTCCGCCGTCCAGTCGAACGGCTGGTGGTAGTGGGCCTGCAGCATGCACAGGCGGATCGCCTCGCCAGGCGCCTGGTCGAGCAGGTCGCGCACCGTGAAGAAGTTGCCGAGCGACTTCGACATCTTCTCGCCTTCGACCATCAGGTAGCCGTTGTGCATCCAGTAGCGGGCGAAGGGTGCTTGGTTGGCGCAGGTCGACTGGGCGATCTCGTTCTCGTGGTGCGGAAACACCAGGTCCTGGCCGCCGCCATGGATGTCGAAGGTCTCGCCCAGATACTTGCCCGACATCGCGCTGCACTCGATGTGCCAGCCCGGCCGGCCGCGGCCCCACGGGCTGTCCCAGCCCGGCAGGTCCTCGGTCGAGGGCTTCCACAGCACGAAGTCGGCCGGGTGCTTCTTGTAGGGCGCGACCTCGACGCGGGCGCCGGCGATCATCTCGTCCTGGCTGCGCCGCGACAGCTTGCCGTAGTCGGGCCAGGCCGGCACCGAGAACAGCACGTGGCCCTCGGCCTCGTAGGCGAAGCCGCCTTCGATCAGCCGCTCGATCATCGCGATCATCTCGGCGACATGATCGGTGGCGCGCGGCTCGACGTCGGGCGGCAGCGCGTTCAGCTCGGCGATGTCGGCGTGGAACATCTCGGTCGTGCGCCGGGTGATCGCGGCGATCGGCTCGCCGGTCTCCTTGGCGCGGGCGTTGATCTTGTCGTCGACGTCGGTGATGTTGCGGACGTAGGTGACCTTCGGATACAGGCGCTTGAGCAGCCGGTAGAGCACGTCGAAGACGATGATCGGCCGGGCGTTGCCGATATGGGCGCGGTCGTAGACGGTGGGGCCGCAGACGTACAGGCGCACGTCGTCGGGATCGAGCGGCCGGAACGGCTCCTTGCCCCGCGTCATCGTGTTGTAGATCACCAACGGCACCGTCGTCGTCCCCCTCAAGCCGTCTCGCCCGCCAGCCGCGCCCGGGCGCGGTCGCGCCCGATCAGCGGTAGCAGAAGTTTCAGTTCCGGTCCATGCTCGCGGCCGGTGAGCGCCAGGCGCAAAGGATGGAACAGCGCCTTGCCCTTGCGCCCGGTGGCGTCCTTGACCGCGGTGGTGAAGGCGTTCCAGGTCGTCTCGTCCCACGGCTCCGGCGGCAGCAGCGCCGCCGCCTGTCTCGTGAACTCCGCGTCCTCGATCACCGGCGCCATCGGCTGGGCGCAGACCTGCCACCATTCGACCGCCTCGCGGAAGCGCGCCAGGTTGCCGCGCACCGCCAGCCAGAAGCGCTCGTCGGCATGGGCGCCGAGCGCCTCCAGGCGCGGCCCGGCGGTGTCGAACGGCATCTCGTGCAGCATGCGGGCGTTGAGATGGTCGAGTTCGGCGGTGTCGAATTTCGGCGTCGCCCGGCTCATCCTGCCCAGGTCGAATTCGGCCGCCAACTCGGCCATCCCCGCATAGGGCCGCACCGGGTCCGAGGTGCCGAGCTTGGCCAGCAGGCTGGCCAGGGCCAGCGGCTCCAGCCCTTCGGCGCGCAAATCGCGCAGGCTCATGCTGCCGAGCCGCTTCGACAGCCCCTGCCCGGTGGCGTCGGTCAGCAGCGGCAGATGCGCGAACAGCGGCGCCTCGCCGCCCAAAGCCCGGGCGAGCTGGATCTGCACCGCCGTGTTGGTCAGGTGGTCCTCGCCGCGGATGACGTGGGTCACGCCCATCTCCAGGTCGTCGACCACCGAGCACAGGGTGTAGAGCAGCGTGCCGTCGCCGCGCACCAGCACCGGGTCGGACAGGTGGCTGCCATGGTAGTGCGACGGGCCGTGGACGAGATCGTCCCAGCGCACCTCGGCGTGCTCGAGCAGGAAGCGCCAGTGCGGCCGCCGCCCCTCGGCCTCGAGCCTGGCCTTCTCCTCGTCCGACAGCCTCAGCGCCGCGCGGTCGTAGACCGGCGGCTGGCCGCGGCCCAGCTGGCGCTTGCGCTTGAAGTCCAGCTCCTCGGGCGTCTCGTAGCAGGCATACAGCCGTCCCGCCGCCTTCAGTCGGTCCATCGCCGCGTGGTAGCGCTCGAGGCGCGCCGACTGGAACTCCTCGACCTCCCAGTCGAGGCCGAGCCAGGCCAGGTCCTCGCGGATGGCGTTGACGTATTCCGGCTTCGAGCGCCCGGCGTCGGTGTCGTCGATGCGCAGGATGAACCTGCCGCCGGCGCGCTCGGCGAACAGCCAGTTGAGCAGCGCGACGCGGGCGTTGCCGACATGCAGCAGGCCGGTCGGGCTGGGGGCGAAGCGGACCGTGGGGGTCATGACGGCACCTTTCTGTTCCCCCTCCCCCGCTTGCGGGGGAGGGCCGGGGTGGGGGCCGCGCCGAAGCGGCGGGG
>CAZJFH010000096.1:0-14234 GCA_964545205.1 uncultured Rhodospirillaceae bacterium
TCAGCGACTTGACCACGCCCGAGGCGTCGGTGCCCGGGATGTCGCAGTGCAGCCAGCCCTGGGTGTGCGAGATCATGCTGATCGAGTTGCCGGTGCCGCCGACCGGGAAGCCCTCGGCCTGCAGGCGCTGGACCAGCGGCTCGACGTTCTCGGCCTTGGACGTGGTGAACTCGACGTTGGCCCGCACCGTGAAGCGAAGGTGGCCGTCGCAGAACTCGTCGGCGATGTCGCACAGCGTGCGGATGGTGAAGACGTCCATCTGCCGCTGGGTGCCGGCGCGGACGGTCCACACCTCGTCGCCGCTCTTGGCGACGTGGTGCAGCACGCCCGGCCGCGGCCGGTCGTGCCAGGCCCACTGGCCGTAGTTCTTGCGCAGGGCCGGATGCAGGAAAGGTTCCAGTTCCGGCACGCCGCATTCGTTGGGACGACGCAATTCGGTCATCTCGAGTGCCTCCCTCTTCTCTTATTCAGCCGGAACCGGCTCTTTGCCGGCGTTCTTGGCGGCCTGACGGGCCTTCCACTTCTCGACCTCCTCGTCCCAGCCGTCGGTGCGGACGTAGGAGTTGGTGCGCGGCTGGCTGATCATGTTGATGTCGACCTCGAGGCCCATGCCGTCGAGGAAGTTCATCAGGCCGATGCGCTCGATCATCTCGCCCAGGCGCTCGTGCTCGAGCGCGTTCTCGGCGAAGAAGTCCAGCACCTCGCGGCACAGGTCGACCAGCTTCTGGTAGTCCTCGTCGGTCTTCATCGGCATGAAGGGCACGATGACGCTGCCGAACAGGTCGCCGATCTTCAGGGTGCGCTTGCCGCCGGCCAGGATGGTGATGCCGCGGTCGTCGCCGGGCTTCAGCGCCTTGGTGCAGACGTTGAGGCAGTGCATGCAGCGCACGCAGCTCTTGTTGTCGACGTCGAGCGTGTCGTCGTCGTTGAGCGCCAGCGCCTGGGTCGGGCACATGCGGATCACCTGGTTGATGAATTCCTTGCGCCCGAGCTGGCCGACCTTCTTCTTGATCTCCTCCTGGTCGACCTTCATGTCGTCGCGCCAGGTGCCGATGATCGCCATGTCCGAACGCTGGGTGGCGTTGGCGCAGTCGTTGGCGCAGCCGGAGAACTTGTACTTCATCTTGTAGGGCAGGCTGGGACGATGGATGTCGTCCAGCGAGGCGTTGATCACCTCGCGCAGCGCCTTGGCCTCGTCGAAGCAGGACTGCTCGCAGCGGGCCGCGCCGACGCAGGAGGTGGCCGTGCGCACGCCGGCGCCGGCGCCGCCCATGTCGAAGCCCATCTCGTTGAAGGCGTCCCAGGCGGTCTGGATCTTGTCGGTCTTGCAGCCCTGGAACAGGATGTCGCCCGACTGGCCGTGCATCGCGATCAGGCCCGAGCCGTGCTCTTCCCAGATGTCGCAGAACTTGCGCAGGGTCTCGGTGTCGTAATGGAAGCCGGCCGGCGGCATGATGCGGATGCAGTGGAACTCGGACGAGTCGGGATAGTCCTTCGCCACCTCCGAGAACCGCGGAATGACGCCCGCGCCGTAGCCGAACACGCCGGCGGTGCCGCCCTTCCAATAGCCCTTGCGGGTCGTATAGGAGTGCTCGAGCTGGCCGAGCAGGTCCTTCATGTAATCCGCATAGGGCTTGCCCTCAGCCTGGGCAAGGCGCTTCAGACCGCTCACGAAGCTGGGCCACGGACCGCTTTCCAGCTGATCCAGCAACGGGGTCTCGGGCATCTTCTTCGCCATACGTCCACCTCCCTCAACGTCCATCAAGCGTCATGCCGGCCGGGCGGCGCGCCCGCCCCGATGCGGCGCCAATTCGTTCAAAAGCCGCAGTCACCGGCGTGCCCGCTCGCGCGGGGGTGCGGGTGAGAGTGCCCGCGCCCGGCCGGTGCCAGGTTCATTGTGGTCAGGGGATGCAGCATGTCCGCCCCCTTGGTTCCTCCTCTCGCCCGCGCCGCGCCCGTCCGGGCACTCGATCGGGGCTCATTGGCCCGACGCGGTCGGTGTTTTTTACATTAAGGTAAGATAATATACGTTTCGAAGCGGAATCCAGGGGAAAATTTCGTGATCCCTAAATTAAACGTCCCTGAAATAGAATGAGAACCGCTCGCAGTGACGAAGGGGGTCCGGAAACGGGCGAAACACGCGGGAAACTCCAGTGTAACGCCGCATATTGGAATGAGTCCAAAGAAGAGAGGCGCCACGTGACCGATCGTCTTGCCAGCCGCTGGGGTGGAAATCCATTCGATTTGAACCGCGACGAGCCGTACCGGCTGTGGCGCGACGCCCGCATGGCGGCGGCGCCGCGGCGGCCGGAGGAGCTGCTGGTCGAGGTTCGCGACCCCGCGGCGCCGACCGCGGCCGAACGCGCGGCGCTGCTTGAGCGCTGCCGCCGCGCCAACATGGCGGTCTATGCCGCCGCGCGGCCGGAAGCCGTCGACAAGCCGGCGCAACGCGCCTTCGCCGCCGCCTTCGGCCTGACGCGGCTCGACGCCAACACCCTGGCCGACGACGACGGCATCACGCCGCTGCACGTCGCCGCCGACGGCGCCCGCAGGCGCTACATCCCCTACACCGACCGGCCGATCGCCTGGCACACCGACGGCTACTACAACGCCCTCGACCGTCAGGTGCGGGCGATGGTCCTGCACTGCGCCCGGCCGGCCGCCGACGGCGGCGACAACCTGCTGCTCGACCACGAGGTCGCCTACATCCTGCTGCGCGAGCGCGATCCGGCGCACGTGGCGGCGCTGTCGGCGCCGGACGCGATGACCATTCCCGGCAACCACGCGGACGGCGTCGACCGCCCCGATTCGCCCGGTCCGGTGTTCATGCTCGTCGACGGGCGGCTGCACATGCGCTACACGGCGCGGCCGCGCAACGTCGTCTGGAGCCCGGCCGCCGAGGCGGCGCGGGCGGCGCTGGCGGCGATCCTGGCCGAATCGGCCTGGGTGATCCGCCACCGGCTGCAGCCGGGCCAGGGCTATCTGTGCAACAACGTGCTGCACACCCGCGAGCCCTTCGCCGACGATCCCGCGCGGCCGCGCCTGCTCTACCGCGCCCGCTACCTCGACCGCATCGCCGGCACCTGAGCGGGGAACCCGGCGCCGCCCGCCGCTGTTGCCCAGGCATGGGTCCGCTCTGCCGCAGAGGCGCGCCTTGCGCCAGCTGATCGTGCAGGTGCCGCGCGGCGACGGCGCGGCGGCGCTGGACATCGCGCGCCGCCACGGCGGCACCAATGTCGCCGTCCTGGCCGGCGAGGGCGAGGACGGCCCGCGCGACCTGGTGCTGATCCACTCGTCGAACGCCCGGCTCGAGGGGCTGCTCGACGCGCTCGAGGCGCTGCCCGGGCTGCGCGTCAGCCTGTTCCCGACCGGGGTCATCGCGCTGCGGCCGCCGCCTTCGGAGGCGCCGGACCAGGTGCTCGACGTCGCCCCGCGCAGCCCGGTCGAGATCTTCCTGGGCGGCTTGCAGAGCGTCGGCTCGTGGCAGGGCTTCCTGGCCTATGCCGCCGCCGCCGGCGTCGTCGCCTGGATCGGGCTGTCGACCGACACCGTCTACCTGCTGACCGCGGCGATGCTGATCGCGCCCTTCGCCGGGCCGGCGATGAACGCCGCCCTGGCCACCGCGCGCGGCGACGGGCGGCTGTTCGGCCGCTCGCTGCTGCGCTACGCCGCCGGGCTCGCGACCGCGATTCTGGTGTCGCTGCTGCTCGGGCTGGCCTTCGGCCCGAGCACGCCGACGCGGCAGATGGTCGACACCAGCCTGGTGTCGTCCTTCGCGGTGCTGCTGCCGCTGGTCGCCGGCGCCGCCGGCGCCGTCCATCTGTGCAATTCCGAGCGCAACAGCCTGGTCAGCGGCGCCGCCACCGGCATGCTGGTCGCCGCCTCGCTGGCGCCGCCGGCCGGGCTGATCGGCATCGCCGCGGCGAACGGCGATTGGCCGATGGCGCGTGCCGCCGTCTTCCTGCTGCTGCTGCAGCTCGCCGGCATCAACGCCGCCGGGGCGGTGGTGTTCCGGCTGTACGGCGTGTCGCCGGGCGGCGCCCGATTCGCGCGCGGGCGGCCGGGCGTGTCGTACGGCGCCTGGGCGGCCAGCCTGGCCGCGGTGGCGGCGCTGCTCGCCTGGCAGTTCGCCGGCAGTCCCGAGCTGCGCCACGCCACCCGCAGCCAGCGCGCCGAGACGATGGTGCGCGACGTGGCGAGCGCGGCCGGCGCCGAGGTGATCGACGCCGAGGTCCGCTTCACCCGCGCCGGCGGCGAGGCGCTGCTGGTGCTGGTCTACGTCGCCGAGCCGCCGGCCGATCTCGATTCGCTCCTGCGGCGGCGCCTGGCCGAGGCCTTCGCCGTCCGGCCGCTGGTCCGGGTGGTGCCGCTGAGCGGCTAGTCCAGCGCCACGACCTCGAACGGATTGCCGCACCAGCGCACGAAGCTCAGCAGACCGGCCGGCGAGACCGTCGTCGTGGCGTCGTTGCGCAAGGGGTGATAGTTGATCAGCGGCTGCTCCATCATCCAGGCGTCGAGCACGACATGGACCCGGCGCCGGGCGTCGTTGATCAGCGCGAAGGGGGTCACCGAGCCCGGCTCGATCCCGAGCGCCTCGCGCAGCCGGTCGGCGCTGCCGAACGACAGCCGCGCCGAGCCGATCACGGCGGGAAGCGCCTTGAGGTCGATGCGGCGGTCGGCCGGCGCGACCACCAGCCACAGCTTCGACTTGGCGTCCTTGAGGAACAGGTTCTTGCAGTGCACGCCGGGGATGTCGCCCCAGACCTCGTTGCCCTGCTCGACGGTGAAGGCCGGGGCGTGGCGGCGGGTGGTCCAGGCGACGCCCAGCGAGTCCAGCACGCGGTAGAGGTCGTCCTCGGCGGCGGGAAGCGTTTGCGGTCGGTCGATGGTCACGGTCCTCGTCTCCTTTCGGCCGCCACTCTAACGGCTCGGTCGGGCCGAGGCGAGGCTTGCCGACCCGTCGCCGCCGGGTTACCTGTTGGCGGGGAGGCGCCACGTGATCAGCGGCAGCATCTGGGGCAAGATTCTCGGCGCCGTCGCCGGATTCCTGATCTACGGCCCGGTGGGCGCGATGTTCGGCGCCTTCGCCGGCCACGTGCTCGACCGCATGAACGACACCGGCTGGTTCGACCGCCTGTTGCCGCCGCTGCCCGACCGGCGCCAGATCTCGTTCACCGTCTGCCTGGTCAGCCTGGCCGCCAAGATGGCCCGCGTCGACGGGCCGGTGAACCGGGCCGAGACCGCCGCCTTCGAACGCATCTTCCACGTGCCGCCGCACGAGCTGCGCAACGTCGACCGGCTGTTCCGCCGCGCCACCGCCAGCCTCGCCGGCTTCGAGCCCTATGCCGAGACGCTGGCCGAGACCTTCGCCGATTCGCCCGGCCTGTTGGAGGAGGTCGTCGAGGGGCTGGTGATCATCGCCGCCGCCGACGGCCCGCCGAACGCCGCCGAGCTGCGCTTCCTGCGCGCCGTCGCCGAGCGCTTCGGCATCGGCGAGACGCGCCTGCGGCTGATCATGGCCCGCCATCGCGGCCAGGAGCACGCCGACCCCTACGCCGTGCTGGGCGTCGCCGCCGACGCCGCCGACGACGAGGTCAAGGCCGCCTACCGCCGCCTGAGCCGCGAGACCCATCCCGACGCGCTGATCGCCCGGGGCCTGCCCGCCGACATGATCGCCGTGGCCAACGACAAGATGGCGGCGATCAACGGCGCCTGGGAGCGGATCAAGAAGGAGCGCGGCCTGGCCTGACAGGCCGTCAAGATCCGCGCCGCCGGCCGGAATTCCGCGGCGCGTCCAGCCGCGCGGCTATGCCGAGCGAAGTCGCGCCAGCGCGGAGTCGATCTGCGTGCGGAGCGTCTCGGCCTGGCGCGACAGGTCGCCCGCCGCCACCAGCACCTGCTCGGCGGCCTGGCCGGCCTCGCCGGCGGCGTGGCGCACGCCGCCGATGTCGCTGGACGCCTCGGTGGTGCCGGCCGAGGCCTGGGCGACGTTGCGGGCGATTTCCTGGGTGGCGGCGCTTTGTTGCTCGACCGCCGCCGCGATGCCGGTCGCGATGTCGCTGATCTGCGCGACGGTCGCGGCGATGGCCTGTATGGCCGCCACCGCGGCGTCGGTCTCGCCCTGCACCTGGGCGATCTGCTGGCCGATCCGCTCGGTGGCCTTGGCGGTCTGGGTGGCGAGGTTCTTGACCTCGCCGGCGACCACCGCGAAGCCCTTGCCGGCCTCGCCGGCGCGGGCGGCCTCGATGGTGGCGTTGAGCGCCAGCAGATTGGTCTGGCTGGCGATGTCGGTGATCAGCGTCACGACGTCGCCGATGGCGGCGGCGGCGGCGGCCAGGCCCTGAATCCTGCCGTCGGTCTCGGCCGCCTGCTCGGCGGCCTGGCGGGCGATGTCGCGCGACTTGCCGACCTGGCGGCCGATCTCGTCGATCGAGGCCGACAGCTCCTCGGCGGCCGCGGCGACGGTCTGGACGTTGGTCGAGGCCTGGTCGGCGGCGGCGGCGGCGGCGACCGAGCGTTCCGAGGCCTCGCGGGCGGTGTCCGACATCGCTTCGGCCGTGGCGTGCATCTCGGTGGCGGCCGAGGACAGGGTCTCGATCACCTGGCCGACGCCCTTGTCGAGATCGTCGGCGAGACTCAGCATGGTGCTGCGGCGCTCCGCGGCGAAGCGCTCGGCCTGCGCCTGCTGCTCGGCCTTCAGCCGGTCGGCCTCCTGCAAGCTGTGCCGGAACTCGGCCAGCGCGCGCGCCACGGTGCCGATCTCGTCGCCGCGGCCGGCGTCGAGCGCCAGCGTCACCTCCGCCCGGCGCTCGGCGATCGCGCCGACGTCGTGCAGCAGCCCCTGCAGCAGCCCGGTCAGCAGCCGGAACAGGAACAGCGCCGCCCCCAGCGCGATGGCGCCGCCGGCGACGCCCAGCACGGTGCCGACGCCGACGGCGGCGCGGCCGTCGTCGTGCAGCCCCTGCACCCGCTGCGACAGCCCGTCCATCGACGTCCTGGTATAGCCTTCGACCGAAGCCGCCAGCTCGTCCAGGGCCGCCGCCATTCGCGCCGCCTCGGCGTCGAAGGCGGCCATCTGGCGATTTCCGCCGGCCGGACCCTCGCCGACATAGGCCTGGGCCATGGCGCGCCCCGCGGCGTAGTAGGCCGGGAACGCCTGGCTCATCCCGTCGAGCGCCGCGACGGCCTGTTCGAGCCCCAGCGCCTCGGCGGCGGCGCGGGCCGCGGCGACGTCGGCCTCGAAGCGCTCGGCGAAGGCCGCGGCCTCGTCGAACCCGTCGTCGAGCCCGTCGAGGCCGCGCGTCGCCGAGATGTCGGTCAGCCATTGCTGGACCTGGACGATGTCGTTCTTGATGTCCTTGGCGGCGGTGATCAGCGTCAGGCCGTGCTCGGCCAGGCTGCCGACCTCGACGACGACGGCCTCGAACACCGGCTGCTCGCGCCAGATCTGCGCGGCCAGCGTTCCCGTCACCGCGGCACCGATCAGCATGACCGCGCCGAGGGTAGCGATGATCTTGTTGCGCACCGACATCGGCGTCCCCCCCCGTGACGATGTGTCCCCGCGGGGAATTCTACTCCAGGGGCTGGATTCGCGGCAGGAAAACTTGAGCGACGAGGCGGCGGCGCCATCGGCGTGGCGGTTGCGCCGGGCCGGACCGGTCCCACATATCAACCATGGGCATTCGCGGTCACCTCCGCGCCGCAGCCGTTCCCGCGATCGGCGGGGCTCTTTGACACTGTCGGATGGCGGCTTCGACCCGTTCGAGGGTGTCCCCAATCACCTTGGGTGGTTTGCGGATAATTTGAGAAAAAATGCGCGTACGGGTAATGGCCATGGGTGGTGCCGCGCATATGGATGAGATCGCATAATTCAAATGGTGGCGCAATTGGAGAGCGCGTGTCATCATGTCCGATGAAAGTCTTGTGGTAACCTTCGGTTGCGCGCAAAGAGACGTAGGTGGACTAGTATCGGATGGATTAATGCTTGTGCGCTGCAGCAAAAACGCCATCGGGTTATGCTGCAAGTCCAATGGGAAAACGCGCGAGGGGACAAACATCTAAGGTGAACCTGAGGATCTCAGCATTGCCACGACCCGCGGACCACACGATCCGAACAGCAGATTTCCGCCGTGCCGCCGCACGGCAACGGCCCGGCGCGCCCCCTTCGAGCGGCGACGGGCGGCCAGGGGCGTCGCCCCCGCGCCGGCCGGCCGGCCTGTCGCCGGCGGCCACTTTCTCCCCGATGCAATGTTCGGCTGCCCCGACCACCGACCTGCGGGGTGCCGATATTCACAATGGAGTGCTTGATGTACGCGGCTGACGACCTTTTCTCGCGCTACGCTCGGACCTACGAAAGCCGTAGGGAAGTCGAGATGTCGCTCAACGAGTACCTCGATGCCTGCCGGGAAGACCCGCTGATGTACGCCTCCGCGGCCGAACGCATGGTGGCGGCGATCGGCGAGCCGGAGGTGATCGACACGGCCAAGGACGCGCGCCTGGGGCGGGTGTTCATGAACCGGACGATCAAGATCTATCCGGCGTTCGAGGAATTCTTCGGCATGGAGGAGACGATCGAACGCATCGTCGGCTTCTTCCGCCATGCCGCCCAGGGGCTGGAGGAGCGCAAGCAGATTCTGTACCTGCTGGGGCCGGTCGGCGGCGGCAAGTCGTCACTGGCCGAACGGCTCAAGATCCTGATGGAGAAGGAGCCGGTCTACGTGCTCAAGGCCGGCAAGGAGGTCTCGCCGGTGTTCGAAAGCCCGCTCGGGCTGTTCGACCCGCTGGAATGGGGCGACGTGCTGGAGGAGCGCTACAACATCCCGCGCCGGCGCCTGACCGGCCTGATGAGCCCGTGGGCCTTGAAGCGCCTCGACGAGTTCGGCGGCGACGTCTCCAAGTTCAGCGTCGTCAAGGTTCATCCCAGCAAGCTGCGCCAGATCTGCATCGCCAAGACGGAGCCGGGCGACGAGAACAACCAGGACATCAGCTCGCTGGTCGGCAAGGTCGACATCCGCAAGCTCGAGCTCTACAGCCAGAACGATCCCGACGCCTATTCGTTCTCGGGCGGCCTGAACCGGACGACCCAGGGCATCCTCGAATTCGTCGAGATGTTCAAGGCGCCGATCAAGATGCTCCACCCGCTGCTCACCGCGACGCAGGAGGGCAACTACGTCGGCTCCGAGAACATCGGCGCCATGCCGTTCCAGGGCATCATCCTGGCGCACTCGAACGAGGCCGAGTGGCAGACCTTCAAGAACAACAAGAACAACGAGGCCTTCATCGACCGCATCTGCG
Source organism: uncultured Rhodospirillaceae bacterium (assembly GCA_964545205.1). Taxonomy (GTDB): domain Bacteria; phylum Pseudomonadota; class Alphaproteobacteria; order Rhodospirillales; family Magnetospirillaceae; genus CAZJFH01. The sequence goes on from CAZJFH010000096.1 coordinate 9,295, forward strand.
TCATCAAGGTGCCCTACTGCCTGCGCGTGACCGAAGAGCAGCGCATCTACGACAAGCTGATCCGCACCTCGGACCTCGCCAACGCGCCGTGCTCGCCGGGCACGCTGGACATGCTGGCCCGCTTCTCGGTGCTGTCGCGCCTGCGCGAGCACGAGAACTCGAACCTGTACTCGAAGATGCGCGTCTATGACGGCGAGAGCCTGAAGGAGACCGATCCCAAGGCCAAGCCGATGCAGGAGTACAAGGACGCGGCCGGCGTCGACGAGGGCATGACCGGCATCTCGACCCGCTTCGCCTTCAAGGTGCTGAGCTCGACCTTCAACTACGACACCAACGAGGTCGCCGCCGATCCGGTGCACCTGATGTACGTGCTCGAGATGGCGATCCGCCGCGAGCAGTTCGTCGAGGACACCGAGAAGAAGTACATCGACTTCATCAAGAGCGAGTTGGCCCCGCGCTACGCCGAGTTCATCGGCAAGGAGATCCAGAAGGCGTATCTGGAATCCTATTCCGACTACGGCCAGAACCTGTTCGACCGCTACGTCGACTACGCCGACGCCTGGATCGAGGACCAGGACTTCAAGGATCCCGACACCGGCCAGCTCATGAACCGCGAGCTGTTGAACCAGGAGCTGTCGAAGATCGAGAAGCCGGCCGGCATCGCCAACCCGAAGGACTTCCGCAACGAGGTCGTCAAGTTCGTGCTGCGCGCGCGGGCGGCCAAGGGCGGGCGCAACCCGTCCTGGACCTCCTACGAGAAGCTGCGCGACGTCATCGAGCGGCGGATGTTCAGCCAGGTCGAGGACCTGCTGCCGGTGATCAGCTTCGGCTCGAAGAAGGACTCCGAGACCGAGAAGAAGCACCACGAATTCGTGATGCGGATGATGGAGCGCGGCTACACCGAGCGCCAGGTCCGGCGTCTGGTCGAGTGGTACATGCGGGTCAAGCAGGCCGGATGATCGCCAGAACCGTCAGGGAAGCCTTTGCATGAACATCATCGACCGCCGGCTGAACCCGAAGGGCAAGAGCCTCGGCAACCGTCAGAGGTTCTTGCGGCGGGCACGGGACCAGGTCGTCCGGGCGGTGCGCAACGCCTCCAGCGGGCGCAGCATCACCGACGTCAACAGCGGCGACAACATCACCATCCCGTCGGACGGCCTGCGCGAGCCGAGCTTCCACATCAGCGGCAGCGGCGGCGTGCGGGACTACGTGCTGCCCGGCAACCACGAATTCGTGCCGGGCGACACGATCGCCCGGCCGCCCGGTCAGGGCGGCGGCGGCGGCGGTTCCGAGGGCAGCCCCGACGGCGAGGGCGAGGACGAGTTCCGCTTCATGCTGTCGCGCGACGAGTTTCTCGACCTGTTCCTCGAGGACCTCGAACTGCCCGACCTGGTCAAGAAGAAGGTCAAGCAGACCGAGACCCACACGCCGCAGCGCGCCGGCTATTCGGTCACCGGCTCGCCGGCCAACCTCAACCTGAAGCGCACGATGCGCAACAGCCTGTCGCGCCGCATCGCGCTCAAGCGCCCCAAGCCCGAGGAGATCCTGTGGCTGGAGGGCGAGATCGACCGGCTCGAGCGCACCGGCGAGGATCCGGCGCGGCTGGCCGAGCTCAAGCAGGAGCTGGAGCGCCAGACCGTGCGCTCGCGGCGCATCCCCTACATCGACCCGCTCGACGTGCGCTACAACCGCTTCGAGATGGTGCCGCGGCCGGTCACCCAGGCGGTGATGTTCTGCCTGATGGACGTCTCCGGCTCGATGACCGAGCACATGAAGGACCTCGCGAAGCGCTTCTTCATGCTGCTCTACCTGTTCCTGACCCGGCGCTACCGCCACGTCGAGATCGTGTTCATCCGCCACACCCACGAGGCCAAGGAGGTCGACGAGGAGACCTTCTTCTACAGCCCCGAGACCGGCGGCACCGTGGTCTCGACGGCGCTGCAGGAGATGCACAGGGTGCTGCGCGAGCGCTATCCCGCCCACGACTGGAACATCTACGCCGCCCAGGCCTCGGACGGCGACAACATGACCAGCGACAATTCGCGCTCGCTGGGCCTGCTCGAAGAGGCGATCCTGCCGGTCTGCCAGTATTTCTCGTACATCGAGGTCGGCGGCGAGAACAAGGACTGGCGCGGCCGCGAGAGCGAGCTGTGGCGGACCTACTCGATGGCGGTCAAGCCGGGCGGCGTGCTGGCGATGCGCCGCGTGCGCTCGCGCTCGGAAATCTATCCGGTGTTCCGCGACCTGTTCTCGCGCGAGAAGGCGGAGACTTGAGAGCGATCCGCGTCATTCTCCCTCTCCCGCTTGCGGGAGAGGGTCGGGGTGAGGGTGGCGCCGCGCAGCCGAAGCGCGGCCCTCACCCTCCCGCTGCGCGGGTCCCTCCCTCTCCCGCAAGCGGGAGAGGGCAAGAGGAAACGAAAGGCCACGCATGACCCAGACCACGACGACGGATCGGCTGCTGTTCGACGGCGCCGACTGGGACTACGACAAGATCAAGCGCACCTACGACGCCATCGAGGAGATCGCCTTCGGCGAACTCGGCCTGGAGATCTATCCGAACCAGATCGAGGTGATCTCGGCCGAGCAGATGCTCGACGCCTATTCCTCGATCGGCCTGCCGCTGATGTACAAGCACTGGTCGTTCGGCAAGCGCTTCGCCCGCGACGAGGTGCTCTACCGCAAGGGCCTGCGCGGCCTGGCCTACGAGATCGTCATCAACTCCAGCCCCTGCATCAGCTACATCATGGAAGAGAACACCATGACGATGCAGACGCTGGTGATCGCCCACGCCGCCTTCGGCCACAACCACTTCTTCAGGAACAACACCCTGTTCCAGCAGTGGACGGACGCCGACGGCATCCTCGACTATCTCGAATTCGCCAAGAACTACATCGCCCGCTGCGAGGAGAAGCACGGCAACGCCGCCGTCGAGCGGGTGCTCGACGCCGCGCACGCGCTGATGAGCCACGGCGTGCACCGCTATCCGCGCAAGCGCCAGCTCGACCTGCGCGCCGAGGAGCGCCGCGAGATCGAGCGCCGCGCCTACGAGGAGCGGATGTACAACGACCTGTGGCGCACCGTGCCGCGGCCCGACGAGGCCGACGGCGGCGTCGATTTCGAGGCCGAACGCCGGCGCCTGCTCGCCCTGCCCGAGGAGAACATCCTCTACTTCCTCGAAAAGAAGGCGCCGAAACTGGCGTCGTGGCAGCGCGAGATCCTGCGCATCGTCCGCCACCTGTCGCAGTACTTCTATCCGCAGAAGCAGACCAAGGTGATGAACGAGGGCTGCGCCACGATGTGCCACTACCACATCATGACGCGCCTGCACGAGAAGGGCATGATCTCCGACGGCGCGATGATGGAGTTCCTGCACTCGCACACGTCGGTCGTGTTCCAGCCCGACTTCGACGACCCGCGCTATTCGGGGCTCAACCCTTATGCGCTCGGCTTCAACATGATGCAGGACATCCGCCGCATCTGCCTGGAGCCGACCGACGAGGACCGCGAGTGGTTCGGCGCGTTCGCCGGCAACGGCGATCCCTGGGGCACGCTGCGCGACGCCTGGGCGAACTACCGCGACGAGAGCTTCATCATGCAGTTCCTGAGCCCGCGGGTGATGCGCGACATGAAGCTGTTCAGCCTGCACGACGACCACGAGGAGCCGCACCTGCTGGTCACCCAGATCCACAACGAGCAGGGCTATTCCGAGGTCCGCAAGGGCCTGGCGCGCCAGCACGACCTCGCCCATTTCGAGCCCGACATCCAGATCGTCGACGTCGACCTGGCCGGCGACCGCAAGCTGATCCTGCACCACCGCGTCACCAACGGCGTGCTGCTGGAGGAGAAGGAGGCCCGCGCCGTGCTGCGCCACCTGGCCAACCTGTGGGGCTACGACGTCAAGCTGTTCGAGGTCGACGCCGTCAGCGAAAAGGTGCTGAAGGAATACGGCGACATCCCGCCGACCATCCAGCTGGCGTGAGCCCGAGATCCCCCTCTCCCGCTTGCGCGCTCGGGTTTCTCCCTCTCCCCTTGGGGGAGAGGGCCGGGGTGAGGGGCTCTCGAAGCCTGGACAGGCGGTGAAATCACCCTCACCCTCCCAGCCTTCGGCTGGGCCCCTCCCTCTCCCCTCAAGGGAGAGGGAATTCCGCCTCTACGCCGTGCCGCTCTGCGCGCCCGAGCCCAGCGCCGCCTGGGCGGCGGCGAGGCGGGCGATCGGGACGCGGTAGGGCGAGCACGAGACGTAGTCGAGCCCGACCTGGTGGCAGAAGGCGATCGACGACGGGTCGCCGCCGTGCTCGCCGCAGATGCCCAGCTTGATGTTGTCGCGGGTCTTGCGGCCGCGCTCGCAGGCGATCTGGACCAGCTCGCCGACGCCGTCCTGGTCGAGGCTGGCGAACGGGTCGCGCTCGTAGATGCCCTTCTGGGTGTAGACCTCGAGGAACGGCGCCGAGTCGTCGCGGCTCATGCCCAGCGTCGTCTGGGTCAGGTCGTTGGTGCCGAAGCTGAAGAATTCGGCCGTCTCGGCGATGTCGCCGGCCCGCAGCGCGGCGCGCGGCAGTTCGATCATCGTGCCGACCATGTAGGTCAGCTCGGTGCCGGTGGCGGCGAACACCTCCTTGGCCGTGCGGTCGATGACCTCCTTGAGCAGGTCGAACTCCTTCCTGGTGCCGACCAGCGGGATCATCACCTCGGGGGTCACGGTCTTGCCCGAGGTCTTCGAGACCTCGACCGCGGCCTCGAAGATGGCGCGGGCCTGCATCTCGTAGATCTCGGGATAGGTGACGCCGAGGCGGCAGCCGCGATGGCCGAGCATCGGATTGGCCTCGTGGAGCTGCGACGCCCGCGCCTTGACGGTGGCGACGTCGACGCCGGCGCTCTTGGCGACGTCGGCCATCTCCTCCTCGGAGTTCGGCAGGAACTCGTGCAGCGGCGGGTCGAGC
>CAZJFH010000097.1:0-10956 GCA_964545205.1 uncultured Rhodospirillaceae bacterium
CATAATTCCCAGTTATTTACAGCAACAATCGACGCGAGTAATTCGTGTCGACGATGCAGTTTATGCATATCTCCGATCGGGTGCCACCAAAAACCCCCGCGGCCTTCGCCGCGGGGGTTCCCGCATTCCGGGCCTCTCCGGCCCGGCTATGGCAAGGGCGCCTACGCCGTCATCGCCTTCCGCAGGTTCTCGTCGAGCTTGTCGAGGAACTGCCGCGTGGTCAGCCAGGGCTGTTCCGGGCCGATCAGGATGGCCAGGTCCTTGGTCATGAAGCCGCTCTCGACGGTCTCGACGCACACGCGCTCGAGGGTCTCGGCGAACCTGGCGACTTCCGGCGTGTCGTCGAACTTGGCGCGGTAGATCAGGCCGCGGGTCCAGGCGAAGATCGAGGCGATCGGGTTGGTCGAGGTCTCCTTGCCCTTCTGGTGCTCGCGGTAGTGGCGGGTCACCGTGCCGTGCGCCGCCTCGGCCTCGACGGTCTGGCCGTCGGGGCTCATCAGCACGCTGGTCATCAGGCCGAGCGAGCCGAAGCCTTGCGCGACCGTGTCGGACTGCACGTCGCCGTCGTAGTTCTTGCACGCCCACACGAAGGCGCCCGACCACTTCAGGGCGCTGGCGACCATGTCGTCGATCAGGCGATGCTCGTAGGTCAGGCCCTGCTTGTCGAACTCGGCCTTGAACTCGGCGTCGAACACCTCCTGGAACAGATCCTTGAAGCGGCCGTCATAGGCCTTCATGATCGTGTTCTTGGTCGACAGGTAGACCGGCCAGCCCTTCATCAGGCCGTAGTTGAAGCACGCCCGGGCGAAGCCCTTGATCGACTCGTCCAGGTTGTACATGCCCATGGCGACGCCCGAGCCCGGGAACTGGAAGATCTCGAATTCCATCGGGGCGCCGCCGTCGGCCGGCTCGAACTTCATGGTCAGCCTGCCCTTGCCGGGCACCAGGAAGTCGGTGGCGCGGTACTGGTCGCCGAAGGCGTGACGGCCGATGACGATCGGCTGGGTCCAGCCCGGCACCAGGCGCGGGACGTTCTTGCAGATGATCGGCTCGCGGAACACGGTGCCGTCGAGGATGTTGCGGATGGTGCCGTTCGGCGACTTCCACATCTTCTTGAGGTTGAACTCCTTCACCCGCGCCTCGTCGGGGGTGATGGTGGCGCACTTCACGCCGACGCCGTACTGCTTGATCGCGTTGGCCGCGTCGACCGTGACCTGATCGTCGGTCGCGTCGCGGTGCTCGACGCCGAGGTCGTAGTACTTCAGATCGACGTCGAGATAGGGCAGAATCAGCTTTTCCTTGATGAACTGCCAAATGATCCGCGTCATCTCGTCGCCGTCGAGCTCGACGATCGGATTGGCAACCTTGATCTTCGCCATCGTTGTCATCCCGCTTCCATAAATCGTGCTCGTCCGCTGGGGTGCGCCCCAGACTCTCTACGACCAACGGCCGGAGCGACGGACGCGGCACCATAGCAAAGGATGCCGACAACGCAAAGGCCGGCGGCGGCCGGCCTTTTTCGTCCCGCGGGTTGGGGCGGGCGGGGCCGTCAGAACAGGTCGGGCTTGCCGGCCAGCACCGTCTCGATCTCGGCGCGGGCGCGCGGCAGCACCTCGTCGACCGCGTCGACGACGCAGTAGAGCTTGCGCGTCGCCTGGCTGGCGAAACCGTTGCCGACGATCGATTCCGACAGCTTGATCAGCGGGTCCCAGTAGCCCCGGTGGTTGACGATCACGACCGGCTTGTTGTGCAGGCGCAGCTGCTTCCAGGTCAGGATCTCGAAGAACTCGTCCATCGTGCCCATGCCGCCGGGCAGCACGCAGAAGGCGTCCGAACGCTCGAACATCTCGCGCTTGCGGGTGTGCATGCTGTCGACGACGATCAACTCGGTGGACTGGTGGAACGGCTTCTCGACGCGCGTGAGGTGCTCGGGGATGATGCCGGTGACGCGGCTGCCGGCCGCCAAGGCCGCCTCGGCGACGGCGCCCATCAGCCCGACATGGCCGCCGCCATAGACCAGGTCGACGCCCGCGCGACCCATGGTCGCGCCGAGGCGGGTGGCGGCCTCGCGGTGGGCCGGGTCGCTGCCGTGCGACGAGCCGCAGAACACGCACAGCGCTTTCAGTTCGGGCAGTTTTCGATACTTCGACATACGTTCCTTGCTCCAGACGGCGCCGTGGCGGCGCCGGACGTGACGGAAGGGACTCCTTGATATGGGAGCGGCGGCGGCGCATTGCCCCTTGGCGGATCGGCCTACCCCGCACGACGTGGCGCAACCAGCCGGCGCGACCACTGGACAAGGCGGGGCGCAGCTCTTATGCAGGGACATCGACCTTGACCAAGGAGCCGCAGATGCCCCGCCTTCCCGTCTTCGCCGTCCTCGCCGCCGCCGTGCTGGCCGCCGGCGCCGCCCATGCCCAGGAGGTCAAGCCCGAGGAAGCGGTCAAGATGCGCCAGGGCGTCATGACCGCAGTCAAGTGGCAGTTCGCGCCGATCGGCGCGGTGGTGAAGGGCGAACGCCCCTTCGACACCGACATCGCCGCCCGCGCCCAGAACCTGGCGCTGCTGAGCAAGATCGCCGCCGAAGGCTTCCAGGTCCCGTCGGGTCCCGACCTGGTGCCGTCGACCCGCGCCAAGGCCAATGTCTGGACCGAGGGCAACAGGTTCGGCGAGGGCATGCGCCAGCTCGCCACCGAGGCCGAGCGCCTGGCCATCGCCGCGCAGTCGCGCGATCCCGAGAGGCTGAAGGCGCAGTTCATGACCGTCGGCAAGATCTGCAAGGACTGCCATGACACGTTCCGCAGCGAGTAGCCTCGCCGCGCTGGTCCTGCTGGGCTCGGCCGCCGCCGCGGCCGCCGACGCCGATCCGCAGGCGGCGGCGCGCGGCGAATACGTCCTGCGCGCCGCCAACTGCCTGAGCTGCCACACCGCCGAGGGCGGCGAGCCCTTGGCCGGCGGCCGGGCGCTGAAAACCCCGTTCGGCATCTTCCACAGCTCCAACATCACGCCCGACGCCGAAACCGGCATCGGCGCCTGGAGCGAGGAGGATTTCGTCCGCGCCCTGCGCGAGGGCGTCTCGCCCGACGCGCGCCACTACTTCCCGGTCTTCCCCTACACCTCCTTCGCCGGCATGCGCGACGACGACCTCCGCGACCTGTGGGCCTATCTGCGCACCGTGCCGGCGGTCGCGCAGGCCAACCGGCCGCACGAGGTCGACCCGCCCTATTCCTGGCGCTGGACCCTGGGGCCGTGGAAGGTGCTCAACTTCGATCGTGGTCCGCTCGTTGACGATCCGCAACGGTCGCCGGCCTGGAACCGCGGCCGCTACCTGGTCGAGGCCCTCGGGCATTGCGGCGAGTGCCACACGCCGCGCGACTGGATGGGCGCCAAGCGCGCCGGCATGGCCTTGGCCGGCGCCGCCGAAGGGGCCGAGGGCAAGCCGGCGCCCAACATCACCCCCGATCCCGACACCGGCATCGGCGGCTGGAGCAAGACCGACCTGACCTTCTTCCTCGAGACCGGCTTCATGCCCGACGGCGACGTCGTCGGCGGGCTGATGGGCGAGGTGATCGAGAACTCGACCAGGCACCTGACCAAGGCCGACCGGGACGCCATCGCCGAATACCTGCTGTCGCTGCCGGCGATCCGTCACGACGTCGACGGCCACCGCCACTAGGCTGGCATTCCGGCGCCGCCGCCGGTAAATTCGCCCCCGCAACGACCGAGGGGGGAACGGGTGTCGAGTCTGCCGTCGACCGGGCATTGGATCTGGATTCTGCTGCTGCCCTTCGCGGCGTCGGCCGCGACCGGCGGGCTGTTGCGGCTGCTCGGCGGCCCGGGCCGCGGCGCGGCGCTGGCCGGCCTCGCGGTGCCGGTCGGCTTCCTCGCCGGCTGGGCGTGGGCGTACGGATTGCCGGTCTGGCCGCCGCGAACGGCGCTGGCCCAGGTTCCCTACGTCGCCCTGGCCGGCGGAATCGCGGGTGCGGCGGCCGCAGTGCTGTCCTTGCGCCGCACCGGTCTGCTGCTCGTGCTGCTCGGCTTCGCGGCGGTCGCGGCGTGGTCGGCGCTCGGCCGGCCGACCTGGATGTCGTGGGCGCTGGCGCTGAAGGCCGGCCTCTTGCTGGCCGCCTGGCTGGTCGCCCTGCTGCGGCTGGAAAGCCGGCCGCCGAAGGAGCCGACGGCGACGGTGATGCTGGCGATGCTGGCCCTCGGCGTCGCGGTGGTCGCCCAGGCCGCCGGCGCCCCGGGCGCCTCGGCCGCGGCCGCCCTGGCCGCGGCGGCGGCCGGCTTCCTGGCCTGGAACTGGATCGCCGGATTTCCGTTCCTGGCCCCGGCGCTGCTGGGCGGGGCCGGCGCCGTCGTGGCGCTCGGCGGCGCCCTGGCGCTGGCCGGAACCGCCTGGCCGCCGGCGCTGGCGGTGCTGCTGCTGATCCTGTTCGCCGACGACACCGCCGCCCGCCTGCCCAGCGGCGCCGGGCTGCTGCGGCGGGTCGCGCAGCCGCTGTGGCTGGCGGCGCTGTGCCTGCTGCCGATCGCGCTGGCCTTCGCGCTGGAGCACGTGGCGCGGTCGCTGCCGGCCTGACCCGGGCGCCGCCTGTCCGTTGCGCGACCACGTCGGTCGTACTAGGCTGTTGCGATCCTTCACGTTTCGAAGCGAGCCGCCCCGTGTCGCGTCGCGCCATCCTCGCTGTCGCAGGCATGCTGATGATCGCCGTGGCGGTTTTCCTGGTCCGATGGCAGGAGCCGCCGCCGCCCGAGCCGGCGCCCCCGCCGGCCGAGGTCGCCGAACGGCCACAGCCGCCGCCTGCCGAGCCGGCGCCCCCGCCGGCGCCGACGTTCGACGTCGTCCGTGTCGGGCCCGGCGGCGACGCCGTCCTGGCCGGCCGCGCCGGCCCCGGCGCGTTGGTGCGGATCATGGACGGCGCCGCGGTGCTGGGCGAGGTCGAGGCCGACCACCGCGGCGAGTGGGTGTTCCTGCCCAACGCGGCGCTGGCGCCGGGCCTGCGGAACCTGTCGCTGCGCGCCCGCCACCGCGACGGCACCGAGACGGCCATGCGCGATCCGGTGGTGCTCTACGTCCCGCACGGCGACGAAGGCGGCCCGGTGCTGGCGGTCCGGTTCGGCCCCGAAGGCGACGACGTTCTCGCCGGCCCGGCCCCGGCGGCCGGCGCGCCGCCGATCAGCATCGACAGCGCCAGCCAGCTCGCCGGCGATGCCGTCTACCTGGCCGGGCGCGGCCCCGCCGGCACGCGGCTGCAGCTCTATGCCGACAACACCTATCTCGGCAGCGCCCTGGCCGATCTCGGCGGCCGCTGGCGCATCGCCGCCCGCGTGCCGATGTCGCCCGGCCGCCACGTGCTGCGCGCCGACAACCTGACGGCGGCGGGCACGGTCGAGAACCGAATCGAGGTGCTGCTCGACGTGCCGGACTTCGGCGCCGCGAAGAGCATCCGCATCGACCGCACCGGCGATCACTGGCGGATAACCCAGCAGGACGGCGCCGGACTGCGCTCGACGGTGGTGTTCCGGCCCGGCCCGGACCAGATCCGCGATCCCTCGGTGGCGTATCCGGGGCAGATGCCGCCGGCCGAGTGAACGCCGTTCAGAAGGCGGTGCCGGCGATCGCTTCCTTGCGCCGCAGGAACGCGGCGTAGGCCTGGGCGACGATGTTGGCGGGCACGAACAGGCCGCCGCCGACCCGATCGAGCTGGGCGCAGGTCTCGTTGTAGATGTCGAGCGCCAGGTCGCCGAGTTCGATGTGGATGTCGTTGGGCAGCCGGCCGAACAGCCCGTCCATCAGCGTGAACATGCCCTCGACCGACAGCCGGAGCTGCTCGTCGTTCTGGCCTTCGCGCACGAAGTCGGCCAGCTTGCGCGCCACCGTCAGCACGAAGGCCCGGGTCCAGCAGCTCGCCCCCGCGTCGGCGGCGGTCTCGGCCATGGCGCGACGGTCCTCGGGCGACAGCGCCTGGACGATGCCGGCCGCGTCGGCGCCCGATTCCAGGGCGCCGTACATCCTGAGCACCAGCACGTGCAGAGCATGCCCGCGGCACTGCGTGCCTTTCGGGCAAACCGGACACCGTTCCAACCGAATCCCCCCAGCGACTCCGGTCGACTATGCCCGAAGCGCGGCGGCCGGCGCAACGGCGCTGGCGGCGGTGACCGCGCCGGCCTATCATCGGCGGAAACACGGGGGCGCAAGCGGCGGTGACGTCATTCGACTGGCAGGAGGGGCTGCAACTCGGCATCGCCACGCTCGATGACGACCACCGCCGCCTGCTCCTGCTGATCCGCGCCATCCTCGGCCTCGATCCGAGCGACGAGCCGGCGGGCGCCCTGCTCGACAGGCTTCGCGACGAGGTGTCGGCGCATCTCGACAACGAGATCGCGCTGCTGTGCGATCTGCAGCACCCCGAGGCGGAGCGGCTCGCCGGCCAGCGGCGCGAGCAGGAGACGGCGCTGCTGAGCGTGCTGGCGGCGGCGCGGCGGCGGCCGCGGCTGGGCGGCGAGACCGGCGAATACCTCAAGGCCTGGCTGCTCAACCACATCATCTGCCACGACCAGCGCCTGCGCCCGTTCCTGCAGGCCGCCGGCATCGCCGGACAGGACCCCGCCGGCGGCGGGTTCTTCGCCGGCCTCGCCCGCCGGCTCGATTTCCTGACCCTGCGCTGGCGCATCCTGATGCTGGCGGCGCTGCCGCTGCTGGCGGTGCTGGCCGCCGGCGGCTTCGGCATCGCCGAACGGGTGGCGACGGCGCAGCGCATGGGCGAGCTGCGCGAGGTCGCCGTGTTCAGCACCCGGGTCGCGGCCCTGGTCCACGAGCTGCAGCGCGAGCGCGGGGTGACCGTGCTGCGGCGGTTCGGCGGCGACGAGCAGGACCTCGCCGCGCAGCGGGCGCGAACCGACGCCGCCCGCGCCGCCTTTGCCGACGCCGCCGGCATGATCGCCCCGGAGCCGGGCCGCAGCGGGCCGCGGTTCGGCATCAGCCTGGGGCGGCTGGACGCCGTGCGCAGCCAGCACGACGCCGACGCGTCGATGGAGGGCGAGGTCGTCGGCTATTACACCGGGGTCATCGGCGAGCTGCTGCAGTTCGTCCAGCACGCCGTCCACGAACGGTCGGCCTCGGGCCTGACCAGCGAGGCGCAGGCCTATTCCCTGCTCATGCGCGCCAAGGAGCGCGCCGGCCGCGAGCGCTGGGCCGGCGCCTCGGCGCTGGCCGACGGCGCCGCCGACCCCGAGAGCCTGCGTCGGCTCAGCGCCCTGGCGGCGGAGCAGCGCGTGCTCGAGGAGAATTTCCTCGACAGCCTCGATCCGGAGCTGGCCCGCGGCTACGCCGAGGTGCTCAACGCCGAAACCGCCGTCGAGCGGATGCGCTGGCGCATGCTGGCCGAGGGCGAGACCGACGTCACGCCGGAACAGTGGTTCCAGGCGGCGACGGCGCGCATCGAGGCGATGAAGCGGGTCGAGGACGCGCTGGCGGCGCGGATCATCGCCCTGGCGGCGCGGCTGCACGACCATGCGCGGGCACAGATCGGCTGGCTGCTCGCCGCCGGCGCCCTGCTGCTGGTCGGGGTGCTCGGCCCCACCGCCCTGCTCGCCGCCAGCGTCGTGCCGCCGCTGACGGCGCTGCACGGCGCCATGCGGCGGCTGTCGGCCGGCGAGCGCGCCGCGGCGATTCCCTACACCGAGCTGCGCGACGAGCTTGGCGCGATGGCGCGCGCGGTCGCCGAGTTCCGCGCGACCCTGGTCAGCCGCGACCTTCTGAGCGCGCAGGGCCGGGTGGAGGTCTCGGGGCTGGTGCGCGGGGTCGCCGACAACCTGCCCGGCATCGTCTTCCAGGAGCTGCAGACCGCCGACGGCCTGGTCTGCACCTATGTCAGCGAGAAGGTCCGGCACTATACGGGCGGAGCGGCCGAGGCGATGATCGGCCGCCGGCACGCGGACGGCCTCGGCCGCCACGTCCATCCCGAGGACGCCGCCAGGCTGGCCGACGAGATCGCCGCCGCCACCGCCGCCGGCCGGCCGCTGCACACCGAGTTCCGGACGCCGCCGGCCGCCGGCGGCCACTGGATGCGGCTCGCCCTGACGCCGCGCGCCACGCCCGACGGCGCCACCGTCTGGGACGGCATCGCGCTGGACGTGACCGACCTCAAGGACTCCGAGCGCCAGCGCGAGGCCGCCGCGGTGCGGCTGCGGCAGCTCTACAAGGCCCAGGCGCTGACCCAGCTCGCCGGCGGCATGGCGCACGAGATCAACAACCTCCTGCAGCCGATCATCGGCCTGTCGGAACTGGCGCTGATGCGGATGCCGGAGCGCTCGGAGGCCCGCGCCTACGTCGCCAACGTCCTCGAGGCCGGCCAGCAGGCGCGCGACCTGGTGGCCAAGGTCACCTCGTTCAGCCGCATCGCGCCGCTGCAGCAGGAGCCGGTCGACATCGACCAGACGATCGCCCGCACCGTCGACATCCTGCGGGGCATCGTGCCGAAGCAGATCGCGCTGGACGTGGCCTCCGGCGCGCCGGGGGCCGTCGTGCTGGCCAATGCCGGCGAGCTGCAGCAGGTCCTGATGAACCTGTGCACCAACGCCGTCCACGCGATCGGCCCCCGCAGCGGCCGCATCGAGATCGCAACCGCCCCGGCGGACCCGCGCGACGGCCGCGACCGGGTGCGGATCAGCGTGACGGACACCGGCTGCGGCATTCCGCCCGAGATCATCGAGCACGTCTTCGACCCGTTCTTCACCACCAAGGAGGTCGGCAAGGGCACCGGCCTCGGCCTGGCGCTGGTCAGCGCCATCGTCACCGGCTTCGGCGGCGAGGTCGACGTCGACAGCACCGTCGGCGAGGGCACCACCTTCCATCTGTTCCTGCCGCTGCATCCGCCGCCCGCCGACGAGTCTTGACGCCGCCCGCCCCCGGCCTCACCATGCCGGCGTTTCCGAGGGGAGCCCCGCAAAGGGGCTGAGACACCACTGGCCGGGTCCGCCCGGCGGCGTGGAAACCCTTTGAACCTGATCCGGGTCATGCCGGCGTAGGGAAAGGAACCGCGCGCGCCCCTGGCGCACTCCGGCCGCACGCCCCACCGCCTTCCCGGATCTCCGCAACCGCTTCGGAGGTCCAAGATGAACCATGTCGCCAAGCCCGACGGCTTTTCCATCACCACCGGCCCGCTGCCGGGCTCGCGCAAGATCCACGCCGCCGGCAGCACGCCGTGCCTGCGGGTGCCGATGCGCGCCATCGACGTCGACCCCTCGGCCGGCGAGCCGCCGGTGGTGGTCTACGACACCTCGGGTCCCTACACCGACCCGCAGGCCGAGATCGACATCGCCCGCGGCCTGCCGCGCCTGCGCCAGGCCTGGATCCGGGCCCGCGGCGACGTCGAGGAATACGACGGCCGCGCGGTCAGGCCCGAGGACAACGGCGGCTCGGACCGGGTGCCGCCGTTCCCGCTGCGCCACCGGCCGCTGCGCGGCCGCGACGGCGCCGCGCCGACGCAGCTCGAATACGCCCGCGCCGGCGTGATCACGCCCGAGATGGAGTACGTCGCCATCCGCGAGAACCTGCTGCGCGAGCAGGTCGGGCCGCGCGACGGCGAGAGCTTCGGCGCCGCCATCCCCGACCTGGTGACGCCGGAATTCGTGCGCGACGAGGTCGCCCGCGGCCGCGCCATCATCCCGGCCAACCTCAACCATCCCGAGCTCGAGCCGATGGCGATCGGCCGCAACTTCCTGGTCAAGATCAACGCCAACATCGGCAATTCGGCGGTTCTGTCCTCGGTCGCCGAGGAGGTCGAGAAGCTGGTCTGGGCGATCCGCTGGGGCGCCGACACGGTGATGGACCTGTCGACCGGGCGCGACATCCACAACATCCGCGACTGGATCCTGCGCAACAGCCCGGTGCCGATCGGCACGGTGCCGATCTACCAGGCGCTGGAGAAGGTCGACGGCGTCGCCGAGGACCTGACCTGGGAGATCTTCCGCGACACGCTGGTCGAGCAGTGCGAGCAGGGCGTCGACTACTTCACCATCCACGCCGGCCTGCGTCTCGCCCATGTGCCGCTGACCGCCGGCCGGGTCACCGGCATCGTCTCGCGCGGCGGCTCGATCATGGCCAAGTGGTGCCTGTCGCACCACCGCGAGAGCTTCCTCTATGAGCGCTTCGACGAGATCTGCGACGTGTTGCGCGCCTACGACGTCGCGGTGTCGCTGGGCGACGGCCTGCGGCCCGGATCCCTGGCCGACGCCAACGACGCCGCCCAGTTCGCCGAGCTCGAGACCCTGGGCGAGCTGACCAGGCGCGCCTGGGCCAAGGGCGTGCAGGTCATCGTCGAGGGCCCCGGTCACGTGCCGATGCACAAGATCAAGGAGAACATGGACCGCCAGCTCGCGCTGTGCGGCGAGGCGCCGTTCTACACGCTGGGGCCGCTGGTCACCGACATCGCCGCCGGCTACGACCACTTCGCCAGCGGCATCGGCGCGGCGATGATCGGCTGGTTCGGCTGCGCCATGCTGTGCTACGTCACGCCCAAGGAGCATCTCGGCCTGCCCGACCGCGACGACGTCAAGCAGGGGGTGATCGCCTACAAGATCGCCGCCCACGCCGCCGACATCGCCAAGGGCCATCCCGGCGCCCGCGCCTGGGACGACGCCATGAGCCGGGCGCGCTTCCAGTTCCGCTGGCGCGACCAGTTCCACCTGGCGCTGGATTCCGAGACCGCCCAGGCCTTCCACGACGAGACCCTGCCCAAGGAGGCGCACAAGACGGCGCATTTCTGCTCGATGTGCGGGCCGAAGTTCTGCGCCATGAAGATCAGCCAGGAGGTCCGCGACGTCGCCGAACGCGGCATGGCCGAGAAGGCCGCCGAGTTCCGCGAGAGCGGGGCGGAGATCTACCGGCCGGTGGGGTGAGGCGCCTCGTCGAAGCAGGCGTTTCCAGCGCTCGGCGGCCCTGGGAGCGCG
>CAZJFH010000097.1:11056-13816 GCA_964545205.1 uncultured Rhodospirillaceae bacterium
GCGCGCCCCTACTTCTCGACGAACGCCTTCTCGATGACGTATTCGGCCGGGGCGCCGCTGGAGCCTTCGCGGAAGCCGCGCGATTCCAGCAGGGCGGCGGTGTCGGCCAGCATCTGCGGGCTGCCGCACAGCATGACGCGATCATGCGCGGGGTCGAGCGGCGGCATGCCGGTATCGGCGAAGAAGCGGCCCGTCTCGATCAGGTCGGTGATGCGGCCCTTGTTGACGAATTCCTGGCGGGTCACGGTCGGATAGTAGACCAGCTTCTCGCGCACGATCTCGCCGAAGAACTCGTTCTGCGGCAGGGTCGCGGTGATGTACTCGCGATAGGCCAGTTCCTCGACCTTGCGGCAGGTGTGCGAGACGATCACCTTGTCGAAGCGCTCGTAGACCTCGGGATCCTTGACGATCGACAGGAACGGCGCCAGCCCGGTGCCGGTGGCCAGCAGGTACAGCCGCTTGCCCGGCCGCAGGTTGTCGGGGACCAGCGTGCCGGTCGGCTTGCGGCTGAGATAGATGGTGTCGCCGACCTGCAGGTGCTGCAGACGCGAGGTCAGCGGCCCGTTCGGCACCTTGATCGAGAAGAATTCGAGATGGTCGTCGTAGCTGGCGCTGGCCATCGAATAGGCGCGCATCAGGGGCCGGCCGTCGACCGGCAGGCCGATCATCGCGAACTGGCCCGAGACGAATCGGAACGACGCGTCGCGGGTGGTGGTGAAGCTGAACAGCGTGTCGGTCCAGTGGTGGACCCCGGTGACCTGCGCCTCGATCAGGTTCGACATTCTTTCCCCTGTGCAACAAAGTGGTCCTCGCGCAGGGGGAATGTACATTCACACCGCGGCGCAAAAAACCATAATTTTGGAATGGTTCTTGGTTGCCGCAAGGGCCGGGGCGCCGCGCCCTCCTCCGCGCGGAGGAGGGCGGCCCGGCGTCACGCCGCCGCGCCGAGATAGGCGGCGACGACGTCGGGGTTGGAGCCGACCTCCTTGGGCGTGCCCTCGGCCAGCTTCTTGCCGTAGTCGAGCACCAGGACGTGGTCGGAGATGCCCATCACCATCTTCATGTCGTGTTCGACCAGCACCACGGTGACGCCGCTCTCGGCGACCTTGACGATGACCTCGTCGATCTCGCGGCTCTCGGTGGCGTTGAGGCCGGCGGCCGGCTCGTCGAGCAGCAGGATCTTCGGCTTGGCCGCCAGCGCGCGGGCGATCTCGAGGCGCTTCAGCGCGCCGTAGGGCATCGCCGAGGCGTCGGAGTGGAGGTAGCGGCTCAGGCCGACGAATTCCATCAGCTCGCGGCAGAACAGCCGGCACTCGTGATCGCGCCGGGTCACCGAGGGCAGCCGGAACAGCGACGGCAGCAGGCGGCGGTTGAGGTGCAGGTGGTGCCCGACCATGACGTTCTCCATGGCCGACATGTTGAAGAACACCTGCAGGTTCTGGAACGTCCGCGACATGCCCATCGCCGCCAGCTTGTAGGGCTGCTGGCCGGTGATGTCGACGCCGGCCAGCTCGATGCGGCCGCTGGTCGGCACGTAGACGCCGGTGATCAGGTTGAACAGCGTCGTCTTGCCGGCGCCGTTGGGGCCGATGATCGAGTGGATGTGGCCCTTCTCGATCGTGAAGGACAGGTCCTCGACGGCGTGGACGCCGCCGAATTCCTTGGACAGGTTCTCGACCTTCAAGAGGCTCATGCCGCATGCCTCCAGCGCTTGAACAGGAGCACCATCGACGGGATCAGCCCGCGGGGCATGAAGATCATCGTGCCCATCATGATGGCGCCGAAGATGATGTGCTCGTAATCGTGCATCGCCGCCAGGAACTGCGGCAGCACCGTCAGGATCACCGCCCCGACCACCGCGCCGTAGGTCGACGCCATGCCGCCGAGCACGACCATGGTGACCAGCTCGATCGAGTGGAAGAAGTCGGCCTTGTTCGGGGTCAGGAAGCCGGAATAGTGCGCCAGCAGGCTGCCGACGACCGAGGCGATCACCGCCGAGACCACGAACACCGTCACCTTGGCCTTGGCGGTGTCGACGCCGACGACCTCGGCCCCGACCTCGGAGCCGTGCACGGCGCGCAACGCGCGGCCGACCGGGCTGTCGACCAGGTTCATCGACAGCCAGACGGTGAACAGCAGCACGCCGCCGGTCAGCCAGTACCAGCTCGTCTCGCCCTTCACCTCCCAGCCGGCGATGGTCAGGTAGTCGACCATCATGCCGTCGGGGCCGCCGGTCAGCCAGTCCTCGGTCTTGAGCGCGATGGCGATGATGATGCCGATGCCCAGCGTCGCCATCGCCAGATAGTGGCCCTTGAGCTTGAGGATCGGCCGCGCGACGGCGAAGGCCAGCAGCCCGACCGCGGCGGCCGAGATCACCAGCGCCACCAGCGGCGGGACGCCGTAGCGGGTGGTCAGGATCGCCGAACCGTAGGCGCCGAGGCCGAGGAAGCCGGCATGGCCGAGGCTGATCTGGCCGGCATAGCCGATCAGCAGGTTCAGCCCGACCACCACGGTGGCGTTGAAGCCGGCCAGGATGGCGATGTCGTAGTAGTAGGCGTTGGGCAGCATCAGCGGCAGCACCGCGATGCAGGCGGCCAGCGCCACGAATCCGGGATAACGTCCGGTCGTCATGATCAGACCCTTTCCGTACCGCGCTTGCCGAACAGCCCGTTGGGCATGAACACCAGCACCACGAGGATGATGACGAAGGCGATGGCGTCCTTGTAGGCCGAGGACAGGTAGCCGGCCCCGAACGCCTCG
>CAZJFH010000098.1:0-4528 GCA_964545205.1 uncultured Rhodospirillaceae bacterium
CGCAAGATCATCGTCGACACCTACGGCGGCGCGGCCCCGCACGGCGGCGGCGCCTTCTCGGGCAAGGATCCGACCAAGGTCGACCGCTCGGCCGCCTACGCCGCCCGCTACCTGGCGAAGAACGTCGTCGCCGCCGGCCTGTCGGAGCGCTGCCTGATCCAGCTGTCCTACGCCATCGGCGTCTCCAAGCCGCTGTCGGTCTATGTCGACACCCAGGGCACCTGCCAGGTCGACGAGGACAAGCTGTCGCAGGTGCTGCAGGAGCTGATGGATCTCAGCCCGCGCGGCATCCGCACCCATCTCGGCCTCAACAAGCCGATCTACGCCCGCACCGCCGCCTACGGCCATTTCGGCCGGGCGCCGGAGGCCGACGGCGGCTTCTCGTGGGAGAAGACCGACCTCGTCGAGGAGCTGAAGCGCCGCTTTGCCTGATCGGCCGCCGCGTGAACCGGGGGCGCCCGTCTTCTACGGGCGCCGCCACGGCAAGAAGCTGCGCCAGCGCGGCCGCGACCTCATCGAGGCGCTGCTGCCGCGCCTGGCGATTCCGCGCCCCGAGCCGGGCGAGACGCTCGACCCGCGCGGCCTGTTCGGCCGCCCGGTGCGGGCGGTGTGGCTGGAAGTCGGCTTCGGCGGCGGCGAGCATCTCGCCGCCCGCGCCGAGGCCGATCCCGACATCGGCATCATCGGCTCGGAAGTGTTCGTCAACGGCGTCGCCAGCCTGCTGCGCCACGTCGAGGAGCGGCGGCTGACCAACGTGCGCGTCTTCGCCGAGGACGTGCGCTTGCTGCTGCCGGCCCTGCCCGACGCCTGCCTCGCGCGGGTGTTCGTGCTGTTTCCCGATCCCTGGCCCAAGAAGCGCCACGCCCAGCGCCGCTTCATCGGCCCGGAGAACCTGCCCGAACTGGCGCGACTGCTGGTCGACGGCGGCGAGCTGCGGGTCGCCACCGACGATCCCACCTACCAGGACTGGGCGCTGGAGCATCTGTGCGCCAGCCCGGACTTCGCGCCGGCGCGGCCGCTCGACGAGCGCTGGACCCGGCCCGCCGACTGGGCGCCGACGCGCTACGAGGCCAAGGCCCTGCGCGAGGGCCGTTCGCCGATCTATCTCTCGTTCGCGCGCCGGCGGCGGTGACCCCGAAAGGCCACGAATCCGCTTGTAAACACGGGCCGAGCGGTTATATTGCCCGCAGACACATTCTTGCGGGTCCCGCCGCGGAGCGGGACGGTGAGGGTGGGCCATTGGCCCACTTTTTTTGTTTCTAGAGGGATGATGAGCTTTCAGGAGCGCCTGGTGGAGCTGATCGCTCCGACGCTCGAGCAGATGGGATACGATCTCGTCCGCGTGCAGATGTCGGGCAAGCAGCGCCCCACCTTGCAGATCATGGCCGAGCGCAAGGACGGCGTGAACATGACCGTCGACGACTGCGCCGACATCAGCCGGGCCGTCTCGGCCGTGCTCGACGTCGAGGACCCGATCCAGGGCGCCTACAACCTGGAGGTCAGTTCGCCCGGCATCGACCGGCCGCTGACTCGGCCGCAGGACTTCGCCCGCTGGGCGGGGTTCGAGGCGCGGGTCGAGATGGCGGTGCCGGTCGAGGGGCGCAAGCGCTTCAAGGGGCGGCTGATCGGCATCGACGATGCCGGCGTCGTCCGGTTGCAGGCCGAGGACGGCGAGTTCGCGCTGCCCTTCGCCGACATGCAGAAGGCCAAGCTGGTGCTCACCGACGAGCTCGTCGCCGCAAGCATTTCCGGGCAGGATCACTAAGGTTCGACACGATGGCTGAACGTATTGCCGCACTCCCCCGCCCCGAGCTCCTTCAGGTCGCCGACGCGGTCGCCCGTGACAAGGGCATCGACCGCGACGAGGTCCTGGAGGCCATGGAACAGGCCATTCAGAAGGCCGGGCGCTCCAAATACGGGCACGAGCACGACATTCGCGCCCATATCGACCGCAAGACCGGCGAGATCCGCCTGAACCGCTACATCGAGGTG
This sequence comes from uncultured Rhodospirillaceae bacterium, assembly GCA_964545205.1. Taxonomy (GTDB): domain Bacteria; phylum Pseudomonadota; class Alphaproteobacteria; order Rhodospirillales; family Magnetospirillaceae; genus CAZJFH01. The sequence goes on from CAZJFH010000098.1 coordinate 1,993, forward strand.
GTCGAGGAGGTCGAGAACGAGGCGACGCAGATGACGCTCGCCAAGGCGAGCCGACGCAAGCCCGACGCCCAGCTGGGCGAGTTCATCGTCGACCCGCTGCCGCCGATCGACTTCGGCCGCATCGCCGCCCAGACGGCGAAGCAGGTCATCGTCCAGAAGGTGCGCGACGCCGAGCGCCAGCGCCAGTTCGACGAGTACAAGGACCGCACCGGCGAGATCGTCAACGGCCTGGTCAAGCGCGTCGAGTTCGGCAATGTCATCGTCGACCTCGGCCGCGCCGAGGCGCTGCTGCGCCGCGACGAGCTGATCCCGCGCGAGATGTTCCGCACCGGCGACCGCGTGCGCGCCTACATCTACGACGTCCGCCAGGAGCAGCGCGGGCCGCAGATCTTCCTGTCGCGCACCCATCCGCAGTTCATGGCCAAGCTGTTCGCCCAGGAAGTGCCCGAGATCTACGACGGCATCATCGAGATCCGCTCGGTGGCGCGCGATCCCGGCAGCCGCGCCAAGATCGCGGTGATCTCGAACGACTCCGGCATCGACCCGGTCGGCGCCTGCGTCGGCATGCGCGGCAGCCGCGTCCAGGCGGTGGTCGCCGAGCTGCAGGGCGAGAAGATCGACATCATTCCGTGGACCGCCGATCCGGCGAACTTCATCGTCAACGCCCTGGCCCCGGCCGAGGTCGCCAAGGTGGTGCTGGACGAGGAGGCCAACCGCATCGAGGTGGTGGTGCCCGACGACCAGCTCAGCCTGGCGATCGGCCGCCGCGGCCAGAACGTCCGCCTCGCCTCGCAGCTGACCGGCTGGGACATCGACATCCTGACCGAGGCCGAGGAATCGGAGCGCCGCAACGAGGAGTTCCGCTCGCGGTCGAACATGTTCATCGAGGCCCTGGACGTCGACGACGTGATTGCCCATCTACTCGTCACCGAAGGCTTCACCGCCCTCGAGGAAGTGGCGTTCGTGCCGCTCGAGGACCTGACCGACATCGAGGGCTTCGACGAGGACATCGCGGCCGAGCTGCAGAATCGCGCCCAGGGCTTCCTCGCCGAGCAGAACGAACGCAACACCGCCCGCCGCAAGGAGCTGGGCGTGTCCGACGAGCTGGACGCCATCTCCGGGCTGACCTCGGGCATGCTGGTGGCGCTGGGCGAGAACGGGGTCAAGACCCTGGACGATCTCGCCGATCTCGCCAGCGACGAGCTGATCGAGATCGTCGGCAAGGACCAGATGACCGAGGATCAGGCCAACGCGGTGATCATGGCCGCCCGCGCCCACTGGTTCGAGGACGGCGAAGCCGAGGCCGGCGCGCAGGGCGAGCCCGATCAGGGCGCCTGAGCCGACGATGCCGCGTCGGGCCGCCGAGGCCGATATCGGGGTGGAAGGGCCGCTGCGCCGGTGCATCGTCACCGGCACGGTCCAGCCGCCCGACGGCATGGTCAGGTTCGTGGTCGGACCGGGCGACGAGATCGTCCCGGACATCGCCGGCGACCTGCCCGGTCGGGGATTATGGTTGAGCGCGGCGCGGGATGTGGTAAATACGGCCGTGGCGAAAAAACTGTTCGCCAAGGCCGCGCGCCAGCGGGTGACGGCGCCGGCCGATCTGGCCGACCAGGTCGAGCGGCTGCTGACGCGCCGCTGCCTGGAGACGTTGGGGCTGGCGCGGCGCGCCGGAGCCGCCGTCGCCGGATACGAGAAGGTGCGGGCGCGGCTGCAGGCCGGCAAGGCGGGGCTGCTGCTCGAGGCCCGCGACGGTGCGGCCGGTGGCCGCGGGAAGATCACGGCGCTGGCGCCGGGCCTGCCGGTGGTGGCGCTGTTCGACAGCGCCGAGCTGGGCGGGGCGCTGGGGCGCGAGACGGCGGTGCACGTGGTGCTCGAGCCAGGGCGCCTGGCCGACCGTCTGTCGAAGGATGCCGAGCGGCTGGGCGGTTTTCGTCCCGGCCGCAACGAGTTTGGCGGTTGATCCGCAAGAAGAGAGTAAAGCGAGAGTATGACGGATTCGAAAGATCAGGACCGGAAAGCGCCGCTGCGGCTGTCGTCGGGCAAGCTCGAACTGAAGAAGACGGTCGAGGCCGGACAGGTGCGCCAGAGCTTTTCCCACGGACGCTCGAAGGTCGTGACCGTCGAGGTGCGCAAGAAGCGCACCATCACTCCGGGCACCGAGGGCCGCGAAGGCGCCGCCGGCCTGGGTGACCTGCGCAGCCACGGCGACCTGTCGCGCGACGAGATCGCCGCCCGCGCCCGCGCCCTGCAGGAGGCCCGCCGCGCCGAGGAAGAGGCCAGGAAGCGCGAGGAGGAGGAAGCCGTCCGCCGCGCCGAGGAGGAGGAGCGCGAACGCGCCGAGGCCGAGGAGCGCCGCAAGCGCGAGGCCGAGGAGGAGCGCCGTGTCGCCGAGGCGGAGGCGCGCCGCGCGTCCGAGGAGGCCGAGCGCGCCGAGCCGCAGGCTGGTCCGGGCGAGGCCGCGGCCGGGGCTCCGGCGCAGCAGCCGGCGGCCGAGCCGGCGGGCACGTTCCTCGAGCGCCGCCATCAGGGCCGT
>CAZJFH010000098.1:4576-13262 GCA_964545205.1 uncultured Rhodospirillaceae bacterium
GGGCTCCGGCGCAGCAGCCGGCGGCGGCGCCGGCGCGTCCGGCCGCCGCCCAGGCGCCGCGCCCGCCGGCCAAGACCGAGACCCGCGCGCCGGTGCCGCCGCGCGCCCCGGCGAAGACCGCCGAGGAGGAAGAGGACGAGCGCCGGCGCCCCGGCAAGGTCGCCGCCAAGGCGCCGCCGCCGCGCCGCCCCGCGCCGACCGCCGAACCGCGCCGCCGCGGCAAGCTCACCGTTACCGCCGCCCTGACCGACGACGACCGCTCCGAACGCGGCCGCAGCCTCGCCTCCGTGCGCCGGCAGCGCGAGCGCGAGCGTCAGAAGCAGATGCAGCGGACCCAGGAAAAGGTCGTTCGCGACGTGATCATTCCCGAGACCATCACCGTGCAGGAACTGGCCAACCGCATGGCCACCCGCGGCGCCGACGTGATCAAGGCGCTGATGCGCATGGGCGTGATGGCCAACATCAACGCCTCGATCGACGGCGACACCGCCGAGCTGATCGCCCAGGAGTTCGGCCACAACGTCAAGCGCGTCGCCGAAGCCGACGTCGAAATCGGCCTGTCGGGCGACGAGGACCGGCCCGAGGATCTGGTCTCGCGGCCGCCGGTCGTCACCGTCATGGGCCATGTCGACCACGGCAAGACCTCGCTGCTCGACGCCCTGCGCGAGACCGACGTGGTCTCGGGCGAGGCCGGCGGCATCACCCAGCATATCGGCGCCTATCAGGTGACGATGCGCAACGGGCAGAAGATCACCTTCATCGACACCCCCGGCCACGAGGCCTTCACCGCGATGCGCGCCCGCGGCGCCAAGGTGACGGACGTCGTGGTGCTGGTGGTCGCCGCCGACGACGGCATCATGCCGCAGACCGTCGAGGCGATCCGCCATTCGCGCGCCGCCGGCGTGCCGGTGATCGTCGCCGTCAACAAGATCGACAAGCCCGACGCCCGCCCCGAGCGCGTGCGCCAGGAGCTGCTGCAGCACGAGATCGTCGTCGAGGAGATGGGCGGCGACGTCCTGGCGGTCGACGTCTCGGCCAAGCAGCGCCTCAACCTCGACAAGCTCGAGGAGGCGATCCTGCTGCAGGCCGAAATCCTCGACCTGAAGGCCAATCCGACGCGCACCGCCAGCGGTGCCGTGGTCGAGGCCAAGATGGAAAAGGGCCGCGGCTCGGTCGCCACCGTGCTGGTCCAGAAGGGCACGCTGAGGGTCGGCGACGTCTTCGTGGCCGGCACCGAGTGGGGCCGCGTGCGCGCGCTCTACGACGACCGCGCCAACAAGGTCGAGGAGGCGGGTCCCGCCACCCCGGTCGAGGTGCTGGGCCTGCAGGGCACGCCGGCCGCCGGCGACGACTTCGTCGTCGTCGAGGACGAGGCGCGCGCCCGCCAGGTCGCCGGCTACCGTCAGCGCCAGGCGCGCGACGCCAAGGCCGCCGCCGGCAGCCGCGGCACCCTGGACCAGATGTTCGCCCGCATCGCCGCCGGCGAGGCCAAGGAACTGCCCGTGGTCATCAAGGGCGACGTCCAGGGCTCGGTCGAGGCGATCTCGGCGACGCTGGGCAAGATGGGCACCGACGAGGTCAAGGTCCGGGTGCTGCACACCGCGGTCGGCGCGATCAACGAATCCGACGTCACCCTGGCCAAGGCCTCGGACGCGGTGATCATCGGCTTCAACGTCCGCGCCAACCCGCAGGCGCGCGAGATGGCGCGGCGCGACAACATCGACATCCGCTACTACTCGATCATCTACGACGTCGCCGACGACATGAAGAAGGCGCTGTCGGGCATGCTGTCGCCGACGCTGCGCGAACGCTTCCTCGGCTACGCCGAGATCCGCGAGGTGTTCAACATCACCAAGGTCGGCAAGGTCGGCGGCTGCATGGTCACCGAGGGGATCGTCAAGCGCGGCGCCAAGGTCCGCCTGCTGCGCGACAACGTGGTGATCCACGAGGGCGCGCTGTCGACGCTCAAGCGCTTCAAGGAAGACGTCCGCGAGGTCCGCGAAGGCTACGAATGCGGCATGGCCTTCGAGAACTATCACGACATCCAGGTCGGCGACCAGATCGAGTGCTTCGAGGTCGAGGAGGTGGCGGCCAGCCTGTAAGGCCGCCGCCGTCCACCCTTAAGCGGGGGAAGACATGACCAGACGCCAGGGCAGGCCGCCGGGCCAGCGGCAGCTGCGCGTCGGCGAGGAAATTCGCCATGCGCTCGCCAACATCGTCGAGCGCGGCGAGATCCGCGATCCCGACCTCGCCGACCGCCCGGTCACCATCACCGAGGTCCGGGTCAGCCCCGACCTGCGCAACGCCACCGCCTTCGTGACGCCGTTCGGCGGCGGCGACGCCGCGCCGGTGCTCGCCGGCCTGAAGCGGGCCAAGGCCTATCTGCGCCACGAACTGGCGCAGCACCTCAATCTGCGCTACGTGCCGGAGCTGTGGTTCGAGGAGGACACCTCGCTCGACCAGGCCAGCCGCATCGACGCCTTGCTGCGCAGCCCCGAGGTGCGCCGCGACGTCGAGGGCGGCGATTTCGGCGCCGCGGACGACGAGTTCGCCGACGACGACCGCCACGACCAGCAGGAAGGCCGCGACGATGGCGCGTAGGCGCCGCGGCCAGCCGATCAACGGCTGGGTCGCCATCGACAAGCCGCTGGGCATGAGCTCGACCGCCGTGGTCAGCCGGGTGCGCCGGCTGCTCGACGCCGCCAAGGCCGGGCACGGCGGCACCCTCGACCCGCTGGCCACCGGCGTGCTGCCGGTCGCGCTGGGCGAGGCGACCAAGACCGTCTCCTACGTCATGGACGGCGCCAAGACCTACCGCTGGCGCGTGCGCTGGGGCGAGGCGCGCTCGACCGACGACCGCGAGGGCGCGGTGATCGCCACCAGCGACGTCCGTCCCGACCGCGCCGCCATCGAGGCGGCGCTGCCCGCCTTCGTCGGCGACATCGAGCAGGTCCCGCCGCGCTTCTCAGCGGTCAAGATCGCAGGCCAGCGCGCCTACGACCTGGCGCGCGGCGGCGAGGAGCTCGTGCTCGAGCCGCGGCGCGTGCGCATCGAATCCTTCACCCTGGTCGGCCAGCCCGACGCCGACCATGCCGATTTCGAGGTGCGCAGCGGAAAGGGCACCTATATCCGCTCGCTGGCCCGCGATCTGGCGGCGGCGCTCGGCACCGTCGGCCATGTCGCGGTGCTGCGCCGCACCTCCTGCGGACCGTTCCACGAATCGGCCGCAATTTCGCTGGACAGCCTGGAGCAACTTGTGCAAGGTGCCGCCTCTGCGAATTGTGTGCTTCCTGTCGAGACCGCGCTGGACGACATCCCGGCGCTGGCCCTGACGGAGGCCGAGGCCCGCCGCCTGCAGACGGGACAGCCGGTATCGCTGCTGCGACTGGCCGCCCGCGAAGTCCTGACATCGGTTCCGCCGGACGCCACCGTCCGCGCCATGGCCGACGGCAGGCTGGTGGCGTTGGCCCGCATCGCCGGCGGCGAGGTCCGCCCGGTGCGTGTCCTGAACCTCTAGTCTGGAGACCCCGATGTCGATCACCGCCGAGCGCAAGGACGAGCTCATCAAGGAATACGCCCTGCAGGAGGGCGACACCGGCTCGCCGGAGGTGCAGATCGCGATCCTGTCGGAGCGCATCCGCAACCTGACCGAGCACCTCAAGGAACACAAGAAGGACTTCCATTCCCGTCGCGGCCTGCTGGTGATGGTCGGCCAGCGCCGGCGCATGCTGGACTACGTCAAGGGCAAGGACCAGTCCCGCTACGAGTCCCTGATCGCGCGCCTTGGGCTGCGCAAGTAAACCGAACGCGGCGGCTTCGGCCGCGGCGCCCCTTCCGGGGCAATAGTTCCGGCGGCACACCGTGCGGGAGGCCACTCCCGCGCGGTTTTGCCGTATCTGGACACCACTTCGTCGTGCGTACACATCGATGGCCGCGGAACCGCCATGGGGCGGACGGCCGACTGCAATTGCCGGGGCGCGGGCACCAACAGCGCCGGGATCGCGGGCAATCCGGCTCCGATCCCCATGTGGAAAGGGAAAGTACATGTCGATGTTCAAGGTTTTCCGCAAGGAACTGACGTGGGCCGGCCGCAAGCTCGTGCTCGAGAGCGGCAAGATCGCCCGCCAGGCCGACGGCGCCGTGCTGGTCACCTACGGCGAGACCACCGTGCTGTGCACCGCGGTCGCCATGAAGGCGCCGCGCCCGGGCGTGGATTTCTTCCCGCTGACGGTGAACTACCAGGAAAAGACGTTCGCCGCCGGCAAGATCCCGGGCGGCTTCTTCAAGCGCGAGGGCCGGCCCAGCGAAAAGGAGACCCTGGTCTCCCGCCTGATCGACCGCCCGATCCGCCCGCTGTTCGCCAACGGCTTCCGTAACGAGACCCAGGTGGTCTGCACCGTTCTGTCGCACGATCTCGAGAACGACCCCGACATGGTCGCGATGGTCGGCGCCTCCGCCGCGCTGACGATCTCGGGCGTGCCGTTCATGGGTCCGGTCGGCGCCGCCCGCGTCGCCTACATCAACGGCGAGTACGTGCTGAACCCGACCCGGCAGCAGATGGCCGACACCAAGCTCGACCTGGTCGTCGCCGGCACCGTCGAGGGCGTGCTGATGGTCGAATCCGAGGCCAAGGAGCTGTCGGAAGAGGTCATGCTGGGCGCGGTCACGTTCGGCCACGAGGGCTTCCAGCCGGTGATCCAGGCGATCATCGAGCTGGCCGAGATGTGCGCCAAGGAGCCCTGGCAGCTGCCGACCGAGCCCGAGGGCAAGGCCAAGGCCGCCGCCCGCATGCGGGAGATCGCCGAGAACGACCTGCGCGCCGCCTATACCGAGACGGTCAAGCAGGTGCGCTACGAGAAGGTGCACGCCGTCAAGGAAGCGACCATCAACCAGATGGTCGAGGAAGGCTTCGAGCTCGAGATCCTGTCCGGCCTGTTCAAGGGCCTGGAGAGCGACATCGTGCGCGGCAACATCCTCGAGACCGGCCAGCGCATCGACGGCCGCGACACCAAGACCGTGCGTCCGATCGAGGTCGAGGTCGGCGTGCTGCCGCGCGCCCACGGCTCGGCGCTGTTCACCCGCGGCGAGACGCAGGCGCTGGCGGTGGCGACCCTGGGCACCGGCCAGGACGAGCAGATCATCGACGCGCTCGAGGGCGAGTACCGCGAGCACTTCATGCTGCATTACAACTTCCCGCCCTACTCGGTCGGCGAGGCCGGCCGCATGGGCAGCCCGGGCCGCCGCGAGATCGGCCACGGCAAGCTGGCGTGGCGCGCCATCCGTCCGGTCCTGCCGGCGAAGGAGGCGTTCCCCTACACCCTGCGCGTGGTCTCGGAAGTCACCGAGTCGAACGGCTCGTCGTCGATGGCCACCGTCTGCGGTTCGTCGCTGTCGCTGATGGACGCCGGCGTGCCGCTGCCGCGCTCGGTCGCCGGCATCGCCATGGGCCTGATCAAGGAAGGCGACAAGTTCGCCGTGCTGTCGGACATCCTCGGCGACGAGGACCATCTCGGCGACATGGACTTCAAGGTCGCCGGCACCGAGCAGGGCGTCACCGCGCTGCAGATGGACATCAAGATCACCTCGATCACCAAGGAGATCATGAAGATCGCCCTGGAGCAGGCCAAGGGCGGTCGGCTGCACATCCTGGGCGAGATGTCCAAGGCGCTGACCACGGCCCGCGAGGCGGTGTCGTCGAACGCCCCGCGCATCACCACCTTCTCGATCCCCAAGGACAAGATCCGCGAGGTCATCGGCACCGGCGGCAAGGTGATCCGCGAGATCACCGAAAGCACCGGCGCCAAGATCGACATCGAGGACGACGGCACCATCAAGGTCGCCGCCGTCGACGACGCCGCGGCCCAGAAGGCGATCGACTGGATCAAGGGCATCGTCGCCGAGCCCGAGGTCGGCGTGATCTATACCGGCAAGGTCGTCAAGACGATGGACTTCGGCGCCTTCGTCAACTTCCTCGGCAGCCGCGACGGCCTGGTCCACATCTCGGAACTGGCGCCGCAGCGGGTCGGCAAGACCACCGACGTCGTCAATGTCGGCGACATCGTCAAGGTCAAGTGCCTGGGCTTCGACGACCGCGGCAAGGTCAAGCTGACCATGAAGCAGGTCGACCAGGCCACCGGAGAGGACCTCTCCAAGAAGGACAAGAAGGAAGACTGATCGCAGCTTTCGTCATGCCCGGGTCTGGCCCGGGCATGACGAGCAGGGGGAATGGTGGCTTCCGACCCGTCCTTCCCGAGTACCGGCGGCGAGCTGCGGCTGCCCCGGGTGATCGGACACCGCGGCGCCGCCGCCTACGCTCCGGAGAACACCCTGGCCGGGTTCCGCCTCGCGGCCCGGCTGGGCGTGTCCTGGGTCGAGTTCGACGTCCAGCTGACCGCCGACGACGTGCCGGTGGTCATCCACGACGCCCGCCTCGACCGCACGACCGACGGCATCGGTCGCGTCCGGCGCACGCCGCTGGCGCGACTGAAGCGGCTGGATGCCGGCCGCTGGCTGGCGCCCGGCTTCGCCGGCGAGCGCGTGCCCACCCTGGAAGAGGCGCTGGCCGAAACGGCGGCGCTGGGGCTGGGCGTCAACATCGAGATCAAGCCCGGCCGCGGCAGCGAGCAGCGCACGGCCCATCGTGCGCTGGCCGTCGTCGCGGCGACCTGGCCGGCCGACCGGCCGCGGCCGCTGATTTCCAGCTTCTCGCGTCGCGTCCTGGCCGAGGTCCAGGCGCTGGCGCCGAACTGGCCGCGCGGGCTGCTGGTGGGCGCGCTGCCGCGCGACTGGCGCGCCGCCGCCGCCGCGTTCGGCTGCGTCAGCATCCACTGCGACCAGCGGCGTCTGACCGCGCCGCAGATCGCCCAGATGCGCGCCGCCGGCTACCGGGTGCTCGCCTACACCGTCAACGCGCCCGATCGCGCTGCGGAGTTGTGGGAAGGCGGCGTGGATTCAATTTTTTCGGACGTCCCCGATGTTTTCGACGCTTCGGCGTCATGAAATTGGAAAGAAAACTGGCCGAAAGAGGCATGACGGAATATATGGTACGCTCTCGGCCTTGGGACGGGCCGGCGACGGATGGAGACCTGTTTCAGTGAAAGCGTTGAAGCCACTGGTGATCTCGGGGCGCGAGGTGCTGCCCCTGGTGGAGGGCGGCAAGGGCGTCGCGGTGTCGAACGGCCTGAGTTCGGGCGCCTGGGCGGCGGCCGGCGGCGTCGGCACCTTCTCGGGGGTCAATCCCGATTTCTATGACGAGGCGGGCGACCGCATCCCCTACGTCTACCGCGCCACGGTGCGCCGCGAACGCCAGCAGGAGCTGATCGCGCAGTCGATCCGCGGCGGCATCGCCCAGGCCCGCATCGCCCACGAGACGGCGAACGGCGAGGGCCGTCTGCACATGAACGTGCTGTGGGAGATGGGCGGCGCCGAGCAGGTGCTGCACGGCGTTCTCGAAGGCGCCAAGGGCCTGATCCACGGCATCACCTGCGGCGCCGGCATGCCCTATCGGGTGTCCGAGATCGCGGCGCAGTACGGCGTCCACTACTATCCGATCGTCTCGTCCGGCCGCGCCTTCCGCGCGCTGTGGAAGCGCTCGTTCCACAAGACCCCCGAGCTGCTCGGCGGCGTCGTCTACGAGGATCCGTGGCTGGCCGGCGGCCACAACGGGCTGTCCAACAGCGAGAACCCGCGCGAGCCGCAGGATCCGTTCCCGCGCGTGCTCGAGCTGCGCAACGTGATGCGCGAGGCCGGGCTGGGCGAGACCCCGATCTTCATGGCCGGCGGCGTCTGGGCGCTGCGCGACTGGGAGGACTGGCTCGACAATCCCGAGCTCGGCCCGATCGCCTTCCAGTTCGGCACCCGGCCGCTGCTGACCCAGGAGAGCCCGATCCCCGAGCAGTGGAAGAAGCGCCTGGTCACCCTGCGCCCCGGCGACGTGCTGCTGCATCGCTTCAGCCCGACCGGCTTCTACTCCTCGGCGGTGCGCAACCAGTTCCTCGACGAGCTGGTCGCCCGTTCGGAGCGCCAGGTCGGCTACGGCACCGCCGCCGAGGGCGAGCGCAACGCGCCGCTGGCGATCGGCGCCCGCGGCCGGCTGGTCTACGTCACCCCCGAGGACAAGGCCCGCGCCGAGGGCTGGATCGCCGAGGGCTTCACCGAGGCGATGCGCACCCCCGACGAGACCCTGGTCTTCGAGACCCGCGAGACCGCCGACGAGATTCTGCGCGACCAGGCCGCGTGCATGGGCTGCCTGTCGCACTGCGGCTTCTCGAACTGGGCCGAGAACGACGCCGGCAGCACCGGCAAGAAGGCCGATCCGCGCTCGTTCTGCATCCAGAAGACGCTGCAGAACATCGCCCATGGCAGCGACATCGAGCACGAGCTGATGTTCGCCGGCCACAACGCCTATCGCTTCGCGCAGGATCCCTACTACGCCAACGGCTTCGTGCCGACCGTGCGACAGCTCGTCGAGCGCATCCAGACCGGCGACTGACGGTTCGAGACCGGTCGCCCCGCGAAGGCGGGGGCCCATTTTCCAGAGGCTTCGGGTGGTCTCGTCGAGGCGCCCGTGCGTGCTCCGGACCGCCTCTGGAAAACGGATGCCCGCCTTCGAGCTTGTGAAGAAATTCGAACCCGTCGCTCCCGCGGAAGAGCTTGTGAAGAAATCCAGTCTCGCTCTCGCGGGCAA
>CAZJFH010000099.1:0-12344 GCA_964545205.1 uncultured Rhodospirillaceae bacterium
GGGCCAGCGGCCCCGGACCGGCGGCGCCCGGCGGCGGCAGCCCGGGATTGGAGGCCGGGCCGACCGCCAGCAGCCGCACCGGGAACTGGGTGCCCTGCGGCAGAGCGGCATCGCCCGCGCCGGCGCGCAGGACGGTGGCGGTGAACGCGACGGTGCCGCCGCCCGCCGCCGGAGGCGCGGCGGCGGCGGCCGGCGCCGGCGCGGGCCCTGCCCTGCCCGCCCCCGCCCCGGTGCCGGCCGGCGGCGGCGGCGCCTTGGCGGCGGTGGTCTGGCGGCCGTCGACGGCGAGCAGGCGCAGTTGCGGCTGTCCGGCATGCACCGCCACCTGCAGCGTCAACTGGGCGCCGATCGCGATTCCCGGCGGCAGCCTGACCTGCAGCGGACCCTGCGCGGTGTTCAGGGTGGCGGCGTTGCCGCGCCCCAAGGCCTCGACCAGCGCCAGCACCTGGCGCGCGGCGATCAGCTTGGCGGCGGCTTCGGGGGGCAGCCGCTGCAGCAGCGTCAACACCTCCGCGCCCGCCGCCCCTGCCGGCACGGCCTGCGGGGGGATCGGCGGCAGCGGCGGCGGGACGGTGGTCATCGCGACGGGACGCGCAGCAGCTTCTCGGCGATCGCCTCGACGTCGGCCGAGGCCTCGGAATTGGGCGAGCGGGTCAGGATCGGCGTCTGGTTGCGGATGGCGTCGCGCACCTTCATGTCGCGGCGCACGATGCCGGCCAGCGGCGGCGAGACCTTCAGGAAGCCCTCGCAGGCCTTGAGCAGCGTGCTGTAGATGCGCTCGCCCTCGCGCGTCGAGTTGGCCATGTTGACCACCAGGCGCATGTCGGTGCCCGGGCGCTCGAGATGGGTGACCTTGATGAAGGCGTAGGCGTCGGTCAGCGAGGTCGGCTCGTCGGTGGTGACCACCAGGATGGTGCCGGCATTGACCGCGAGCTGGCGCACCGTCTTCTCGACGCCGGCGCCGAGGTCGAGCACGACCCGGTCGTAGGCCCCGGCCAGCAGCACCAGGTCGTCGCCCAGCATCTGCAGGCGCGACAGCGGAATGTTGGCGAGCGTGCCCGAGCCCGAGCGGCCGGCGATGACGTCGAAGCCGCCGTCGTCGAAGCGTTGCGTCGCCTGGTTGAGGGTGATGCGCCCGGCGACCACGCTGCCCAGGTCGGACTTCGGCATCAGCCCGAGCTGGATGTCGGCGTTGGCGAGGCCGAGATCGCCGTCGAACAGCAGCACCCGCCGGCCGGCCCGCGCCAGAGCGTGGGCCAGGGTGATCGAGAACCAGGTCTTGCCCACGCCGCCCTTGCCCGACGCGACCGCGATGATGTTGCGGCCCTTGACGCGCTGCGTCGGCCGAGGGGCGAGCGTGGGCGGCTGGGTCATGGTCATTGGGTGGCCTCTGTCCAGAAAGTCTCGTCCGTGGTGTCGGTCTGCGCGCTCGGCGGCAGGATGAGCCTGGCGAGGACCACCGGGCTCAGGGGGCTGACGCCGTTGGCGACATGCGGCGTCGAACTGGCGTCGCACAGCATCAGCTGCGCGGCGTCGGCGGCGGCCATGATGCCCCCAAGCCGTCGCGTCATGTCAAGCCGCGTCGCGAACAGCCGGGTGGCGCCGATGGCGCCGAAGGATTCCGCGACCTCGGCCGCCTCCGCCGCGTCGCCGCCGGCGGCCATCACCAGGATCGGTTCGACCTCGGCCGCCTCGACCAGGTTCAGCAGGAAATCCATGTCGGTCTGCTTGAACGGGTTCAGCCCGGCGCTGTCGATGAAGGCGATGTCGACGCCGGGCATCGTGTCCTCGACGGCGCGGCGCAGCGCATCGGGGCCGCGCGCCGTCTTCAGTTCGAGGCGCAGGATGCGCGTGAACGCGGCCAGCTGCTCGAGCGCGCCGGCGCGCTGGTTGTCGGCGCTGATCACGCCGACGCGGCGGCCGCGCAGCACCGAGCGGGCGGCCAGCTTGGCGACCGCCATCGTCTTGCCGGCCCCCGGCGGGCCGATCATCATGAACGGCCGCGGCGCCGCGGTCTCGGGCAGCGGCGCGAAGGTGAAGCCGGCCTCCAGCGCCGCGGCGCAGGCCAGGGTCGGATCGTCGAGTTCGGTCGAGCGCGCGGCGTTGACCATGCGCTCGACCAGTCGCGGCGGCACGCCGTGGCCGTTCAGGGCGCCGCGCAGCGCGTCGGCGGCGCGGCCGCCGCTGCCCAGGATGTCGGCAAGACCGTCCTCCGGCTCGTCAACCTCGAGCGCCGCGGTGATGCGCACGCCCTTGCCGCCGTTGGCGCGCTGGGTCGAGACGATGATCGCGTCGTCGCCCAGCTCCCGGCGCAGGAGCGCCATGGCCTCGGCCATGCTGGGTGCCGTGAACGACTTGAGCCGCATCGCTTAGATCTGCCCCACAGTCTTGATCTTCGCCTTGGAGTGGATCTCGCTCTGCGACATCACGACGGTCACCGGCCGGAACCGCTCGACGATCGAGCGGACATAGGGGCGGACCATCGGGCTGGTCAGCAGGACGGGCGCCTCGCCCTGCATGGCGAACCGTTCGAATACTTGCCGGACCTTGGTTATGAATTCCTGAAGCCGGCTCGGCGCCATCGCCAGCTGCTTGTCGTCGCCGGAGCCGACCAGCGACTCGACGAAGGCCTGCTCCCATTCCGGCGACAGCGTGACCAGCGGGATGAAGCCCTGCGGCGCGGTGTTGGCCTCGCTGATCTGGCGCGCCAGGCGGGCGCGCACGTGCTCGGTGATCATCATCACGCTGCGCGTGTGGCCCGACGCCTCGGAGACGCCTTCCAGGATGGTCGGCAGGTCGCGGATCGAAATGCGCTCGGACAGCAGGTTCTGCAGCACGCGCTGCAGGCCGCCCATGCTGATCTGCGCCGGGATCAGGTCGGCCACCAGCTTCTGCTGGTCCTTGTCGAGCTCGTCCAGAAGCTTCTGGGTCTCGGCGTAGGACAGCAGCTCGGACATGTTGTCCTTGATGATCTCGGTCAGATGCGTGGTGATGATGGTCGGCGGATCGACGACGGTGTAGCCGCGGAACAGCGCCTCCTCGCGATTGACCGGATCGATCCACACCGCCGGCAGGCCGAAGGTCGGCTCGCGGGTCTTCTCGCCCGGCAGCGTGATCTCCTCGCCGCGCGGGTCCATCACCAGAAGGCCGGTGGGCCGCAGGTCGCCGCGGCCGGCCTCGACCTCCTTGACGAACACGACGTAGCTGTTGGCCGGCAGCTGCATGTTGTCCTGAATGCGCACGCTGGGCATGATGAACCCGACCTCGGTGGCCAGGGCGCGGCGCAGCGACTTGATCTGCTCGGTCAGGCGCTGGCCGCTGGGGCTGTTGATGAGCTGCAGCAGCCCGTAGCCCAGCTCCAGGCGCACGTTGTCGATGCGCAGGGCGGCCGCGATCGGCTCCTCCTGGACCGGCGCCATCTCGGTGGTGCGCTGTTGCTCGGCCTCGGCCGCCTCGCGCGCCACCCGCTTGTCGCGCTCCATCAGCCACCAGGTCGTGCCGCCGGTGACCAGCGCCAGCGACAGGAACGGCAGCATCGGCATCCCGGGCAGCAGCGCGATGGTGATCAGCAGGAAGGTGCTGACGCCCAGCGACTTCGGATAGCCGGCGAGCTGGCCGAACACCGCGCGGTTGGTCTTGCCCTGCACGCCGGCCTTGGTCACCAGCATGCCGGCGGCGGTCGAGACGATCAGCGCCGGCACCTGCGAGACCAGGCCGTCGCCGACGGTCAGCTTCGTGTAGACCTCGAGCGCCTGGCCGAAGCTGAGGTCGTTCTGCACGACGCCGATGACGATGCCGCCGATGATGTTGATGAAGGTGATCACCAGGCCGGCGACGGCGTCGCCGCGGACGAACTTCGAGGCACCGTCCATCGAGCCGAAGAACGACGCCTCCTCCTCCAGCTCGCGGCGCCGGGTGCGGGCGCCGTCCTCGTCGATCAGGCCCGACGACAGGTCGGCGTCGATCGCCATCTGCTTGCCCGGCATGGCGTCCAGGGTGAAGCGGGCGGCGACCTCGGCGATGCGGGTGGAGCCCTTGGTGATGACGACGAAGTTCACCAGCACCAGGATCGAGAAGACGATCACGCCGATGACGAAGTTGCCGCTCATCACGAAGGTCGAGAACGCCTCGATGACACGGCCGGCGCCGTCGGTGCCCTCGTGACCATGCGCCAGGATCAGGCGCGTCGACGCCAGGTTCAGCGCCAGGCGCATCAGCGTCGCGATCAGCAGGATGGTCGGGAAGGTGTTGAACTGCAGCGGCTTCTCGATGAAGATCGCCGTCATCAGGATCAGCACCGAGAACGTGATCGACAGCGCCAGGCTCATGTCGAGCAGCCATGCCGGCATCGGCATGATCAGCACGACCAGGATCACGACGACGCCGAGCGCCAGGCTCAGCTCGCCCTGCCTGAGCGCGGTGAGCAGCTTGCCCACCCCGAAGGTCGGCATGGCGCCCGATTTTGCGCCCGCCGCCGTGTCGGTGCCGTCCGCCATGGTTCAGTCCCGCCCGATCAGTAGGCCGCGCGTTCCGGCTCGCCGGGCGGCGGCACCGCGACGCCCTCCTCGCTGTACTGCTTCAGCTTGTTGCGCAGCGTCCGGATCGAGATGCCGAGGATGTTGGCGGCGTGGGTGCGGTTGCCCAGGGTGTGGTGCAGGGTGTCGATGATCAGGTCGCGCTCGACCTCGGCGACGGTGCGCCCGACCAGCGACGCGGCGGCGGCCGAGGCGGTCGCGGCCGGCGAGGCGGCCTGCGCCGGCGCGCCCGAAAGCATGATCGCCTCCGGCCCGATCTCGGCGCCGCTGGCCAGCAGCACGGCCCGGTGCATCGTGTTCTCGAGCTCGCGCACGTTGCCGCGCCAGCCGTGTCGGGCCAGCATCGCCTTGGCCTCGGCCGACAGCGGCCGTTCCGGCAGGTCGTTGTGCTCGGTGTATTTCTTGATGAAGTGATTGGCCAGCGAGTCGATGTCGAGCGGCCGCTCGCGCAGCGGCGGGATGGCGAGGGTCATGACGTTGAGCCGGAAATAGAGGTCTTCGCGGAAACGGCCGGCGCGGACCTCCTCCTCCAAGTTGCGGTTGGAGGTGGCGATGATGCGCACGTCGACCTTCAGCGGCTGGTTGCCGCCGACGCGCTCGATCTCCCTCTCCTGGATGGCGCGCAGCAGCTTGGCCTGCAGGCGGATGTCCATCTCCGAGATTTCGTCGAGCAGCAGCGTGCCGCCGTGGGCCTCCTCGAACTTGCCGACCCGCCGGGCGACGGCGCCGGTGAACGCGCCCTTCTCGTGGCCGAACAGCTCGGATTCCAGCAGGTTTTCCGGGATCGCGGCGCAGTTGATGGCGACGAAGCGCTGGCTGGCGCGGCGGCTCTTGCGATGGATGAAGCGGGCGACCAGTTCCTTGCCGGTGCCGGATTCGCCGGTCACCAGCACCGAGGCGTCGGCCGGAGCGACCTGCTCGGCCAGGCGCAGCGTCTGCGCCATGCGCGGGTCGCGGAAGACGATCGAGTGGCTCTCGGCGGTCACCGCGGCCAGGACGGCGGCGATCATCTCGGCGTCGGGCGGCAGCGGGATGTATTCCTTGGCGCCGGCCTTGATGGCGCGGACCGCGGCGCCGGTGTCGTTGCCGACGCCGCAGGCGACCACCGGGACGTGGATGCGCTCGGCGGCCAGATTGTCGATCAGCGCCTTGGTGTCGAGCTTGACGTCGATCATCACCAGGTCGGCGCCCTGGGTGCGCAGCGCCTCCAGCCCGGCCACGACGTCGCCGGCATGCCGCACCTTGGCGCCGCGGGCGACGGCGATCTGGCTGGCGGCCCCGATCTGTCCGTCGAGAGAGCCGATGATCAGCAAACGCATTTTCTACACTCCCACCGGGGCCTTAGTCGAAGTACTGCACGCGCTTTGAGGGCGGCAGGATGCTGTTCAGCAGCATCTCGAGACGCCGGGGATTCTCCTGGCGACCGATCGATACCACGCCCATGATGTACACTTGGTTGACCAGGGTCTCTTCCGCCGAGTTCCGCTCGAGCTTCGAGGCCAGCGGCGCGAAGAACATGTTGGACAGGATGGCGCCGTAGAAGGTGGTCAGCAGCGCCACCGCCATGCTGGGGCCGATCGTCGACGGGTCGTCGAGGTTGCCCAGCATCTGCACCAGGCCGATCAGGGTGCCGATCAGGCCCATCGCCGGCGACACCTCGGCCGCCCGGCGCAGGACGCCGGCGGATTTGTGGTGGCGCGCCAGCATCGCCTGCACGTCGCGCTTGAGGATCGTCTCGACCTCTTCCGGCGGCGTGCCGTCGACGACCATGGCGACCGCGTTCTCGAGGAACGGCTCGTCCCACAGCTCGGGCATCACCTTCTGCAGCGCCAGGACGCCGCTGCGCCGCGCCGATTCCGACAGCTTGATCAGCCGCACCGCGGCGTCCGACGGGTCGCGGACATTGCGCACCATCGCCTTGCCGACGACGGCCACGGTCCGGCCCATCTCGGGCAGGGTGAAGCTGACCGTGGTCACCGCCAGCGTGCCGCCGATGACGATCAGCACCGACGGCAGGTCGAAGAACTTGGCGACCGAGCCGCCGTAGGCGATCGCGGACAGGATCAGCAGAAAGCCGCTGGCGAGCCCGATCACCGTCGCGGCGTCGAGCCCGCGGCGCCCGGTTCCAAGCTGGATCTGCTCGGCGGCGTCGGCCATGACGCGTCAGCTCCGGTCGGTCTTGATGATCTCGGTCATCGTCACGCCGAGGCGATCCTCGACGACCACGACCTCGCCGCGGGCGACGAGGCGGTTGTTGACGTAGATGTCGATGGCCTCGCCGACCTTGCGGTCGAGTTCGACCACCGCGCCGCGGCCCAGCTTGAGAAGCTGGTTGACCTGCATCGTCGCCTTGCCGAGCACGGCCGAGACCTGGACCGGGATGTCGTAGACCGCCTCGAGGTCGCGCGCCGAGCGCGGCAGGTCCATCTCGTCGCGACGCTCCTCGTCGCCGCCCTCGCCCATCTCGGGAAACTGGATCTGGTTGTCGCCCATTTCGCTCTCCTTGCGCGCCCGGAACCGCGGGCGCAATCGACACTTCAGACTTCGGAAGCCACGTCCAGGCTTCCCGGCCCCAGGGCCCGGTCGAGGATGGCCTCGATCTCCTGCCACAGCCGGGCCATGTTGCGCTCGGCGCCGCCCTCGGCCCATTCGATGCGGCAGTCGCCCGGCCCCACGGCCGGATCGCCGATCACCTGCAGGCGGCCTTCGAAGCCCGCCTGCGCGGCGATCTCGCCAAGCCGCGCCGAGGCCTCCTCGGCGATCGCGTCGTGGACCCGCACCGTGACCCGCGGCTCGTCGGTCAGGGTGTCCATGCATTCGGCGAACAGCGCCTCGACCTCGCTCAGGCCGTTGCGGGCGGCCAGTCCCGGCACGATCCGCGCCACCACCGCCATCGCCACCCGCACCGCGTCGCGATGCCGCGCCTCGGCCTCCTCGGCGTGGCGGCGCATCAGCTCCTGGAGCTGCGTCGACAGCGCCTGCTCGGCGTTGGCGAGCAGACGCGCGCGCGACGCCTCGGCCTCGCGCAGGCCGGCGGCGCGCCCGGCCTCGTAGGCCTGGTCGCGCGCGGCGTTGATCTCGTCCTCCGAGAAGGTCGGGGCCGGCGGCTCGGTCGGCGGCTCCGGCGCCGGGGCGGGCGCCGCCGCCGCGCGCTTGGGCCGCTGCGGGGCGTCGCCCGGCTCGCCGAACTCCTGATCGAACATGAACTTGCGGATGACCGCCATGATGCTCTGCCGCCCGGACTAGTAGATGAGCTCGTCTTCCTCGCGGCCCTCGGAGATCACGATCTGACCCGAGTTGGCGAGTTCCTTGGCCATGGCGACGATCAGGCTCTGGGCCTGGTCGACGTCGCGCAGGCGCACCGGCCCCATGGCGTCCATGTCCTCGCGCAGCATCTTGCCGGCGCGTTCGGACATGTTCTTGAAGAACAGGTCCTTGATGCTGTCGGACGCGCCCTTGAGCGCCATCGCCAGCTTGTCCTTCTCGACATGGCGCAGCAGCGTCTGGACGCCGGCGGCGTCGATGCGCACCAGGTCCTCGAAGGTGAACATGAGCTGCTTGATGCGCTCGGCCGATTCGCGGTTGCGCTCCTCGAGGGCGCTCATGAACCGGTTCTCGGCGTTGCGGTCGAGGTTGTTGAAGATGTCGGCCATCAGCTCGTGGGCGTCGCGGCGCGCCGTGCGGGCGAGGTTCGACATGAACTCGGTGCGCAGCGTCTTCTCGACGCCGTCGAGGACCTCCTTCTGCACCGCCTCCATGCGCAGCATGCGCATGATCACTTCCATGGCGAAGTTCTCGGGCAGCAGGGCCAGCACGCGGGCGCCGTGGTCGGACTTGATCTTCGACAGCACGACGGCGACGGTCTGCGGGTACTCGTTCTTCAGGTAGTTGGCCAGCACCTGCTCGTTGACGTTGCCGAGCTTGTCCCACATCGTGCGGCCGGCCGGACCACGGATTTCCTCCATGATCAGCTCGACGCGATCCTTGGGCAGGCTCTTCATCAGCAGCCGCTCGGTCGAGTCGTACGAGCCGACCAGCGAGCCGGTCGACGAGATCTGGTCGGCGAACTCGACGAACAGCCGCTCGATCAGGTTCGAGCTCACCGTGCCCAGGCTGGACATGATCTGGGAGATCTCCTTGATCTCCTCGTCGTCCATCAGGGCGAAGATCTTGGCGGTATGCTCCTCGCCCAGCGAGAGCATCAGGATCGCCGCTTTCTGGGGGCCGGTCAGGCTGCGATAGTCTTCTTTGACGCGGGCCACGGATCAGGTCTCCTGATACATCCAGTTGCGGATGATCGACAGTGCTTCCTCCGGGTGCTTCTCGACGATCTCGCCGATCTTGCGGATCGACGAGGCCTTGACGCGGCCCTCGACCTTGTCGAGATCGATCAGCTCGTCGAGCTCGGATTCCTCGGGCAGCTGCAGGCCGGCCGGGACCGGCGCCGGGCCGGTCAGCGCCGGCGGCGGCGCCTGCTCGGTCAGCAGCTTGCGGCCGTCCGGCACGCCGCCGGCGCCCATGGTCTCGACGGCGCGGCTGACCAGGGGCTTGAGCACCAGCAGCAGGAACAGGATGGCGACGATCGACAGGCCGAGATTGGAGGCCACCTTCTCGACGAACTCGCGGTCGAAGCCGAAGATCTTCTCGCCCTCGTCGACCGGCAGTTCCTGGGCGAGGTCGGCGAACTGCATGTTGATGACCTCGACGACGTCGCCGCGGTTGGCGTCGTAGCCGACGGCCGAGCGGACCAGGGCGGCGATGTTCTCGAGCTCCTGCTCGCTGCGCGCCTGGTAGCTGCGCGCGCCGTCCTCGGCGGTGAGGCGGGTGCCGTCGACCAGCACGGCGACCGACAGCCGCTTGACGACGCCCATTTCCTTGACGTGGTTCTTCACCGTCTTGGAGATTTCGTAGTTCACCGTCTCCTGGACGCGGTTCTCGCTGCTCGACGAGCCGCCGCCGGGGCCGTTGGTGGCCGCGTCGGGCAGGTTCTGGGCGACGCTGACGACGGCGGCGCTGTCGGAGTCGACGGCGTTCTCCTCGACGGTGACCTGCGAGCGCACGACCTGGCCTTCGGGATCGTAGATCTCCTGGGTGGTGGCGACGCGGTCGAAATCCATCTCCGCCGAGACCTCGGCGCGCACGCGCCCCGGGCCGAGCGAGCGCTCGAGCATGTCCTCGATGGTCCGCGCCAGCCGGTTCTCGGTCGCCAGGCGCATCTCCTCGGCGGTCGCCGCCAGCATCTGCTGCGAGTTCTCGAAGCCGCGCGCCAGCAGCGTGCCCTTGTCGTCGACGATCGAGATGCGGCTGGGCTGCAGCTTCGGCACGGCCGATGCGATCAGGTGCTGGATGCCCTGAATCTGCGACGGCGACAGCCGGGCGTTGCCCTGCATGTTGAGGACGACCGAGGCGCTCGGCTCCTGGGTGTCGCGCGAGAACATCTCGCGCTTGGCCAGCACCAGGTGCACGCGCGCGCTGCGCACGCGGTCGATGGCCCGGATGGTGCGCGCCAGCTCGCCCTCGAGCGCGCGCACCAGGTTGACGTTCTGCATGAAGCTGGTCGAGCCGAGCACGTCCGACTTGTCGAACACCTCGTAGCCGAGATTGGCGCCGCCGCCGCTGGGCAGCGCCTGTTCGGCCATCTTGACGCGCATGTCGAGCTTCTGGTCCTTGGACACCCAGATCTCGGTGCCTTCGCGGCGCAGCTCGTAGGGGACCTTGTCGGCCTGCAGGCGCTGGACGATCTGGTTGGCGTCGGCCAGTTCCAGGTCGCCGTAGAGCAGTTCCATCTGCGGCGACGCCATGCGGGTTGTCAGGTATATGAAAAAGGCGATGACCCCGACGCCGACGCCCGCCATGGCCGCCAGCCGCATCGGGCCGAGACCGCGCATCGACTGCATGAACGCGTTCACGATCCTGTTTCCCCGCAAGCCCTGCGCAAAGACGGACAGGCCGCCTCATTCCCTCTTTGGTGTATACCCCCATCGTGAAGGAGACGTTAACACTCGGCAAAATCTGCCGGGTCGCCGCCGCGGCGCGGCGGGCAGGCCCTGGGAGCGCGGGCGTCCCGCCCGCCAACCGCCTCAGGCGCCGACCATGCGGGCGAGGACGCCCGCGCTCCCAGGGCGGCCAAGCGCTGGAAACGCCTTTGCCGGAATTCGGCGATGAACCAAAAAAAGGCCCAGGGGGCGAACCCCCTGGGCCGTTTTTGAAGTCAGGGCGATCAGAACAGCTGCAGCACGCCCTGTTCGGCCTGGGCGGCCATCGCCAGGGTCGAGGTGGCGAGCTGCTGCCGGGTCTGCAGAGCCAGCTGGTTGGCGGCTTCCTTGTTCATGTCGGCCTGAACCAGCTTGCCGGCGCCTTCCTCCAGGGTGTCGACCAGCGAGCTGGTGAAGTCCTCGCGGACCTGCAGCACGCTGAGGTTCGAACCGAACTTGGAGGCCTGGGTGCGCAAGGTGTTGATCGCATCCTCGACATCGCCCAGGGCGGCGTTGATGTTGGCGTCGCTCGCCCAGTTGCCGGCCGCGTTGGCGATGTACATGCCGCCGGTGCTGTCGGTCGGGTCGAACTTGACGCCGGAGATGTCGAGCTTCGAGGAGCCGTCCTCGTTGAACTTCACGGTCAGATCCGAGCCGTTCAGGAGGTTGACGCCCTTGTAGCCCGCATCCTTGACCAGGTCGGACATCTGCTGGAGCAGTTCGTCGAATTCCGAGGCGAGCTGCTTGCGGGTGTCCAGCGCGTCCTGGTCGGTGACCGACGAAGCGGTGTCGGACGCCGCGGCGATGCTCAGGTGGGCCAGACCGCCACCGGTGACCTTCGACCACGAGACGCTGTTCTCACCCTCGATCACCACCTGACCGTCGGAGTTGAAGTACGCCTTGAAGTCGCTGAGGTTGTTGACGGCGTCAACCACGTCAGAGACCGTGTCGGTCGAGGTGAAGTCGATGCGGATGCTGGCGCTGTTGCCGAATTCATCCGTGTAGGTGAGGACGATGGTCGCCGTGGCGTTGATCGCCGAATTGCGTTCGGCAGCCGAGAGCGAATCGCCGCCCTTGAACTGCGACACGGTGTAGGTGGTGGCCGCCTCGTCGAGCGCGCGGTTGGCGAGCGACTTGGCGTTCGCGACCAGCTTGTCCAGGGCCTGGATGGCCTTGTCCGCCGCCTTCAGCGTCTGAATGCCCTGGCCGATGCCGTCCTTGCGGGCCGACAGGTCCGAGGCGCGGTCGTTCAGGCTCTTGGCGCCGAAGAAACTGGCGGGGTTGTCCAGGGCGCTGTTGACCTTCAGGCCGGTCGACAGGCGCTCCTGCGTCATGCTGAGCAGCTTGGCGGTGCTCTGCAGCGAGCTCAGGTTGGTGCGGATCGCGGAGGTAAGATTGATCTCAGCCATTTCGATGCCCTCGTTCTGAGTGGGCCTGACTCGCGTTCAGCCACTGCCGTGGAATATACCTCTGACGAAAATACTGACGCAGCATAGTGCCTAACAGGCGATTAAGAATACGTAAACGCGAAATATCGCGGCCGGGCCGCCGAAAGTGTTGCGCGCGCCGCGTGACGAAACCGGCGTGCCGCCCCGGTCGGCGACGAAACAAATAAAGGGTTCGTCTCGGATTGGCTGGGGCCCCGGATCGTCGCCCCCACGGAGACGGGGGCCCGTTTTCCAGAGGCCTCGGGCGGCCCCGCCGAGGCGCCCGGCCGCGTTCCGAACGCCACCGGCAAACGGATGCCCGCCTTCGCTTCCTCCTCTCCCTCTCCCGCAGGCGGGAGAGGGCCGGGGTGAGGGTGTCTTACGGCCGAAGGCCGGATGTGAGTCAG
>CAZJFH010000100.1:0-11607 GCA_964545205.1 uncultured Rhodospirillaceae bacterium
TCTGCGCCTGGACCGAGACGTCGAGCGCGCTGGTCGGCTCGTCGAGCACGATGAAGCGGGGCCGGAGCACCAGGGCGCGGGCGATCGAGATGCGCTGGCGCTGGCCGCCGGAGAATTCGTGCGGATAGCGGTACTGCATCTCGGGCGTCAGCCCGACGTCGGCCAGGGCCTGGCCGACCATGTCGCGGCGCTCGGCGGCGCTGTCGCCGATGCCGTGGACCAGGAGGCCCTCCTCGACGATCTGGCCGACCGACAGGCGCGGGCTCAGCGAGCCGTAGGGGTCCTGGAACACCATCTGCATGCCGCGGCGCAACGGGCGCACCTTCTTGGCCGGCCAGCCCTGGATGTCCTGGCCGAGGAAGACGATCGGCCCGTCGGAGCGGATCAGCCGCAGCAGCCCGAGGCCCAGCGTCGTCTTGCCCGAGCCGGATTCGCCGACGACGCCGACCGTGTGGCCCTCGCGCACCTGCACGCTGACGCCGTCGACCGCCTTGATGTGGCCGACCGTGCGCTTGATGACGCCGCGGCGGATCGGGAACCAGACGCGGAAATCCGCGGTCTCCATCACCACCGGCGCGCCCGGCGGCGGCTTGTTCGGCTTGCCCTTGGGCTCGGCGGCGAGCAGGCGCTGGGTATAGGGGTGCTGCGGCCGCTGGAACAGCGGCTCGGTCGGGCCGTGCTCGACGATCAGGCCGTCGTTCATCACGCAGACGCGGTCGGCCATCTTGCGCACGATGCCGAGATCGTGGGTGATCAGCAGCAGCGCCATGTGGAAGCGCCGCTGCAGGTCCTTCAGCAGCTGCAGGATCTGCGCCTGGATGGTGACGTCGAGGGCGGTGGTCGGCTCGTCGGCGATCAGGAGGTCGGGCTCGTTCGCCAGCGCCATCGCGATCATCACCCGCTGGCGCTGGCCGCCCGACAGCTCGTGCGGCAGCGAGCCGAGGCGGCTCTCGGGGTCGGGCAGGCCGACCAGGCGCAAGAGCTCGAGCACCCGCTCGCGCACCTCGCGCGCCGGCAGGCCGCGATGGATCTCCAGCACCTCGCCGACTTGGCGGCCGATCGGGTGCAGCGGGTTGAGCGAGGTCATCGGCTCCTGGAACACCATGGCGATGCGGTCGCCGCGCACGGCGCGCAGCTTGCGCTCGGGCGCGCCGATCAGCTCGTCGCCGGCCAGCCGCACGCTGCCCGAGGGATGGTGCGCCGACGGATAGGGCAGCAGCTGCAGCAGCGACAGCGCGGTCACCGACTTGCCCGAGCCCGATTCGCCGACCAGCGCCACCGTCTCGCCCTTGTCGATCTCGAACGACACGCCGCGCACCGCCTGCACCTCGCGCTCGCCGCGTCCGAAATGGACGCGCAGGTCGCGGACTTCGAGCAGCTTGGTCATGCGGGGACGTTCCTCGTCATATCTTGGTCTTCCTGGGATCGAAGGCGTCGCGCACCGCCTCGCCGACGAACACCAGCAGCGACAGCATCAGCGCGATGACCACGAAGCCGGCGAGGCCCAGCCACGGCGCCTGCAGGTTCTCCTTGCCCTGGCGCAGCAGGTCGCCCAGCGACGGCGAGCCGGGCGGCAGGCCGAGGCCGAGGAAGTCGAGCGCGGTCAGCGACACGATCGAGGCGTTGAGGATGAACGGCGTGAAGGTCAGCGTCGCCACCATCGCGTTGGGCAGCACGTGCTTCCACATGATCTGCACGTCGCCCATGCCCAGGGCGCGGGCGGCGCGGACGTAGTCGAAATTGCGCGCGCGCAGGAACTCGGCGCGCACCACGCCGACCAGGCTGGTCCACGAGAACAGCACCAGGATGCCGAGCAGGGTCCAGAAGCCGGGCACGATGACGCTGGTGACGATGATCAGGATGAACAGCTGCGGCAGCCCCGACCAGATCTCGAGGAAGCGCTGGAAGATCAGGTCGAGCCAGCCGCCGAAATAGCCCTGCACGGCGCCGGCGGCGATGCCGATGATCGAGCTGACCACGGTCAGCGCCAGCCCGAACAGCACCGACAGCCGGAAGCCGTAGATCAGCCTGGCGGCGACGTCGCGGCCCTGGTCGTCGGTGCCGAAGATGTTCTCGGCCGAGGGCGGCGCCGGGGCGGGGACCGGCAGGTCGTAGTTGATGGTCTGGTAGTCGTAGCGGATCGGCGGCCACAGCATCCAGCCCTCGGCCTCGATGTTCTCGGCGATGTAGGGGTCGCGGTAATTGGCGTAGGTGGCGAAGTCGCCGCCGAAGGTGGTCTCGGGATAGTCGACGAAGACCGGGAAATAGAGCTCGTCCCGGTACGAGACGACCAGCGGCCTGTCGTTGGCGATCAGCTCGGCGCACAGGCTGAGGACGAACAGGATCAGGAACAGCCACAGCGACCAGAAGCCGCGGCGGTTGGCGCGGAACCCGGCCAGCCGCCGCCGGGTCAGCGGCGTGATGCGCAGGCCGAGGAAGCGCTCGCCGGTGGGATCGCCGGTCCTCATGCCGCCTCCAGCCGTTCGCCCCCTCTCCCTCGAGGGGAGAGGGAGGGGCCCAGCCGCAGGCTGGGAGGGTGAGGGTGATCCAGCCGCCTTGCCGGGCGGCGACACCCCCTCACCCCGGCCCTCTCCCACGAGGGGAGAGGGAGAAGCACCGATTCGCTCATCACGCCTCCCGCCGCTCGAAGTCGATCCTGGGATCGACGACGTGGTACATGATGTCGCTGATCAGGTTGAGCACCAGGCCGATCAGCGTGAACACGTAGAGCGTGCCGAACATCACCGGATAGTCGCGGTTGACCACCGCCTCGAAGCCGAGCAGGCCGATGCCGTCGAGCGAGAAGATCACCTCGATCAGCACCGAGCCGGTGAACAGGATGCCGACCAGCGCGTTGGGGAAGCCGGCGACGATCAGCAGCATGGCGTTGCGGAAGACGTGGCCGTAGAGCACGCGCCGCTCGGCCAGGCCCTTGGCGCGGGCGGTGACCACGTACTGCTTGTTGATCTCCTCGAGGAACGAGTTCTTGGTCAGCATGGTCAGGCCGGCGAAGCCGCCGATCACCAGCGCCGTGACCGGCAGGGTGATGTGCCAGAAATAGTCGAGGATGCGCTCGCCCCAGCTCATCTGCTCCCAGCCGATCGAGGTCAGGCCGCGCAGCGGGAAGATCTGCAGGAAGCTGCCGCCGGCGAACAGCACCACCAGGAAGATCGCGAACAGGAAGGACGGGATGGCGTAGCCGACGATGACCACCGAGCTGGTGGCGACGTCGAAGGTCGAGCCGTCGCGCACCGCCTTCGAGATTCCGAGCGGAATCGAAACGAGATAGATGATCAGCGTGCTCCACAGCCCGAGCGAGATCGACACCGGCAGCTTCTCGAGCACCAGGTCGATGACCTCGCGGTCGCGGTAGAAGCTCTCGCCGAAGTCGAACCGGGCGTAGTTGGCGATCATCGTGAAGAAGCGCTCGTGCGCCGGCTTGTCGAAGCCGAACTGGCGCTCGATCTCGGCGACGAATTCCGGCGGCAGCCCCTGGGCGCCGCGATAGCCGCCGTCGCCGCCGGCCTGCGGCGCCGGCGCCGCCTCCTGGCCGCCGGCGCCGGAGATGCGCCCGGTGGCCTCGATCGCGGTGCCCTGGACCCGCGCCAGCATCTGCTCGACCGGCCCGCCGGGCGCGAGCTGGGCGAAGACGAAGTTCACCACCATGATCCCGAACAGGGTGATGGGGATGAGCAGCAGGCGGCGGACGATATAGGCGAACATCACGGTCCTTGCGCGGCGGTCGTGCGAAACGCGCGGTCTCCGGAATTTCGGCGGGGACCGGCCGGAAAGTCAACCGCGCCTAACGGCCGCGGCGGCGCATCCGCAGGATGATCAGCAGCACCAGCACGGCGATCAGGCCGCCCCAGATCCACCAGCTCATGCCGGGATTCTCGGCCGCCGGCATCGGCACCACCTCGCGGGCCGGGGCGGTCTGGTAGGGATCGGCGGTCTGCGCCTGCTCCGGCGGGGTGATCGGCTCCTCGGGCCGCTCGGGCAGCGGCGCGTTCTCGCGGCCGGGCGGGGCGATCGGCTGGTCGGTGCCGCCCTGCGGCGGCACCAGGTCCTGGTCCTGGATCACCTGGGCCCGCGCGGTGCCGATCAGCCCGAACAGGCTGCCCTGCCTGCCCGGCTGCTCGGCGGTCTGGGGCTTCTTGCCCTGGTCGATCCACCACGAGAAGAACTGCACGCCCTGGCTCGGCGTCACCTCGGGGCGGCCGAACTTGTCCCAGTAGGCGACGCGGTCGTAGCCGATGTGCCAGTGCGGGATCACGAAGTGGTTCCACAGCAGGACGCGGTCGAGCGCCCGGGTGCGGGTGATCAGGCTGTCGCGGTCGGGGGCCGCGACCACCAGCGCGATCAGCTTGTCGATCGCCGGGTCCTTGATGCCGATCGTGTTGCGGCTGCCGACGTTGTCGGCGGCGCCCGAGCCCCAGAACTCCCACTGCTCGTTGCCCGGCGACAGCGACTGGCCCCAGACGTCGACGATCATGTCGAAATCGAAGGTGTCGACGCGGTTCTTGTACTGGGCGGTGTCGACGGTGCGGATGCTGGCCCGGATGCCAAGTCGTTCCAGGTTGCGAACGAAGGGCAGGGTGATCCGCTCCCAGGTCGGCTGCGACAGCAGGATCTCGAAGGCGAAGGGCTGTCCGGTGGCGGCGTTGACCAGCGAGCCGTCGCGCACCTCCCAGCCGGCCTCCTTGAGCAGCTTCATGGCGATGCGCAGGTTTGGCCGGATGTTGCCCGAGCCGTCGCTGGTCGGCGGGTCGTATTCGGTCGTGAACACCTCGGGCGGAATCTCGCCGGCCAGCGGCTCGAGGATCGCCAGCTCCTCGGGGCTGGGCAGGCCGTCACTGGCCAGCTCGGAGTTCGAGTAGTAGCTCTCGGTGCGGGTGTACTGGCCGTAGAACAGGTTCTGGTTGGTCCACGGGAAGTCGAAGGCGTAGGCCAGCGCGTGGCGCACCTTGGGATCCTGGAACAGCGGCCGGCGGGTGTTGTAGGCGTAGGCCTGCATGCCGGTCGGCCGGTCGTGCTCGATCTCCTGCTTGAGCACCTGGCCGTTCCTGACCGCCGGGAACTCGTAGCCGGTGGCCCACTTCTTCGACTCGTTCTCCAGCCGCCAGTCGTAGAGGCCGGCCTTGAACGCCTCCAGCGCCACCGTGGTGTCGCGGTAGAAGTCGTAGCGGACGGTGTCGAAGTTGTAGAGGCCGACATTGACCGGCAGCTCGGCGCCCCAGTAATCCTGCACCCGCTCGTAGACGACGTAGCGGCCGGGCTCGAAGGCGCCGATCCTGTACGGGCCGCTGCCCAGCGGCGGCTCCAGGGTGGTCTGGGTGAAGTCCTTGCCCTCCCAGTAGTGCCTGGGCAGGATCGGCATCTGGCCGACGATCAGCGGCAGCTCGCGGTTCTCGCCGCCGGCGAAGGTGAAGCGCACCTTGCGCTCGCCGGTCTTCTCGGCCTTGGCCACCGCGCCGTAATACAGCCGGTAGAACGGCTGGCCCTTGGTCTTCAGGGTCTCCAGCGAGAAGATCACGTCCTCGACGGTGACCGGCTTGCCGTCGTGCCAGCGCGCCTCGGGGCGCAGGGTGAATTCGACCCAGGAGCGGTCGTCGGGCAGGGTGATCGACTCGGCGATCAGGCCGTATTCGGTGAAGGCCTCGTCGGCGGACGAGGTCAGCAGGCTCTCGTAGGGCAGGGCGGCGCCGGTCGGCGGCTGGCCCTTGACGATGAACGGGTTCAGGCTGTCGAAGGTGCCGATCGCGTGCAGCCGCACCTCGCCGCCCTTCGGCGCGTCGGGATTGACGTAGTCGAAATGCCGGAACTCGGGGCCGTATTTCGGCGTGCCGTGCATGGCGATGCCGTGGACCGTCCGCGCCTCCGGCTGCGCCGCGGCGGGCGCGCTCAGGGCCAGCGACACGAGAATCGCGGTGAGAACGCTGTTGCGCATGAGCCTGTCCACCTCCTGGGCCGGTGTTTGGGCTAATATTGGGACCCGGAGCCGCCGTGTCAGGGTAACGGCGGCGTGCCCGGCCTTAAATCTCGTTCATCATTCCCCGTTCAGCAGCGCCATCGCCGCCCGGTGCACCCGGACGTCGCCGGCGGCCAGCACGCGGCCGTCGGAGTGCAGGCCGAGCGCGGCGCCGCGCCAGTCGGTGATCACGCCGCCGGCGCCGGCGACCACCGGCGCCAGGGCGCAGTAGTCGTAAGGCTTCAGCGTCGTCTCGACGACCAGGTCGACGAAGCCGCTGGCCAGCAGGCCGTAGGCGTAGCAGTCGGCGCCGTAGCGCGGATGCTTGACCGCGGCGTGGATGCGCCGCCACGGCGCCTCGTCGGCGCCGACGAACAGCTCCGGCGCCGTGGTGTAGAGATAGGCCGAGCCGAGATCGGGGCAGGCGCGCACGGCGGCCGGGGCGCCGTTCAGGGTGGTCGGCCGGCCGGCGGCGCCGACCCAGCGCTCGCGGGTGATCGCCTGGTCGATGACGCCCAGCACCGGCCGGCCGTGGCGCAGCAGCGCGATCAGCGTGCCGAAGCTGGGCTTGCCGGTGATGAAGGCGCGGGTGCCGTCGATCGGGTCGAGCACCCACACCCATTCGGCCCCGATGCGCTCCGCCCCGTGCTCCTCGCCGAAGATGCCGTGGTCGGGATAGCGCCCGGCGATCAGGCGGCGCATCGCCGCCTCGGTCTCGCGGTCGGCGATGGTCACCGGGCTGGAATCGTCCTTGTCGTCGATCGCCACCGGCCGGCGGAACCAGGTGCGGATCACCGCGCCGGCGGCCTCGGCCAGGGTTTCGGCGAAGGCGACGAACTCGTCGGGGCAGGCGTCGGTCATGCGCGATCCGTGCGGTTGCTTAGGGCGGCGCCAGTTTCGACGGAAACCGGCGCGCTGGCAACTCCCTCCCCCGCTTGCGGGGGAGGGCTGGGGCGGGGGCCGCGCTCCGACGTCTCGGCGCCGCCCTCACCCGCCCGGCGCCGGCGGCGCCCCGGGGCTGATGCTGCCGAGATAGGCGAGCAGCGCGGCGCGCTCCTCGGGATCCTTGATGCCGGCGAACACCATCTTGGTGCCCTTGACGTAACCGCGCGGGTCGGCGAGGTAGGCGTCGAGCTTCTGCCAGCTCCAGTCGCCCTCCATCTCCTGCATCGCCGAGGAGTACTTGAAGCCCTCGGCGGCGGCGATGTCGCGGCCGACGACGCCGTGCAGGTTCGGTCCGACCCGGTTGGCGCCGCCCGCGTCGAAGGTATGGCAGGCGGCGCATTTCTTCGCGACCTTCTCGCCGGCGGCCGGGTCGGCGGCGGCGACCATCGCCAGGGCCTCGCTGGCGGGTTCGGCGGCGGGTTCGGAGCCGGGCGCCGCGGCCGCCTGCTGCTGCTGGCCGGGCAGGCTCGGCTCGGGCAGGCCGGCCGGCGGCGGCGCCTCGGCGAGCTGCGGCTCGGGAACGGCGCCCGGCTGCTCGGGCGCGGCCGGCGCCGGCGCCTGCTGCTGGTCCGGCGCGGCGGCCGGCTCCGCGCCGGCCTGCTCGGCCGGCGGCTGCTCGGCCTGGGGCTGCTCGGCCTGGGGCTGCTCGGCCGGCGCCGCGGCCTGCTCGCCGGCGGCCGGCAGCGGCGGCGCCTCGGGGCTGAGGCCGTGCAGATAGGCGACGATGTCGGCGCGCTCCTGGACGTCCTTGACCCCGGCGAAGGTCATCTTGGTGCCCTTGGCGAAGCCCTGCGGACTGGCCAGGAAGGCGTCCAGCGCCTCGAAAGTCCACGGCCCCTCCTGCGCGAGCAGCGCCTCGGAATAGGCGTAGCCCTCCTTCGAGGCGATGTCGGCGCCGACGATGCCGGCGAGGTTGGGGCCGACCCGGTGCGGGCCGCCCTCGTCGAAGGTGTGGCAGGCCTTGCACTTGCCCATCGCGCCCTCGCCGGCGGCGGCGTCGGCCTGGGCCAGCGCCTGCATGAAGTCGGGCTGCGGCGCGCCGCCCGCGGCCGGTGCCGCCTCGCCGCCCGCGCCCTCGGCGCCGGCCGGGGCTTCGGCGACATGCACGGTCTCGGGGCCGACCGGCAGGAGGGAGTCGGCCAGCAGGCCGGATCCGACCGCCAGGATCAGCGCCAGCAGGACGGCGCCGGCGATCTTCTGAAAGGTGATGCCCATGGAATCTCCGAGGTAATCCAGTGCCCAGGCTCGTCCGCAGATTAGCCACAACCTCCCGGCGGTCCAACCTGACCAGACGTTCGATGCCGAAGGTGTTTCTTCCGTGGCCGCTGGGGGATATATGGATGATCCTTCCGAATTGCGACAAGGCCGCCATGTCCGCCAGCCCCAACCCTGTCGTCGTCATCCCCGCCCGCCTGCACGCCACCCGGCTGCCGGGCAAGCCGCTGGCCGACATCGGCGGCGAGCCGATGATCGTGCATGTCTGGCGCCGCGCCTGCGAGGCGGCGATCGGCCCGGTGGTGGTCGCCTGCGCCGAGGCCGAGATCGCCGAGGCGGTGACGCGGGCCGGCGGCAACGCGGTGCTGACGCGGCCCGACCACCCCTCGGGCTCCGACCGCGTGTTCGAGGCGGTGCGGCGCTTCGACCCCGACGGCGACTACGACGCCGTCGTCAACGTCCAGGGCGACCTGCCGACGATCGAGCCGCGGGCGATCCGCGCCGTGTTCGCGCCGCTGGCCGATCCGGCGGTCGACATCGCCACCCTGGCCACCGAGATCCGCGAGCCGCGCGAGCGCGACGATCCCAACGTCGTCAAGGCGGTGGTGTCGGCGGCGCCCGGCGCGCGGAGCGGCCGGGCGCTGTATTTCAGCCGCGCCGCCGTGCCGTCGGGCGACGGCCCGCTCTACCACCACATCGGCCTCTACGCCTTCCGCCGCGCCGCCCTGGAGCGCTTCGTCGCCCTGCCGCAGGGCGTGCTCGAGCGCCGCGAGCGGCTCGAGCAGCTCCGCGCGCTGGAGAACGGCATGC
The DNA here is from genome assembly GCA_964545205.1 of uncultured Rhodospirillaceae bacterium. Taxonomy (GTDB): domain Bacteria; phylum Pseudomonadota; class Alphaproteobacteria; order Rhodospirillales; family Magnetospirillaceae; genus CAZJFH01. The sequence continues at coordinate 8,939 of CAZJFH010000100.1, forward strand.
GCATCGACGCCGCCCTCGTTGACACCGTTCCGCTCGGTGTCGATACTCCCGCCGACCTCGAACGCGCCCGCCGGATGCTGTCCCGATGACCGAAGCCGCCAGTCCCGCCGAAACCATCGCGTTCCAGGGATTCCCGGGCGCCTATTCGCACCTGTCGTGCCGGGTCGCCTTCCCGAGGATGACGCCGCTGCCCTGCGCCTCGTTCGAGGACGCCTTCGCGGCGGTGCGCGACGGCCAGGCGGCGCTGGCGATGATCCCGATCGAGAACTCGGTCGCCGGCCGCGTCGCCGACATCCATCACCTGATGCCCGATTCCGGGCTGCACATCATCGGCGAGCACTTCCAGCGCGTGAACCACCACCTGCTGGCGCCGCCGGGCGCGTCGCTCGAGGGCATCCGCACGGTGCGCAGCCACGTCCACGCGCTGTCGCAGTGCCGCAACCTGATCCGCGCCTTCGGCTGGAAGCCGGTGGTCGCCGCCGACACCGCCGGCGCCGCCGAGGAGGTGGCCGAGAAGAACGATCCGACGGTGGCGGCGATCGCCTCGGAGCTGGCCGGCGAGATTCACGGCCTGGTGTCGCTGAAGGCCAACATCGAGGACGCCGAGCACAACACCACCCGCTTCGTCATCATGTCGCGCGAGGCGCTGCGCCCCGATCCCAAGGTCGAGCCGGTGATCACCAGCTTCGTGTTCCGGGTGCGAAACGTTCCCGCGGCGCTGTACAAGGCGATGGGCGGCTTCGCCACCAACGGCATCAACATGACCAAGCTGGAGAGCTATCAGGTCGGCGGCCAGTTCGTCGCCACCCAGTTCTACGCCGACGTCGAGGGCCATCCCGAGGACCGCGGCCTGCGGCTGGCGCTGGAGGAGCTGGAGTTCTTCTCGCGCGACGTCCGCATCCTCGGCGTCTATCCCGCGCATCCCTTCCGCTTCCGCAGCCGCGTGCTGTCGGGCGAGGACTAAAGCCGCGCTGGCGCCTCGGCGCCGCGCGCATTATCTGTGGAGCAGGTCACCCAACGGCGCGAGGAGTGGAATGCGCGGCAACGAACCCGGCTGGCTGAAGCCGACGGTGGATTACGGACCTTTGGCGGCCTTCGTCGCCGCCTATGCGGCGGCCGACCTGATCGTCGCGACCGGCGCCCTGATGGCGGCGACGGCGGTGGCGCTGGGGCTGTCGCTGGCGGTGGCGCGGCGGGTGCCGCCGATGCCGCTGATCACGGCGGCGGTGGTCGGCGTGTTCGGCGGGCTGACGCTGTGGCTCAACGACGAGACCTTCATCAAGATGAAGCCGACCATCATCCAGGCGGCGTTCGCGGCCGTGCTGCTGGGCGGCCTGGCGTTCCGGCGGCCGCTGCTCAAGCCGCTGATGGGGGCGAGCTGGCCGATGGACGAACTCGGCTGGCGCCGGCTGACCTTGCGCTTCGGCCTGTTCTTCGGCGCCATGGCGGCGCTCAACGAGGTCGTGTGGCGCACCCAGAGCACCGACGTGTGGGTGACCTTCAAGGTCTTCGGCATCATGGCCCTGACCTTCGTCTTCGTGCTCACCCAGCTGCCGCTGCTGCAGCGCCACCACACCGGCGACCAGCAGCAGCAGCCGGCCGGCGACTAGGATCCCTCCGGCACCAGGTCCAGCGCCGCCGAGTTGATGCAGTAGCGCAGCCCGGTCGGCGGCGGCCCGTCGGGAAAGACGTGGCCGAGATGGGCGTCGCAGCGGCTGCACAGCACCTCGGTGCGGACCATGCCGTGGCTGGTGTCGCGGCGCTCGGCGACCGCCGCCGGGTCGAGCGGGCGCCAGTAGCTCGGCCAGCCGCTGCCGGAATCGTACTTGGCGTCGGCGCCGAACAGCGGCTGGCGGCAGCAGGCGCAGACATAGGTGCCCGGCGTCTTGGTGTTCCAGTAGCGGCCGCCGAACGGCGGCTCGGTGGCGCCGCAGCGGCACACCGCGTACTGCTCGGGGGTCAGGGCGGCGCGCCATTCGGCGTCGCTCTTGCGGGTCTCGTCGGTCATCGGCGTCCTCTGTCGCGTTGCGCTGTCGTCAAAGGTAGGTCACTCTGAAGCGCCGCAAAGGGGTGGGCCCCGGTTGGCGGCGGGTGCGGGCATGAAAGACGTCACCGTGGTCTATTACGAGGTCTTCGTCCTCGGCAAGGAGGGCTGGGTTCTGCATGCCCGCTATCCGAGCGACGAGCGGAAGCAGGCGCTGATGGACGCCAAGGCCGCCGAAGGCCGCCTCGCCGCCGCGACCAAGGTCGTGCGCAGCGACTATCACCCGCGCAGCAACGCCGAGAAGCGCCGCGAGATCTACAGCAGCAAGCTGACCCCCGAGGAGACCACGCAGCGGCTGCCGCCGCCGCGCCGCGCCCACCACCGGCCCCGCCACGCCGCCGCGCACGAGCGGCACGCCCGGATGACGCCGGCCGGGGTGTTCCTGAACCTGGCCGGCATCCTGGCGATGAGCGCGCTGATCGCCGGCCTGGTGACCGTGGTCGCCGGCGCGGTGTTCGGCGACTGGCTGGCGCTGCTGGCCGGCGGCGGGTTGGAGGGCCGGCGCTCGGCGACCTTCGGCCTGTTCATCCTGATCTTCCTGCTGGTCGCGGTGCCGTGGATCGTCGGCTTCGCCCGCCAGGTCGACGTCAGCTTCGGCGCCGCCGAGGCGGCGCCGGCGCGGCCG
>CAZJFH010000101.1:0-11101 GCA_964545205.1 uncultured Rhodospirillaceae bacterium
ATTCCGCAGCGCTACGGCCGCTTCATTCGGGGCTAGGGCGTTTTCCAGCGCTCCCTCGTCGTGCCGGAGATGTCGCCGTTCCGGGTCGCCCTGGGAGCGCGGGCGTCCTCGCCCGCACCGTCGGCCGCCCGAGGCGCTTGGCGGGCGGGACGCCCGCGCTCCCAGGGCATTTGCCGCTTGCCGGTACCGCCTCGAACGAAAAAAAAGCCGCGGACTAGCCGCGGCTCAAGTCTAGGGAGGAAACGTCCAAGAAGCAGCATCATGGATGCTGCACTGCAATATATGATCTGGTGCGCCGCGGGATGCAAGGGAAATTTTCTGCCGATCCCGCGCGACCGGGCCGGAAATCGGCGGAATCCCTGAGGAGAGCGGCGGTTTCGGCACCGTCCGCGAATGCTGCTTTGCGAAATTCGGCCGGCGCCAGTATGCCGCTGGCTCGGTGCGCCGCTTGTGGCATAGTGACGGCATGCCAACGGAACGGCGCTCCACCGCGATGACACCCGACCCCACCGACTGCCGGCAGCTGCGCGAGGGATACGCGCTGATGCTCGAGGCGATGCGCGACGGCGTCTGGGATTGGGACGTCGCCGCCGGCACGGTGCGGCTGTCGAACCGCTACCGGCGCATGCGCGGCGAGGACGGCGCCGAGACGGTGACGCTCGCCACCTGGAAGGACTGGCTGCACCCCGAGGACCGCCCCTCGGTCGAGGCGCATCTCGAGGCCTATCTGGCCGAGGATCCCGGGTTTTTCGAGAACGTGCACCGCCTGCGCCACGCCGACGGCGGCTGGCGCTGGGTGCGGGCGCGCGGCGCCGGCGCGCGCGACGCGGACGGGCGGGTGCGGCGGATGGTGTGCTGCGTCGCCGACGTCAGCGACGACATCCTCGCCGAGGAGCAGCGCCGCGAGCTGGCCCGCGAGCTGACGCGGGTCAACCGCGATCTCGATCTGATCCTGTCCTCGGCCGGCGACGGCATCTACCGCACCGACCTCGACGGCCGCGTCACCTTCGTCAACGCCACCGCCCTGACCATGCTCGGCTTTTCGCGCGACGAGGTCGTCGGCCAGTCGATGCACGACATCGTGCACATCGGTCCGCGCGGCCGCCGCTGCCCGCCCGAGGAGTGCCCCATCCTTGCCGCCCAGCGCGCCGGCGAACGGCGCGCCATCACCGGCCAATGCTTCCGGCGCAAGGACGGCACCAGCTTTCCCGTCGACTGCGTGGTCTCGCCGGTCGAGGAGGGCGGCGAACTGGACGGCGCCGTGGTGGTGTTCCGCGACGCCACCGAGCGGGTCGCCGCCGAGCAGGCGGTGCGCGAGCGCGAGGACCTGTATCGGCAGATGTTCGACACCAACACCGCGATCAAGCTGCTGATCGATCCGCACGGTGGGGTCATCGTCGACGCCAATGCCGCCGCGATCGAGTTCTACGGCTACCCGCGCGAGGAGCTGATCGGCAAGCCGATCACCGAAATCAACGTGCTGACGCCGGAGAAGGTGCTGGCCGAGGCCAAGCGGGCCGTCGAGGAGGCGCGCCTGCACTTCCGCTTCCAGCACCGTCTGGCCTCGGGCGAAATTCGCGACGTCGAGGTGTTCTCGGGGCCGGTGCAGGTCCACGGCAAGAAGTATCTGCATTCCATCGTCCAGGACGTCACCGAGCGCAACCGGCTCGAACACCAGCTCCGCGAGCAGGCGGCCGAACTGGCGCGCTCGAACGAGGAGCTGGAGCAGTTCGCCTACGTCGCCTCGCACGACCTCAAGGAGCCGCTGCGCATGGTGGTCAGCTTCCTGCAACTGCTGCAGAAGCGCTACGCCGACAAGCTCGGAGAGGAGGCGGCGGAGTTCATCGGCTTCGCCGTCGAAGGCGCCAAGCGCATGGACAAGCTGATCGCCGACCTGCTCACCTATTCGCGCATCGACCGCCGCGGCAAGCCGCTGGAGCCGGTGGCCATGGCCGGGATCGTCGAGGCGGCGCTGGGAAACCTGCGGCTGATGGTCGCCGACACCGGCGCCGAGGTCGAGGTCGGCGACATGCCGACGGTGCTGGCCGACGACGTCCAGGCGGTCAGCCTGGTGCAGAACCTGCTCTCGAACGCCATGAAGTACCGCCATCCCGAGCGCCCGCCGCGGCTGCGCGTCGAGGCCGCGCGCGAGGGCGCGTTCTGGCGTCTGTCGGTCGTCGACAACGGCCTCGGCGTCGAGCCGCAGTATTTCGAGCGCATTTTCCTGATCTTCCAGCGCCTGCACACCCGGGCCGAATACGAGGGCACCGGCATCGGCCTGGCGGTGTGCAAGAAGATCGTCGAACGCCACGGCGGCCGCATCTGGGTCGAGTCGACCCCCGGCGAGGGCTCGACGTTCCACTTCACCCTGCCGGCCGGCTGACGGGGCCGAACATCAACCCGTCGCTCCCGCGGAAGAGCATGTGAAGAAATTCGACCCGTCGCTCCCGCGGAAGCGGGAGCCCAATCCTGAGACGCCTCAACTTGTTGAAATGTATCGGACGCCTTTGAACAGACTCTCGGGCCGAATCATCGTCGCCCCCGCGGAGGCGGGGGCCCATTTTCCAGAGGCTTCGACGAGGATCTCCGGCGTGGGGAGCGCCCGGCGCCTCCGGCAAATGGATGCCGCGCCTTCGCCGGCATGACGGCGAGTCCGTTCAAGCGCGGAACGGTGTCACCCCTCGCGGCGGCGGTCCTCGTAAAGGGCCTCGAGCTGCTGGCCGAACGCTTCGCGGATCTTGTGGCGGCGGATCTTCATCGTCGGCGTCATCATGCCGTTGTTCACCGAGAACGGTTCGGCGGTCAGGATGAAGCGTCGGATCTTCTCGATGCCCGACAGGTCGCGGTTGACCCGCTCGACCGCCGCCGCGACGACCTTGCGGAACTCGGGATCGGCCACGGCCGTCTCCATGTCGTCGGGCTTGCCGTGCTCCTTGGCCCAGTTGGCGGCGACCTCGGCCTCGGGCACGATCAGCGCCACCAGGTGCGGCCGCTTGTCGCCATAGACCATCGCCTGGGCGATTTCGGGCTGCAGGGTCAGGAAGCCTTCGACCCGCTGCGGCGAGATGTTGTCGCCGCCCGAGTTGACGATGATGTCCTTCTTGCGGTCGGTGATGCGGATGTAGCCGTCCTCGTCGATCTCGCCGATGTCGCCGGTGTGCAGCCAGCCGTCGACGATGGCGGCGGCGGTGGCGTCGGGGTCGCCCCAATAGCCCTGCATCACCAGCTCGCCGCGGACCAGGATCTCGCCGTCCTCGGCGATGCGGACCTCGGTGTCGGCCAGCGGCCGGCCGACGGTCCTGATCTTGATGCGGCTGGGCGCGTTGCAGCTGATCACCGGCGCGCTCTCGGTCTGGCCGTAGCCCTGCAGGATGCGCACGCCCAGGGCCAGGAAGAAGGTGCCGACCTCGGGATTGAGCGGCGCGCCGCCCGAGACCATCGCCTTCAGCCGGCCGCCGAAGCGCTGCTTGACCTTCTTGCGCACCAGCACGTCGAGCAGGAGGTTGGTGATCTTCTCGCCCAGGCTCAGGCTGCCCGGGTTCTCGTAGCGCTTGGTGCCGAGCGCGAGCGCGCGGTGGAACAGTTGGGCCTTCCTGCCGCCGGTGCGCTCGACGCCCTTGAGGATGCGCGAGCGCATCACCTCGTAGAGCCTGGGCACCGCGGTCATGATCGTCGGCCGCGCCTCGAGCAGGTTGGTGGTCAGCGCGTCGACGCCCTCGGCGTAGTAGATCTGGGCGCCGATCGAGATCGGAAAGAACTGGCCGGCCGTGTGCTCGTAGGAATGCGACAGCGGCAGGAACGACAGGAACACCTCGTTCTCCAGCCCCAGCTCCTGCAGCAGGTCGTGGGCGCCGCGGCAGTTGTGGATGATGGCGCCGTGCGACAGCATCACCCCCTTGGGCGCGCCGCCGGTGCCCGAGGTGTAGATCAGGCAGGCCGTGTGGTCGCGCCGGGTGGCGGCGACGCGGTCGGCGACCTCCTCTTCGGGGCGCGCGCGGCCGCGCTCCAGCACCTGGTCCCAGGAATAGAGCGGCAGACCCGGGTCCTGGTGCAGGTCGAGGCCCTGGATGGTGATGACGGTCGGGACGTGGCTCGCCTGCAGCGAGGCGGTGATCACGCGCTCGGCCAGCGCCGCGGTCGAGACGATCACCGCCTTGGCGCCGCTGTTGTTGAAGATGTGCAGGTGGTCCTTGACCGTGTTGGTGACGTAGGCCGGCACACTGACGGCGCCGGCGGCCATGATCGCCAGGTCGGCGATGCACCATTCGGGACGGCTTTCGGACACCAGCACCACGCGGTCGCCGGACTCGATGCCGATGTCGGTCAGGCCGCGGGCCAGCGCCGAGACGCGCTCGGCGGTCTCGCGCCACGACAGCGGCCGGTATTCGCCCTCGCGCTTGTGCCACAGGAACGGCTTGTCGCCCAGCCTCTCAGCCTGGTCGAAGAACATCGCCGTCAGGCTGGTGCAAGTCTGGTAATCCATCTCCGTTCCCCCTAATTATGAGCACTCACGCGGAATTTTTCCGCGTCGTCCCGGCGCAACCCCTGGACGGGGCCGGACGGCCCGCAACGAGTTGTTTTTCCTGTTCATACCGATCTCGGCGGCGGCCGAAAAGGAGAAACTTGCATGACCAACGCTGCAGGAAACGCCCGCATCCAGGCCGAGCTCGGCGCGATGCCGGAATGGGACCTGTCGGATCTCTATTCCGGCCCCGACGCGCCCGAGCTGAAGCGCGACCTCGATGCGTCCGAGCAGCAGGCCAAGGACTTCCACGCGCGCTACCAGGGCAAGCTGGCCGAACTGTCGGGCGACGAGCTCGGCGAGGCGGTGCGGACCTACGAGGCCATGGCCGAGACGATCGGCCGTGTGATGTCCTTCGCGCAGCTCCACTACTCGGGCAACGTCTCCGACGCCGCCCGCGGCCGCTTCTACCAGTCGATGCAGGAGCGGGTGACGCAGATCACGCTGCACACCCTGTTCTTCACCCTCGAACTCAACCGGCTCGACGACGATCAGCTCGACCGCAAGCTGTCCAGCGCCAAGCTGGCCCATTACAAGCCGTGGCTGCGCGACCTGCGGGTGTTCCGGCCCCATCAGCTCTCCGACGAGATCGAGCGGCTGCTGCACGAGAAGGAGGTCGCCGGCCGTTCGGCCTGGGTGCGCCTGTTCGACGAGACCCTGGCCGAGCTGCGCTTCGAGGTCGACGGCCAGACCCTGACCGAGACCGAGACCCTGCACCTGCTGTCCGACCGCGACGGCGCCAGGCGCAAGTCCGCCGCCAAGGCGCTGGGCAAGGTGTTCGGCGACAACATCCGCCTGTTCGCCCACGTCACCAACACGCTGGCGAAGGAGAAGGAGGTCGAGGACAAGTGGCGCAACTACGCCAAGCCGTGGTCCTCGCGCAACCTCGCCAACCAGGTCGAGGACGAGGTCGTCGACGCGCTGGTCGAGGCGGTCAAGGGCGCCTACGGCCAGATGTCGCATCGCTACTACGGCATGAAGGCCAGGTGGTTCGGGGTCGAGGCGCTGGACTACTGGGACCGCAACGCGCCGCTGCCCGACGACGTCGATCGCAGCTTCACCTGGGAGCAGGCCCGCGAGACCGTGATCGGCGCCTACGGCCGCTTCTCGCCCGACCTGGCCGAACTCGGCCAGCGCTTCTTCGACAACCGCTGGATCGACGCGCCGGCGCGGCCCGGCAAGGCCGGCGGCGCCTTCGCGCACCCGACCGTGCCCTCGGCGCATCCCTACCTGCTGCTGAATTTCATGGGCAAGGCGCGCGACGTCATGACGCTGGCCCACGAGCTCGGCCACGGCGTGCACCAGTTGCTGGCCGCCGAGCAGGGCGCGCTGATGGCCGACACGCCGCTGACCCTGGCCGAGACGGCGTCGGTGTTCGGCGAGATGCTGACCTTCCGCGCCATGCTCGACGCCGAGACCGACCCCAAGCGCCGCCGCGCCATGCTGGCCGGCAAGGTCGAGGACATGCTCAACACCGTGGTCCGCCAGATCGCCTTCTACGAGTTCGAGCGCAAGGTCCATGCCGAGCGCCGCGAGGGCGAGCTGTCGGCCGAGCGTCTCGGCGAGATCTGGATGTCGGTGCAGACCGAGAGCCTCGGGCCCGCCATCCGCTTCGAGGACGAGTACAGGCACTTCTGGGCCTACATCCCGCACTTCATCCACTCGCCCTTCTACGTCTACGCCTACGCGTTCGGCGACTGCCTGGTGAATTCGCTCTACGACGCCTATCGCTCGGGCGCGGCGGGCTTCGAGCGCAACTACCTCGACATGCTGCGGGCCGGCGGCACGCTGCGGCACAAGGACCTGTTGCAGCCCTTCGGCCTCGACGCCAGCGATCCGGCCTTCTGGCGCCGCGGCCTCGACGTCGTCGTCGGCTTCATCGACGAGCTGGAAGAAGTGGCGTGACTCTTCTTCAACCCCCTCTCCCTCTGGGGAGAGGGGTAAGAACGGTGACGAAAAGATGCCCAGGGACGAGAGCAACAACATCGGCGGGCGCGTGCGCCGCTACGCCCAGGTCGGCGCCGCCGTCGGCGGCATCGCCGCGCGCATGGGCGCCGGGCGGGTGTTCGGGCTGAAGGGCGACCGCTCCCGCGAGGCGGCGGCGCTGCGCCAGGCGCTCGGCGGCCTCAAGGGGCCGCTGATGAAGGTGGCGCAGATCGTCTCGACCATCCCCGACGCCGTGCCGCGCGAATACGCGCTCGAACTGGCGCAACTGCAGTCGAACGCGCCGCACATGGGCTGGCCGTTCGTCAAGCGGCGCATGGCCGCCGAGCTGGGACCCGACTGGCAGACGCGCTTCGCCGGCTTCTCGCACGAGGCCAGGGCGGCGGCGTCGCTGGGCCAGGTCCACGAGGCCACCGGCCATGACGGCCGCCGGCTGGCCTGCAAGCTGCAGTATCCCGACATGGCGTCGGTCGTCGAGGCCGACCTGCGCCAGCTGCGGCTGATCTTCGCCCTGTACAAGGGCTACGACACGGCGATCGATCCCGCCAACATCCACGACGAAATCGCCGCCCGCCTGCGCGAGGAGCTGGACTACGCCCGCGAGGCCCGGCACATGCGCCTCTACGGCCGGATGCTGGCCGACGAGCCCGGCGTCCACGTGCCCGAGGTGGTCGAGGACCTGTCGACCAGGCGGCTGCTGACGATGACCTGGCTCGACGGCCGCCGCATCCTCGACTTCACGGACCAGCCGGCGGAGGTGCGCAACGCCGTCGCCTACAACATGTTCCGCGCCTGGTACGTGCCGTTCTACGATTACGGCGTCATCCACGGCGATCCGCATCTCGGCAACTACACCGTCCGCGACGACCGCTCCGTCAACCTGCTCGACTTCGGCGCCGTGCGCATGTTCCGGCCCAGCTTCGTCCAGGGCGTCATCGACCTCTACCGCGCGCTGGAGGGCGGCGACCGCGACCTGGCGGTGCACGCCTACCGGACCTGGGGCTTCACCGACCTGCGCGACGAGGTGATCGAGACGCTCAACATCTGGGCCGCCTTCGTCTACGCGCCGCTGATGGAGAACAAGCCGCGGCTGATCCAGGAGAGCCCCGACGGCCTCTACGGCGCCGCCGTGGCCGAGAAGGTGCACCGCGAGCTGCGCCGCATCGGCGGCGTCCGCCCGCCGCGCGAGTTCGTGCTGATGGACCGCGCCGCCATCGGCCTCGGCTCGGTGTTCCTGCACCTGCGCGCCGAGATCAACTGGTACGAACTGTTCCACGACCTCATCCGCGGCTTCGACGCCGAAGCGATGGCCAGGCGCCAGGCCGAGGCGCTGGGCGAGGTCGGGCTGGAGGCGGTGGTCTGACCCGGCCGCCCCTCTCCCGACCGCGGGAGAGGGGGCGTGTCGCCGATTGCGCTGGATTGATCGCGATTTGCGCGTAATCTGGACGGCACGAACGGGCGCTGGGGGAACTTGCCATGTTCAGGACGGCGGAGCTCGGCCAGAAGGTCTCCAAGGAAGAATTCGACGCCATCGCCGATGCCCTGCGCATCGAGCTGCTGGAACTGCAGCAGCAGCTCCGCGCCGCCGACTTCCCGGTGATCGTGGTCTTCGCCGGCGTCGACGGCGCCGGCAAGGGCGAGTCGGTCAACCTGCTCAACGAGTGGATGGATCCGCGCTGGATCGTCACCCGCGCCTACGGCGAGCCCTCGGACGAGGAGCGCGAGCGGCCGCCCTACTGGCGGTTCTGGCGCGACCTGCCGCCCAAGGGGATGATCGGGCTGTTCCTGTCGTGCTGGTATTCGCGCCCGGTGCTCGACCGCGTGCACGAGAAGAACACCCCGGCCGAGTTCGACGAGCGCCTCGACGAGATCGCCGCCTTCGAGAAGACCCTGGCCGACGACGGCGCGCTGTTCGTCAAGTTCTGGATGCATCTCGGCAAGGACGCCCAGAAGCGGCGGCTGAAGATGCTGGAGAAGGACCCGCTGCGGAGCTGGCGGGTGACCAAGACCGACTGGAAGAACTGGAAGAAGTACGACCGCTTCATCGCCGCCGCCGAGCGCACCATCATGCGCACCGGCACCGGCCAGGCGCCGTGGCTGATCGTCGAGGGCGAGGACGACCGTTTCCGGGCGCTGACGGTGCTGACCAGCCTGCGCGACGCCATCCGCAAGCAGCTCGTGGCCGGCGAGGCGCGACGCAAGGTGATGGACGAGCTGCGCGCCATCCAGGACGGCCGCCGCGCCGCCGAACTGGCCGAGGTGCAAGCCCATTCCGCCGAGCTGGCCGCGGCCGCCGAGGCCGCGGCCGCCAGCCGCAAGCGCAAGGGCAAGGGCGGCCCGACGGTGACGCCCGAGGGCCGGCCGTTCCAGCGCACCGTGCTCGACGGGCTCGACATGTCGCAGGCGCTGGCCAGGGACGAGTACGGCATCGCCCTGAAGCGCGCCCGCGCCGAGCTCAACGCCGTCTACCGCAAGGCCCGCGCCGCCGGCGTCTCGACGCTGATGGTCTTCGAGGGCTGGGACGCCGCCGGCAAGGGCGGGGCGATCCGGCGCATGACCGCGGCGATGGACGCGCGCGATTACCGCGTCGTGCCGGTCGCGGCGCCGACCGACGAGGAGCGGGCGCAGCACTACCTCTGGCGCTTCTGGCGCCATCTGCCGCGCGCCGGACGGGTCACCGTCTTCGACCGCTCGTGGTACGGCCGGGTGCTGGTCGAGCGCGTCGAGGGCTTCGCCGCCGAGGACGAGTGGATGCGGGCCTATGCCGAGATCAACGCCTTCGAGGAGCAGCTGGTGGCGCACGGGATCGTGCTGCTGAAGTTCTGGATTCACATCACCAAGGACGAGCAGTACCGGCGCTTCAAGGCCCGCGAGATCACCGCCCACAAGACCTGGAAGCTCACCGACGAGGACTGGCGCAACCGCGCCAAGTGGGAGCTCTACGAGACCGCCGTGCACGACATGGTCGAACGCACCAGCACCGGCCTGTCGCCGTGGACGCTGGTCGAGGGCGACGACAAGAACCATGCCCGCATCAGGGTGATCGACACCGTGTGCCAGGCCCTGGGCCGGCGGCTCGGCTGATTCGCGGCCGCGGCCCGCCGCGGCCGCGGTTTTTCGCCGGCGCGGCGGGGCGGGGCGCGGGGATGTTCGCGCGCCGCTGTACGGCCGGGACGGCGGCGGGCGGCGTCGGCGTCGCCGCCTTGGATTTTCCACAAAGATGTGACAGCGTTCGTGGATGGGGCGCGCAGGGGCGCGTCCCGAGAGTGAGGTTCGCCATGCGCAAGATCGTTTCGACCGCCGTCGTCGCCGCCGTCGCCGTGGTCGCGACGCCCGCTCCGGCCCAGGCCGACACCGGGACGAAGGAAATTCTGGGCACCATGCTCGGCGGCGCCGTCGGCGGCCTCGCCGGGTCGCGGATCGGCAAGGGCACCGGCCGCCTGGCCGCCACCGCGGGCGGCGCCGTGCTCGGCGCCATCATCGGCAACGGCGCCGGCGGCAGCCTCGATCGCGCCGACCGCCTGTACCAGGGCGGCGGCTATTACGGCGGTTCGGATCGCTACGGCCGCCGGCCCGACATCGTCTACACCCAGCCGCCGGTGGTCTACGCGCCGCCGGTCCATGTCGAGCGCCGCGTCTATCGGCCGGTGACGGTGTACGACTACTACGGCACGCCGGCCTATCGCGGCTGGGGCCAGCGCGACTACGGCACCGGGCGCGACTACCGCGGCGATTACGGCCGCCGCGAGATCGGCCGCGCCGGCCAGCATTGCCGCGAGTACCAGTCGCAGGTCACCGTCGGCGGCCTGCCGCAGCCGGCCTACGGCGTCGCCTGCCTGCAGCCGGACGGAAGCTGGCGGATCGTCGAGTAGCGAACGGGGCAGGCGCCCGCCCGGGAAGCGCGGGCGTCCCGCCCTCGTCGCGGCGGCTCGAAGTCTCAGGACTTGCGCGGGGGCGCCTTGACCGGGGGCGTGGTCGCCGGCTTCGCGGCCGGTTTGCGGGCCACCAGCCGGCTTAGGACGGCGGCGAACGTCTTCGGCTTCATGTTGCGCCACAGGAACATCGTCGCGTCCTTTGCCACCGGAAAGACGAAAGGCGGGAGGCCGTCGGCCTCCCGCCCGGAACGGCTGCTCAGCGCCAGCCGACGCGGTCGAACACCTTGACGGCTTCGGCGTTCTTGTCGCCGAGCACGCTGACGTTCAGGTCGTCGGACTTGAACTTGCCCCAGTTCTCGACCACCGGCGACCAGGCGACGCCCGGCTTGACCGGGTATTCGGAGTTGCTCTCGGCGTAGATCTTCTGCGCCGCGTCGCCGGACAGGAACTCGATCAGCTTCACCGCCTCGGCCTTGTTCTTCGCGCTGGCGGTCACGCCGGCGCCCGAGACGTTGACGTGCGTGCCGCGACCCTGCTGGTCGGGGAAGAAGATCGCCACCTTCTCGGCGGCGGCCTTCTTGGCCGGGTCGCTGCCGGTCAGCATGCCGCCGTAATAGTAGGTGTTGCCCACGGCGACGTCGCATTCGCCGGCCGCGACGGCCATGATCTGGTCGGTGTCGCCGCCCTGCGGCTTGCGGGCCATGTTCTCGACGACGCCCTTGGCCCAGGCTTCCGCCTTCTCGGGGCCCTCGTTGGCGAT
>CAZJFH010000102.1:0-10753 GCA_964545205.1 uncultured Rhodospirillaceae bacterium
GCTGATCAACGACATCGCCAGCCAGACCAACCTGCTGGCGCTCGACGCCACCATCGAGGCCGCCCGCGCCGGCGATGCCGGAAAGGGCTTCGCGGTCGTCGCCGGCGAGGTCAAGAGCCTGGCCCGCCAGACCGCCAACGCCACCGAGGAGATCGCCAACCAGATCAACGGCGTCCAGGTCGCCACCCGCGACGCGGTCGACGCCATCACGGGCATCGCCGGCACGATCGGCGAACTCAACGGCATCGCCGCCGCGGTCGCCGCCGCCGTCGAGGAGCAGGGCGCCGCGACCCGCGAGATCGCCCGCAACGTCCACGAAGCCGCCGCCGGCACCCGCGAGGTCTCGGTGACCATCGGCCACGTCACCACCGCCGCCGGGCAGACCGGGCGCGCCGCCGGCCAGGTGCAGCAGGCCGCCGAGGACCTGACCCGCCAGGCCGGGCGCCTGAGCCAGGAAGTCGGCCGTTTCGTCGCCGGCATCCGCCGGTGACGAGCGCTGGACGGGCGGGGTTTCCCCCTTCCCCGCCCGTCCAGCCGTCTTTAACGCAACCAACTCCTGTAGTTTTCAGCGGCCTCGATCTGGAATAGCATCCGCGGCTGTTCTTTGTCCGGGGGCGTGGATGGGCGTCGAGTTCGACCTGCATATCGGGGTCACGCTGGGACTCGTCGGCTTGGCGGCCTGCCTGTTCGCCTGGGAGCGCATCCCGACCGAGACGGCGGCGCTGCTGCTGCTCGCCATCCTGCTGGCCTTCTTCCATTTCTTTCCGCTTCCGGGTCCGGAACGTCTGGACATGGCCCGGCTGCTGGCCGGATTCGGCAATCCCGCGCTGATCGCCGTGCTGGCGCTGCTGGTGCTCGGCGAGGGGCTGGTGCAGACCGACGCCCTCAACGCCCTGGGCCGCCTGGCGGGACCGGCGCACCGCCTCCGCCGGCCGTGGCTGGTGGTCTGCCTGATTCTCGCCGGCGTCGCCGCGGCCTCGGCCTTCGTCAACAACACGCCGCTGGTCATCATCTTCATTCCGATCCTGCAGGCCCTGGCGCAGCGGCTGCGGATCGGCTCGAGCAAGATGATGATGCCGCTGTCCTTCGCGACGATCCTCGGCGGCATGACCACGCTGCTGGGCTCGAGCACGAACCTGCTGGTGTCGACCTCGCTCGTCGGCCTCGAGCGGCCGCCGCTGGGGATCTTCGAGGTGACGCCGATCGGCCTGGCGGTGGCCGGCGTCGGGCTGGCCTATCTGTTCCTTGTCGCGCCACGGCTGCTGCCCGACAGGACGCCCGTCGCCCGCAGCCATGCCGAGGGCGGCCAGTTCCTGGCGCAACTGCGGGTGACGGCGGCGGCGCGCATCGCCGGCGGGCGGGTGGTCGCGGGCATGTTGCGCTCCCGACCCGATCTGGTGATCAAGACGATCCGGCGCGGCGACGAGACCCACGCCCAGCCGCTGGACGGGTTCGAGATCGCCGCCGGCGACGTGCTGTCGGTGGTCGCGACGCGCGCCGCCCTCGAACAGGCGCTGGCCTCCGATCCCGGGCTGCTGCCCGACGCGGCCGCCGGCCAGCGCGCCGGCGGCCGCGTGCTGGTCGAGGCGATGGTGGCGCCGCGCTCGCCGCTGGTCGGCGCCAGCCTGGCCGATTGCGGCTTCCGCCGCCAGACCGACTGCATGGTCGTCGGGGTGCGCCGCCGCGCGCATCTCGTGCGGCCGCGCGGCGGCGACGTGGCGCTGGAGGCCGGCGACGTGCTGCTGCTGCTGTGCGTCGAATCGAGTCTCGCCGCCCTGCGCGGCAGCCATGAATTCGTGGTCCTGGAAGGCAGCGCCCGCGACCTGCCGCGGCCACGGCACGGACGGCGCGCAATCGCCATCTTCGCCGCCAGCGTCGGCTTGGCCGTTTCGGGAACGATGCCGATCGCGCTGGCGGCGGTTCTGGGCGCCGTGGCGCTGGTCGTCACCGGCACCATCGGATTGCGCCAGGCCTTCGCCGCGCTCGACCGGCGCATCATCATGCTGGTCGGCGCCGCCCTGGCGCTCGGCGAGGCGATGCAGGCCACCGGCGCCGCGCTGTGGCTGGCCGACGGCCTCGTGCGGGCGCTGGACGGCGTGCCGCCGGGCATGGTGCTGACCGCCTTCTTCGGGCTGGTGCTGGCGATCACCAACGTGCTCAGCAACAACGCCTGCGCGGTGCTGTTCACGCCGATCGCCGTGGCGCTGGCCGACCGGCTGGGCATGGATCCGCACATCTTCGCCATCGCCGTGCTGATCGCCTCGGACGCCAGCTTCGCGACGCCGATCGGCTACCAGACCAATCTGCTGGTGATGGGCCCGGGCCGCTACCGCTTCGCCGACTTCGTGCGCGTCGGCGGGCCGCTGTCGCTGCTGGTCTGGGCGGTGTTCGCGGTGGCGGCGACGGCGTGGTTCGGGCTGGCGTGGCGGTGAACGAAAAAGGCCGGCGCGAGGCCGGCCTTTTCCCGAAATTTTGGTCGGAGCGGCGGGATTCGAACCCACGACCCCCAGTCCCCCAGACTGATGCGCTACCGGGCTGCGCTACGCTCCGACAAGTCCGCCGTGGCGGGAGGCGGCAATATAGCCACGCCGCCTATGGAAGGCAACATCAGATCGGCGGGTTGCGCAACAGCGCTCGGATCGCCACCAGTTCGTCGAGGACCGCCCGCAGTTCGGCCCGGCGGTCGCTGCCGACCGGCTCTGCGGCGGGTTCGGCGACCGGCGCCTCGCGGGTTTCGGGGGCCGTGGTCGGCGCCGCCGGCTCGGCTTCGACGGAGGTCGGCTCGGCACCGGCCGCCTCGGGCTCGTCGACGGCCTTGATGCCGCCGTCCTTGAGCAGTTTCTGCACGCCCTTGATGGTGTAGCCGTCGCGGTACAGCAGATCGCGGATGCGGCGCAGGAGCTGGATGTCGGCCGGCCGGTAATAGCGGCGGCCGCCGCCGCGCTTCAGCGGCTTGACCTGCGCGAAACGGCTTTCCCAGAACCGCAGCACGTGCTGCGGCACGTCGAGCTGTTCGGAAACCTCGCTGATGGTTCGGAACGCCGCCTCCGACTTGACCCGGCGGCCGGTCGGCGCGGACGCGGGATCGACGTTCACGGCGTCTTCTCGGCCTGCTCTTGCCTTTGCAGCCCGGCGTTGATGCGGCTCTTCAGGAGCTGCGACGGCCGGAACACCAGCACCCGGCGCGGCAGGATCGGCACTTCCTGGCCGGTCTTGGGATTGCGGCCGACGCGCTGGCCCTTGCTGCGCACCGCAAAGCTGCCGAACGACGAGATCTTGACGGTCTCCCCGCGCTCCAGCGCCGAGGCGATCTCGCTCAGCACGTGTTCGAGAAGGTCCGCCGACTCGTTGCGCGACAGGCCGACCTCTTGGTAGACCGCCTCGCTGAGCTGCGCCCGGGTGATGGTTTTGCCAGACATTACCGTTCCACCGTTCGGTTCCCTTCCCATCAGGGACGGTACCCGTTCCGGGGAAACCCGTCAATATCAGTGGATTGGCGGCTGACCTTCACCCGCGCGACCACCCGAGCCGCTACATGCGGATCAGCGCCGATCCCCAGGTGAAGCCGCCGCCCATCGCCTCGATCAGCACGAGATGGCCGGGCTTGATGCGGCCGTCGCCGACCGCTTCGGCGAGCGCCAGCGGAATCGAGGCCGCCGAGGTGTTGGCGTGGCGGTCGACCGTCATCACCACCCGCTCGGTGCCGACGCCCAGTTTGCGCGCCGTGCCCTCGATGATGCGCCGGTTGGCCTGATGCGGCACCAGCCAGTCGACGTCGCCGGCCGCGAGGCCGTGCGCGTCCAGCGCCTCGTTGACCGCCTCGGCCAGGTTGACGATGGCGTGGCGGAAGACCTCGCGCCCCTCCATACGGACATGGCCGACGGTGCCGGTCGAGGACGGGCCGCCGTCGACGTAGAGCAGGTCGTGGTGGCGGCCGTCGGAATGCAGATGCGTCGACAGCACGCCCTTGTCGGCAATGGTGCCGCCGCCCTCGCCGGCCCGCAGCACCACGGCGCCGGCGCCGTCGCCGAACAGCACGCAGGTGGCGCGGTCGTTCCAGTCGAGGATGCGCGAGAAGGTCTCGGCGCCGATCACCAGCGCGGTCCGCGCCTGGCCGACGCGGATGAAGTTGTCGGCGACGGCGAGCGCGTAGACGAAGCCCGAGCACACCGCCTGGACGTCGAAGGCGATGCCGCGGGTCATGCCGATTCGCGCCTGCACCTTGGCGGCGGTGGCCGGGAAGGTGTTGTCGGGGGTGGCGGTGGCGAGCACGATCAGGTCGACGTCGCTGCCGGCCATGCCTGCGGCCGCCAGCGCGCGCTCGGCGGCCTTGGTCGCCAGATCCGAGGTGCACTCGCCCTCGGCCGCGACATGGCGCTGGCGGATGCCGCTGCGCTCGACGATCCACTCGTCGCTGGTGTCGACGATGCGCGCCACATCGTCGTTGGTCAGGACCTTCTCCGGGAGATAGGCCCCGCACCCGGCAAGGATAGATCGGATCATCAGCCGGTGGCCGCCTTCGCCGGCGGCTCCGAGTCGTCGGGGCTGCTCACCTTGGTGAACTCTTCCCGGATGCGTTCGTTGAAGCCGTGCGCCACCAGATCGGTGGCGACGCCGACCGCGTTGGCGAAACCGAGCGCGTCGGTGCCGCCATGGCTCTTCACGGCGATGCCGTTGAGACCCAGGAACATGGCGCCGTTGTAGCGCCGCGGATCGGTGCGCAGCTTGACCTTGGCCAGCGCAGCCCGCGCCAGCAGGTAGCCGATCTTGGCCATCAGCGAGCTGCCGAAGGCCTCGCGCAGGAAGGTGGAATACAGCTTGGCGGTGCCTTCGGCCGTCTTCAGGGCGATGTTGCCGGTGAATCCGTCGGTCACCACCACGTCGACGGTGCCGGCGCCGATGTCGTTGCCCTCGACGAAGCCGTGGAAGCGGATCGGCAGCTTGCTCTCGCGCAGGGTGGTGGCGGCGCGCCGCACCTCCTCGTGGCCCTTCATGTCCTCGGAGCCGACGTTGAGCAGGCCGACGGTCGGCCGGTCGAGGCCGAACAGCACGCGGGCGAACACCTCGCCCATGACCGCGAACTGCACGAGGTTGTTGGCGTCGCATTCGACGTTGGCGCCGAGGTCGAGCATCACGCTCTCGCCGCGCTCGGTCGGATAGAACGCCGCCATCGCCGGGCGGGCGATGCCCGGCAGGGTCCGCAGCACGAATTTCGACACCGCCATCAGCGCGCCGGTGTTGCCGGCCGAGACGACGCCGGCCGCCTCGCCCTTGGCGACCGCCTGGACCGCCAGGTACATGCTGCTGTTGCGGCCGGTGCGCAGGACCTGCGACGGCTTGGCGTCGTTGGTCACCACCTGGTCGGTGTGGCGCAGCGTGACGTGCTCGGCCAGATCGGGCGCCGCCGCCAGCAGCGGCGCCACCTTGGCCTCGTCGCCGAACAGCAGGTAGTGCGCACGGGGAATCCGCGAGCGCGCCAGCTTAAGGCCCTCGACGACGACGCCCGGAGCGGCGTCACCGCCCATGGCGTCGATGGCGATCGTCACACGTGAACTCACCACGCTACCCCGCGACTGGGATCAGACCCGTCAGGCCGCCCCTTCGGCGACGACCTCGCGGCCATCGTAATGGCCGCAGGAACCGCAGACGTGGTGCGGGCGCTTGGTCTCGCCGCAGTTCGGGCATTCCTGGACGTTCACCGTCTTCAGGGCATGATGCGCCCGGCGCATGTCACGGCGGGACTTCGAGGTTTTCTTCTTAGGGACAGCCATATGTTTGCTCGCAACCGCTCGGTCGACAGAAAGGCAGCTTCTTAACGAAAAACCCCCGGGGGGGCAAGCCGGATCATTCGGGTTGTTCGTTCTTCTTCTCGCCGCGCAGCCCGGCGAGCGCCGCGAACGGGCCGGGCCGCGCCGGGGCGGCTTCGCCGGCGCCGTCCTCCGCCGGCAGGTCCAGCGTCGCGCCGGGAGCGCGCGGGAACGGATCGAGCGCCAGCGCCAGATGCTCGGCGACCGCCTCGCCGAGATCGATGACGCCGTCGCGGATGGGCTCGGGCGGATCCTCGTCCTCGGCCGAGAAACTGATCTCGTGGCCCGCGCCGGCCGGCTCCTCCGGCCCGTACATCAGCTCGAACTCCTCGGCGACCTGCAGGCGCACCGGCTCGAGGGTGACCACGCACGACTGCACCACCTCGGCCTCGAACCGGGCCCGCAGCCGCACCATCCGGCTGCCGCCCAGCGGCCGCAGGCGCACCCGCGCGCGCAACGCCTCGACGGCGGGGATGTCGAAGCGCCGCGCCAGGGCCTCGCGCTCGTGCGGCTCGGCGGCGATCTCCATCACGGTCTCGCCGCCGGGCAGCCGTTCCACGTTCACCGGCCGCGAGAATTCGGCCTCGATCTCGTTCATGCGTCCCTCGCCGGCGCGACGAAGGCCACCTGCCCCGCCATCAGCCGTTCCAGATCCTGAGCCGCCAGCGCCGCATCGGCGCGGCGGACGTAACCGGCCATCGCCGCGACCGCATCCGGCGGCGGCTCGACCTTGCGATACAGATTGCGCCGCAGGGCGGCCGCGAGCGCATCGTCGTCGCGCGCCAGGCCCTCGTCATATGCGGCGACGCGGCCGAAGAAGGCCTCGGCCATCCGCCGCACGCGCTTGCCGACGCCGAGATCGCCGACGCCGAGCTCGCGCAGGTTTTGGTCCATGTCCGCAAACATGATGTCGAACAGCGCCTGGGACAAGGCGCGCTGGTCATCGCTGCCGCCACGCAGGCGGCGCAGGATCAGCCAGACGTGCAGCGCGACCATGTCGAAGCGGCCGTCGACGGTGTCGGCGACCGCCATGGCGTCGTAGAACTCGGGGCGCCGGGCCTGGGTGACGGCGGCGCCGTAGAGCGCGCGGGCGGCGTCGTCGTGCGGACGGCGTGCGAACAGCCTGCGGAAGGGCGATAGGTTCCAGAACGGCATGTGCGATCGTTGACATTGGCGCGCGGGGCGGGGCACTTTCAGGCACACTATCGGTATCGTGCGGCGCGCCGTCAATCGGCACGCCGTCGTGAACTGGGGACCATGAACATCCATCGCATCCGTCTGGCCCGTCATGGGCTGCGATTCGCCGCCGCCGGCCTGATCGCCGCGGCTCTGGCCGCCGGCTGCGCGCCCGTGGTCGACGTGCGCGGCAACCTGCCGACCGAGCAGCGGCTCGGCGAACTCCAGCCCGGCATGCAGACCCGCGACGACGTCGCGCGCATCCTCGGCACGCCCTCGACCGCTTCGGCGTTCGGCGATCCCGTCTGGTACTACGTCGGTTACCGCACCGAAACGACGGCCTTCCTCGCGCCGGACGAGACCGAGCGCCAGGTCGTCGCCGTCAGCTTCGACGAGCGCGGCTTCCTCGAGGACGTGCGCCGGCTGGGACTCGAGGACGGCAAGCCGGTCGAATACGTCGAGCGCGAGACCCGCACCGCCGGCAACGAACTCGGCATCCTGCAGCAGTTCCTGGGCAATCTCGGCCGGTTCAGCGGGGCCGGGGAAGGCGACGCCATGTCGACCCGCATGCCGCGCTGAGGCACTGCCTTTCGGCGAGGCGGTCGCCAGGAGGTCGCGATTCGCCGCCGGCTCTGCTAAGTTGGGCGGGAAGCGACTTTCCACCCAACGGGCTCGGGAGGGGCAGAATGTCAACGATTCGCATGCAGGTTGTCAGCGCGCAGGATTCCGCAGGCCTCCATCCGATCGAAAGCGTGACCGCGCCGGCCATCACCGGCAAGGGCGAGACCGACTACCAGTGCGGCTCCTGCGGCGACGTCCTGCTGAAGAAGATGTTCTACGCGCAGGTCAGAGACCTCGTGCTGCGCTGCGGCCATTGCGGGGCGATCAATCGCATCCCGCCGACCAGCACCGTCAACTGACGCCGGCGCGCCACGATTCGGCCGGCGGCCGCGCTCCGCGACCGCCGGCCGTTGCGCGTCCGCAGTCGCGGGCCGAAGCCGAGAACGCGTCCAAGGCGCGGCGAGCGGCCAACTTTTTTCTGCCCCCCATGCCTTGACTCTCCCGGAGGCGGTATAAGATTAGGGCTATCCGGCACCCAACCGAAAGGATGCGGCGATGGCCCCCCGCCTCGATCACGTGACAGCCTGCGCCTTCGATTCCGCCGCCGTCGCCGCCGGACGGCATGCCGCGACCGTGCGGCAGGTCACCAAGGCCATGAACTGCGCGCTGATGTCGGACTGCCAGGCGCGCCAGCAATGCGTCGCGAAGGTGTTCCAGCTGCTCGACGGCGTCGCCGAGGACGGGCGCTGGCAGGGCGAACGGGCCGCCTGAGCCTTCCCTTCGCGGTATGGGGTATTAATCCCCCACCATACAACCGCACGCTGGGGTACAAACCTTCGCACCATGGCGGCGCGAGGCCGGTTCGGGCATTATCGGAAGCGGTTGGACGGTGCTCCTGCTTCCCCTCCCCCCCTTCCCCCCCGGCAGGGGCGCCGCTCCAGACCTCTCGACACAGTGGTTGTCCCAAGGCCCGCCTCCCCCCGGCGGGCCTTGGTCTTTCCGGGCGGTCTCAGGGCTGGAAATGGACTTCGCGCTCGACGCGGGCCAGCAGTTCGGCCATCCGCGCCGCGCCCTCGGCGTCGAGCCGGCCGTGGCCGACCAGGAACTCGGCGATCGGTCGGCCGCTGTAGCGGCCGACCAGCACCCCCTCGCGGACGATCATGTCGCGCGCCAGTTCGGCGGCGCTGCGGTGGCAGATCCGGCATCGCTCGGCGAAGACCCCGCTGGACGCCGCCTGGGCGTGCAGCATCGCCGCCAGCGCCGCCGCGATCTCCGGCGGCTGCCCGCCGCGATGCCGCCGCAGGAAGGCGGCGAGGTCCGGTCGCGGCGCCAGGCCGCCGCGCGCCAGGTCCGCGGCATGGCCATGGCAGTCGAGACACCGCTCGTCCCACAGCCGGTGCAGGTCGACGGCCGTCGCGTCCGGCGCCGTCGCGACGGCGATCGCCACCGCGGCTGCCATCGCGACCGCCCGCCTCACAGGAAGAACAGCACCGTGATCAAGCCGAACAGCGGCACCAGGAAGATCAGCGACCACAGCATGTAGCCGAAGAAGCTGGGCATGCGGATGCCCCGCTCCTCGGCGATCGAGCGGACCATGAAGTTCGGCGCGTTGCCGATATAGGTGTTGGCGCCCATGAACACCGCGCCGGCCGAGATCGCCAGCAGCGTGTCGGCATAGGTCGTCATCAGGGCCTGGGCGTCGCCGCCGGCGGTGTTGAAGAACACCAGGTAGGTCGGCGCGTTGTCGAGGAAGCTCGACAGGATGCCGGTCAGCCAGAAATACATGTACTCCAGCGGCTGGCCGTCCCTGGTCACCGCGGAGACCACCGGCTCGAGCGCCCCCTCGGTGCCGGCGCGCAGGATGGCGATCGCGGGGATGATGGTCAGGAAGATGCCGACGAACAGCTTGGCGACCTCGATGATCGGAAACCAGGTGAAGGCGTTGGCCTTGCGGCTCTCGGCGCTGGTCAGCCGCCACGAGGCGTATGCGATGGCCAGCAGCAGCACGTCGCGGACCACGTTCTGCAGCTCGACATGGACGTGGTAGACCGTGAACTCGATGCCCGGCTTCCAGACGCCGCTCAGCAGCACCGCCCCGACGACGCCGGCCAGCAGCAGCAGGTTGACCGTGCCCTCGACGCCGATGCGCTCGCCGTCGCCCTCGACGACCGGCTTCGCCGTCTCGCGGCGGTACAGGACGGAATCCATGACGAAGAAGATCGCCAGCAGACACGTCGCCAGCACGATCATCGGCGCCAGCATGTGCTCCGTCGGCCAGAAGAAGTCGACGCCCTTCAGGAAGCCCAGGAACAGCGGCGGGTCGCCCAGCGGCGTCAGCGAGCCGCCGATATTGGCGACCAGGAAGATGAAGAACACGACGACGTGGACGTTGTGGCGCCGCCAGGCGTTGGCGCGGATCACCGGCCGGATCAGCAGCATCGCCGCGCCGGTGGTGCCCATCCAACTCGCGATCAGCGTGCCGCCGAACAGGAAGCCGGTGTTGACCGCCGGCGTTCCGACGATCCCGCCCTTCAGGCGCACGCCGCCGGCGACGGTGAACAGCGCCAGCAGCAGGATGATGAACGGGATGTATTCCAGCAGCAGGACGTGCAGCACCTCGTAGAGCGCCAGGTCGACGCCGAAGGCCAGCGCGAACGGGATCAGGAACAGCGCCGCCCAGAACGCCGATATCTTGCCGAAGTGATTGTGCCAGAAATGCGGTGCGAGCAGCGGGAACAGCGCGATCGACAGCAGGATGCCGGCGAACGGCGCCACCCACAGCAGTCCCAGATTGGCGCCGTCGAGGTGCGGCGCTCCGCCCTCGGCGGCGGCGGCGGGCATGGCGGCGAGCAGCAAGGTCGTCGTCAAGGCGAGTAGGCGCATCGGAAAAATTCGTTCCTGTGGGCAGCGGCGCCGCAGTATGCCGCAGCCTCCCGGCGCGGCCAAGCGCATTTGGGTCGGCGCCCGCCCCGACCGGATAGGCGGATATCCCTTCCAAAATATTAGCTTCGTCTGATACTTCCGAATGCCGAAAACCGGACCGATAGCTGTTTGCACCTTCGTGGTCACACAGTAGTATCGCGACACGGGGCAACCGGCCTCCGGACAATAACGACTTCAAGTCGGCACATAAGGGAGAATCCAGATGCGTCATCTGCTTTCCGCCGTCGTCGCGACGGGCGTTCTTTTGGCGGCGCCGGTCGCCATGG
>CAZJFH010000103.1:0-10734 GCA_964545205.1 uncultured Rhodospirillaceae bacterium
GCGGCATCTTCACCAAGGGCGCCGACGTCGGCGCCGACCTGGTGGGCAAGGTCGAAGCCGGCATCCCCGAGGACGATCCGCGCAACCCGGCGGTGATCGCCGACAACGTCGGCGACAATGTCGGCGACTGCGCCGGCATGGCCGCCGACCTGTTCGAGACCTATGCGGTCACCATCGTCGCCACCATGCTGCTGGGCGCCATCTTCTTCGACGGCGCGGCGCAGGGCCTGATGATGGCGTTCCCGCTGGTCATCGGCGCCGTCTGCATCTTCGCCTCCGTCGCCGGCACCTTCTTCGTCAAGCTCGACGAGAGCCAGAAGATCATGAAGGCCCTGTACAAGGGCTTCTGGGCCACCGCCGGCATTTCGGCGCTGCTGATCGCCTTCGTCGTCGCGGCGATGTTCGGCTTCGAGGAGAAGTTCGTCACCGTCGACGGCAGGGAGATCACGGGCAGCGCCCTGTTCGTCTGCGCGCTGGTCGGCCTCGGCGTGACCTGGGCCATGATCCAGATCACCGAGTACTACACCTCGACCGAGTATCGTCCGGTCAAGAGCATTGCCTATTCCTCGACCACCGGCCACGGCACCAACGTGATCCAGGGCCTGGCCGTGTCGATGGAAGCCTGCGCCATGCCGGTGCTGGTCATCTCGGCCGGCATCGTCATCACCTACCTGGTCGCCGGCCTCTACGGCCTGTCGGTCGCCGCCACCACGATGCTGGCCCTGGCCGGCATGGTCGTCGCGCTCGACGCCTACGGCCCGGTCACCGACAACGCCGGCGGCATCGCCGAGATGGCCGAACTGCCGAAGGAGGTCCGCAAGACCACCGACGCGCTCGACGCCGTCGGCAACACCACCAAGGCCGTCACCAAGGGCTACGCCATCGGCTCCGCCGGTCTCGCCGCCCTGGTGCTGTTCGCGGCCTATACCGAGGACCTGACCCACTACTTCCCGGGCCTGCCGGTCGAGTTCCGCCTGCAGGATCCGTTCGTCGTCGTCGGTCTGTTCATCGGCGGTCTGCTGCCGTACCTGTTCGGCGCCATGGGCATGCAGGCGGTCGGTCGCGCCGCCGGTTCGGTGGTGATCGAGGTTCGCCGGCAGTTCAAGGAGATCCCGGGCATCATGGAAGGCACCGCGCGGCCCGACTACGGTCGTGCCGTCGACATGCTGACCAAGGCCGCCATCAAGGAGATGATCATCCCCTCGATGCTGCCGGTGCTCGCTCCGATCGTGCTCTACGTCGTCATCGGCATGATCGCCGGCCAGGCCGCCGCCTTCTCGGCCGTCGGCGCCATGCTGCTCGGCGTCATCGTGACCGGCCTGTTCGTCGCCATCTCGATGACCTCGGGCGGCGGCGCGTGGGACAACGCCAAGAAGTACATCGAGGACGGCAACTACGGTGGCAAGGGGTCCGACGCCCACAAGGCGGCGGTCACCGGCGACACCGTCGGCGATCCCTACAAGGACACCGCCGGCCCGGCCGTCAACCCGATGATCAAGATCACCAACATCGTTGCCCTGCTGCTGCTGGCGGTCGCCGCCGGCTGATCGGCTTGGGTCATAGACCCTCGAGCGGCGCCCCGGAGGAAACTCCGGGGCGCCTTTTTCGTGCCGGCCGGCCATCCGGCAGACCCCCTCGCCAAAGCCATCGGACCTTCGGGCGTCCAAGAGGCCTATCGCCGCCCGCAGCCCCGGTCGCCATCTAACGGTCATGTCGAGGCGGCGAAAGCCGCGATCCTTGCGAACCGTGTGGAGTGTGGCTGCGATGTCGGTCCGGGCGAAACTGCTTCCCCTGTCTGCCGCCGTGCTGATGATGGCGGGATGCGCATCCTGGCCGCAGACCGAGGCCCTGCTGCGCGCGCCCGGCGAACTGCCGCCCCGCGCCGCCGTCGCCGGACTCGAATTCCAGTCGCATGTCGACGACCAGGGCGCGCCGGGCGCGCTGGCGATGGCGCTGAACTGGGCCGGCAAGGCGACGCAGGCCCGCATGCTGGTTCCGGACCTGGCCGGCGACAGCAAGCAACGCGCGATTCTCGACCTCGCCACCCGCCACGGCCGCCTGGCCTATCCCGTCCACAGCCTGCCCCAGGTGCTGGCCGAACTGGCGGCCGGCCATCCGGTGCTGACCCTGCAGGAACCCAGCGGCCGGCCCGATCCGCGCTGGCGCTACGCGCTGCTGGTCGGCTACGACCTCGAACGGGCGCGGCTGTACGCCCATTCCGGGGTGCTGCAGCGCCTGCCGCTGCCGTTGCAGGTGTTCGAGGGCAACTGGCAGCGCGCCGGCAACTGGGGCGTGGTCATCCTGCCGCCGGGCAGGCTGCCGGCGACCGCGGCCGAGAGCGACTATCTGGCGGCGGCGGCGCGCCTGGCCGATCGCGGCGCCGCCTGGGAAGCCGTGGTGGCGCACGACGCCGCGCTGACCTACTGGCCGAACAGCAGCCGCGTCTACATGGGCCTGGCGCGCAGCCTGTGGACGCTGGGCGACAGTTTCGGCGCCCTGGCGGCCTACGAGAGCGCCGCCCTGCTCGCCGCCGACCCGTCCCCGGCGCTCGCGCAGATCGGCCGCCTGCGCACCGAGATCGCCAGCCTGGGCTCGGCCGCGCCGCCGCCGTCGGCCGGCGCCAGCCACTGAACGAAAGGCAGAGAAAGGCCTTTCCCCTCCGCGACGAAAGCCGTACAGTTCCCGGCCGAAAATCGTGGAGGGGAGCATGGCGGGCAGCGTCAACAAGGTGATTCTCATCGGCAATCTCGGCCGCGACCCCGAGGTCCGCCATGCGCAGGACGGCGCGAAGATCGTCCAGCTCAACCTCGCCACCTCCGAGTCGTGGAAGGACCGCCAGTCCGGCGAGCGCCGCGAGCGCACCGAGTGGCATCGCGTCGTGATCTTCAATCCCAACCTGGCCGAGATCGCCGAGCGCTACCTGAAGAAGGGCTCCAAGGTCTATGTCGAGGGTCAGCTCCAGACCCGCAAGTGGCAGGACCAGAGCGGCCAGGACAAGTACACCACCGAGATCGTGCTGTCGCGCTTCCGCGGCGAGCTGACGCTGCTCGACGGCCGCGGCGAAGGCGGCGGCGGCGGCGGCGGCGGCTACGACCAGGGTGGCGGCTACGGCGGCGGCGGCGGCGATTACGGCCGCGCCGCCCCGGCGCCGGCCGGCGGCGGCGGCGGCGGTCGCCAGAGCGGCGGCTGGGAACCGCCGCCGGACCTCGACGACGAAATCCCGTTCTGAGGGTGAGGGGGTGCCGGTCCGGAGACCCGCACCCCTCTATTCCTGTTCCTTGCGCCAGCCGTCCAGGTCGGCCAGGGCGCGGTCGCTGAGCGCCTTCTTGCGCTCGCGGCCCCGGATCGGCCGGCCGCGGCCGTCGACCAGCCCTTCGATCGGCGGGAACAGCCCGAAATTCACGTTCATCGGCTGGAAGGTCTCGGCGTCGGCGCCGCCGGTGATATGGGCGAGCAGGGCGCCCAGCGCCGTCGTCGCCGGCGGCGGCACCGGAGCCGCGCCCCGGCGCTCGGCGGCGGCGAAGCGGCCGGCCAGCAGCCCGACCGCCGCGCTCTCGACATAGCCCTCGCAGCCGGTGACCTGGCCGGCGAAGCGCAGCCGCGGCTCGGCCCGCAGGCGGAGGACGCCGTCCAGCAGCTTGGGGCTGTTGAGGAACGTGTTGCGGTGGATGCCGCCGAGGCGCGCGAATTCGGCGTTCTGCAGGCCGGGGATCATCCGGAACACCCGCTGCTGCTCGCCGTATTTCAGCTTGGTCTGGAATCCGACCATGTTGTAGAGCGTTCCCAAGGCGTTGTCCTGCCGAAGCTGAACCACCGCATGAGGTCGCTTGCCGGTGCGCGGGTCGCGCAGGCCGACCGGCTTCATCGGCCCGAAGGCCAGGGTCTCGCGGCCGCGCTCGGCCATCACCTCGATCGGCAGGCAGCCCTCGAAATAGGGCGTGTCCGTCTCGAACTCCTTGAACGGCACCTTCTCGGCCGCCAGCAGCGCGTCGATGAACGCCTCGTACTCGTCGCGCGACAGCGGGCAGTTGACGTAGTCGGCGCCGTCGCCCTTGTCGTAGCGCGACTGGAACCAGGCGATCGCGAAATCGATCGACTCCTTGTGGACGATCGGCGCGATGGCGTCGAAGAAGGCCAGCGAACCCTCGCCGGTGCGCGCGCGCACCGCCTCGGCCAGGGCCGGCGAGGTCAGCGGCCCGGTGGCGACGACCACCGAATCCCAGTCGGCCGGCGGCAGGCCGGCGATCTCCTCGCGCGCGACATCGATCAGCGCGTGCTCCTGGACCGCCGCCTGCACGGCGGCGGCGAAGCCGTCGCGGTCGACGGCGAGGGCGGCGCCGGCCGGCACGCGGTTGGCGTCGGCGGCGCGCAGGATCAGCGAGCCGCAGCGCCGCATCTCCTCGTGCAGCAAACCGACGGCATTGTACTCGGCGTCGTCGGAGCGCAGCGAGTTCGAGCACACCAGCTCGGCCAGGCGGTCGGTGAGGTGGGCGCCGGTGGCGCGGTGGGGCCGCATCTCGTGCAGCACGACGGGAATGCCGGCCTGGGCGATCTGCCAGGCGGCCTCGCAGCCGGCGAGACCGCCGCCGATGACGTGGATCGTGTTCATCCGGCCTCAATTAAGCCGTCGCGGCCCCGCTGTCCAGCGCTCGGCTTGACTCGGACGGGGCGCGGCGTTATGGCTGCGCACGCCTTGCCGCGGAGTCGCAGCCGTGCCCGATACCTTGCAGAAATTGTTGGAATTCGCCGCCCTGTTCGCGGTCGCCCTGGCGATCGGCTGGGCGTTCCGGCGCATCTTCGGCGCGCCGACGGTCAAGGCCGCCGACGTCCACCAGCGGCTGGCCGGCGGCGGCGACGTGCTGCTGCTCGACGTGCGCACGCCCGAGGAATTCGCCCGCAACCACATCGAGGGCTCGCTCAACGTGCCGCTGCCCGAACTCGGGCGCCGCCTGACCCAGGTGGCCGGCGACCTCGCCGCCCATCGCGACACCCCGGTGGTGCTGGTCTGCGCCTCGGGCAGCCGCGCCCAGGCCGCCGCGCGGCTGCTCAAGCGGGCCGGGCTGCGCGACGTGCGGGTGATGGCCGCCGGCATGATCGGCTGGGGGAATTGCGGCCTGCCGGTCAAGGGCACCCGTTCGGAATAGGGCGCGCGCGCGCGCTTCGGGGTAACATGCCGGGCATGCGGATCCGGCTGAAGCTGCTGATTCTCCTGCTCGTCATCGCGCTGGTGCCCCTGGTCTCGGTGATCTGGTACGACCTCCGGGCGACCCGGCAGCTCGGGCTCGACCTGTCGGACCGGGCGCGCGAGGTGCTCGAGGGCAAGGCGATGCGGCAGCTTCACGTCGACGCGATCGACTCCTCGCAACTGCTCGAACGCGAGCGCAAGCTGCTGGAAACGGCGGTCCGGCTTCAGGCCAAGGCAGTGCAGGAGGCGCTGGCGCGCCCGCCACCGGACACCCAGGCGCCGGTCGTCGATCCAAGGCTGCCGTTTTCCGGCACCGGCAAGGTCGAGGGCATCGCCGTCGATGCCGGGGCGATCGCGGCAGCGATGCCGCCGACCATGGACCCGGCCGCGGCCGACCGGACCATGCGGCGGCTTGGCGGGCTGGCGCCGATCCTGGCGCAGCTTCGCCGTGAATACGCGCCCAACGCGCTGTGGCAGCGGGTCGTTCTGGCGTCCGGCGTGCGGGCGGTCTATCCGGCCCATGCGCGCCTGCGTCCCGTCGCCGGCGACGGCCCCGCCTGGTACGAGCGCGTGCGGGCGACGCGCGGCCTGGTCGTCCTGCCGCCGCGAACCGACCCCTGGACCGGGCTGCCGGTACTGACCGTCGCGGCGCCGATCCTGAGCCCCGAGGGCGACGTCGTGGGCGCCACGGCCATCGACGCGCCGCTGCCGGCGGTGCTGGCCGACGTCGCCGCCGAGGCGGTCAAGCCGGCGCGGGTGCTGATCGTCCAGCCCGAGGAAGGCGGCGCGCTGCGAGTCCTCGCCGAGCGCCGCGATGGCAGCATCGTCGCCCGCGACGTCGTGCACGAGGCGGCGCAGTGGCCCGGCCTGGCGGCGGTGTTGCGCGATATGAAGGCCGGTCGCGACGGCGTGCGCCGGGTCGCCTTCCGCGGCGAGGACACGCTGTGGGGCTACGCGCCGATCGAGGCCGGCGGCGCCTTTCTGCTGTTCCTGGTGCCGCATCACGAGGTGATCGCCGAGGCGCTCGAGGCGCAGGCCTACGTCTTCGACCAGCTCGCCGACCGCCGCGCCGTGCTGTGGATGGTGCTGCTGGTGTTCCTGCCGCTGCTGGTCGGGCTGGCGTTCTTCGCCTCGCGGGCGGTCACCCAGCCGGTCAGCCAGCTCGCCGACGCCGCGCGGCGCCTCGCGGCGGGAGACTTCCAGGCCCGCACCCGCATCCGTTCGGGCGACGAGCTCGAGGAGCTCGGCAAGCTGTTCAACGTCATGGTGCCGCAGCTCCACGCCAGCATGCGCATGCGCGATTCCCTGGTGCTGGCGCAGGAGGTGCAGCAGAACCTGCTGCCGCGCGACGTGCCGGTGATCCCGGGCTTCGATATCGCCGGGCGGTCGCTGTACTGCGACGAGACCGGCGGCGACTATTTCGACTTCATGGCGCTGCCGCAGCTCGGGCCGGGCGGTCTGGCGGTGATGATCGGCGACGTCGCCGGCCACGGCATCTCGGCGGCGCTGCTGATGACCACCGCGCGGGCGCTGCTGCGCAGCCAGGCGCCGCTGCCCGGCCGGCTGGCCGGGCTGGTCGGCGCGGTCAACGGGCAGCTTTGCCGCGACAGCCACGCCGGCCGCTTCATGACCCTGTTCGTGGCGGCGCTCGATTCCGGCGCCCAGACCATCAACTGGGTCGGCGCCGGCCACGAGCCCGGGTTCATCTTCGATCCCGAGCTCGACCGCTTCCAGGAGATCGCCGGCCCCGACATCCCGCTGGGCGTCGACGGTCAGTGGCAGTACCAGGAGTTCGCGCACGCCGGCTGGTCGCGCGGCACGGTCATGCTGCTGGGCACCGACGGCATCTGGGAGACGCGCAACCCCGACGGCCGGATGTTCGGCAAGGACGCGCTGCGCGCCGTGATTCGCGCCAACGCCGCGCGGCCCGCCGAAGCCATCGCCGATGCCGTCACCGAGGCGCTGGCGCATTTCCGCGAGGGACGGCCGCAGGCCGACGACGTCACCCTGGTGGTGGTCAAGGCGACCTGACCGAATGGGCGTTTCCTCGCGGCGCGGAAGACGTTATAAGTCCGCCGAACCCACCCGACCTACCCGATTGCGGGGCAACGCGATGAATAAATATTACGTCGTCGGCGGCGAATATGCCGACACCTCGTTCACCAGGATCGCCGAGGGCAAGGAGGAGGAGGTCTACGGCCCGTTCTCGGAGAAGGACGCGCACGACTTCTGGCGCGGCATCACCGGCAAGACCGTCGACAACGCCCTGATCCGCTACCGAATCCGGCCCGACGAGGCGCTGCCCGGGCAGGCCTACTACGTCTACGGCGGCGAATATGCCGACACCAGCTTCAGCCGCATCGCCGAGGGCCGCAAGATGGAGGTCTACGGTCCGTTCACCCGCGACGAGGCGCGCGGTTACTGGCGTGCGATCACGGGAAAGACGGTTGACGACGCGATGGCCCGCTACGACATCGCCACCGAAGACGAAATCGAGCATTTGAAGTAAATACTTTTCGGGCCGGCAGAGTTGCGCCGGCGCCAAGCCTGAGGGATAATCCTCCATCTCCCGCATGGGGGTGGCCGGGGATTTTGCCGATGCTGCAGGCGAGTATTTTACAGTCCACTCGTCAGGACATCCTGCGGTTGCTCACGGAACAACGCGAGCGACTCGACAAGATGTTGACGATGGAGTTGTTGCGCGAGCGCACCGAAGACGGCGCCGCGCGAAGCCTCGACCGTCCCGAGGCGCAGCGGCTGATCGGCATCCTCGACAACGAGGCGCGCAAGGTCGAGCGGCTCGAGATGGTGCTGGCGGTGGTCGGCACCATGAAGGCCGGCAAGTCGACCGTCATCAACGCCATCGTCGGCACCGAGGTGCTGCCGAACCGCAACCAGCCGATGACCGCGCTGCCGACGCTGATTCGGCACGCGCCGGGCCGGACCGTTCCGGTGCTGGAATTCTCCAGGCGCGAGCCGATGCTGGCGCTGGTCGATTCGGTGGCCACGGCGATTCGCCGGCTGGCCCGCGATGGCCGGCTCGAGGAGCTGGACCTCTACGGCGAGGCCGACGGCGCCGGGCTGATCACGCGGCTTCACGACGGCGCCGGGCCGGGGCTGATTCCCGAGCGCTGCGAGGGTCCGCAGGAGATCTTCCCGTTCCTGCGCGACCTCAACGACCTGGCGCGCCTGGCCGGCGATCCGCTGATCGGGCTGGAACTGCCGCTGGAGGCCTATCAGGGCGTCCACGAGCTGCCGGTGATCGAGGTCGAGTTCACGCATCTGAAGGACCATGCCGGCCTCGACCGCGGCACGCTGTCGCTGCTCGACACCCCCGGCCACAACGAGTTCGGCCACAGCCGCAAGCTGCTGCACATCGTGCGCGAGCAGCTCGCGCGCGCCTCGGCGGTGCTGGCGGTGCTCGACTACACGCAGCTCAAGTCCGAGGCCGAGGACGAGGTGCGGCGCGAGCTGGCGGCGGTCGCCGACGCCACCGAGGACCGGCTGTTCCTTCTGGTCAACAAGTTCGACCAGAAGGACCGCCACGGCATGTCGGCCGCGGATCTGCGCCATCATGCCGCCGGGCTGATGGACGACGCCATCGATCCCGGCCGGGTCTATCCGGTGTCGGCGCGCTACGCCTATCTCGCCAATCTGGCCCTGGCGGCGATCGATGCCGACGGGCGTCTGCCGTCGCCGGCCGACCACGCCTGGGTCGAGGATTTCGGCAATCTGGCGCTCGGCAGCTTCTGGGACGAGCAACTCGCCAACGTCGAGAAGGTCCGGGCGGCGGCGCGCAAGCTGTGGATTCGCAGCCAGTTCGAGACGCCCCTGCGCCAAGTGGTGCGGCGGGCGGCGCGGCAGGCGGCGATCCTGACGATGAAGTCGGCTCTGGCCAAGCTGGCCGAGTACGGCCGCACCATCGACAACTTCATGCGCCTGCGCCAGGGCGCGCTCGGGCACGACGCCGGGCAGCTTCGGGCGCTGGTCACCGGCCTGGAGCAGGACATCGCCGCCGTCGATTCGCTGGGCGGCGAGGCCGGCGAGATCGTCGCCCAGGTGATCGTCGTGTTCGAGCAGTTCATCGACAACCTGCAGCGCGAGACCCTGACGCGGCTCGATCAGGCCGTCGACGAGGCGATGGCTGCCGCCGGCGGGACTCCGGCGCGCGCCGACGCCACCGTCGCCCCGCGTTCGGACGCCACCATGTCGACTCGCGCCGACGCGACGATGAGCCCGCGCGCCATCGGCCAGCGCACCTTCGGCCAGCGCGGCCAGGCGCCGGTATTCGGCCGCCGCGCCGCCGGGTCCGGCCAGACGGCGGCCCCGGCGGCCAGCGCGGCCGCGGCGCCGGCCGGCGCCGGCATCCGCTTCGACAGCGTCGAGGCCGCCGAATCGGCCGGCCGGACGATCGCCCACAAGGTGCAGGAAATCCTCGACGCCTCCGTGCGGCAAGCCCGCGCCGAATTCCAGCGCAGTTGCGCCGAGATGCAGCACGGCGTCGGCGGCCGGCTGCAGCAGCGGGTCGGCGAGCTGCTGTCGCGGACCAGCCAGCGCCTGGCCGAGGAGGGCCTGGCCCTCGACCTGACCTTCCCGCCGGCGCAGCTCGACGCCGCCGCGGCCGATTTCGGCATCACCGTCGGCGACCTGCTGGCCCGGCGCACCGAGCGCAAGGTCGGCCGCCGGGCCCGCGAGGGCCTGTCGGCCGAGGTCGGGCGGCTGCTGTGGGGCGGCGAGAGCGCCAGCGGATTCGAGACCTACGAATACAACGAGGTTTATTACGAGATCGATCCGGCCCGCATCCGCGGCCGCATCGCCGCCGATCTCGAATCCAGCGTCTTCGAGATGCGGCGCCAGGCGCGGGCCTATGCCCGCGACGAGGTCGAGCCGCGGGTCGCGGAATATTTCGACGCCTTGCGGCAGTATCTCGAGGGCTTCCGCGGCGACCTGATCGACGGCATCGCCGATCGCGGCCTCGACCCCCAGACCATCGACGATCTCTCCCGCCAACTCGAAATCCTCGCCGGCGCGGGGCAGGGCGGGGCCGAGATCGCGGCGATGCAGGACGAACTGGCGGACGTCGTCGAGGCCGAAGAGGAGGTCGCGGCGGCGGAAGAGGCCGCGGCGATTCCGCGGCTGGTGCTCAGCCTCGCCGCCGGCGAGGTCGCGTTCGACGGCAGTTCCGGCAAGCTGACGATCGGGCGCAGCCCCGACAGCACGGTGGTCATCAACGCCGGCGTCGCCTCGCGCCACCACGCCGACATCACCCTTCAGGACGGCGCGTTCGTGGTCGCCGACCATTCGACCAACGGCACCGTGCTGGTGCCGCAGGGCGGGGCCGCGCGGGTGCTGAAGAACGAATCGGCGCCGCTGCCCGCAACCGGGACGCTCGGCGTCGGCGCCGTGCCCGAGGGCGCCCCGGAAGCGGCGATCCGCTTCCGGGTCGAGTAACGCTCACCCGTCAGGCCTGGGCTGGAGCCACGGCTGTCCGGTTCAAGTACGGATCGGCGTATCCGACCCTCGAAGTCGTCATGGCCGGGCGAAGTCCC
>CAZJFH010000104.1:0-10468 GCA_964545205.1 uncultured Rhodospirillaceae bacterium
CCGAGTCCCCAGGCGAGAATGGCCGCGCCGAGCAGGCCGCCCAGCAGCCAGGCGACCTTGGTCCAGTCGATGGGCGTGCCGTTCTGCCAGGGAATCAGCACGTCGTCCATCAGCGGCATGGTGAGGTAGGGCGGCACCAGCGTCGCGGCGGTGGCGGCCAGCGTCAGCAGGAAGCCCGCCAGCAGCATGCCCTGGTAGGGACGGGCGAAGCGCCACAGGCGCAGCAGCACCCAGGTGGAGGGCGGCGCCAGTTCCCCGGCGGCTGCTCCGGCGCTTTCCTCTTCCGGCGGCGGCGCGGGGGGAGCGCCGTGCGCGAGCGCGTCGCGCAGGCGGTTGAATTCCCGTTCGAGGCGCACGGCGGCGCGGTGGCGGCCGAGCGTGTAGCGCCAGCAGGCGAGCTGGCGGGTGCCGTCGGCCAGCGCCAGCGTGCCGACGCCGGCATGGTCGTGGTGCGTCAGGCGCAGGTCGGCGCCCAGCGGCCAGGCGGCCTCGCCGTCGAGAATGCGCCCCGCCGTGAGGACGAGCCGCCCGGAGCGAAAACGCAGTTCCGCGTCAAGGTCGAGATCCAGCGCGGCGACGATGGCTTCGCCGGGCAACAGGTCGGGGGCAGGGGCGTTCACGGGGCCGAATCATACGGCGCGCCGCCATGCCCTCGCGCGCCCGCGGGCGACTTTTTATTTTTTTCACCGGACTGTCAGCTTTTGCGAGAATGCCGCGTTAAGCCGGAAAACCATCGCTCCCGACCCCATGAAACCCATCGAATTCCTCAAGATCGTGCACCTGCGCGGTCCGAACATGTGGACCTACCGGCCGGTGCTCGAAGCCTGGGTCGATATCGGCGAACTCGAGAATTTCCCTTCCAACACCCTGCCGGGCTTCAACGCGCGTCTCGCCAACTGGCTGCCCGGCCTGCGCGCGCACCGTTGCAGCTATGGCGAGGAGGGCGGTTTCCTGCGGCGGCTGGAGGAGGGCACCTGGCCCGCGCACATCATGGAGCATGTCACGCTCGAACTGCAAAACCAGGCCGGCATGCCCGGTGGTTTCGGCCGCGCGCGCGGCCTGACGCAGGTGGGACGCTACAAGGTCGTCGTGCGCGCCTGGCATCCGGACGTGACGCGGGAGGCCCTGCACGCGGCGCGCGACCTGGTCATGGCGGCCATCGACGACACCCCTTTCGACGTCGCCGGCACCGTCGGGCGCCTGCATGAAATGGCCGACCGCCTGATGCTGGGCCCCAGCACCGCCTGCATCGTCGAGGCGGCCGACAGCAAGGCGCGACGCATTCCCCACATTCGCCTCAACGACGGCAACCTCGTCCAGCTCGGCTACGGATCGAAGAGCCGTCGCATCTGGACGGCGGAAACGGAGCGGACGGGCGCCATCGCCGAAAGCATCGCCGGGGACAAGGACCTGACCAAGTCGCTGCTGTCGGCCTGCGGCGTGCCCGTGCCGGAGGGACGCATGGTCGACAGCCCCGCCGACGCCTGGGACGCCGCCGAGGAGATCGGTGTGCCGGTGGTGGTCAAGCCCTACGACGGCAATCACGGGCGCGGCGTGTCGCTGGAGCTGACGACGCGGGCCGAGGTCGAGGCGGCGTTCCCGGTGGCCGATGCCGAAGGCGGCGGCGTGATGGTCGAGCGCTACGTGCGCGGCGAGGAACACCGGCTGCTGGTGGTGGCCGACCGGCTGGTCGCCGCCTGCAAGGGCGAAAGCATCTACATCACGGGCGATGGCAAGGCGACGGTGCGCGCGCTGATCGACAGCCAGCTCAACAGCGACCCGCGCCGCGGCGACGCCGAGGCGTTCCCGCTCGAAACCATCGTCCTGGAGCGCGATGCGCTCGTCCAGTTGATGCTCCAGCGACAAAAGATGAACGGCGACTCGGTGCCGGCGGCCGGCCAGAAGGTGTTGATCCAGCGCACCGGCACCTACGCCATCGACGTCACCGACGCGGTCTACCCGGACACGGCGCGCCTCGCCTGCCTCGCGGCGAAGATCGTCGGGCTCGACATCGCCGGCATCGATCTCGTCTGCGCGGACATCGCGCGACCGCTCGCCGGACAGCAGGGCGCGATCGTCGAAGTGAACGCCGGACCGAGCCTGCTGATGCATCTCAAGCCGGCCGTCGGCCAGCCGCGTCCGGTCGGCGAGGCGATCGTCGAGCACCTGTTTCCCGACAACGACACCGGGCGCATCCCGGTGGTCGGCATCACCGGCAGCCGCGACACCACCCTCGTCGCGCGCCTCGTCGCGCGTTTGCTGCGACTGGACGGCAAGCGCACCGGGCTGGCCTGCGCCGAGGGACTGTTCCTCGATCAGCGCCGGGTCGAGACGGGCGACGCGGCGCGCTGGGAGCCGGCGCGGCGTCTGCTGACGAATCGCGCCGTGGATGCCGCCGTGATCGAAAACCCGCTGTCCGCGATGGTCGCCGAGGGGCTGGCCTACGATCGCTGTCAGGTCGGCGTCGTCACGGCGCTCGACGATTCCGCGCTGATGCCCGAGTACGAGATCGGCGACGCCGAGCTGCTTTTCAAGGTCGCGCGCACCCAGGTCGACGTGGTGCTGCCCGACGCGCTGGGCGGCGTGGCCGTGCTCAACGCCGACGATCCGGCGGCGCCGGCGCTCGCCGAGCTTTCCGACGGCGCCGTGGTCTTTTTCGGCGGCGATGCGGCGTGCCCCCTGATCGTCGAGCACCGCCGCAACGGTGGCCGCGCCATCGCGGTGCGCGCGGGAACCATCGTCCTGGCCGCCGCCGCCCACGAGGCGCCGCTCATCGGGGTGGCCGCCATTCCGCTGCTGCGGGATTCCGCCGCCGCGCTCCCCGCCGTGCTCGCCGCGCTTGGCGCGGGCTGGGCGCTCGGCCTGGCGCCGGAAATCCTGCGCGCCGGCATCGAAACCTTTGGGAACCCCGCCTGATGGAAATTTCGCGCGTCCGGGCCTTGCGCGGCCCCAATCTCTGGTCCCGCCACACCTCCATCCAGGCGCTGGTGCAATGCGACGAAAACGAGCGGGAGATCGGCCGGCTGCCCGGCTTCGAGGCGCGCCTGCGCGCCCGCTTTCCGTTGGTCGGCGCCTTGCGCCCGATCGGCGACGCGGGCCAGATCGCCGTCGCCCACGCCCTGCAGTACGCCGCGCTGAACCTGCAAGCGCAGGCGGGCTGCCCGGTGACCTTTAGCCATACTGCGCCGACCACCGAGGCCGGTCTTTACCAGGTGGTGGTGGAATACACGGAAGAGGCCGTCGGCCGGCGCGCTCTCGAACTGGCCGAGGCGCTCTGTCGCGCGGCGCTCGCCGACGCGCCCTTCGATCTCGACGCCGCCATCGGCGCGTTGCGCGAACTCGACGCGGACGAGCGCCTCGGTCCCTCGACCGGCGCCATCGTGAACGCCGCCGCGGCGCGGGGCATTCCCTGGCGCCGCCTGACGCGCGGCAGTCTCGTGCAGTTCGGCTGGGGATCGCGGCAGCGCCGCATCCAGGCCGCCGAGATCGACAGCACCTCGGCCATCGCCGAATCGATCGCCCAGGACAAGGAGTTGACCAAGCAGCTCCTGCACGCCGCCGGCGTGCCGGTGCCCGTCGGGCGCGTCGTCGACAACGTCGAGGATGGCTGGCGGGCGGCGCTGGAAATCGGCCTGCCGGTGGTGACCAAGCCTTTCGACGGCAACCAGGGCAAGGGCGTGACGGTGAATATCGTCAACCGCGACCACTTCGAGATCGTCTTCGCCGTGGCGCAGGAATACAGCCGCCACGTGATGGTCGAGAAGTTCATCGCCGGCCACGACTTCCGCCTGCTGGTGGTGGGCGACCGGCTGATCGCGGCCGCGCGCCGCGATCCGCCCCACGTCATCGGCGACGGCACGCACACCGTGCGCGAACTCGTGGACATCGTGAACAGCGATCCGCGCCGCGGCGAGGGCCATGCCACTTCGCTGACGAAAATCCGCTTCGACGAAATCGCCCATTCGCGTCTCGCGGTGCAGGGCTACACGGCCGACTCGGTCCTGCCGCTGGGCGCGCGCGCGGTGCTGCGCAACAACGCCAACCTGTCGACCGGCGGCACGGCGACCGACGTCACCGACGACGTGCATCCGGAAGTGGCGGCGCGCGCCATCGCGGCGGCGCGGATGGTCGGCATCGACATCGCCGGCGTCGACGTGGTCTGCGAGAACGTCGGCCGGCCGCTGGAGGAACAGGGCGGCGGCATCGTCGAGGTGAATGCGGCGCCGGGCCTGCGCATGCACCTCGATCCCTCCTACGGCACCGGGCGTGACGTCGGCAGGGCGGTGATCGACACGATGTTCCCGGCCGGCGCGACGGGGCGCATCCCCGTGGTCGCCGTGTCCGGCACCAACGGCAAGACGACGACGGTGCGCCTGATCGCGCACCTGATCGCACAGACCGGCAGGCGCATGGGCATGACGACCACCGACGGCGTCCATGCGCACGGCCGCCTGATCGACACCGGCGACTGTAGCGGGCCGAAGAGCGCGCGGAACGTGCTGATGCATCCCGAGGTCGACGCGGCGGTGTTCGAGACCGCGCGCGGCGGCATCCTGCGCGAGGGGCTGGGCTTCGACCGTTGCGACGTCGCCGTCGTGACCAATCTCGGCAAGGGCGATCACCTCGGTCTCAACTACATCACGACGACCGAGGAACTCGCCGTCGTCAAGCGCGTGATCGTGCAGAACGTCGGCCCCGGCGGCACGGCGGTGCTCAACGCCGCCGACCCGAACGTCGCGCGGATGGCGGCCACCTGTCCCGGCGACGTGATCTACTTCGCCGCCGATCCGCAGCATCCGGCGATGATGACCCATCGGGCGCAAGGACGGCGCGCCATCCACCGCGAAGGCGGCGCGCTGGTGTGTTCGGAGGGCGCGCTGGCCGAGCGCATCGAGCTTGCCGGCATACCGCTGACACGCGACGGCGCGATCGGCTTCCAGGTCGAGAACGCCATGGCGGCCATCGGCGCGGCCTGGGCGCTCGGCATCGACTGGAACACGATCCGCCTGGGGCTCGCCACCTTCGTCGGCGACGCCGGCACCGCCCCCGGCCGTTTCAACGTCTTCGACTACAAGGGCGCGACGCTCGTCGCCGACTACGGCCACAACCCGGACGCGATCCAGGCGCTGGCGCAGGCCGTCGAGGCGCTCCCGGCGCAACGCCGCTGGGTCGTCATCAGCGGCGCCGGCGACCGGCGCGACGAGGACATCCGCCGCCAGACCGAAATCCTCGGCGCGGCCTTCGACGGCGCGGTGCTGTATCAGGACGCCTGCCAGCGCGGCCGCGCCGACGGCGAGGTCATCGGCCTGCTGCGCGAGGGACTTGCCGGCGCCGCGCGCACGCGGGAGATCGAGGAAATCCGCGGCGAATTTCTCGCCATCGACACCGCGCTGGCGAAACTCCGGCCCGGCGACCTGTGCCTGATCCTCGTCGATCAGGTCGAGGAGGCGCTGGCGCACATCGCCGGCCGCATCGCGGAGGCCTGAGCGAAAGTCGGCGCCGGCAAGACGGCGCCGCCGTCCCGCCGGCGCCGACTTTCGCTTACTTGGGCATCTTGCACTCGCCGACGTAGGCGTCGGCGTGGTCGGTGAAGATCGTGCCCATCAGCTTGTTGGTGATGCGCCCCTTTTCGTCCTTGCGCACGACGCGCAGGAAGTAGTCCTGCACCGGGTAGTGGTTCGCGTTGAACCTGAACTTGCCGCGCACGGAGGCGAATTGCGCCGCTTCGAGGGCCTTGCGCACGGCGGCCTTGTCGTCGAGCTTGCCCTTCGTCCGGCGCACGGCCGAATCCATCAGCAACGCGGCGTCGTAGCCCTGCGAGGCGTAGAGCGAGGGCAGGCGGCCGTATTCCTTCTCGAAGTCGGCGACGAATTTGCGGTTGGCCGCGTTGTCGAGGTCGTGCGCCCAGTGGCTGGAGTTGAAGGTGCCGAGCATCGGTTCGCCGACGGCGTGGATCACGTCCTCGTCGGCGGTGAAGCCGGAGGTGATGAGGCGGATGTCCTTCGACAGGCCGGTGGCGACGAACTGCTTGATGAAGTTGATGCCCATGCCGCCGGGCAGGAAGAAGAACACCGCGTCGGGCTTGGCGGCGCGCAACTGCGCCAGTTCGGCGGCGTAGTCGAGCTGGCCCAGCTTGGTGTAGATCTCGTCGCCGACCCTGCCCTTGAAGAAGCGCTTGAAACCGTTGATGGCGTCCTTGCCAGCCGGGTAGTTGGGGGCGACGCCGATGACGTTCTTGTAGCCCTGGTCGGTGGCCCACTTGCCCATCGCCTCGGCGACGTTGTCGTTCTGCCAGGAGACGTTGAAGAAATACGGGTTGCAGTCCGCGCCGGCGAGCTGCGAGGGGCCGGCGTTGGACGAGATGTAGAAGGTCTGGCTGTCGAATACCGGCTTCGTCACCGTGAGCAGGATGTTCGAGAAGACGATGCCGGTCATGAAATCGACCTTGTCTTTCTTGAGGAAACGCTCGGTGGTCTGCTTGGCGGTGTTGGGGTTCTGCTGGTCGTCGGCGACGATGACTTCGGCCGGCAGGCCGCCGAGCTTGCCGCCGAGGTGTTTCATGGCGAGCTGAAAGCCGTCGCGGATGTCCACGCCGAGGCCAGCGGCCGGGCCGGACAGCGTCGACAGGAAGCCGACCTTCACGGTGTCGGCGGCCGACGCCGCCTGCGCGGTGGCCAGCGAGGCGGCGCACAGGCCGGCGATCAGGATTTTCTTCATGGTGTCTCCTCCTTGGGGATGGTCAAAGGCTGTCGCGCCATGCCCTGATGGCGGCGAAGGTTTCGGCGTCGCCGGCCGGGGGGCGACCGAGTCGCGCCGCGGCGGCGGCGGCGACTTCCGGTATGTGCCAGCGCAGGAAGGGGTTGGTGTCGAGTTCCTCGGCGAGCGTGGACGGCACCGACGGCTGGCCGGCGGCGCGCAAGGCGGCGACGCGTTCGATGCGCGCGGCGATGGCGGGGTTGTCGGGTTCCACCGTGCGCGCGAAGCGCAGGCAGGATTCGGTGTATTCGTGGGCGCAGTAGATGCGCGTGTCGGCGGGCAGGGCGGCGATGCGCGCGAGCGCCGCGTGCATCTGCTCCGGCGTGCCCTCGAAGACGCGGCCGCAGCCGGCGCCGAAGAGGACGTCGCCGCAGAACAGCATCCCCGGGCGATAATAGGCGACATGACCTCGCGTATGCCCCGGCAGATGCAGCACCTCGAAATCGATGCCCAACGCCTGCAGCGTCAGGCGTTCGCCGTCGCGCAACGGATGGGTGACGACGTCGGCGGCTTCCAGCGCCGGGCCGTAGACCGGCACGGGGTGACGGGCGAGGATTTCGCCGATGCCGCCGACGTGGTCGCCGTGGCGGTGAGTGACGAGGATCGCGCAGAGGCGGTCGCGCGTCTGGTCAAGGAAGCGCAGCACCGGCGCCGCCTCGCCCGGGTCGACGACGGCGACGCGTCCCACCGGGCCCATGCCGCGCAGCGCCCAGATGTAGTTGTCCTCGAGAGCGGGAATGGATTCGATCCGCATGGAGCCCGATTGTAATGGCGATCGGGAGTTTTTCCGCATGGCTGGAAACGCCGCAGGGCCGCTACGTGCGCGACTGGGAGCAGGCGAAGTTCGACCTGCTGGTCGCCGACATCTTCGGCTTCAACGCCGCGCAGGTCGGCTTCCCCGAGCTGGATTTCCTGCGCGCCAACCGCATGCCCTTCCGTTTCCGCTGCTGCGGCGCGGGCGCCGAGGTGAAGGGCGATCCGCATCATCTGCCGTTCGCGACCAGCAGCCTCGATCTTGTCGTGCTGCCGCATATTCTCGAGTTCGCCGCGCATCCGCATCAGGTGCTGCGCGAGGTGGAGCGCGTGCTGGTTCCCGAGGGGCAGGTCGTCGTCGCCGGCTTCAATCCCTTCAGTCTCTGGGGCGCGCGGCGGCGGCTGGCCGGCGGCGCCGGATCGCCGCCCTGGCTGGGGCGTTACCTGTCCGTGCCGCGCCTGCGCGACTGGTTCGCGCTGCTCGGATTCGAGACGCGCGGCGGCGCCTTCGGCTGTTATGCACCGCCGGTCGAGCAGGAGAAATGGCTGCAACGCTGGCGCTTCATGGATGCCGCCGGCGACCGCTGGTGGCCGGTGATGGGCGGCGTCTATGTCGTGCAGGCGATCAAGCGCCAGCACGGCATGCGGCTGGTGATGCCGAAATGGCGCGACCGCATGGCGCGCGCCAAGGCGCTCGCTCTCGTGCCGCGCAACCCCCTGACCCACAAGACAACGGAAGAGCGATGAGCGAGATCGTGGACATCTACACCGACGGCGCGTGCAGCGGCAATCCCGGCCCGGGGGGCTGGGGCGCGCTGCTGCGCGCCGACGGCAAGGAAAAGGAGCTGTCGGGCTACGACCCGGCGACCACCAACAACCGCATGGAACTGCTGGCCGTCATCGAGGCGCTGCGCGCCCTCAAGCGGCCG
The DNA here is from genome assembly GCA_964545205.1 of uncultured Rhodospirillaceae bacterium. Lineage (GTDB taxonomy): Bacteria > Pseudomonadota > Alphaproteobacteria > Rhodospirillales > Magnetospirillaceae > CAZJFH01. The sequence goes on from CAZJFH010000104.1 coordinate 8,439, forward strand.
GTGGCGGCGCGCGTGCATACCGATTCGCAGTATGTCCAGAAGGGCATCAGCGAATGGATTCACGGCTGGAAGCGGCGCGGCTGGCTGACCGCCGACCGGAAGCCGGTGAAGAACGCCGATCTCTGGCAGGCGCTCGACGCCGCCGCCATGGGCCACAAGATCGAATGGCTCTGGGTGCGCGGCCATGCCGGGCATGTCGAGAACGAACGGGTCGACGCGCTGGCGCGGCGCGCGATCGAGGACAACAGGGGACGATGACATGAGCGCGACACGCCAGATCATGCTGGACACCGAAACCACCGGACTCGAATGGCGCCAGGGCGAGCGCGTCATCGAGATCGGTTGTGTCGAGCTCATCAACCGCAAGCTCACCGGCCGGCATTTCCACCGTTACCTCAACCCCGAGCGCGCCATCGCCGCCGGCGCGCAGGCGGTGCATGGCCTGACCGACGAGTTTCTCGCCGACAAGCCGAAGTTCGCCGACATCGCCGACGAGCTGATCGAGTTCGTGAGCGGCGCCGAGGTGATCATCCACAACGCGCCCTTCGACGTCGGCTTCCTCGACAACGAGATGGCGCTGCTGGAGCGTGCGCCGTTCCGCGAGGCCTGCGAGAGCATCGTCGACACGCTGAAGATGGCGCGCGAGTTGCGTCCCGGCAAGAAGAACAGCCTCGACGCGCTGTGCGGCGAATTCGGCGTCGACAACTCCGGCCGCCAGTTGCACGGGGCGCTGCTCGACGCCGAACTGCTCGCCGAGGTCTATCTCGCCATGACGCGCGGGCAGGAAAGCCTGATGATGGAGCTCGACATGGGCGCGGAGGAGATCGCCTTCGCCGCCGGCGAGCGTCCGGCGATTCGCGTGCTCGCCGCCAGCGCCGAGGAGCTGGCCGAACACGAACGCGTCCTCGCCGAGATCGACAAGGCCAGCGGGGGGAAGACCCTGTGGCGGACGCTCGTCGCCTGATGCACGCCCGCTTGCGGTGCGCGCGGGGCACCGGTACGGTGCGCGCGGCGCTCGCCATGTCATGCTGTATTGTGTAGTTGATTGAAAAAACGCATGTAATTCTCTGGAATGCTTGTTGCTAGCGTGTTCCCCATTTTGTGATTTCGGGGCACCAACATGGAGAATTTCAAGGCTTCCGCCGACGTGCTGTTCATCCTGCTCGGCGCGATCATGATCCTCGCGATGCACGCCGGCTTCGCCTTCCTCGAACTGGGCACCGTGCGCCGCAAGAACCAGGTCAATGCGCTGGTCAAGATCCTCTGCGACTTCTCGGTCTCGACGCTGGCCTATTTCTTCATCGGCTACGGCATCGCCTACGGCGTCGATTTCTACGCGGGCGCGGAGACCCTGCTGGCGAAGAGCGGCTACGATCTCGTCAAGTTCTTCTTCCTGCTCACCTTCGCGGCGGCGATTCCCGCCATCGTCTCCGGCGGCATCGCCGAGCGGGCGCGCTTCAACCCGCAGCTCGCCGCCACCTTCCTGCTGGTCGGCTTCGTCTATCCCTTCTTCGAGGGCATCGCCTGGAACCAGGCCTTCGGCGTCCAGGCCTGGCTGGCGGCGACCTTCGGCGCGGAGTTCCACGACTTCGCCGGCTCCATCGTGGTGCATGCGGTCGGGGGATGGATCGGCCTCGCCGCCGTGCTGCTGCTCGGCGCCCGCCGCGGCCGCTATCACAAGGACGGCGGCATCGCCGGCGCGCATCCGCCCTCCAGCATCCCCTTCCTCGCCCTCGGCGCCTGGATCCTCATCGTCGGCTGGTTCGGTTTCAACGTCATGAGCGCCCAGACGCTGGAGAAGGTCTCCGGCCTCGTGGCGATGAACTCGCTGATGGCCATGGTCGGCGGCACGCTCGTCGCCCTGGTGATGGGCAAGAACGACCCCGGTTTCGTGCATAACGGCCCGCTTGCCGGCCTGGTCGCCGTCTGCGCCGGCTCGGACTTGATGCACCCGCTCGGTGCGCTCGTCACCGGTGGCATCGCTGGCGGCCTGTTCGTCGTCATGTTCACCATCACCCAGAACCGCTGGA
>CAZJFH010000105.1:0-10429 GCA_964545205.1 uncultured Rhodospirillaceae bacterium
CCAGGGCGCCCGAGCGCCAGCCGCGGCCGTCGATGACCTGCTCGTTGGCCAGCACGGTGTTCTCGACCGGATCCCAGTTGACCCAGCTCTCCTTGCGGTAGACCAGGCCGGCCTTCAGGAAGTCGAGGAACATCTTCTGTTCGTGCCGGTAGTAGTCCGGCTCGCAGGTCGCGACCTCGCGCGACCAGTCGTAGGACAGGCCCATCGACTTGAGCTGGGCGCGCATCGCGGCGATGTTCTCGCGCGTCCACTTGGCGGGATGGACGTTGTTCTGGATCGCGGCGTTCTCGGCCGGCAGCCCGAAGGCGTCCCAGCCCATCGGATGCAGCACGTCGAAGCCCTTGGCCCGCTTGTAGCGCGCCACCACGTCGCCCAGCGTGTAGTTGCGCACGTGACCCATGTGGATGCGGCCCGACGGATACGGGAACATTTCGAGGACGTAATATTTCTGCCGCCCGGGCCGGCGCTCGGCGCGGAAGGTGCCGCGGCGCTCCCACTCGGCCTGCCACCTGGCCTCGGTTTCCTTGACGTTGTAACGCTCGTCGGTGCGCGACATGGATCCTCGCGTGTCTCGAATCGGATGGCCGGCGTCACTCGCCGCCGGTGGCGGCGATGCGCAGCTGGCGGGCGCGGGTCAGGATGGTGTCCTCCATCTCGCGGCCGGTGCGCTGCTCGACGGCGGCATCGACCCAGGCGCCGCTGCGGTCGCGGACCTGGCGGAACACCGAGACGCGCACGCCGTCGGCGCGCAGCGCCCGGTCCATGATGAACACGGTGATCTTGAAGCGCTCGGACGGCGTCTCGGGCGGCGCGTACCACTCGGTCAGGATGACGCCGCCGAACGGATCGGCCGAGGCGATCGGCATGAATCCGATGGTGTCCAGCGCCGCCCGCCACAGGAAGGCGTTGACGCCGATGCCGCCGCCGCCGCCGGATTCGGGGTCCTTCTTGCGGTCGGTGCCGAACAGGTCCATGCCGCCGGGACCGAAGACCGTCTCGCGCGGCGCGTCGCCCCAGGTCGGCGCGCTGTCGCCGGGGCGGCGGTCGGGGTAGACGGCCTGGCCGGCATCGCAGGCCGACAGCACCACCGCCGCGAAGCCCAGGGCCAGTACCGGCGCCGCCTTGCGCGGCAGTCGCTTCAATGCCATTCGTCCGTTCCTTCCGTCGCTCCGGCGGCGCGCTCGGCCGCCGCAATGCAATTAGCCTATTCGCGAGCGGCTGTTAAGCCCCGCGGCGTTCGTCCCGGCACGCGAGTGTGTTTTCTCTGCAACAGTGGGGAGTTTTCATCACATCGGCCGCCGCCGGCTTGTTGACTTGGACTCCGCCGCGTGGCTCCATCATCGGCGTGCAACACGAATTTGGGTAGGGCGCGCTTGCCGATCGGCGTAGCGGCCAGCCAAAGAGAGGAGATAACATGAAGAAGGTTCTTTTCGCCAGCACCGCCCTCGTGGCGTTCGCTGTCGCCGGTGCCGCCCAGGCCGCCGATCCGATCGCCCTGAAGGTGGGCGGCTACAGCAAGTGGCTGATCGGCTTCGCCAACGTCGACAACGAGCCGGCCGGCGGCATCCAGGACCTCGACCTGTACGAGGACTCGGAAGTCTTCTTCTCGGGCGCCACCACCCTCGACAACGGCCTGAAGATCGGCTGGAAGGGCGAGCTCGAGGCCGGTCTGGCCGGCGGCGGCACCTTCGACGAGATGTACATCACCGTCGACGGCGGCTGGGGCCGCCTGATCATCGGCAACGAGGACAACGGCGGCTACCTGCTGCACGTCTCGGCCCCCGATGCGGCCGGCATGTCGGAAGATAACCCGATCGCCCTGAAGAACACCGTCCTCGGCAGCGCCGCGGGCGTCGGTGGCAACACCATCCCGCAGAACACCGGCGCCGGCAAGACCACCGCGCTGCTGAGCGGCGCCGACCACGCCGCCCTGACCTATGTGGCGCCGACCTTCGCCGGCTTCACCGTGGGCGCGAGCTGGATCCCGGAAATGGCCGGCGCTCAGTTCGACGTCTTCAACGCGGCCGGTGAGGGCGCCGACGGCTTCGGCATCGCCGGTGCGTACAACAACACCTTCGGCAGCGTCGGCGTGAAGCTGTCGGCCGCCTATGCCACCATCCTCGACGATGACGGCATGGCCGCCACCTTCGACGACTTCGACCAGTTCACCCTGGGTGCGCAGTTCGGCTTCGGCGGCTTCACCGTCGGCGGCGCGTACAAGCACTCCGACACCGAGAACACCGGTGGCGTTGCCGACGTCGAGTTCGACACCTGGACCGCCGGCGTGCAGTACGCCACCGGCCCCTACGCCGTGTCGCTGGTCTACTGGCACGACGACATCGACAATGGCAACGAGACCACCGACATCCATGTCTCGGGCAAGTACAACATGGGCCCGGGCGTCGACCTGATCGGCAGCATCGGCCATGTTGACGTCGACGTCGCCGGCGCCGCCGACAACGACGGCTGGGGCTTCGCCACCGGCATGGCCCTGTCGTTCTAATCGAACGCAGGTTCGGTCAAGGGAAGGGGCGGCTTCGGCCGCCCCTTTTCGTTTGCGTTCGTCGCCGAATTCCGGGGCAAGCCACGGCCGCCCCCTTTTCTCCCTCTCCCGCCTGCGGGAGAGCGTCGGGGTGAGGGTGTCTTACGGCCGAAGGCCGGATGCGCGCCACGCGCCGCTGCCCTCGCCCTCCCGGCATTCGGCCGGGTCCCTCCCTCACCGGAGTGCCGCAAGGGCGACGGGTCTTCGCAAGCCCGCAGGCGGGGATCCCGCGGGCGACGGGAATCCAGGTCAGTGGCCGCGGGCAAGCGGCCCCGAATCGGGGGCTCCCACGATCATGCGCCAGAGCTTCATCAGAACCATGTGAAACCTGCTCATGCGGCCCTCCTGCGGCTTCGGACGTGATCGGAAATCACGATCGCCGCGACCAATGGCAGTGATGGTTCGATAGTAAGGCAAAACGGCGGCATTTTCATGCCGTCGAAGTGTATGGCCGACCTGGGCGGTCGGCCTAATCCGAAGGAAGGAGGCGGGGCGCGCTCAGTGCAGGCCCTGCTTGCCCATCTCGAGGAACTTCTCGCGGCGGCGCGAGCGCAGCAGCCCGCCTTCGAGGTCCGCCAGTTCCTCCAGCGCCCGCTCGACGGCGTCGCCGACGGCGGCGATCGTGTCCTTGCGGTTGCGATGCGCCCCGCCCAGCGGCTCGGGCACCACGTCGTCGATGACGCCGAGCTTGAGCAGGTCCTGCGCGGTCAGCTTCAGCGCCTCGGCGGCGTCCTTGGCCTGTTCGCCGCTGCGCCACAGGATGCCGGCGCAGCCCTCGGGGCTGATCACCGAATAGATCGCGTGCTCGAGCATCAGCACCGCATTGCCGGCGGCCAGCGCGATGGCGCCGCCCGAGCCGCCCTCGCCGATCACCACGCTGACCAGCGGCACGCGCACGTCGAGGCAGGTCTCGATGCAGCGGGCGATGGCCTCGGCCTGGCCGCGGGCCTCGGCGTCGACGCCGGGATAGGCGCCGGCGGTGTCGACCAGGGTGACGATCGGCAGGCCGAAGCGCTCGGCCATCTGCATCAGGCGGCGCGCCTTGCGGTAGCCTTCGGGTCGCGCCATGCCGAAATTGTGGCGCACGCGGGTCTCGGTGTCGCGTCCCTTCTCGTGGCCGATGACCATCACCGAGCGGCCGCGGAACCGGCCCAGGCCGCCGACGATGGCGCGGTCCTCGGCGAAGCCGCGGTCGCCGGCCAGGGGCGTGAAGTCCTCGACCAGGCCGTCGACGTAGTCGAGAAAGTGCGGCCGGTCGGGATGGCGGGCGACCTGGGTCTTCTGCCACGGCGTCAGCTTGGCGTAGGTGGCCAGCAGCATCTTCTGCAGCTTGCCCTGCAGCCGCCCGACCTCCTCGGCGATGTTGATCTCGCCGTCGGCGTCGTGCAGGTGCCGCAGCTCCTCGATCTTGCCTTCCAGCTCGGCGATCGGCTTTTCGAAGTCGAGGAAGTTCATGGGAGTCCCGGCCCCAGAGAATCGCATTGCGCGGTCGAACTACCATGGAACGCGGCGGCGGGCAAGGGCGCCCGGGCGCCGATTCGGCGCGCCGCGATCACATGCCGATGGCCTCGGCCTTGCGCACCACCACCTCGGCCTGGCGCAGCGAGGCGATGTCGATCATCCGGCGGTCGAGGCTGACCGCCGCCTGACCCGCCTTCGCCGCCTCCTGCATCGCCGCGACGATGCGGCGCGCCTGGGCGAGTTCGTCGGCGGTCGGGCCGAACACCTGGTTGATGACCTCGACCTGGGCCGGATGGATGGCCCATTTGCCCTCGCAGCCGAGATCGGCGAATTTCCTGGCGATCAGGCGCAGGCCTTCCGTGTCCCTGACCTCGGCATAGGGGCCGTCGACCGGCTGCAGGCCGTGCGCCCGCGCCGCGGTGACCAGGCGCGCCATGGCGACGTCGTAGCCCAGGCTCGGCGCGCCGATCACCTGGGTCCGGGCGGCGGTCGAGGCGGCGAAGTCGCCGGCGCCGAAATACAGCGCCTCGACGCGCGGCCCGGCGGCGGCGGCGATGGCGTCGAGATTGGCGACGCCGGCCGCGGTCTCGATCAGCAGCAGGAAGCCCAGCTTCTTGGCGCGGCCGGCGGCGCGCTCGGCCTGGGTCACCAGCATGTCGAGGGCGTAGACGTCCTCGGGCCGCCCGACCTTGGGGATCATGATCAGGTCCAGCCGCTCGCCGCCCTGCTCGATCAGGTCGACGACGTCGCGATAGCACCAGTGGGTGTCGGGGCCGTTGACGCGCACGCCCAGCGGCTTGGCGCCGAGATCCTCGCTTTGCAGCGCCCGGATCACCCCGGCGCGGGCGGCGGGCTTGTCGTCGGGGGCGACGGCGTCCTCGAGATCGATCAGCACGACGTCGGCCGCCGAGTCGATCGCCTTGCGGAAGCGCTCGGGCCGGCTGGCGGGAACCGAGAGGGTGCTGCGGAACAGGCGGAAGGGCTTGGTCATCGGGATAAATCCAACCACGGAGACACGGAGACACAGAGACGGCACAAAGATTGGCTCACCGCGCGCGGCGCGCGCAACAAACTCCTCTCGGTGCCTTCTCTGTGTCTCTGCGCCTCTGTGGTCAACCCGGCGTCAGAGTCCGTAGGCCTTCGCCATCTCGGGATCCTTGGCGGCGACCCGCTTGGCGAGGTCGACGATGACCTTGGCCTGTTTCCAGGTGGCATCGTCCTGCATCTTGCCGTCGATCATCACCGCGCCGGTGCCGTCGGGCATGGCGTCGAGAATCTTCCTGGCGAACAGCACCTCGTCGACCTCGGGGCTGAAGACGCGCTTGGCGATGTCGATCTGCTTGGGGTGCAGCGACCAGGCGCCGGCGCAGCCGAGCAGGAAGGCGTTGCGGAACTGCGCCTCGCAGGCGGCGTCGTCGCTGAAGTCGCCGAACGGGCCGTAGAAGGCCTTGATGCCGTGCGACTGGCAGGCGTCGACCATCTTCGCGATCGTGTAGTGCCACAGGTCCTGCTGGAAGAAGGCGCGGCCGTCCTGGCCCTCCCTGGGGTCGGCGAGCACGCCGTAGAACGGATGGCCGCCGCCGACGCGGGTGGTCTTCATGCCGCGGCTGGCGGCGAGGTCGGCCGGACCCAGGCTCATGCCGTGCATGCGCGGGGACGCGCCGGCGATGGCGGCGACGTTGTCGACGCCCAGGGCGGTTTCCAGGATGGCGTGGATCAGGATCGGCTTGCCGACGCCGTGCCTGGCCTCGAGCTGGGCCAGCAGCTGGTCGAGATAGTGGATGTCCCAGGGCCCCTCGACCTTGGGCAGCATGATGACGTCGAGCTTGTCGCCGGCCGCCGCCACGATCTCGGTGACGTCGTCGAGGAACCACGGGCTGTTGAGGCAGTTGACCCGGGTCCACAGCCCGCAGCCGCCGAACGCGACGCTCTTGGCGACCTCGACGAAGCCCCGGCGCGCCGCCTCCTTGGCGTCGGCGGGGATGGCGTCCTCGAGATTGCCCAAGAGCACGTCGACCTGGCCGACCATGTCGGGCACGCGGGCGCGCATCTTCTCGACGTGCGGCGGGAAGAAATGGATCATGCGCTCCAGCGCCACCGGCAGTTCGCGGTAGGGCTGCGGCGCGCCGATCGCCAGGGGCTCGAAGAACTTCTTGGGGGGCTTGATGGTCATCGGCCGTCCGTTGGGTTGGTGGCGGAAACGAAGAGCGCCGATTTTGCTGCGCTGCAACGCGCGACGCAAGCTTGTTTCCGGGCATGGCCGGAATGCGCCATTTTGTTACGGCTGCGCCCGCCGCAATCCCTGCACCAGGTCGAGATAGTCCGGCTCGGAATCCGGGTCGAGCAGGCCGTGGCGGAGCAGGAAGTCGATGATCACCAGGTTGACGTTGAACTTGAAGTCGTCGCCGGCGCGCACCCGCTCGGCGACCGCTTCCGCCGGCATCAGGCGGAACTCCTCGAGCTCGCCGTCGGTGTTGCGCGGGACCACCCCGGCCGGCATTTCGAGGTCGTAGAGGAACAGCGTGTCGGGCTTGAGCCCGTTCGCGTTCTCCATCGTGTAGGTGATGGCGCCGACCGGCACCGCGCGGTCGATCACCCGGTCCGGCAGCCCGGCCTCCTCCCGCGCCTCCTTGCGCAGGTTCTCGGCCAGGCTCAGGCCGTGCGGCTGGCCGCCGGCGACCATGTTGTCGAGCTTGCCCGGCGCCACCGCCCTGTCGGCGGCGCGCTTGCCGATCCACAGGCAGAGGCCGTCGGCGTTGCGCAGCCAGCCGTTGACGTGCAGGCCGAAGGCGCGGATGCCGAAATGCGCCGCCAGGCCGCGGTCGAGCAGCAACAGCGGTTCGGCGCCGAAGCGCTCGACCACCGGGTACGCCTCGCCGGTGCGCGGCAGATCCAGCGCGGCGGCGACGCGGCCGACCGCCTCGGTGCGGGCCTGCGGCGTCGCGAGGCCGGGCGCCAGCGCCACCTCGGCGTCGGCGACGGCGAAGACCTCGGGAAAGGCCGCCAGGCGGGCGGCGAGGCCGTGGCGCACCCAGCCGGCGCCGCGCCCGGCCACCGTCAGGCGGCGATAGGCGGCGATGTCGTGCGCGTTGCAGGCGCGGATATGGTCGAGGAAGCTCATGGCGCCGTTGTAGCGCAAGCGCCGCGCGCCGTCATCGGGGCTGCGGCGTGCGGCCGGTCTCGCCCCAGATCGACGGCGGCCGGCGGCGCTCCGCCGGCGCGGCCGCGGTCTCGTCGGCGGCGGGCGCCGGCGCCGGATCGGCCGCCTTCGCGCGGCGCACGAACTGATGCAGCGAGATCGTCAGCGCCGCGAAATAGTACAGCATCGGCTGGAAGGCGATGCCGACGAAGGCGCCGCCGGCGAGATACACCACCAGGGTGACGATGAGGCTGCGCGCCAGCTCGTGCGCCCACAGCAGGCCCCGCTCGCCGCGGGTGTCGCGCATCACCCGGCGCAGGTTCAGGAACATCGTCGCGACGATGCCGAGATACAGCGCCAGCCCGGGAATCCCGTGCTCGCCCAGCACCTCGAAATAGATGCTGTGGAACGCCTTGCCCTGCACGGTCAGGAACTCGCCCGGCGCGCCCTCGATCGGCACCGAGAAGGTGTTGACGCGGTAGACGTCGAAGCCGCCGCCCAGCGGGTTGGCGCCGACGTATTCCAGGGTCCACAGCCACACCGCGATGCGGCCCAGCGCCGAGGATTCGGAGCCGTAGTCGAAGATCGTCATCATGCGGTCGATGTAGGTCTGGTCGGCGACGGCCCAGCCGATCGCGGCGAGGACCAGCGCCGCCAGCACGTAGACCGTCTTGTGGTGGCTGCGCCACCACATCACCACCGCCAGCACCGCCAGCGCCACCAGGCCGGTGCGCGCCGTGGTGCCGATCACCGTCAGCAGCGCGGCGACGACCAGGCCGTAGCACGCGACGGTGGTCAGCCGGCCGCGCGGCAGCACCCGCGAATGATTCCTCAGATAGAGGATCAGCGGTATCGAGGCCGACGCCGCCATCGCCAGGGTGCTGCTTTCGGCGAGGCCGTAATTGCCGCCGAACAGCCCGAGATTGGTGCCGTAGCCGCCGCCGCTGATCAGGGTCTTGATGCCGTAGGGCAGCATCGTGGCGGCCACCGACAGGATCATGGTGACCAGCAGCGCGTCGATCTGGATGCGCGAGCGGAACAGGAACGGCAGGAACGCCGCCACCCCGACCGCCTTGACCGCCCAGTCCCATTTGCGCCAGGCCGAATCCGGCACCACCGCCCAGGTGGTGGTCAAGGTGATCCAGATCGCGAACAGCACGATCAGCACCATCAGCGCCGTCGGCCGCGGCGGCGCCGCGCGGTCGAAGGCGACGTAGGCGCCCATCATCACCAGCGCGGTGATCATCGCCACCGGCATGCCGGGCAGCAGGCTGTAGGCGACGCGGTGCGGCGAGAACAGGTCGATCCACACGTAGCCCAGCCCGGCGACGAACGGGACCGCCGCCCCCAGCCCGAGGAAGGACAGCCACATCAGCAGCAGGAAGGTGCTCCGCAGCATCAGCGTCGGCTCCCGTCCTTGCGGCCCCGGCGCGGTCCGCGGCGCCCGTCCTCGGGGCGCCGGGGACCGGCGGCGTCGTCGGGGTCGCGGCCGAACCACGGCGTGTCGCGGTCGAGCATCACCGCCCGCAGGGTGGTCACCCCCAGCGCGATGCTGACGAGGACGATGGCGAGGGCGTCGATCATCGGCTGACCTCCTGTCGCGGGCGCGCCACGGCCTCGCCGCCGGCCAGCCGCGGCCGGCGGTCGCCGAGCCGGCGCACCAGGCGCCGCCCGGGCACCTCGATGGTGCGGTAGAGCAGCACCGAGGCGGCGAAGGTGACGGCGATGTAGACGATGAACGGCAGCAGCGACGGCGTGCCGGGCGCGACCAGCAGGAACTTCGTCCAGTCCTTGACGAAGTAGTGGACGAGATAGGTCGAGTACGAAATCTCGCCGATCCACACCAGCGCCGGCAGCGCCAGCGCCCGGTTCAGCGCCGCGCCGTCGCTCGTCAGCGCGAAGACGAGGCAGGCGAAGGCGGCCGGCAGCACCCAGTGGTCGCCGACGCCGAGGATCAGGTGCAGGGCGCCGAGCCCCGCCGCCGCCGCCAGCAGCGCCGCGTGCGCCTTGGCGCCGGCGCGAAGGCCGAGCACGAAGGCCCGGCTCAGCGCCGCGCCGACCAGGAACTGCAGCACGCAGCGCACCAGACCGTAGGAGGTGATCGCCGCGCCCAGCGACGCCACCCCCGCCGCCGACAGCGCCAGCGGCAGGGCGACCAGGCAGGCGGCGGCCAGCGCCAGGGCGGCGGCGGGGCTGCGCACCGCGCGCGACAGGGCGAAGGCCGCCGCCGGGAACAGCAGATAGGCGAACCATTCGGTGCTGATCGACCATGCCGGCACGTTCCAGGTCATATGGTCGATGAAGCCCCAGCTCTGCACCAGCGCCAGATTCATCAGCCAGGCGCCGGCATCGTAGCGCTCGCCGATGGCGCCGGAGCTGGCGAACAGGTGGATGGCCAGCGGATTGGCGAGGAAGAGCAGGCACATCGTCAGGTGCAGCGGGTAGATGCGCGCCAGCCGCGCGACCAGGAACCGCCGCACCTCGGACCACGACAGGCGGTCGAAGGCGGCGCCGTAGTTCAGGGCGATGACGAAGCCGCTGAGCACGAAGAACAGGTCGACGGCGAGAAAGCCGCGCGCCGCCACCACGGCGACCGCCTCCGGCACGTGCGGCGCCAGCTGGTCGCGGAAGTGATAGACCACCACCCACCAGGCTGCGATGCCTCGGATGCTGGTCAGGGCGGGAATCTGGGCGGGCTTTGCCATCGGCGGGGCGGCGACCTCGGGGAGCGTTCCGCCTCAAACATCGTCGGCCGGGGCCCCGCTCCGCAACCGGGCGGAAGTCCGGGCGGTCCCTGCGGAACGACTTGCCTCGAAAGAGTCGCGCGCCGCCATGTTGCGCTGCACATGGACACTTCGGGTGGTCTCTTGATATAGTCCGCGCCTCTTCGGGTGGAGGAGCGCGCGTTATGACGGATTTTGCCAAGAAGACCCTGGCCGATTGGGAAGCCCTGGCCAGGAAGGACGTCAAGTCCGACGACCTGTCCCGGCTCGACTGGGAGACGCCCGAGGGCATCCGCGTCAAGCCGCTCTACACCGCCGCCGACCTCGAGGGGCTGAGCCATCTCGACAGCCTGCCCGGCTTCCCGCCGTTCGTGCGCGGCCCGCGCGCCACGATGTACGCGCACCGGCCGTGGACCATCCGCCAGTACGCCGGCTTCTCCACCGCCGAGGAATCCAACGCCTTCTACCGCGCCAACCTGGCCGCCGGCCAGAAGGGCCTGAGCGTCGCCTTCGACCTAGCGACCCATCGCGGTTACGACAGCGACCATCCGCGCGTCGTCGGCG
>CAZJFH010000106.1:0-10404 GCA_964545205.1 uncultured Rhodospirillaceae bacterium
GCGCCATCTTGTTGGTCAGCGTGCCGGCGACGATCATCACGTCGGACTGGCGCGGGCTGGGCCGGAACACGACGCCGAAGCGGTCCATGTCGTAGCGCGAGCAGCCGGCGTGCATCATCTCGACGGCGCAGCACGCCAGGCCGAAGGTCATCGGCCACATCGAGCCGGTGCGCGCCCAGTTGACCAGCTTGTCGACGCTGGCCAGCACGAAGCCCTTCGAGCCCAGCTCGTCGGCCACCGCCTTGATGACATCGTCCTGGCCGGGACCGGGCGGGATCGGGAGACCCGACGGCACCGCGCGATGGGTGTCGGAATTCACTCCCATTCCAAAGCTCCCTTCTTCCACTCGTAGATGAAGCCGATGGTCAGAACGCCCAGGAAGATGACCATCGACCAGAATCCGAACATCCCGATGGCGCCCAGCGACACCGCCCACGGGAACAGGAACGCGACCTCGAGGTCGAAGATGATGAACAGGATGGCGACGAGATAGAACCGCACCTCGAACTTCGAACGGGCGTCGCCGAACGCCTCGAAGCCGCATTCGTAGGCCGAGTTCTTCTCGACGTCGGGCTTCTGGCGCCCGATGACCCACGAGGCCACGAAGATGATCAGCGAGATGGCGACGGCGATTCCGATGAAGATCAGGATCGGCAGGTATTCGAGGAGCAACGCTTCCATCATGCGGCCTTTCCGTAACCCGTGCTGCGCTTCCCCGGGGACGATAGGCTTCGTCGCGTCGCGGCGTCACCGCACGGCTAGTAGCGACCAACTGGAAGGAAGGAGCTGGGCCTAGCGGATGTACGGAAAGAGCCGACCGACAGCGAGCGTGCCACGCCTCCTTCGAGGTAGATGCCGATCGCGCGAAACCGCTTCCCTCGGCGGAGCGAACGCTCTGGGAAATGGCGGGAGTGACGGGGCTCGAACCCGCGACCTCTGGCGTGACAGGCCAGCGCTCTAACCAACTGAGCTACACCCCCGTTGCGGAACCCGCGCGGGTGGCGCTGATTTAAATCAGGCCCTCCCCACTGTCAAGCAAACAAGCCGCCTCCACCCTGTACCGATCGAATGACCCCCGCGCCGCAGTCGTGGGCGGGCCTGTAGCCTGCAAGTTGCCGGAGGCGGTTTATTATGTCGAAAGCAGGGAAAATCAGTCGGAAATCCCTTGCGCCGGCCCGTGGCGAAGCCATTCGGCCGGATCCATTCAGGTTTTTTACGGGGATGGTACTGCGCCACGACAGGCGCCCCAGCGAGCCCCCGCGATCTATCCATTCGTATATTGTCGCGTATCAAGCGTTTGGCTAGGTTGCACTGCGGAAAACAGCCACCAGCGCGGCATGCTACCCCCATGGGTGGGATCGCGATCACGCCCGCGGCCGGCCTTGCCGGCCGCGGGCGGCCATGCCAATGTCCGGACATGGATGCCCTGCTTTACGGCGGCTTGACGCTCGACCGCGCCGCGGAGCTGCGCCGTGATCCCGCGCGCCTGGCGGCGCTGAGCGACGGGGATTCGGTGCGAATTCTCCCCTATTGGCGCGGACGCGCCCTGATCGACGACGCCCAGCGCGCGATCGCCGCCGCCGGCGCCGCCGGCCGCGCCCTGCGCGACGCCGCCGCCGAGGTCGTGTTCCTGGGAATCGATTCGGCCGGCGCCTGGTTCGTCGCCGACGTCTCGGCGCTGCCGGGCGACGAGGATGTCGGGCCCGATCTCGGGCTCGGCGGCCGGTTCGCGCCCTTGCGCGGCGTCGCGGCGGCGCTGCCGGCGGCCGAGGCCGCCCTGCTGGGATACGGGCGGGCGATGCTGCACTGGCACCGGCGCCACCGCCATTGCGGCGCCTGCGGCGGCGCGACCACGGCCACCCAGGGCGGGCATGTCCGTCGGTGCGACGCCTGCGGTCTCGATCACTTTCCGCGCACCGACCCGGCCGTGATCGTCCTGGTCGCCGACGGCGACCGCTGCCTGCTGGGCCGCCAGCCGCACTGGCCGCCGGGGATGTATTCGTGCCTGGCCGGTTTCGTCGAGCCCGGCGAATCGCTCGAGGAGGCGACGGCCCGCGAAGTGCGCGAGGAAACCGGCATCGAGATCGCGGCGCCGCGCTACCGCGCGTCGCAGCCGTGGCCGTTTCCGGGATCGCTGATGGTCGGCTTCGACGCCCGCGCGGTCGGCGGCGCGTTGCGGGTCGACCCGCACGAGCTCGAGGACGCGCGCTGGTTCACGGCGGCCGAGGTCGCGGCCTTCGACGGCAGCCCGCATTTCCTGCCGCGTCGGGACAGCATCGCGCGCTGGCTGGTCGAAGCCTGGCTGTCCGACACCTCAGGCTGAGAAGCCCGTCGCCGATCTTTACACCTGGGGATGCGCGTCGCCGCGCCGGAAGCGGCCGCCCCGCGTCCATGCTCGACTTCGGCGATGCTGGTACGGGGGTTGCACGGTGGCTGGCTGGCTGGCAGGAGCCCAAGAACGATAAGCCACACGGTAGGACGGCGGGCCGGACCCGCCGGCGCTGCGCCGGCGACCGGCGCGCAGGATCTCGGGCGGGGCACGGGCCCCGCCCTTTCTTTGCCCGGTCAGGCGTGCAGGGATTCGAACTTCGCCTGCAGCTCGTCCTGGGTCTCCGGGTGATTCGGATCCTTCTGGATGCAGTCGGCCGGGCACACAAGCACGCACTGGGGCTCGTCCTCGGCGCCGACGCACTCGGTGCACTTCGCCGGGTCGATGACGTAGATCGGGTCGCCCTCGGTGATCGCCTCGTTGGGGCAGACCGGCACGCAGGCGTCGCAGCTTGTGCAGTCGTCGAGAATGATCAGAGCCATGTTTCTTCTTTCCTCTCTCTCCTAGTCGTCGCGCCGCGATGGCGCGGCGGCGCGCCCGCCGGTGCGCCGACCAAAGGCCATATATCCAGACCGTCCCTTTCTACGCCAGAAGAATCAGCAATCGGTGATACGACCACCCGTTCGGGCGGTCGATGCTTTCAATTTGCCGCCGAGTCGCCTATCACGGTTCTCGGCACTGCGACGCCCAACGACATTGAAGCGAGCGAGAGGAAATGATCACCCCCGATGCCACCATGGCGCAGAGCGCCGCGGAACTGCTGGGACTCTGCCGGGCCATCGACGCGGCCAGCGCCGAGCAGCTCGAGGAGCTGGCGGACTCCTTCGCCATGTCCAACAACCGCGACGGCGCCGGCGAGCTCGTCTGGCTGGCCGAATGGAAGACCGCCCATGCGGAGGGGATCGCGGCGCCGCCCACCGCCGGCATCGTCGACTGGTACTGCGTCGATCCCGGCGATCCCGAGGCCCTGCACTACCTGATGTGGCCGTGGCACCTGGTCGGGGTGGCGCTGGACAACGAATCGCGGATGCGGGATCTGTTCCTCCAGGCCGGCCGCGACGCCGCCGACCCGGCGATCAAAGCCGCCGCCCAGCAGCTCGTGGCGCGCCAGGACGCCAACATCGCCGAACTCGAGGCGCGCCGCCGCACCCTGCCGGAACCGCCCGCCCACTGGGACGACGACCCCGACCCGCCGTTCTTCGACCAGTAGGCCCGTCCCGGCCGTCCGGATCGACGGCGGAGCCGATCACTCGGCCTCGGCCGGCACCCCCTTGATGCGGGCCAGGCGCGCCTCGAATTCCGGCGAGCGCTCCGCGCCGCGCTTGAGCCAGCCGCCGCCGGCCGCTTCGGGCTCGGCCACCGGCGCCGGCTGGCGAAGACGCGCCGGGCGCTGGGCCGAGCGGCCGAACCCGCTCCGCGGCTCGTGCGGGCCGGCCATGGCCGGCGCCGGCCTTGCGTCGTCGAGCGCCTTGCGCAGCCACTCCGGCGCGTAGGCCTCGTCGCCGTACCGGTTCGGCCCCGGGGTGCCGGGCAGGAACAGGCATTCGACGAACAGCCAGATCGCCCCGATCACCGGCACGAAGGCGATCAGGACGAACCAGCCGGACCGGTCGCGGTCGTGGACCCGCTTGACCATGGTCGCGATGCCCGACCACATCAGCAGCGGCAGCGCGGCAAGCCAGATCAGCAGCAGCTCGGGAAGGACGGAGATCGCGACGCCGAGGAACGTCACGAACAGGTTGGCGCTGAAGCCGACGACCAGATAGAGCATCCGGCCGATCCGTCCCTCGAGCCCGAACAGCAGTTGCATCAGCGTCATGGCGCCCGCCCCCCGATTATCTTTCGACAATCAGCGTAGCACCGGCGGGACGGCCGGGAAATGCGGAAACGCGCCCTGGTCGAACCGGGCGCGCCCCGCTCACGCGACCTTGCGCACCTCGATCAGGAAGCCTTCGACCTGCCCGCGCAGCGTCTCGGCCTGGCGCGACAGTTCGCCGGCCGCTTCCAGCACCTCCTTGGCGGAGTGGCCGGTTTCGGAGGTGCCCTGGGTCACCTCCCGGATGCGGTTCGTCACCTCGGTGGTGCCCCTCGAGGCCTGTTCGACATTGCGGGCGATCTCCTGGGTGGCGGCGCCCTGCTCCTCGACGGCGCCGGCGATCGCGGCCGAGGACTGGCTGATCATGCGGATCTGGCCGGCGATGCCCTGGATGGCGCCGGCGGCCTCGCCGGTCGCCGTCTGGATCGCCGCGATCTGGCTTTCGATCTCGCTGGTGGCGCGGGCGGTCTGGTTGGCGAGCGCCTTGACCTCGTTGGCGACGACCGCGAAGCCCTTGCCGGCCTCGCCGGCGCGCGCCGCCTCGATCGTGGCGTTCAACGCCAGCAGGTTGGTCTGGCCGGCGATGTCGTTGATCAGCCCGATGACCTCGCCGACCTTCTCGGCGGCGCGCAGCAGGCTCTGGACCATGCCGTCGGCGCGTTCGGCCTCGGACACCGCGGTCTGCGCCATCTGCGCCGAGCGCGCGACCTGGCCGCTGATCTCCTGGATGCTGGCCGAGAGCTCGTCGGCGGCGGCGGCCACCGTCTCGACGTTGACCGAGGCGACCTCGGCGGCGGCGGCGACCGCGTCGGCCTCGGCGCTGGTCGAATCGGCGACGTGCTCCATCGAGGCCGATGTCGCCTGCAACTCGGTGGCCGCCGAGGCGACCATCTCGACGACCTTCTGCACGCTGACCTCGAAACCGTCGGCGACCGTGGCGAAGGACCGGACCTTCGACGACATGCCGTCGGTGGCGGCGTTGATGGTGCGGGCGCCGTGCAGGAAGCTGCCGACCATGCCCTTCTCGATGATCCGGCGGAAGTACTTGTTGTCGGCGACGTGCTGCATCGACGCCGCCGCCTCGCGCACGAACGCGTCGGTGCGGTCGATCAGCTCGTTGACGTTCCACATGATCTCGCCGAGATCGCCGCCCTCGTCGATGCCGACGATCCGCGCCTCGAAATCGCCCCGCGAGACCTGGCGGCAGACGGTGGCCATGCGCCCGAGCGCGGCGGCGACCCGGCGCAGATACCAGAACGTCGCTCCCGCGGCGGCGGCGGCGGCGAGCAGCGCCACGGCGGCGAACGCCGGCAACTGCCCCAGCGCCAGCCCCGCGACCGCGCCGGTGACGGCGGCGCCGCCGGCGAGCGCGGCGCCGGCCTGCGCCCTAGAGAGAGAAGACCCAGCGATCATATCCGATCCCCTTCTCGGCGAGCAGGTTGGTCAGTTTGGCGTGGGCGGCGAGCATGCCCTGCTTGCGGTCGGAATGGCGGGCCTCCTCGTCGCGCAGCATGCGGTAGAGCGGCTCGATCGAGCCGCGCAGCACCCGCGCGTCGGGGACGCGGCGGTTCGAATGGTAGCCGACGACGTTCCCCGACAGGTCGAAGCTGGGCGTCGCGTGGGCCAGCACCCAGTAGTGGTCGCCGGTCTTGCAGCGATTGACCACGTAGGCGAAGACCTCGCGGCCCTGGTGCAGCGTGTCCCAGAACAGCTTGAACACCGAGCGCGGCATGTCGGGATGGCGGATCAGGCTGTGCGGCTGGCCCAGCAACTCGCGCTCGGAAAAGCCCGAGACCGCCATGAACACCCGGTTGACGTAGGTGATCCGGCCCTTCAGGTCGGTCTTGCTGACGATGATCTCGTCGTCGGCGAAATGTCGCTCGACCCCGGTGACGTGAACGTCCTTGCCCATGCGCGCCCTCCCGTGCCGACCCAAACGAAAGTATCATGTCCCAACAAATTTTAGGAAATGTTTAAATTCCAGGCGGATACACGGCGGTGATGCCGGCCAGGATGGTCTCGGTGGCCAGCGCCGCCAGCACGATGCCCAGCACCCGGCTGACGGTCTGGATCAGGGTGCGCCCGAGCAGGCGGTTGACCCGCTCGGCGGCGATGAAGAGCGCCGCGGTGAGGGCGATGACCAGCGCGGCGGCGCCGAGGACCTGGGCCTGGCCGGCGACGCCGGCGCCGTAGCGGTCCATCAGCAGCAGGACCGAGGTGATCGCCCCCGGTCCCGAGATCAGAGGCACGGCGATCGGAAACACCGCCAGGTCGCGCGCCTCCTCGTCGTCGGCGGCGCCGTCGACCTCGGCCTGGCGACGGGCCTCGCGGCGGCGGAAGAACAGCATCTCGAAGGCGATCCAGAACAGCAGCGCGCCGCCGGCGATGCGGAAGGCCGGTATGCCGATGCCCAAGGCCCCCAGCACCGCCTCGCCGAGATAGGCGAAGAACACCAGCACGGCCAGGCCGATCGCCGTGCCGCGCAGCGCCACCACGCGCTTGCGCCGGCCGTCGAAGCCCTGGGTCACGCTGATGAAGATCGGCACCAGGCCGACCGGGTCGACGACGACGAAGAAGACCACCAGCGCATTGGTGAAAGCGTCCATCAGCACACCCGTCCGGAGGATTCGACGCCGGTGCGGCGGTCGAGCCAGCGCATCACCGGGGTCGCGGAAACGCCATGCACGACGATCGAGACCAGAACGACGAAGCCGACGAAGGCCCAGATTTCTTCCCGACGCTCGAAACTGCCGCGATTCATGGCGAATGCCAAGTAGTAGAACGAGCCGAGACCCCGGATGCCGAACACGCTGATCACCAGCCGCTCCGGCATGCTCTGGCGGCTGCCGGCCAGCCCGACGAGTCCGGTCAACGGCCGCACCACGGCCAGCGCGACGATGCCGGCGACGGCCGCCGGCCAGGTCAGGGCGTCGAGCAGGCCGCCGGCGATGCTGCCGCCGAACAGCACCAGCAGCACCATCATCAGCAGCCGCTCCGACTGCTCGGAGAAGTCGTGCAGGCGCTGATGGTAGGCATGCCCGCGCTCGCGCTGGCGCAGCATCACCGCGGTGACGAACACCGCCAGGAAGCCGTAGCCATGGGCGAGCTCGGTGAGCCCATAGGACAGGAAGGTGATGCCCAGCGAAACGAAGCCGTCCTGGGTGTCGGCCAGGCGCGTGCAACGCGGCAGCCGGAACACCAGCACGCCGAGGCTGCGGCCCGCCGCCCATCCGATGCCGAGGCCGGCGGCGACGCGCCACAGCACGTCGATGCCCAGCCATTCCAGCGTCCAGGCCCCGGGCATGGCGCCGTGCGCGGCCATCGCCAGGGCGAGATGGGTGAAGGGAAAGGCCAGGCCGTCGTTGAGCCCGGCCTCGGAGGTCAGGGTGAAGCGCGCCTCGCCGCCCGGCCCCGATTTCGGCGGCCCGAGCTGAACGTCGGCGGCCAGCACAGGGTCGGTCGGCGCCAGCACCGCGCCGACCAGCACCGCCGCCGCCACCGACAGCTCCAGCGCCGTCCCCGCCGCCAGGGCGATGCCCGTGATCGACAGCGGCATGGTCACGGCGAGCAGACGCCAGGTCGGCGCCCAGCGGCGCCAGCCCAGCGGCCGCTCGATGCGCAGCCCGGCGCCCATCAGGGCGATGATCACCACCAGCTCGGCCAGGCGTTCGGTGACCACCGAATGCTCGAGCGGATGCGGATCGTCGCCGCCGGCGGCCCAGAACAGCACGAAGCCGATCGCCACGCAGGCGATCGGCAACGACAGCGGCAGCTCCTGGATCAGCAGCGGCAGCCAAGCCACCAGCAGGATGATCAGTCCGAGCCCGGCGAGCAGTACGACATAGGCGTCCATCTCACCGGGAAAACCCGGCGGGGGCGGTTCGGGTTCCGAAGCGCGCGTCCGGAGACGCGCGCGGCGTCAGATCAGCTCCGCGATGGCCTTGCCGAGTTCCTCCGTCCCGGCCGTGCCGCCCATGTCGCGGGTGCGCGGGCCGCCGCCGGCCAGAAGCTTCTCGATGGCGGCGACGATGGCGCGGGCGGCGTCGGCGTGGCCGAGATGGTCGAGCATCATCGCGCCCGACCAGATCTGGCCGATCGGATTGGCGATGCCCTTGCCGGCGATGTCGGGCGCCGAGCCGTGCACCGGCTCGAACATCGACGGGAAGGCGCCCTCGGGGTTGAGGTTGGCCGAGGGCGCGATGCCGATCGTCCCGGTCACCGCCGGGCCGAGATCCGACAGGATGTCGCCGAACAGGTTGGAGCCGACGACGACGTCGAACCAGTCGGGATGCTGGACGAAATGCGCCGTCAGGATGTCGATGTGGTACTGGTCGGTGCGGATGTCGGGATAATCCGCCGCCACCGCTTTGAAGCGCTCGTCCCAGTACGGCATGGTGTGGATGATGCCGTTCGACTTGGTGGCGCTGGTCAGGTGCTTCTTGGGCCGCGACTGGGCCAGGTCGAAGGCGAAGCGCAGGATGCGGTCGACGCCCCTGCGGGTGAACACCGTCTCCTGCACCACCAGCTCGTCGGCGGTGCCCTGGTTGAGGCGGCCGCCGATCTCGGAATACTCGCCCTCGGCGTTCTCGCGCACGATCATGAAGTCGATGTCGCCCGGCCTGCGGTCGGCCAGCGGCGAGCGCACGCCCTCGAACAGCCGCACCGGCCGCAGGTTGACGTATTGCTGGAAGCGCCGGCGGATCGGGATCAACAGGCCCCACAGCGAGACATGGTCGGGCACGCTCGGCCAGCCGACGGCGCCGAGGAAGATGGCGTCGTGGTCCTTGATGGTCTCCAGCGCGTCCTCGGGCATCATGCGGCCGGTGGCGGCGAAGCGCTCGCAGCTCCAGTCCTTCTCGTCCCACCGCCAGTCGATGCCGAACCTGGCGCCGACCGCCTCGAGCACCCGGATGCCTTCCGGCACCACTTCCTTGCCGATCCCGTCGCCGGGGATCACCGCGATGCGGTATTCGGGCATTTTGCTTTGCTCCTCTGCTTCGCCTGTCTGCCTCCCCGCTCGCGGGGGAGGGTCGGGTTGGGGGCTGCGCTCCCGCTGCGCGGGTCCCTTCCCTCTCCCGCGGGCGGGAGAGGGACTCGTCATTCCTCGCCCAGCGGGCGCATGACCGCGTAAAGGGCCTGCTTGGCCTCGAATCCGATGCCGGGAACGTCGGGCAGGCCGACGCGGCCGTCGACGACCGGCGTGCCGTCGGCGAAGCCGCCGAAGGGCTGGAAGACGTCCGGATAGCTCTCGTTGCCGCCGAGATGCAGGCCGGCGGCGATGTTGAGGCTGAGCTGATGGCCGCCGTGCGGCACGACGCGCCGCGTCGACCAGCCGTGCTCGCCCAGCATCTTCAGCGTGCGCAGATACTCGACGACGCCGTAGGACAGCGCGCAGTCGAACTGCAGGAAATCGCGGTCGGGGCGCATGCCGCCGAAGCGGATCAGGTTGCGGGCGTCCTGCATCGAGAACAGGTTCTCGCCGGTCGCCATCGCCTGGGGATAGTGCTCGGCGAGTTCGGCCTGCAGCGCGTAGTCGAGCGGATCGCCGGCCTCCTCGTACCATTTCAGTCCGTAGCCGCGCAGCGCCTTGGCGTAGGCGACGGCGGTGTCGAGGTCGAAACGGCCGTTGGCGTCGACGCACAGACGCGAGCCGTCACCGCCGACCACCGCCAGCGCCGCCTCGATGCGCGCGAGGTCCTCGGCCAGCGGCACGGCGCCGATCTTCATCTTGACCTCGCGGTAGCCGAGGTCGAGATAGCCCTTGAGCTCGTCCTGGAGCGCCTCGTTGCCCTTGCCGGGATGGTAGTAGCCGCCGGCGGCGTAGACCCACACCGTCTCGTCGGGCGAACCGTCGCCGTAGCGCTCCGACAGCAGGCGGTAGAGCGGCTTGCCGGCGATCTTGGCCACCGCGTCCCACACCGCCATGTCGATCACCCCGACCGCCACCGAGCGTTCGCCGTGGCCGCCCGGCTTCTCGTTGGTCATCAGCGCCGTCCAGATCGCGAACGGATCGAGATTGCCGTTCGCCTCGTCGACGAGGCCGGCGGGATCGGCCTCCATCAGCCGCGGGATGAAGCGCTCGCGCAGCAGGCAGCCCTGGGCGTAGCGGCCGTTGGAGTTGAAGCCGTAGCCGACCACCGGCTTGCCGTCGCGGACCACGTCGGGGACCACGGCGACCACCGAGCAGGTCATCTTGCTGAAATCTATGTAGGCGTTGGCGATGGCCGAGCTGATCGGCACCGTCTTTTCGCGGATGGAG
>CAZJFH010000107.1:0-10350 GCA_964545205.1 uncultured Rhodospirillaceae bacterium
GCCCCTCCCTCTCCCGCGAGCGGGAGAGGGGACGCCACCGGAGCCCGCCGATGAAACGCCGCACCGTCCTCTCGCTCGAACAGGCGCTGTCGCTCCCCTCGGCGACGCTGCGGTTCGCGCAGCTCGGCTGGCGGGTGATCCGCATCGAGTCGACGCCGCTCGGCGACATGCTGCCCGGCGATCCCAACCGCTACATCGGCAAACAGGTCGCCGACGAGGACCGCCGCACCTATTTCGTCGCCCCCAATGTCGGCAAGGAGGCGATCGCCCTGAACCTGAAGGACCCGCGCGGCCAGGCGGTGCTGCGGCGGCTGATCAAGGAGCTCGAGGTCGACGTGTTCTGCTGCAACACGCTGCCCGGCCGCTACAAGGCGTTCGGCATCGACTACGAATCCCTGAGCGCCGTGAAACCCGACCTGATCTGGGCCGCGATCTCGGCGATGGGGCCCGACCATCCCGATACGCCCGGCTACGACCCGATCATCCAGGCGATGGGCGGCTTCATGGAGCTGACCGGCAATCCCGACGGCCCGCCGATGCTGACCGGCGTGCCGGTGATCGATCTCAAGGCCGGCGACGAGGTGTTCGCCAACGTCTGCCTCGCCCTGGCCGACCGCGCCGAGACCGGCAAGGGCCGGCGCATCGACGTCTCGATGCTGCAGGCGGCGGCGTCGTGGCTGATCACCACGCTGCCGCTGCTCGATTTCGACTGCGAGCCCAGCGAGATCACCCGCGCCGGCAACGAGCACCGCAAGTTCATCCCGACCAACGCCTATCCGACCAGGGACGGCTTCGTCTACATGGCGATCGGCAGCGACGTGCAGTGGAAGCGCCTGACGGCGATCCCGAAATTCGCCGCCATCGCCAACGAGGTCCGCAAGACCAACGAGGGCCGGCACAAGGAGCGCGCCGCGATCCACCGCGACGTCGCCGCGGTGACCCGCGATTACGCCACCGACGAGATCATGGCCGACCTGCGCGCCGCGACGGTGCCGCACGCGCCGATCCATACCGTGCCCCAGGTCGCGGCGATGCAGGCGATCGCCGACAGGCTGACCCGCACCACCATGCCCGACGGCCGCGCGGTGCGGATGCAGCCGAAACCGGTCGACGTGCCCGGCAGCCCGCGCGAGCTGCCGTTTCCGCCGAAATACGGCGCCGACACCCGCGTCGTCCTCGCCGAGGCCGGCCTGGCGGGGCAATGGGACGAGCTGAAGGCGGCCGGCGTGGTGTTCGGGGCTTAGCGTTGCCTGGATGCCTTCGCGGGGGCGACGAACGAAGAAAGCCGCGATGGCGGCGGAGAACAGGGAGGAACCTCAAATGAGCAAACTCGACGGCAAGGTCGCCATCGTCAGCGGCTCCGGCCGCGGCATCGGCCAGGCGATCGCGCTCAAGCTGGCGGCCGCCGGCGCCCGGGTGGTGATCAACGACATCGACGAGGCGCCGGCCCACGAGACCGTCGACCGCATCAAGGCGATGGGCGGCGAGGCCCTGGCCTGCGTCGGCGACGTCACCGCGGCCGATTTCGGCAATCGCTTCGTCGGCGCCGCGGTCGAGGGCTTCGGCGGGCTCGACATCGTCGTCAACAACGCCGGCTACCCGTGGGACGGCGTGATCCAGAAGATGAGCGACGAGCAGTGGTACGCCATGCTCGACGTCCATGCCACGGCGCCGTTCCGCATCCTGCGCGCCGCGTCGGAGTTCATCCGCGGCGCCGCCAAGAAGGAGAAGGACGCCGGTGCGCCGGTGATGCGCAAGGTCGTCAACGTCTCGTCGATCGCCGGGCTCTACGGCAACGCCGGCCAGCTCGGCTATTCCGCCGGCAAGGCGGCGGTGCTGGGCATGACCAAGACGCTGGCCAAGGAGTGGGGCCGTTACGGGGTCTGCGTCAACGCCGTCGCCTTCGGCTACATCCAGACCCGGATGACGGCGCCGATCGGCTCGGGCGGCGAGAGCGCGACCATCGGCGAGCGCGAGGTGCGCATGGGCGTGCAGCCCGAGATGCTGGACTTCATGAACAAGATGATCCCGCTGGGCCGCGGCGGCACGCCCGAGGAGGCGGCCGGCGCCGTGTACCTGTTCTGCATTCCCGAATCCGACTACGTCAGCGGCCAGGTCGTTTTGGCCAGCGGCGGATTCGTGATGTGATGACGAGATAAACAATCCGCGCGGTGCCGGCCGGCCGCCGCGACGGAAACCGAACAACAGCCGGTCCCAACATAGGGAGCCGTCCAAATGACCAAGATTCTTTCGAAACTCGCGGCCGGCGCGCTGCTGGCCGCCGTGATCGCGGTTCCGGCCCAGGCGGAGACCACCTTGCGCCTGTCGAACTGGCTGCCGCCGTCGCATCCCATCGTCAAGGACATGGTGGTGCCGTGGGCGCAACAGGTCGAGAAGGCCACCGACGGCCGCGTCAAGGTCGACATCCTCAAGGCGCCGCTGGGCGCGCCGCCGGCGCATTTCGACATCGCCAAGGACGGCATCGCCGACGTCACCTTCGGCGTGCACGGCTACACGCCCGGCCGCTTCACGCTGACCCAGATCGCCGAGCTGCCGTTCCTGTCCGACAGCGCCGAGGCGCTGTCCGTCGCCTACTGGCGGGTCTACGACAAGATGCTGTCCAGGGCCGACGAGCATAAGGGCGTCAAGGTGATCTCGGTGTTCACCCACGGACCCGGGCACATCTTCAACTCGCAGCGCCAGGTGTCGACGCCGGCCGATCTCGACGGCCTGAAGATCCGCGTCGGCGGCGGCATCATCAACGACATCGCCAAGCAGCTCGGCGTCGTGCCGATCCAGGCGCCGTCGTCGAAGTCCTACGAGATCCTGTCGAACGGCGTCGCCGACGGCATCATGTTCCCCGAGGAATCGGTGCCGTTCTTCAAGATCGAGCGGGCGCTGAAATACGAGACCCGCGTGCCCAAGGGCCTCTACAACACCAGCTTCTTCTTCGTCATGAACAAGGCCAAGTGGGACTCGCTGAGCAAGCAGGACCAGGCGGCGATCGACGCGGTCTCGGGCGAGGCCTTCGCGCGCATGGCCGGCAAGGCCTGGGACGCCGCCGACGCCGCCGGCGCCGGCGCGATCAAGGCCGCCGGCATCCAGGTCTCGACCTTCGACGCCGCCGCGCTCGACGCGCTGAAGGGCAAGGTGGCCTTCGCCGAGAAGGCGTTCCTCGACGCGGCCGCCGCCAAGGGCGTCGACGGCGCGGCCGCGCTGCAGATGCTGCGCGCCGAGGTCGACAAGCTGGAGAAGAAGTAGTGGACGGGGGCGGCTGTTCCGCCCCCGTCCGGGCCGGCCGTCTGGCACGCGTGCTGGACGGCCTGCTCGGCCTCGTCGCGGCGGTGCTCCTGTTCGCGATGATGGCGCTGACCTTCGCCGACGTGACGGGGCGTTACGTGTTCAACAACCCGGTGCCCGGGGCTTTCGAGATGACCGAGGTGGCGATGGGGGTGCTGATCTTCGCCGGACTGCCGCTGATCAGCGCTCGCGACGGCCATATCGCGGTCAACATCGCCGACGGCCTGATGTCCGGGCGCGCCCTGCGCCTGCGCGCCTTCCTGCTCGACCTGCTGATCGCCGCCTGCAACGGGGTGCTTGCCTGGGTGCTGTGGGAGAAGGGCATGCAACTCGTCGGCTACGGCGACGCCAGCCCCTATCTCGGCATCCCGATCGGTCCGGTGATGATGGCGATGGCGGTGCTGGCCTGGTTCACCGTCCTGGTGCTGCTGGTCAAGGCCTGCCGGAGCTGGATCGTGTTCCGCCGCGGCGGTGAAGCATGAGCGACGCGCTGATCGGCATCGCCATCCTGATGGTGGCGATCATCGCCGGCATCCCGATCGCCTTCGCCATGGCGATCGTCGGCGTCGGCGGCATCGTCTCGATCATCGGCCTCGCGCCGGCGCTGGCGATGATCTCCCACGTCGCCCAGGAGGCGACGATGTCCTACGGCCTGTCGGTGGTGCCGCTGTTCATCCTGATGGGCAATCTGGTCACCCGCGCCGGCCTGTCCGACGACCTCTACGCCGCCTCCAACGCCTGGCTCGGCCATCGCCGCGGCGGGCTGGCGATGGCGACCGTGGTCGCCTGCGGCGGCTTCTCGGCGATGTGCGGCAGTTCGCTGGCGACGGCGGCGACGATGGCCAAGGTGTCGATGCCGCCGATGCGCAAATACGGCTACGACCCGGCGCTGGCCACCGGCGCCATCGCCGCCGGCGGCACGCTGGGGATCCTGATTCCGCCCAGCGTCATCCTGATCATCTACGGCCTGATCACTAACACCGACATCGGCTATCTGTTCGCCGCCGGGCTGCTGCCCGGCATCATCGGCATCCTCGGCTACCTGGCCGCCATCGCCTTCACCACCTGGCGGCGGCCGGCGCTGGGTCCGCGCGGCGAGCGGCTGCCGATGCGCCAGCGGCTGCGCGCGTTGTCGGGGGTGTGGCGGGTGCTGGCGCTGTTCGTCCTGGTGCTCGGCGGCATCTATGGCGGCGTGTTCACGCCGACCGAGGCCGCCGGCATCGGCGCCAGCGGCGCCTTCGCCATCGCCCTGGCGCGGCGTTCGCTGGGCTGGGGCGGGCTGTTCTCGGTGCTGGTCGAGACCGCCGAGACCACGGCGATGATCTTCTTCGTGCTGATCGGCGCGCTGCTGTTCTCGAATTTCGTCAATCTGGCCGGCCTGCCGCCGGCGCTGCTGGACTGGGTCGAGGGCCTGGACGTGGCGCCGATCGCGGTGATCCTGCTGATCCTGGCGATGTATCTGGTGCTCGGCTGCGTGCTCGAGAGCCTGTCGATGGTGCTGCTGACGGTGCCGATCTTCTTTCCGCTGGTCCAGGCGCTGGGCTTCGACCTGATCTGGTTCGGCATCATCGTCGTCGTCGTCACCGAGATCAGCCTGATCACCCCGCCCGTCGGCCTCAACGTGTTCGTGCTGCGCGCGGTGGTGCCCGAGGTGCCGACGACGGTGATCTTCCGCGGCATCGCGCCGTTCCTGGCCGCCGACGTCGTGCGCCTGGCGGTCATGGTGGCGCTGCCCTGGCTGTCGCTGGCGCTGCCGCGCCTGATCGGCTACGGCGGCTGAGGCGGCCGGGGCAGGCTGGGGCTGACCAGCATCCGTGCGTGCAGCACCAGATAAAGAGCGAACGGCAGCGCCCACAGCAGCCCCGCCGCCAGCGCCAGACCGCCGTCCCAGCTCGCCGGACCGGCGGCCAGCCTGAGCGCCGCCGCCAGCGTCACCGCCGCCATGCCGGCCAGCATCGGCTTCGGCACCGCCACCGGCCGGCCGGTGTGCTTGAGGACGACGCGGGTCATCAGGCTCAGCTTCATCAGGCCGAGGCCGAGCACGAAATAGCCGTGCAGCGCCGTCACGCGCCAGTCCGGCGCCGCCACGGCCACGACGGCCAGCATCGCCAGGGCGAGCACCAGTCCGAGATAGCCGAGATGCATCGCCGCCAGGATCGGCGTGTCGGCGACGGCGGCGCCCTGCCAACGCGACCAGCGCAACGCGTGCACCCCCGCCGCGGCTGCGGCGGCCGTCGCAACCGCCGCAGCCGGCGCGCCGGCCAGATCGCACGCCGCCAACGCCACCAGCAGCGCCGGCGCCAGCACTTCGAGCCGGCGGTCGAAGCCGGCGTCGCCGCCCAGGGCCGTCGCGGTGAAGATCGGCGTCAGCAGCCCGCCGACGAAGCTGAACAGCACCATCGAGGCATAGCCGCCGAGCAGGTTGCCGAGCGTCGGCGAGCCGAGATGGTGCACGAGGTTGCCGGCGGCGAAGGCGGCGACGATCGGCAGCACCAGGCGGTAGCGGCGGTCGCGCGCCGACCACACCTTTGGCGCCAGGGCCAGCAGCAGCGCCGGCAAGAACGCCAGATCGACGGCGGCGACCAGCCCGCGGTCGAGCCACGGCGCCGCAAGCATCGCCAGCCGCCCGGCGAGCCACAGCGCCGCCAGCCCCGCTAGGCCGCGCCCGCGCCATTCGGGCAGGCCGGCCCAGCTCGGGATCGCGGTCAGCAGGAAGCCGGCGGCCGCGGCGGCGACGAAGCCGAACAGCATCTCGTGGCCGTGCCAGGCCGGCGTCGCATGGCCGAGTCCGGCCGCCACGCCCATCAACGCCCCGTGGACGGCCGCGGCCAGGAAGAACGGCCGAAAGCCGCTCCCCCACAGCGCCGCCGTGCCGGCCGCCGGCGCCGGCACCGCCCCGGTCGCGGTCATTGCTCGGCCGCCAGCCGGCCGCTGCCCTTGACCTGCTTCAGCGCGAAGCTGGAGCGCACCTGCAGGACTCCCGGCATGTGGATCAGCTCGTGGCGAAGGAACTTGTCGAACGCGTCGATGTCGCGGCAAAGGATGTGCAGCAGGTAGTCCTGCTCGCCGGTCATCGCGAAGCATTCGACGACTTCGGGCCGCTCGGCGACGGCGGCCTCGAACTCCTCGGCCTTGTGCAGGTCGAGCGTGGCGCTGACGAAGACGTTGAGCGTCAGTCCCAGGGCCGTGGGGTCGAGGATGGCGGCGTAGCCGCAGATGATCCCGTTCTCCTCCAGCGCCTTGACCCGCCGCCAGCACGGCGACGTCGACAGCCCCACCCGTTCGGCGAGCTCCGAAATGCATATCCGTCCGTCGCGCTGCAATTCGGACAGAATCCGCCTGTCGAAGGCATCCATAGCAAAAATCCTCCCTCGGACACCGGTTCATCCGGTTGCCTTTTGCTCCAGCGTGCCATTCCGGAGAAAAATTTGCAAAAACCATCCCGGTGAATCTCGCTACACTTTCTTCCCTGAGCAGAGCGCCAGTCGGAACAAAGCAAAACGCCAACAAAAACCCGATCGCCAAAAGATCGGGAAGGGAGGAATGGCGATGACTGCCGACGTCACGCTCGACGACCGCTACGTCGTCGAGAACGGCCGCGTCTACCTGACCGGCATCCAGGCCCTGGTGCGGCTGCCGCTGTGCCAGAGACGCCGCGACCGCCGCGCCGGCCTCGCCACCGCGGGGTTCGTCAGCGGCTATCGCGGCTCGCCGCTCGGCGGCTACGACAAGGCGCTGTGGGAGGCCGCCCCCCACCTCGAGGCCGAGGACGTCGCCGTGCGTCCGGCGATCAACGAGGAAATGGCCGCCACCGCCATCATCGGCACCCAGCAGCTGGCCCTGCAGCCGGGGCGCCGCCGCGACGGCGTGTTCGCGATCTGGTACGGCAAGGGTCCCGGCCTCGACCGCGCCGGCGACGCGCTCAAGCACGGCAACTCGCTGGGCAGCTCGCCGCTGGGCGGCGTGCTGGTGGTGGCCGGCGACGACCACGGCGCGGTGTCGTCGAGCATGGCCCACCAGAGCGAGCAGGCGATGGCGGCGTGGATGATGCCGGTTCTGCACCCGGCCAGCGTGCGCGAATACGTCGCGCTCGGCATGCTGGGCATCGCGATGTCGCGGTTCTCGGGGTGCTGGGTCGGCTTCAAGGCGGTGTCCGAGACGGTCGAGAGCGCGGTGACCTGCGACGTCCACCCCGACCGGCCGCGCATCGCCGTGCCCGACGACTTCGCCCTGCCGCCGGGCGGACTCGGCATCCGCTGGCCCGACCCGCAGCTCGCCCAGGAGGAGCGCCTGCACCGCTTCAAGCTGCCGGCGGCGCTGGCCTTCGCCCGCGCCAACCGCCTCGATCGCGTCGTCATGGACGCCCAGGGGGCGCGGCGCGGCATCGCGGCGGTGGGCAAGGCCTATCACGACCTGCGCCAGGCGCTCGACGATCTCGGCATCGACGACGCGGCCGCCGCGCGCCTGGGGCTGCGGGTCTACAAGGTGACGATGAGCTGGCCGCTCGAGCCCGAAGGCGCGCTGGCCTTCGCGCGCGGCCTCGACGACGTGCTGGTGATCGAGGAGAAGCGCGCCCTGGTCGAGCCGCAGCTCAAGGAGCTGCTCTATCACCTGCCGGCCGACCGGCGCCCGCGCGTCCACGGCAAGACAAGGCCCGACGGCCGGCCGCTGCTGCCGACCAACGGCGAGTTCGGCGCCGACGCCATCGCCCGCGTCCTGACGGAGTTCCTCGGACTGGCGGAGCTGCCGCCGGCGGCGGCGGCGCGCGTGGCGGTGATCGCGCGCAAGGCGGCGGCCAGGCCCGCCGCCGGGCCGCCGTCCCGCATGCCCTGGTTCTGTCCCGGCTGTCCGCACAACCTGTCCACCGCCGTGCCCGAGGGCTGCCGCGCCTTCGCTGGCACCGGCTGCCACCTGATGGCGGTGTGGATGGAGCGCGGCACGTCGAGCCTGCTGCACATGGGCGGCGAGGGCGCCAACTGGGTCGGAATGGCGCCGTTCACCGACCAGAAGCACGTGTTCCAGAATCTCGGCGACGGCACCTACGTCCATTCCGGCATCCTGGCGGTGCGCCAGGCGGTGGCGGCCGGGGCGCCGATCACCTTCAAGATCCTGTTCAACGAGGCGGTGGCGATGACCGGCGGCCAGGCGGTCGAGGGCTCGCTGACCGTGCCGCGCCTGGCGCAGCAGCTCCATCACGAGGGCGTCGGCCGCATCGCCGTGGTCAGCGATGCGCCCGCGGCCGTCGATCGCGGCGCGCTGCCGCCGGGCGTCAGCGTCCACGGCCGCGGCGAGCTCGACGCCGTCCAGCGCGCGCTCGCCGGCTTCGGCGGCGTCTCGGCGCTGATCTACCAGCAGGAATGCGCCACCGCCAAACGGCGGCGGCAGCGCCGGCATGGCGCGGCGCCGCAACGGCGGGTATTCATCAATGCCGAGGTCTGCGACGGCTGCGGCGACTGCGTGCGCCGGTCGAACTGCATCGCCGTGGTGCCGGTCAAGACGCCGCTGGGGACGCGCCGCGCCATCGACCAGTCGGCCTGCAACGCCGATCTGGCCTGCGTCTCGGCGCGCTGCCCGGCCTTCGTCACCGTCGAGGGGCGTCCGCGCTTGCCGCCGATCGAGGCGCCGGCGACGCAAGACCTGCCGGAGCCGGCCATCGCCTTGCCCGAGCAGGGCTGGGAGATCCTGGTCACCGGCATCGGCGGCACCGGCGTCGTCACGATCGGCCAGCTTCTCGGCGTGGCGGCGCACATCGAGGGCAAGGCGGCGTCGGTGCTCGACTTCACCGGCCTGTCGCAAAAGGGCGGCGGCGTGCTGACCCATCTCCGCCTCGCTGCGACCGACGGGCGGCTGCATTCGGCCCGGGTCGGCGCCGGCAAGGCCGATCTCGTGCTGGCCGGCGATCTCGTCGTCACCACCGGGGCGGAGGCGACGGCCTGCATGGACGAGGGCCGCACCCGTCTGGTCGGCAACCGCGACCTCGCCCCGACCGCGGCGGCGGTGCGCGACCCCGACGCCGCCCCGGCCGGTTCGGTGCTGGTCGGGCGGCTGCGCCGGACGCTGGGCGGCGACGCCGTCGCGCTGATCGAGGCCTCGCGGCTGGCGTCGCGCCTGCTCGGCGACGGCATCTTCGCCAACGTGCTGCTGCTCGGCTACGCCTGGCAGAAGGGGCTGGTGCCGCTGCGGCGCGAGTCGATCGAGCGCGCGATGGCCCTGAACGGCGTCTCGGTGGCCGAGAACCGCGCCGCCTTCGCCTGGGGCCGCGTCGCGGCGGCGGCACCGGATCGGCTGCCGGCGGCGCCGGAATCCGAGCCGGCCGAACCGAGCGTCGAGGAGCGTGCCGCGATGCTCGAACGCTACGCGGATGCCGCCCTGGCGCGGCGGTTCCGGGCCATGGTCGCCCGCGCCGCCGAGGCCGACCGGCGGCTGTGGGGCGGCGGTCGCGGCGAGCTGACGGCGGCGGTGGCGCGCGGCTATTTCCGGGTGCTGGCGCCCAAGGACGAATACGAGGTCGCGGGCCGGCTCGCCGACCCGGAGTTCCTCGACGAGATCGACCGCCGGTTCGAGCCCGGCTACCGGCTGCGGTTCCACCTGACGCCGCCGTGGAGCCGCGTCAAGCGCGGCTTCGGCGGCGGCTGGGTGCGGCCGCTGCGTCTGCTGGCGGCGTTGCGCCGACTGCGCGGCGGCGCCCTGGATCCGTTCGCCCGCGGCGCCGACCGCGCCGCCGAACGGGCCTTCCGCGGCGAGTACGAGGCGACGCTGGCGGCGGTGCTCGACCGCCTCGATCGCGACGATTACGGCACCGCCGTCGAACTGGCGGCGCTGCCCGAGGAGGTGCGCGGCTACGGCCCCGTCAAGCTGGCGGGGATCGCCGCGGCGCGCGAGAAGCGGCAACGGCTGCTGGCGGCGCTGCGGCCGTCGGGGCACAAGGCCGCCGCCGAGTAGGTGAACAAGCGAACGACCGCCGCGGATCGACGCGGCGGCGCAGGGAGGAAGCGATGACCGACAGCACCAAGTACCTTCTGGACGAAGACCGCATGCCCAAGGCCTGGT
>CAZJFH010000108.1:0-10272 GCA_964545205.1 uncultured Rhodospirillaceae bacterium
CAGCAGGGAAAGCTGCCGGTACGCCTGGGCCTGCTTCGTCAGGTCGTCGTAGACCACCAGCGTATGGCCCCCTTTGTACATGAAATACTCGGCCATCGCGCAGCCGGCATAGGGGGCAACATATTGAAGCGGCGCCGGGTCTGAGGCCCCGGCCACGACCACCGTCGTGTAGTCCATCGCGCCGTGGCGGCGCAACACGTCGATCAGCGCGGCGACGTTCGACTCCTTCTGCCCCACGGCCACGTAGAAGCACTTGACGCCACTTTCCTTCTGGTTGAGGATCGTGTCGATGCAGATCGCGGTCTTGCCGGTCTGGCGGTCGCCGATGACCAGCTCGCGCTGGCCGCGGCCGACCGGGATGAGCGCGTCGATGGCCTTGAGGCCCGTCGACATCGGCTCGTGCACCGACTTCCTGGGGATGATGCCGGGCGCCTTGACGTCGACGCGGCGGCGCTCGACGGCCTCGATCGGGCCCTTGCCGTCGATCGGGTTGCCGAGGGCGTCGACGACGCGGCCGAGAAGGCCCGGGCCGACCGGCACGTCGACGATGGCGCCGGTGCGCTTGACGGTGTCGCCTTCCTTGATGCCGCGGTCGTCACCGAAAATCACGATGCCGACGTTGTCGGTCTCGAGGTTGAGCGCCATTCCCTTGACGCCGCCCGGGAACTCGACCATCTCGCCGGCCTGCACCTTGTCGAGGCCGTGGACGCGGGCGATGCCGTCACCGACGGACAGGACCTGTCCGACCTCGGCGACTTCCGCCTCGGTGCCGAAATTGGCGATCTGTTCCTTCAGGATGGCGGAGATTTCCGCGGCGCGGATTTCCATTTACCCGACCCCTTTCATAGCGAGCTGGAGATGCTGCAGCTTGGTGCGCAGCGAGTTGTCGATCATGCGGGAGCCGACCTTGACGACGAGCCCGCCGAGCAGCGACGGGTCGATCTTCACGTCGATGGCGACGTTGCCGCCCGCCGCCGATTTGAGCGTGTCGCTCAGCGCGGCGAGCTGCTTGTCGGAAAGCTTGGTCGCGGCGGTCACGGTCGCGGTGACCTCGCCGCGCCGGGCGGCCAGGCGCGCCAGATAGGCCTCGACCATGCCGAGGACCGCGAACAGCCGCCGGTTCTTGGCGGCGGTGCCGAGGAAGTTGCGGGTCAGCGGCGCGAAGCCGGCCTTGTCGGCCAGGGCGACGATGGCCCGCGACTGCTCGTCGCGGCCCAGCACCGGGCTGCGGAGCAGGCGGCGCAGGTCGTCGCTGTCGGCGGCCATGGCCCGCAGGGCCTTCAGGTCGCCGGCGACCTGGTCGAAAGAGTCCTGCTGCTCCGCCAGCTCGAAGAGCGCGGCGGCGTAGCGGTCGGCGATGGTGTCTGTGCGTTTGGATGACACGGGGCAACCGTCCTTGACCGAGTCCTAATATGATTTAACGCTTATGCTTAAGTAATTGATTGGCAAAGAATTTTTGGCACGCCAAGGACCCCCTGCCGTGCGGCGAGGGTTAACTATCACAGAAGGGTGACGCTTGCAAGCCGACTCGCCGCCAATTTTTTGCATTGCGATATCCCGGCGCGGCATGGAAAGAGCGGTTTCGCACCACTTTTGCCATATCCCAAGTGGCGCGGTTGCCCTTAATATGTGGCGGTGCGGCGGCGTGGAGGCGCGGCCGCGATCGACGGGCGGGGAGCGACGAAACCATGGCGAGCGACGGCCGCTACCGCGCTGCCGCAAGAGCCTCGGCGGGCATGGCCGTGCTGGCCGCCGGCGCCGCCGTGCTGGCGCTCGCCGCCGTCGCCCTGCCGGCGCCGGCCACCGACGGCGGGCGCGCGGCGGTCGCGCTCGCGACGCTGACCGTCGCGGCGCTGGCGTGGCTGGTCGACTCGCTGCGCCGGCGCGACGCCGCCGAGCGGGCGCTGGCGGCGCGCGAGGAGCGGCTGGCGCTGGCGCTGGCCGGCGCCTCGGACGGATTGTGGGACTGGGACCTGGATACCGGCGCGGTGTTCTATTCGCCGCGGTGGAAGGAGATGCTGGGGCTGGGCGGCGCGGATCTGCCCGGGACCGTCGAGACCTGGCGGGCGCGCGTCCATCCCGACGACCTCGCCGCCGCCGAGGCGGTGATCCGCCGCCATCTCGACGACGGCGCCGAGTGCCGGTTCGAGCACCGCCTGCGCCACGCCGACGGCGGCTGGCGCTGGATCCTGAGCCGCGGCCGCGCCGTGCGCGACGCCGCCGGGCGGCCGACCCGCCTGGTCGGCACCCACACCGACGTCACCGCCGAGAAGGAGCAGGCCGCGGCCCTGGCGGTCGTCAACCACCGCCTCGCCGAGGCGCAGCGCATCGCCAAGCTGGGCAACTGGGAGTTCACCGTCGCCACCGGGCGGCTGTGGTGGTCGGACGAGGCCTTCCGTCTCGCCGGCTGGGAGCCGGGCAGCCGCGAGCCCAGCCAGGCCGCCCTGCGCGCGATGATCCCGGTCGAGGAGCACGCCCTGATGGACGAGCACATGGCGATCACCATCGCCAAGGGCCGCACCGTCATGGAGCATCGTCTGCGCCGGCCGGACGGCACCGAGGTGATGATCCGCGAGCATGCCGAGGCGGTCTACGACGACGACGGCCGCCCGGTGCGGCTGATCGGCACCTCGCAGGACGTCACCGAGGAGCACCGGCGCGCGCTGCACGCGCGTCAGCTCGCCCTGGCCATCGAGCAGTCGCCGGTCGGCATCGTGATGACCGATGCCGAGGGCGTCATCCGCTTCGTCAACCCGGCGGTCACCGCGATGAGCGGCTACGCCGCCGAGGAGCTGGTCGGCGCGACGCCGCGGCTGCTCAAGTCGAACGTCCACGGCCAGGAGTTCTACCGCGCGCTGTGGGCGCAGATCCGCGCCGGCGAGCCCTGGCACGGCGAGATCGTCAACCGCCGCAAGGACGGCGTGCTGTACTGGGAGGAGATGACGATCACCCCGGTCAAGGACGACCACGGCGCGCTGGCCGGGTTCATCGCGCTCAAGCGCGACGTCACCGAGCGCAAGACCATGCTCGAGCGCATCGAGAACCTCGCCTACTACGATCCGCTGACCGGGCTGCCCAACCGGACGCTGTTCCAGCAGCGCCTCGACTATCTCGAAGGCCTGTGCCGGCGCACCGACAAGCTGGCGGCGCTGCTGTTCCTCGACATCGACGGCTTCAAGCAGACCAACGACGCGCTCGGGCACGAGGTCGGCGACGAGGTGCTGCGCATCGCCGGCCAGCGCCTGACCGCGTGCCTGCGTCGCGTCGACATGGCGGCGCGGCTCGGCGGCGATGAGTTCGCGGTGGCGCTGCTGCTGGACGCCGGCGACACCGCCCAGGCGACCGCCGTCGCCCAGCGCATGATCGACTCGATCGGCGAGCCGATGCGGATCGGCGCGACGGAGGTGCGCGTCGGCGCCAGCATCGGCATCGCCCTGCATCCGCCGCACGGCCCCGATATCGGCGGCTGCTTGCGCCGCGCCGACCTCGCGATGTACGCCGCCAAGAACGCCGGCAAGGGCCGCTGGCAGATGGTCGAGGCCGACGCGGCGCCGGACGGCTAGGACGCACGCACGGTGATTTCAGGCGTCATGCCCGCGGAAGCGGGCATCCAATCCTGTGGCATTTCAGCAGGTTGCGGGGCCTCGGGAATGGGCTCCCGCTTCCGAGCGCGTGAAGAAATTGTCGTGAGCAGTGATTTCAGGCGTCATGCCCGCGAAAGCGGGCATCCAATCCTGAGGCATTTCAGCAGGTCGCGGGGCCTCAGGAATGGGCTCCCGCTTCCGCGGGAGCGACGGGTCGAATGGGAGCGACCGATCGTATTTCTTCACACGCTCGTTCGCGGGAGCGACGGAGCGCCCGGCGCCGCTGGAAAATGGATGCCGGCCTTCGCCGGCATGCCGGCAACGAGCCGGGACCACGCCCCTACTCCGCCGGCCGCTCGGCCTCCCGCCCGGCCTCGTCGTCCTCCGGCGCGTCCGCGATCATCGCGTCCCAGTCGTCGCCGGGCTCCAGCGCCACCTCGCCGTCGTCGAGCGGCACCGGCTCGCCGGGCTGGGCGCGGCTGCCGTGCGACAGCCGGTGCAGGATGTCGTCGAGCTGCTCGAGCGAGCCGTAATGGATCACCAGCTCGCCGCCCTGGCCGCTGAACTTGATCGACACCTTCAGCCCCAGCACCGCCGCCAGGTCGCGTTCCAGCGCGGCGGTGTCGGCGTCCTTGTGGGCCGCCGGCCTGTCCTTGCGCGCCTTGGCCGGGCTCTGCACCAGCTTCTCGGTCTGGCGCACGTTCAGGCCCCTGGCGACGACCTGCTGCGCCAGCTTGACCGGATCGGCCGCCGACAGCAGCGCGCGGGCGTGGCCGGCGGTGATCTGGCCGCCGTCGAGCATGGTCTTGACGCCGTCGGGCAGCCCGAGCAGGCGCATGGTGTTGGCGACGTGCGAGCGGCTCTTGCCGACCGCCTTCGCCAGATCCTCCTGGGTGCGGGCGAACTCGTCCATCAGCCGCCGGTAGCCCTCGGCCTCCTCCAGCGGCGACAGGTCCTGGCGCTGCAGGTTCTCGACCAGCGCGACCTCGGCGGCCTCGCGGTCGTCGAAGTCCTTGACCAGGACCGGCACCTCGTGCTGCTGCGCGAGCTGCGCGGCGCGCCAGCGGCGCTCGCCGGCGATGATCTCGAAGCCGCTCGGATTGCCGGGATCGGGGCGGACCAGGATCGGCTGCAGCACGCCCTTCTCGCGCACCGATTCGACCAGGTCGTGGATGGCCGCGTCGTCGAACATGCGCCGCGGCTGGAACTTGCCGGGCCGCAGCCGCTCGACGGGCAGCATGCGCACGCCGCCGCGGCCGTCGCCGGCCGCGCCCTCCTCGACCGCGACCGCCGCCGTGTCCTCGCCGGCGTCGTGGTCGCCGAGCAGCGCCGACAGGCCGCGACCGAGGCCGCGGCGCGGCTTGAGCTCTTCATTCATGCGACGACCCTCAACTCCCGCTCGCGCTTCAGCATTTCGCTGGCCAGATGGATGTAGGCTTCCGCGCCGGCGCAGCGCACGTCGTAGAGCAGCACCGGCTTGCCGTGCGACGGCGCCTCCGAGACGCGCACGTTGCGCGGGATCACCGTCTTGTAGACCTTGTCGCCGAAATAGCCGCGCACGTCGGCGGCGACCATGTCGGACAGGTTGTTGCGGCGGTCGAACATGGTCAGCACGATGCCGTTGAGCTCGAGCCCCGGGTTGAACGCCTTCTTGACCCGCTCGATCGTCCGCACCAGGTGCGAGATGCCCTCCAGCGCGAAGAACTCGCATTGCAGCGGCACCAGCACCGCCTGGGCGGCGACCAGGGCGTTGAGCGTCAGCAGGCCGAGGGCCGGCGGGCAGTCGATCAGGATGTAGTCGAAATCGCCGGCGTCGCGGGCCAGCGCCTCGCGCAGCCGCGATTCGCGGCGGGTGAAGTCGATCAGCTCGATCTCGGCGCCCGACAGGTCGACGCCCGAGGGCACCAGCGCCAGGCCGGGGATCTCGGTCGCGATCACCGCGTCGCGCAGGTTCACCTCGCCGATCAGCACCTGGTAGCTGCTGACCTTGCGCGCATTCGCCGGCACGCCGAGCCCGGTCGAGGCGTTGCCCTGCGGGTCGAGGTCGATGATCAGGACCTTCTTGCGGGTGGCGGCGATCGCCGTCGCCAGGTTGATCGCGGTGGTGGTCTTGCCGACGCCGCCCTTCTGGTTGGCGATGGCGAGAATGCGCGGCGACGGGTTGCCGTTAGCGCGGAGTTCGGCCACGTCTGACCTCTCTGATACGAAGGATAAGGCCGTCGGGGTCCGAAAGGCTGGGCACCCGATCGACGGACATAATCCATCCTTTGGATGCCAGGGTCAATTCGTCATCGGCCGTGCGGCCCTTGAGGAACAGGCACTCCCCGCTATCCCCGCTATCCACAGGCCGGGCCAGGAACGGTTCGGCGTAGCCGAGCAGCTTGTCGAGCGGCGCCAGCGCCCGCGCGGTCACCACGTCGGCCGGGAACGGCGCCACCGCCTCGATGCGGGCGTTGTGGACGGTGGCCGGAACGCCCATCGCCCGCGCCGCCTCGCGCAGGAAGGCGCATTTGCGGGCGTCCGATTCGATCAGGTGGACCTCGGGCACGCCGGCCGCCGCCAGGACCAGGCCGGGAAAGCCGGCGCCCGAGCCGATGTCGACCACCACCCGCGCGCCGGCCGGCAGCAGCGGCACCAGCTGCGCCGAATCGAGCATGTGGCGGCGCCACAGCGCCGGCAGCGTCTTGGCCGAGACCAGGTTGATCCGCGCCTGCCACTTCTCCAGCAGCGCCGCGTAGGCCCGCAGCCGCTCCACTGTTTCACGTGAAACCAGGCCGTCGAGCAGCGCCGGTCCGTCGCCGCTCACGACGCCGCCCTCAGGCCGCGGCGGCGGACATGGGCCAGCAGCGCCGTCAGCGCCGCCGGCGTCACCCCCGGCACCCGCGCCGCCGCGCCCAGGGTCGCCGGCCGCACCCGCTCCAGCTTGCTCCGGACCTCGTTCGACAGGCTGCCGACGGCGGCGTAGTCGAGATCGGCCGGCAGCGCCAGCGCCTCGTCGCGGCGG
The DNA here is from genome assembly GCA_964545205.1 of uncultured Rhodospirillaceae bacterium. GTDB lineage: Bacteria > Pseudomonadota > Alphaproteobacteria > Rhodospirillales > Magnetospirillaceae > CAZJFH01. The sequence continues at coordinate 6,589 of CAZJFH010000108.1, forward strand.
AAGGCGGCGATGTCGGCCTCCTGGCGCTGCAGGTAGCCGGCGTAGCGGCCCTCGACGGCGAGCTGCGCCGCGACCTCGGCGCCGAGGCCGGCGAGCTCCGGCCAGATCGCAGCCAGCCGCGCCAGGTCGACATCGGGATAGCCGAGCAGGTCGTGCGCGCTGCGCGGCACGCCGTCGCGGTTGACCATGACGCCGTGGCGGCGCAGGGCGTCGGGGCTGGCCCTGAGCCCGTGCAGCAGCGCCCTGCCCGCGTCGAGCGCGTCGGCCTTGGCGGCGAATCGCCGCGCCCGCGCCGCCCCGACGCAGCCCCAGGCGACGCCCTTCGGCGTCAGCCGCAGATCGGCGTTGTCGGCGCGCAGCACCAGGCGGTACTCGGCCCGCGAGGTGAACATGCGGTAGGGCTCGGTGGTGCCGCGGGTGACCAGGTCGTCGATCATCACGCCGACATAGCCGTCGGCGCGGTCGAGCACGACGGCCTCGCCGCCGCCGGCGCGGCGCGACGCGTTGAGCCCGGCGATCAGCCCCTGCCCCGCCGCCTCCTCGTAGCCGGTGGTGCCGTTGATCTGGCCGGCCAGGAACAGCCCGGCGACCGCCTTGGTCTCCAGGCTCGGATGCAGCGCCCGCGGATCGACGTAGTCGTATTCGATGGCGTAGCCCGGCCGCAGCATCGCCGCCTTCTCCAGGCCGGGGATGGTCTTCAGCAGCGCCGCCTGCGCGTCCTCGGGCAGCGAGGTCGAGATGCCGTTGGGATAGACGGTGTCGTCGTCGTAGCCCTCGGGCTCGAGGAAGATCTGGTGGCGCTCGCGCTCGGCGAAGCGCACCACCTTGTCCTCGATCGACGGGCAATAGCGCGGCCCGACGCTCTGGATCTGGCCGGAATACATCGGCGCGCGGTCGAGATTGGCGCGGATGACGGCGTGGCCCTCGGGCGTCGTCGCCGTGATGCCGCAGGCGATCTGCGGCTGGACGATGCGCTCGGTCAGGAACGAGAACGGCTCCGGCGGGTCGTCGCCGGCCTGGCTCTCGAGACCGGCCCAGTCGATGGTGCGGCCGTCGAGGCGCGGCGGCGTGCCGGTCTTCAGCCGGCCCAGGGGCAGCGCCAGCCGCTCCAGGGTCAGCGCCAGGCCGATCGCCGGCGCGTCGCCGTAGCGCCCGGCCGGCCAGGTCTTGGGCCCGAGATGGATCACGCCGCGCAGGAAGGTGCCGGTGGTCAGCACCACCGCCCCGGCCGGGATCGTCTCGCCCGCCGCCGTCACCACCCCGGCGACGCGCCCATCGGCCAGCACCAGGTCCTCGGCGGCGGCGGCGCGGATCTCCAGGTTGTCCTGCGCCGCCAGCAGGTCCGCCATCGCCCGCTTGTAGAGCCTGCGGTCGGCCTGGGCGCGCGGCCCCTGCACCGCCGGGCCCTTCGAGCGGTTGAGCACCCGGAACTGGATGCCGCCGGCGTCGATGGCGCGGCCCATCAGCCCGTCGAGGGCGTCGATCTCGCGCACCAGATGGCCCTTGGCGAGGCCGCCGATCGCCGGATTGCACGACATCTCGCCGATCGCGTCCAGGCGATGGGTCAGCAGCAGGGTGCGCGCGCCGGTGCGCGCCGCGGCCGCCGCGGCCTCGCAGCCGGCATGGCCGCCGCCGATCACGATGACGTCGAAGGAGTGTTCCACGTGAAACGTCACTTTCCGATGCAGAAGTCGCGGAAGATAACGTCGAGCAGGTCCTCGACGTCAACCCTTCCCGTGATCCGGCCCAGGGCGCGGGTCGCCAGCCGCAGGTCCTCGGCCGCCAGCTCGACCAGCGGCGCCCGTTCGGCGCGGTCCAGCGCCTCGAGGCACTCGGCCAGGGCGGCGCGGTGGCGGGCGCGCGTCGGAATCGGCGCGGCGCCGCCGCCGAGATCGGCCGCCGCCCGCTCGGCGATCGCCGCTTCGAGCTGCGCCAGCCCCTCGCCCGTCGCCGCCGACACCGCGACCAGGCGATAGGGCGCCGGCGGGATGGTCGGCGCCAGATCGGCCTTGTTGACGACCACCACCGTGCGGTCGTCGACCAGCGCCAGCGTCTCGGGATCCCATTGCGGCAGCCGGCTGGCGTCGAACACCGCCAGTTTGAGGTCGGCGCGCTCGGCGCGGTCGCGGGCGCGGCGGATGCCTTCCGACTCGATCTCTTCCGCCGCGGCGCGCAGGCCGGCGGTGTCGGCCAGCACCACCGGGAAGCCGGCGAGGTCGAGATGGACCTCGACGACGTCGCGGGTGGTGCCGGCGCTGGCCGAGACGATCGCCGCCTCGCGGCGGGCGAGGCGGTTGAGCAGGCTCGACTTGCCGACATTGGGCGCGCCGAGGATGGCGACGTGCAGGCCCTCGCGCAGCCGCTCGCCGCGCGGCGCCTCGGCGAGGTGGCCCGCGATCGCCGAGCGCAAGTCGCCGACCGCCGCCCACACCGAGTCCGCGACCGCCGGCGGCAGGTCCTCGTCGGGGAAGTCGATCGCCGCCTCGAGATGGGCGAGCGCCCGCATCAGCGCGTCGCGCCAGCCGTCGTAGAGCCGCGCCAGCCCGCCCTCCATCTGGCGCAGGGCCTGGCGGCGCTGGGCGGCGGTGTCGGCGGCGACCAGGTCGGCGATGGCCTCGGCGGCGGTGAGGTCGAGCTTGCCGGCCTCGAAGGCGCGGCGCGCGAACTCGCCGGGCTCGGCCGGCCGCAGGCCCAGCCGCACCAGTTCGTCGGCCAGCGCGGCGACGACGGCGCGGCCGCCATGGACGTGCAGCTCGACGACGTCCTCGCCGGTGAAGCTGGCCGGGGCCGGGAACCACAGCGCCAGGCCGTCGTCGATCGCCGCCCCGGCGCGGTCGTGCAGCCGCACCAGCGCGGCGCGGCGCGGCGGCGGCGGCTCGCGCCCGCTCAGCGCGCGCAAGGCGGCGCCGGCCGCCGGGCCCGACAGCCGCATCACCGCGATCCCGGCCGGCAGCGCGCCGCTGGCCAGCGCGAAGATCGTCGCGTTACTTGCCAGGGCCGTCCTCGGGCCGCAGCATCAGCCGGGCGACCCGACCGCCGCCCTGGACATGGACCGTCAGGATCTCGTCGATGTCGGCGTCGGTCTCGTAGCGGTACCAGACGCCGTCGGGATAGATCACCATCACCGGCCCGAGCTCGCAGCGGTCGAGGCAGCCGGCGCTGTTGATGCGCACCCGCGGCTCCAGCCCCAGCTCCTTCGAGCGCGCCTTCATGTAGTCGCGCAACGGCACGGCGCCGCGCCCGGCGCAGCTGCCGCGGCGGTTGCCCGGCGGCCGCTCGTTGGTGCAGGCGAAGACGTGGACGTCGTAATAGTGCGGCGGGTCCTCGGGCAGGCGGCTCATTTGCGCTCCTTGTCGCGGCCGGCGGCGGCTTGCGCGAAATTGCTCCAGAACTTCTGCAGCTGCTCGAAGCCGGCGGTGCCGCCCGGCAGCCAGGTGCGGAACATCGTCTCGGGGTCCATCGCCTGCATGGCGGCGCTCATGCGGTCCTGCGCCTGGGCCAGCAGGGCGTCCTGCATCGGCTTGACGTCGGGCAGGCCGAGGAAGGTCCGCGCCTCTTCCGGCGTGCAGTCCACGTCCACCTTGATCTTCATGACGACATCTCCGCGGGTTGTCGGGGGCCCAGGGCGTCCCAAACTAAGACCTTGCCTGCCCGCGCGCAACGCCCGAGGAGCCCCCGATGGCC
>CAZJFH010000109.1:0-10193 GCA_964545205.1 uncultured Rhodospirillaceae bacterium
GCCGAGGTTGATCATGTCGCCGCCGTAGCCGAACCCGCCACCCCCGCCGCCGCCGGCGATCTGCCCGGCGATGTTGGCGACCTGCCCGCCGGTGCCGCCGCCCGACCCGCCGAACAGCGCCGGCGCCGATCCGACGACGCGGGTGGCGATCGGCAGCACGATCTGCGCCTTGATCGCCTCGATGGCGATGCGCCGGAACAGGTCCTTGAACGACTGGACGATGTCGAACTTCCTGTCCTCGAGCACGATCGAGTCGTACAGGGTCTCCGACCAGTCGTCGGCGATGTTGTCGGCGACGCGGTTGAGCTCGCGCGCCGTCTGCTCGGCCGCCCGCTGCTGCTCGCGCGCCGCGTCCTCGGCGGCGCGTTCGGCGTCCTTCTGCGCGTCGGTGGTCGCCTTGATGGCGCGCTCGAGGTCGCGGTTGTGGAGCACGAGTTCGGCGATTTGGCGGCCCTCCTTCGACTTGAGGTCGATGCCCTGTTCGCGCAGCGCGTTTTCGACGGCAATTAGGTCCTGAACGGTCTGCAGGGCCGAGGCGCCTTCACGGTGCGCTTCCTCGAGGCGCACAAGTTGCTCGTTTTCCAGCTCCAGCGTCTCGACGTAGGTCTCGATCTTCTCGCGGGCTTCGTCGCTCTCGAAACTTTCCTTGGACTTGATCGCGTCATCGATGCTCTGGCGAATCTTGTCGAACTCGGCCTTGACCTTCGCCAGCGCCTCTGCCTGCTGGTTGATGGCCGTGTAGTCCACGAAGGACTCAAACATCGGGTCGGCGCTCGGGTCCTGCGTGATCGCGTTGACCGCGGCGGCCTGCGCCAGCAACAGGTCGAGCTGCGCCTGCGCCGCCGTGACCTTGGCGCTGACGTTCGCCAGTATCTCGGCGCGCTCCTCACGGAGCAGCTGGGCCGACGTCTTGGTGGCGTCGTTCAGCCGCTTGGCGAAGGCCTCGGCCTGTTCGATCGCGTCTTCGTACTGCTCGATGGCATCTGCGGCGCCCTTGGCGGCGTCGTCGGTGTCCCAGAACGCCACCGCCAGCGCGCCCACCACGGCACCGGCAGCGCCAATGACGGCGCCCCACGGCCCGAAGGCGCCGAGCATCTGCGAGCCCTGCTGGGTGAAGGCGACGACCGCATTCTGGCCGCTGGCGATTTGGACAGCGAAGTCGCCGACCTGGTAACCGGTCTGTTGCAGAACGCCGCCCAGGCGCTGAGCGCTTTTCGATCCGGCGGCAATGGCTTGGCTGGAGAGGTTGTGGGCGGCGGTGACTTGTTTCATGCCCGTGACCTGCGCCGCGAAGCCCGCCTTCGTGCGCGCGAGAGCGGCGGCGTACTCGTGCTGATTGATAGCGCCGACCTTCAGGGCCCGGTTCACCTCGGCTAGCTCAGCCCGGTACTTTTGCTGGGCGGCGAACAGCGGGTTGTACTTGGCGCGCAGGCCGTCCAGCTCGCGGCCATAGGCCTCGATGTCCGCGGCACGTTTGGCGAAGTCGCCGGCGCCAGCCTTGCCGATGCCTTCGATGCCGGCCTTGGCCTGCTCGGCGGCCTTCTTAATCCGCTCGAAAGCCGCATCGCCGCGTTCGCCGATCTGCTCCAGGGCACGCCTGACCGTGTCGGCGTCCTGCGTAGACAGCCGGATGACGTAGTCTTGAGCATTCGCCATCGTTCAGTCGTTCCCTGGGTGCAGTTCCGAATGAGCCGTCGAAAGGACGGCGAAGGCATCGAGCATCGTCGCCGCCTGGTCGCCGGCGCCGCCGGCTTCCGGGAGATGGCCGACGCTCATGCCGCCCGCGTACATCCGCCACAGCCTGACCGTCTCGTGATCGCCGTCGGTCAGGCTGTTGGCGGGGTTTTCGGTGTAGGTCTCGCCGTAGAGAGACCAGCCGGCGCCACCGTCTAGCGGTTGGTCGCCTTGGAACGCCCCCGGCTGCTCCGCGACAGCGAGGGCGATTCGGAGTTTTTTTCCTGAGCCTTGCTGACATGCATCAGCCCGATGGCGTGCCAGCCGATGGTGCGCAGATCATCGTCCTCGAGCTGCGCCAGCGTCTCGTCGGTGGTGACGCCGTTCTTGCGCACGAACTCGCCGTCGACGTTCTCCCAGCCCAGCAGGAACAGGCGGGCCGCGATCAGCGGCGCCACCTCCATCCAATACTGGTGGTCGCCTTCCAGCGCCGCGAACGGGCCATGGAAGGTGCGGACGTGGCGAGAGACCTCGGCGATGCGCGCCGCCAGTTCGCGATCCTCGCTGCGCTGCTCGCGCGGCATCGCCTCGAACGCGTCGATATCCTCGATCAGCGCATCCTTGTTGGCCGGATCGAGCAGCCGCACGCCTTCGCGCAGGGCCTCAAAAAAAGCGGACTCGCCGGGGAAAGTCGCGCCGGCGGCGGTGACCTGGCGTCGCCAGTTGGCGCGCTCCAGGTAGGAGGCGGTGCGAATCAGGAAGACCGGCGCGGGGTCGCGCTCGGCCAGGTGCGGCGGCGTGTAGCGCTCCACCGTCTTGGTCGAAGTCGGAAGCATGGTTCACCTGTCGAGGAAGGGTGCGGCGGCCGGGCCTCGACTCCCAGCCGCCGCCATCCGCGCGGATATGCCGTCGAGGAAGCGTTCTGCCTCAGTAGAAGCAGAGGTAGGCGCCGCCATCCTGGCCAACGCAGTCGAACGGCACCGTCACGGCCGACAGACCGTTACGGTCGGCCGGCGTCTGGTTCGTGAACAGGCCGGCCGGGACCGTCAGGCCGACGCGGTTGCCGGCCGTCGAGCCGTAGCGGGCGTGGATGATCCGCTGCGCGCCGGCCCGGAAATCGGCCATCACGTCGCGCGTGGCGATCAGCGTCTCGAGCGGGTCCATCTGGCCCTGCATGTTGCGGCTGACGATCTCGGCCGGGTCATAGCCTTCGGTGGCGTTCGGATTGTCGGGGTTTATCACCTGGGCGTTGGCATCGACGGACAGCGCCGCCATCGCCGAAGCGACGCGGTTGACCAGCGCCTTGCCGCCCTTCCAGATCGGCGGCCGTGTGGTGTCGTACGTCGCCGTCGGCACCGCGGCGTCGGTCTTGGCCTCGAAGATGCCGTTGAACTGGAATCGGATGCGCCCGGGGCCGCCCGACTGCAGCGCGAACCCGGTGGTGCCGCGGCAGCCGACGAACTCGTAGAGAACGCCGTCCATGTAGACGTACATCGTGCCGGCCGAGATCGAGCTCGACGCCGGCGCGTACAGGACGTTCGCGGGGATCTGATAGCTCGTCGAAGCGTCAATCGCGCCCGACATGGTATCCGTCAGGGTCGCCAGCTTGGCCGCGGTGTAGTCGGCGATGAAGGACGAGCCCTCGACGTTGCCGGTGAAGTCGATCGGCATGCCGTTGTAGGCGTCGGCCGTCGACGAGGCCGAAGTGCCGAGGGTGGCCGTGGTGGTCGAGCCGGTGGCGCCGCAGGCCTCGGCCGAGGCCGGGACGGCGGTTCCGGTCAGCGTCTCGGCCCAGCCGCAGGCCTTGAGCAGCGGCCCGAACTCCGGCGCCGTGCCGGCGGTGCCGGAGCCCTTCAGGTAGACGTCGCAGCTGATCTGCGCGGTCATGCCGCCGACGATCGCGCCGCGGCTGTCCAGCGAGCCCGTCACCTCGTTGGTGCGGACGATGTTGGGGTTGAACTGGATCTGCGGGTTTTCGACGAGCACCGCGTCGTCGGCGGCGACGGGCGAGGCATCGGTGCCAGCCGTGGTCTCCGTCTTGAACAGCACGACGGCATTGCGGGAGCGAAGCGCGGCCATGGATTAGCCCTCCTTCTTCGGCTGATCGGCCGGCTTCTTCGCGGGCGCCGGCGGGGTGGCGGGAATTTCGGTCTTGGTCGTGACGGCAGGCCTGGGCGCCGCCACCGGGGCACGGTGCGGTTTGTTGGTCATCAGTCTCTCCGGGGTGGCTTTAAGGCGCGACCGTGTAGGGGTCGCCGGGCACCGTCCAGTAGTCGACGGTGAAGGTGCAATTGAACGCCATGGCCGGGGCCGAACCCTCCGAGCGGTCGAGGTCGGCAACCATGGGGCCTTCGCGAACGTCGATGGCGAGCCCGCCGAGGGTGCGATCCGCCAGCACAGCAGAAACCAGCTTGCCGTGATGATCGGACAGCGCCGGGCCAAGCAAGGCGTCGGTATCCGCGGTCACAAAACCCTCGACCGAAACCTGAAGCTGGTAGGTCGTGCGGCCCGAATTGTCGTCGGAGGGCTCGTCGTGGCCGCCGTCGACCTGGACAAAAGCCGGCATCGCGGCGTGCGGGACTTCGCGGCGGCGATTGCGGTAGGTCGTGACCCCTGCAATGCCGGAAAGGACCGTATAGAAGGCAGCAAGGCATTGCTCTCGAACGGTGGTCGGCATTTCAGTGCACCTCCAGGCGCCAAGTCAGTCCGAGCGGGTCAGGCTCGCGGACGGCGGCGACAGTGTATGTCGAGCCAGCAACGGTCAGGGTGTCGCCCTCGGCCGGCGAGGCGACCTCGGACTTGCGCACCTCGGCCAGCTTCACCGGGTTGACCATCCCTGTGGCGTAGGGGTCGAAATTCGCGTCGTTCGCGCGCCAGATCACCCGGCACGACACCGCCGAACCGCCGTCCGGCGTGTAGGTCGCCGCGGCTCCGATGTTCGGATCGGCGAACAGGGTGTTGATGGCGACGGCGAAAGCAGTCATCGGGAACTCCGGAGCGAGGGCGGAGCCGTCAGCAACGGCTCGGCGCTTGACCCGAAACGCGAACGGGCGGCACTCAGGCCGCCCGTTTCGCTTAGGCTATGGCGGCTCGGTTACGACTTGGAACCGACCATCAGAGTCTTCGGCCGCAGGCACAGCGGCAGCGGGTTCTGCTGCGTATGCACCATGACGTACCGATTGAGGCCGCTCGGATCGTTGACGATCTTCGCGTAGCGCGGCAGGCCCACCGTGTTGACGGTCTCGATGAAGTCGGCCGGCGCGTAGTACTCGGCATACATGCCGGGAACGCCGGTCCAAAAGAACCGCACGGCATTCGTGCCGATGGCGACGGTGGAGCCGTCATCCGAGCCGCGGTAGTTCTCGAAGAAAATACCGCCGAACTCGAAGATGCCGTGGACATAGCTCTCACCGAGACGACGCTCCGCGGCAGCATAGCCGTCGTACACGCCCTTGACGTTGGCGTGCTCGATCAGCGCGTCGAAGAAGTCGTCGCCGCAGAAGGCGTGGATGCGCGCCGTGCTCGGCACCGCCATCTTGGCGTTCTTTTTCATCGCGCGGACCACGCTCGCGCACTTGGAGCGAACGTCGGTGGTCGAGGTGCCGAGGGCGAAATTGACGCTCGATTCCTGCGAGACGCCGAACTCGGTGAACAGGTTGTAGATGGTCGAGCCGTCGGCGTCGGTGATCAGGCCCTTGAGCGCGCCGAGGCGCAGGTTCTCCAGGGTCAGATCATGCCGACCGACCATCTTCGCCATGCGCTGGTTGACGACGTTCTGGACGCCCTCCAGGGCATTCTCCGAGCCGAACGCACGAACGTTCTGCACTTCGTCGGCGCGGATCGGGTTCTCGAGCGGGATGTGCGGCACCGCCAGTGTGCGCGCGGTGCGCTTGGTCGACTGTTCCTGCGCGGCCGGGGCGCCACGGGGCGCGGTCGCGATCAGCGACAGCGTCTCGGCTTTCTCCTCGACGGCGATCGAGGTGGTGTTGACGCCCTCGCCGGCGCCGACGAACGCGAGCTCGCCGGCACGGCCGGGCACGTAGTCCATCTTGTTGATCGCCGCCGTCAGGGAGACGGCGCCGAACGCATCGGTGTTGAAAATGTCGAGCATCGGGTAGGTCTCCTTAGCGGGCGATGATGCCGAGATCGGCAAGCTGGCTCTTGCCGGTCGTCTTGTTGTCGCTGGTGGCGCCAGTGAACCACGCCAGCTCGCTGGCATTGACCTCGGCGTCGCGGGCAACGATCACGCCGTCGGCATCCGCCGAGCTGGCGTCGACGGCGTCGTAGAGAACGCCGGCAGCGGTCTGCGAGCCATCGGTGCTCGCGGGGTTCCATTCCTTGTACTTGCCGGAACCGGCGGCGACGGTGATGGTGAACTTGTCGCCGACCACGAAGTCGGTGGCGCCGTCGGCCAGGGTGAAGGACAGGCCGCCGCCCTCGAACGCCACGGCCACGGTGCCGATGCCGACGACGTCGCCGGCCGGATCCACCACCTGGAAGTCGCCGGCGTTGGTCGCCGCCTCGATGATCGAGAGCGTGTAAGCGCCAACCTGGGCATCGGCGCCCACGGTGACCGCGCCCATGGTCCCGTCGCCGGTATTGCCGGCATCGGCCGCGGACGTCGCCGCGCCGAGCGCGACCTTGCCGACGACAGCGCCGGCGTTGAGGTTCTGGCCCGACAGGACGGTGATGCTCTCGCGCGAGCGGGAGCCGCTGGCCTCGCTGACGATGAACTCGCCGGCGTGGTTGCTTTCGGTGTAGGAAGTCGCCATTGCTCAGGTCTCCTCAGCGAGCGCGCTTGTTGCGGGCGGCGTAAATCTCCGCGGTGTTGATCACGGGCTTCTGGCCGCCGGGCTGGGCGACCGCATCCGGCGACAGGGCGTTGGTGATGTCGGGCGACTGCGCCGCCACCAGCTTCTCCCACAGAGCCGCCCGGGCGCCCTCGACGGTGACTTCGGACTTCAGGAACTCCGCCTCGAGCGCCTTCGCGTCGAAGCTCTTGTTCACCTGCGCCGCGGTGGCACACAGGGCCTTGATCTGTCCGGCGGCATCGATCTTGGCTTTCGCCTCCTCGATGCTGGCGCCGGTCGAGATCAGTTTGCCGGCCATCGCCGGCACGCCGGCTCCGTTGCACAGGGCGACGATGCCCTCGCACCGGGCGCGCTCGGCATTGTCCTGGCCAGTTTCCTTGCCGGCGTCAGTCGTGCCCGCCGGCTTTTTGTCCTTGTCCGCCATGGATTCCTCCTGGTTGACGGTGGATGCGGCGGGTTGCCGCGCGAACGCCGACAGCACGGCCGCCGGCGCATTGAGATTGCTCAGGGTGTCGAGATCGGCACAGGCCGCCAGCTTCACCGCCTGGGTCACTTTGTCGGCCAAGCCCTTTTCCTTGGCTTCAGCGGCGGAAAGCCACGTTTCGGCGGCCATGAGTGCCGCGATTTCCTCGTCCGCCAGGCCCGACTTATTGCGGTATGCGCTCACGAGGCCGGCCTTGATCTTGTCCAGCACGTCGGCCAGCTCGCGCATATCCTCTGCCGTGCCCCAGGCGAGCCCCGACGGGTCGTGAATCATCATCATGGCGTTCTCGGGCATCTCGACCCGATCGCCCGCCATCGCGACAACGGACGCGATCGAGGCGGCGATGCCATCCACCTTCACCGTCACCTTCGCTGCGTGATCCTTCAGGATGTTGTGGATCGCCAGCCCGTCGAAGACGCTGCCGCCCGGGCTGTTGATGCGAACGGTGATCTGCTTGACGTCGTCGCCGGCCGCTTTCAGATCGCGGGCGAAATCGGCGGCGCGGATACCCCACAGGCCGATTTCGTCATAGATGCTCACCTCCACCGCGCCCCTATTGGCGTTGCGGATGCTGTACCAGCTCTTGCCCATGGCTCAGGCCTCGTTCGGTTCAATCGCGGATTTGGTGGGATCGCTCACTGCCCGGCGGCCGTCGCTGTCGTAGGACACGCCGAGCTCATCCGCTCGCGCATTGTCGGCCTGCTGCTCGGCGTCGATCCTCTCGGCGTCCTCGCCTCGTTCGGACACCTTGGCCGACCGGCTGGTGAGCCCGGAGCGGATCTCCTTCACGCTCGCATCAACGTCCTGCACCGGATGGATGTACGGCCACGCCTGCGGCACCCATTTCACCCGCAGAGCCTCTGCCGTCGTCATGCCGGCCGGCAGACGGATCGCGCCCGAAAGCACCGCGGCCTCCATCCACCAACGGTGCACGCGACGGCAGAGCTGGAAGGCGACGATGTGGTGTTGCCACATGGCGGCACGACGACGGAACTCGTTCACGGAGGCGCGATAGGTGCGATCGTTGATCTGCGAATAGTCCCCGGTCAGCTGCTCGTACAGGATGCCGGCCGCAGCGGCGAGACCGCGAAACTGCGAGCGGATGAACGGGTCGTAGGAGTTGCCGACGTCGGCCGGGTTGTTGAAGGTGACGTCCTCGCCAACGTCGAGGTCCTGGATGGTGCCGGCCTCCAGCGTCACGACACCGACACCGTCGGCCACCTCGGCGTCCTCGCCCCACAGTTCCTGCAGTTCATCGGCTGTCATGCCGGCCGGCAGTGGTTTGCGGCGGAAGCCCACCAGCATGGCGGCCAGCTTCTTCCGGACGAGCTCGGCGTCGTCGTACTGGTCGAGTTCGTGAAGCTTGATCAGCGCCCGGGTCAGCCACGGCTCTCCGCGGAGCTGGCCGGGTCGGCGCAGCTGCAGCAGGTGGGCGATCTCCGATGCCGGGATGCGGCGCGCTTGATTGTCGAGCACGAACCCCGACGCGTCCGAGGGGTGAAACGGCGTCAGCCAGTAGGCAGTCTTGCCGCCGATCGGCGATATCTCAACGCCGCTCCGAATCACCGCGTTTCCATACGCCTCCGTCTTGGTGGCGGGGCAGTGCTCGCTCTCCAGGACCTGAAGCTGAAGCGGCACCGTCAGCGCATCGGCAGCACGTCGCAGCCGGCGCCGGGTGAAGCTTTCCCCGCCCTCCACCATCGACCGCACGGCCAGCGCCTGCAGGCCGTAGAAGTCAAGCGCTTGGTCGGCGTCGGCCTCGTCGGTCCATGCCAGCCACAGCTCAGCCAGTTCCTTGTTCAGGCCGCTGTCCGGTGTCGCGAACTGCGGCTTGATACCGGTGCCGATCACGTTAGTGGTGATGACGTCGACCGCAGCATCGGCCCACGCTTGGTTGCGCACGGCATCCCGGGACCGGGCGCGCAGTGTTTCGAGGTTGCTGGCGACCGTCGAGGTTGGGCCGCCGCCGACAGCACCCCAGGCGCCCAGGCGCCGGCCCGTACCAGCAGCATCGTAGGAGGCGCGGATAATTGTCTTGCGTCTGCGCGTCATCCTACAGCCCCTTGCCGGTTACGAACCGCATGGTGCGGACGCGCGTCACGGCCGTTGATGCCTTGAGCGGATTGGCGACGCCGAGCGCAGCGGCGGTAGCCGCGATCTGCGCAGCCAGCTCCTCGCGACTGCGATACGTGACCGAGTTGTCGCCGGTCCGCACGGTCAGCACGCCGGTCGCCCAGGCTTCCATCAGGGCCTCGAGATGTGCTTGCGTCAGCGCCATCGGCCTACCTCATCAGCATCGAAAATTTGGCAACCCGCCGAGATCGGCGCTTCGATTTCTCCGGAACCGGCTCGATCGCCGGCCGCTCTTCTCTCTCACGCTCGACCGCCTCGGCCTCCGGGGTGCCGGCGAGCACCGGCTCGACCTCGGCGGCGGCGCCCACCTCGTCAGCTTTCTTGTTCAACTTCAGCCCCCAGTGCGCGAGGCCGCGTAGGGCGCCGAACGCATAGACCCGGCAGTCCAGCGCCTCGTTGGCGCGCCCGGGCTTCGGCTCCCATTTCCGGTACTTGCGACCGCCCACGGTGACGGTCACCAGCCGCTCCGCTGTGAGCTGCTCGAAATAGGCCGTGTCGCGGTCGGCCGGAAAATGCATGTAGCCCGGCCCGGGCGCCGCGATCTGCAGCCTGTTGGCGATGCTCTCCTTGGCAGCGTTGGTGCCGATGATGACCGGCCGGTACGCTCGCTTGCTCCGCTTCACCTTGGCCGAGGTCGGCCACACCGGCGACCAGGCGCCGTTCTTGTCGGACGCGCCCTTGATCGCCCACACCTTCTCACCGGCACGGTCGCGGCAGAACGCGTACACCGCCTCCGTGTGGTGGCCGCCCGAATCGACGCATGTCGCTGCGATCTTGAACGGCCGGCCATCCGCTCTCAGCCAGGCGCGCCGGCGGAACGCATCGACCTGCGCCTGAACGGCCGGATCATCGAACCGCCCAGGAATCACCTCGTAGGCGATCGACCAGCTTTCCTCGTCGCGCCCCCAGCCGACCACCTCGAGCTCAATGCGGTCGTCCTGGGTGTCCTGGCCCATCGTCAGCACGGCCACCGGATCCGGCACCTCTGCCGCCCAGACCTCGCGGCGCCGCAGCAGCACCGTCGTCGGCGTCTCCTTGCCGGCGTTCGACTTGTGCGGCAGACCGAGTTGCGTGTTCCAGAAGGTCTGCTT
>CAZJFH010000110.1:0-9784 GCA_964545205.1 uncultured Rhodospirillaceae bacterium
CGACTACTTCGCCGGCAAGCTGCACGACGTGCCCTACGACCAGGGCGCGCTGGCGACGGCGCTCGAGGACCTGCCCAAGGTGGCCGCCGAGTGACTCGTTCGGCCGTCGCTCCCGCGGGCTTTTTGCTTCGTCATGCCCGCGAAGGCGGGCATCCATTTTCCAGCGGCGATTCCGAGAACGCCCGGGTTTCTGGAAAATGGGCCCCCGCCTCCGCGGGGGCGACGAATGGGGCTCGCCTGGGGGATGACTGCTCGAACCAGTTGCTCCGGCAACTTACGACTTCCGAGGAGGAGCGAACATGGCTTCCCTGCATCCACGACCCGGCATTCTCGACATCGCGCCCTACGTCCCCGGCGAGGCCAGGCTTCCCGGCGTCGACACGGTGATCAAGCTGGCCTCGAACGAAGGCGCGCTCGGCCCCAGCCCGGCGGCGGTGGCGGCGCTTGGCGCCGCCGGCGCCGAGCTGCACCGGTACCCCGACGGCAGTTGTCTGGCGCTGCGGCGGGCGCTGGCCGACACCTACCGGCTCGATCCCGAGCGCATCGTCTGCGGCAACGGCTCGGACCAGCTCATCTCGATGCTGTGCCGCGCCTATGCCGGCCCGGGCGACGAGGTGCTGTTCTCGGCGCACGGCTTCGCCTGGTACCCGATCGTCGCCCGCGCCGCCGGCGCGGTGCCGGTGGCCGCGCCGGAGAGCGACCTGCACGCCGACGTCGACGCGCTTCTGGAGCGGGTCACGACCCGCACGCGGCTGGTGTTCCTCGCCAACCCCAACAATCCCACCGGCACCATGCTGCCGCGCGACGAGATCATGCGGCTGCATCGCGGCCTGCCCGAGGACGTGCTGCTGGTGCTCGACACCGCCTACGCCGAATACGCCGACACGCCCGAATACTGCTACGGCTTCACCCTGGTCGACGCGCCGGCCGGCAACGTCGTCGTCACCCGCACCTTCTCGAAGCTCTACGCCCTGGGGGCGCTGCGGATCGGCTGGGCCTACTGCCCGTCCGGCGTCGCCGACGTGATGAACCGGCTGCGGGCGCCGTTCAACGTCAACGCCGCGGCGCAGGCGGCGGCGCTGGCGGCGCTGAACGACCGGCTGTGGGCGGCGCACACCCTGCGCCATACCTGGGAGTGGCGCGAGCGGCTGCGCAGCCACGTCCTCGGCCTCGGGCTCGAAGCGCCGCCGTCCTGGGCCAATTTCGTGCTGGCGCGCTTTCCCGCGCATGGCGGCCGGACCGCCGCCGAAGCCGACGCCTTCCTGCGCGGGCGCGGCATCATCGTCCGGCCGCAGGGTGCGTCGGGGCTGCCGGACGCGCTGCGCATCAGCATCGGCCGCGAGGACGAGATGACGGCGCTGCTGGAGGCGCTGAGCGCGTTCATGGAGCGAACGCCCGTCAATTGAGAGGCTGAATCGCGCACGGGTGTCCGGCAATCCGGACGCCCGCCGCCTCTCGCGCCCGGGTCGGGCCGGACGGTGCGGGCGGAACAAGATCGGTGCTGTTCTGTTCGAAAAACCAGGATGGACGGCATGCGGAAGCGCGATGATGGCGGGCGAACAGCACACGGGCACCGGCAACCGAAAGGGGGGCGTCGCGCTGGCGGCCATTCTGGGCGCCCTTGCCCTGTTGGTCGTGGTCGGCGCCATCGGCCTGACCGTCGTCTATTCGGGGCTCTACAACATCGCCGCGACCGAGCAGCACGCCTCGATCACCCGCTGGGCGTTCGACACCACGTTCCACAACTCGGTGGAGCGCCGGGCCGGCGATGTCGCGGTGCCCGACCGCCTGACGCCGGAAATGCTCGAGCAGGGGGCGAGGTCGTACAAGGCGATGTGCCAGCATTGCCATGCCGGACCGGGCGTCGAGCGCTCGGAGTGGGCCGCCGGGATGCGGCCGCGGCCGCCGCACCTGACCGAAAAGGCGGCCGGATGGACGCCGCAGGAGGTGTTCTGGATCGTCAAGCACGGGATCAAGATGACCGGAATGCCGGCGTTCGGCCCGAGCCACGACGACGAGACGCTGTGGAGCATCGTCGCCTTCGTCAAGGAACTGCCGGCCATGACGCCCGAGCGCTACGCCGGGCTCGGCGGCGATCCGCAGGCGGCCGAAGCCGAACACGGCCACGCGCACTGACGAGGGAGCGGGCAGGTCATGTCCTACTGGCGTTTCGCGGCGATGATCGCGACCTCGACGGTCCTGATGTACGTCCTGATGTACCTCAACACCTACGCCTTCGAGCACGTGTTCTGGAGCGAGACCCGCGCCTGGATGGCCCTGCTGATGGGCGCGACGATGTCGGTCGTCATGCTGAGCTACATGTGGAGCATGTACGGCAGGACGAGCGTCAACCTCGCCATCATCGGCGGTTCGCTGGCGGCATTCGCCTTCTCGCTCTGGCTGGTGCGCAGTCAGGCGACGGTGGACGACGTCGAATTCATGAAGGCGATGATCCCGCACCACTCGATCGCCATCATGACCAGCGGACGCTCGCAGATCTCCGACCCGCGGGTCCGCAAGCTGGCCGAAGAGATCATCGCGGCGCAGGAACGCGAGATCGCCGAGATGAAGTACCTCATCCAGGACCTGGAGGCACGGGACTGATGCGGGCGCCGGCTTTCCATGCCGGCCGGGCCGGCCTGGCGCTCCTGCTGGTCTCGGCGGTTGCGGCCTGCGGCGAGAACGAGGCGCCCGACGACGTGATCGATCCGATCATGGCGCCCGAGATCGCCAGGATCGTTCCCGCGGAAGAGGCGATCGCGGGTACCCGGCTCGCGACGCTCGATCCCGCGACGATGAACGACGCCGAACTCCGCAAGACCGTGGGAACCGGGCCGCACTGCGAATTCCGCTACACGACGTCGGGCCGACCGGTTCTGGCGGCGGGCATGCTGCCGGACGAGCCGCCCGGCGACGGCGTGGTGAAGGTGAACGGCAGCCTGGTCACCTTGGATCCGGTCGCGAGCGAAGCCGCGGCCGAGGCGGACGGCACGATCAGCCTGGCAGCGGGGCCGATCCGGATCGTGGTGGCGCCGGACCCGCAAGCCTGGGAACAGCGCGACGGCGCGTTGCGCCGCGAAGCGAACATGATCTTCCGGGTCGGGCAGAGCCTGCGGGTCGGATATCGCGGCTACTGGGACTGCACCTCGGAGCCGCCGATCGTCTCGTCGCACTGATCGCCCCGGCCGTCACGGGCGACGGCCTCTGTTCGCCATCGCCAGCGGCTCTGGAACCCGCAGCTCGACCAGCAGCCCGCCGAGTTCCGAGCGCCCGAACCGTAGCTCGCTCCCGTGCAATGCCGCCAGGTCGGCGACGATCGACAGGCCGAGCCCCCAGCCCTCGTGCGCCTCGTCGAGTCGCGCTCCACGCCGCGCCGCGACCGCGCCGCGTTGCGGGTCCATGCCGGGGCCGTCGTCCTCGACGGCGACGACCACCGTCCCGGCGTCGCGCCGGCCGCTGACCCGGACGCGGGCGCCGGCGTGCTTGCAGGCGTTCTCGATCAGATTGCCCAGGATCTCCGCGAAGTCCTCGCGATCGATCGGCACCAGCAGGCCGGGTTCGATCGCGGCGGTGATCTCGAGGCGCTTTTCGGCGAACACCTTCGCCATCATGGCGACCAGTTCGCCGGTGGTGTCGGCCACCGCGACGTGGCTGCCGAAGGCGGGCGCCGAGGATGCGGCGGCGCGGGCGCGGCCGAGATGATGCTCGACCAGCCGCAGCATGGTGGCGACCTGGGCCTCGATCGGCGGGTCGCCGCCGCGCGACTCGGCCTCGGCGCGCAGGATGGCCAGCGGCGTCTTCAGGGCGTGGGCGAGGTTGCCGACATGGGTGCGCGCCCGCTCGATCAGCGCCTCGTCATGGGCGAGGACGCGGTTGGTCGCCTCGACCAGCGGCTCGATCTCGCTGGGATAGCTGCCGCCGAGGCGGTTGCCGGCGCCGCTGCGCAGGCGTTCGAGGTCGGCGGCCAGCAGGCGCAACGGCCGCAGCCCGTAGCGCACCTGGATGGCGGTGGCGGCCAGCAGGCCCAGCGCCAGGCCGCCGAGCGCCAGCGCCAGCAGGGTGCGGAAGCCGGACACCTCGGCATCGATCTCGGCGCGCGAGGCGGCGACCATGACGTGCAGCGGCTCGGCGCGGTCGGCGAAGGCGATGTCGCGCTCGACGATGAGCACCGGCTCGCCGCGCGGCCCGACGCCGTCGCGGCTGTGCAGCGCGCCCGGCGCCTCGGCCGCCCGCGACGGGAAGGCGTAGTCCCACAGCGAGCGCGAGCGCGCCACCGGATCGGAACCGGCCGACACCTGCCAGTACCAGCCGGAATACAGTTTTTCGAAGCGGGGCTCGGGAATCTGCGGCGCGACGCCGACCTCGCCGGGCGTCACGCTCACGCCGGCGACGACCGCGCGCAGCACGCTCTCCAGGCGCTGCTCGAAGCCGCGTTCGACGCTTTCCCGGAAGGCTTCCGCCAGCACGACGCCGCCGACGGCGATGGCGAGGAACAGCCAGACCGCGGCGCCGAGGAACAGCCGTCCGGCGAGCGAGCTAGGCCGCATCGGGCGCCGCCAGCCGCCAGCCCTGGCCGCGGACGGTGTGGATCAGCTCGGCGCCCAGCTTCTTGCGGATGCGGCCGATCAGCACGTCGACGACGTTGGAATCGTTGTCGAAGTTGCGGTCGTAGACGTGCTCGATCAGCTCGGTGCGGCTGACCACCTGGTCGCGGTGATGCGCCAGATAGGACAGGATGCGGAACTCCTGGGCGGTCAGCGACACCGGCAGTCCGTCGACGGTGACCCGCGCCGCGCTGGCGTCGAGCCGCATCGGGCCGCAGGCGATCTCCGGCTGGGCATGGCCGGCGGCGCGGCGGATCAGCGCCCGGATGCGCACCACCACCTCCTCCATCTCGAACGGCTTGGTCAGGTAGTCGTCGGCGCCGGCGTTGAACGCCGCCGCCTTCTCCGACCAGCGGCTGCGCGCGGTGAGGATCAGCACCGGCATGGTGCGGCCGCCGGCGCGCCAGCGCTGCAGCACGCTGACGCCGTCGAGCTTGGGCAGGCCGAGATCGAGCACGACGGCGTCGTAGGCCTCGGTGTCGCCGAGATGATGTCCTTCCTCGCCGTCATAGGCGGCATCGACGGCGAACCCGGCCCCTTCCAGCGCCTGCTGGATGCGCAGGTTGAGCTGCGGTTCGTCCTCGACCAGAAGCACCCTCATTCGTCTTCGACCTCGAGCAGTTCGCCGCTGCGGGCATCGTATTCGAGTTCGAGCACGCGGCCGGCGGTGGTCAGGACCTTGATCTCGTAGATGGCGCGGCCGCGCTTGCGCTCGAGTTCGGCTTCCAGGAAGTGGCCGGGATAGTCGGCCTCGGCCCGCTCGAGGATGGCGCGGAGCGGCAGGATCTCGCCGGCCAGGACCTCGCGCCGCGCCCGCTCGTGCTCGGCCTCGCCGGCCTCGGCGGTGGCGACGGACAGGACGGCGAGCAGGGCCAGCACCAGGGTGGTCTTCATGCGCCCATCCTAACGCGCGTCCATAAACCCAGGATGAACCGCCGGGTCATGCTGCGTTCAAGGACGGTTTCATAAGGTGGCACCAACCAACACCGACCACGATGAAGGAGCAGCCGATGATCGGCAAGATGATCCTGCAGGGCCTGGCCGCCGCGGCGCTGATCGCCGGCGCCGCCGCGATCTATGCCGGCGGCGCCCAGGCTCTGGATGCGAACGGCGCCTCCACGGGACCGCGGACGGACAACGGCTATCTGTCGCCACCCGAGCGCTGGCCCTGGACCGGCCGCGAGGACGAGGACGCGGGCGACGACGACGATCGCCATCGCCGCCGCGCGGCGCCCCGCTTCGAGCGGCCGCCGCCGGCCGCGGTCGATACCGGCTACTTCGTTCCCGCGCGGCGCCATGGTGATCGCGATGACGACTGAGCCGCTCCGCCGCAAACCGAGCCGCTGGCAGTCGGCCGCGCTCCGGCTGTGGCACGCCTGGATCGCCGGCGGCTTCCTGGTCGCCTGGGCGACCGGCGACGAGGACACCTACTTCATGCATTTCTTCGCCGGCTATGCCGTGCTCGCCGCCGTGGTGGCGCGGCTGCTGGCGGGCCTCCTGGCGCCGCGCGGCGGGCCGCTGCGGCTGCCGCGGCCGAGCCTGTCCGCCGCGCGGGCGTGGCTGTTCGACGGCAGGGGCCGCAACCCCGGTTTCGCCTGGCTGGGCGTCGCCGTGCTGGTCATGGTCGGCCTGTCGGCGGCCAGCGGCGCCCTGGCCGATCCGCTGCACCGGCTCGAAGACCTGCACGAGGGATTGTCCGAGGCCGCGCTGTGGCCGGTCTTCGCCCATATCGCCTTCATCCTGTTCGTCTACGGCGGCATCCGCCGGCTGGTCGCGCAACTGCGCCACTGGTGGCCGGACCGCCACGCCAAGGAGACCGCATCGTGAAACCGATCCTGATTTCGCTCGCCGTCGGCCTGCTCGCCACCGCCCCCGCCGCCGCGTCCGAGGCGCGCCAGGCGATCCTCGACGGCTATCTCGAGCAGGCGCGCGCCGCCGATCCCGGTTTCGCCGGCTTCTCGGCCGAGCGCGGCGAGGCGCTGTTCCGCACCGAATGGGCCAAGGGCGACGCCCGGACGCCATCCTGCACCGCCTGCCACACCGGGGATCCGCGCGCGATGGGCCGCAACGCCAAGACCGGCCGCACCATCGATCCGGTGGCGGTCTCGGCCAAGCCGGGGCGCTTCACCGACCTCGAAGAGGTCGAGAAGCAGTTCGGCCGCGACTGCGAAAGCGTGCTCGGCCGCGCCTGCACCCCGGCCGAAAAGGGCGACTACATCACCTTCATGAGCGGGCAATGACGATGCGCGAGCTGATCCTCCTGGCGGCCTCGCTGCTGCTCGCCGGCCCGGCCCTGGCCGACGACGACCGGGTGCCGCCGGTCACTCACGAGCTGACCCGGAAGGAGTGCGGCGACTGCCACATGGCGTTCCAGCCGGCGTTCCTGCCGGCACGCTCCTGGGCCAGGATGATGGACGGCCTCGCCGACCATTTCGGCGACGACGCCACGATCTCCGCCGACAAGGCCGCGGCGATCAAGGCCTATCTGATGCGGAACGCCGGCGATGCCGACGGCCGCGGCGCGGCGCGCGACTACATGCGCTGGGTGCGTCCGGACGGCGTGCCGCAGCGCATCACCGAGAACCCCGCCTTCCTGGACGAGCACGATTTCCGGCCCGAGGTCTGGCAACGGCCCGATGTCCTGGTAAAGTCGAACTGTCCGGCCTGCCACCAGGCGGCCGAACGGGGCTGGTACGAGGACGACTGACGGGGCGGCGGCATGCGCATCCTGCTGGCGGAGGATGATCGGCTGCTCGGCGCGGGCATACGCGCCGGGCTCGGCCAGGTCGGTTTCGTGGTCGACTGGGTCGAGGACGGCGACAGCGCCGACGCCGCCCTGGCGGCCCATGGCTACGACGCGGTGGTGCTCGATCTCGGGCTGCCGAAGCGCGACGGCATGGCGGTGCTGCGGCGGCTGCGCGGCGCCGCCAATCCGGTGCCGGTGCTGATCCTGACCGCGCGAGACGCCATCGCCGACCGTGTCGGCGGCCTCGACGCCGGCGCCGACGACTACCTGGTCAAGCCGTTCGACCTCGCCGAGTTGCAGGCGCGCCTGCGGGCGCTGTTGCGGCGTGCCCGCGGCGGCGCCGACCCGGTGCTGCGGATCGGGCGGCTGACGATCGATTCCGGGGCGCGGCGGGTGGCGCTCGACGGCGTTCCGATCGCATTGTCGGCGCGGGAACTCGCGGTCCTCGAACGCCTCGCCGCCAATGCCGGGCGCGTGCTGTCGAAGGCGCAGATCGAGGACGGGCTGTACGGCTGGGGCGACGAGATCGAGAGCAACGCGGTCGAGGTCTACGTCCACCACCTGCGCCGCAAGCTGTTTCCCGAGCTGATCCGCACCGTGCGCGGCGTCGGCTACACCATCCCGGCGGCGCCCTGATGCGCGGCTCGCTGCGCCGCCGGCTGATGGCGATCCTGTCGGCCAGCATTCTGGCCGCCTGGCTGGCGGCCGCCGGGTTCACCTATCTCGACGTCCGCCGCGAGATCGACGCCATGCTCGACGCCGACATGCGCTCGGCCGAGCTGCGCGCCGCCCTGGCCGAGAGCGTCGCCGCCCATCTGATGCACCCGCTGCTGGTCGCGGTGCCGGTGCTCGGGCTGGTGGTGTGGCTGTCGGTGGGCTGGGGCCTGGCGCCGCTGCGCTCGCTGGCCGCCCAGGTGCGGGCGCGCGATCCCGACGACAACGCCCCGCTGGCGGTGCCGGCGCCGGACGAGGCCAGGCCGCTGGTCGCGGCGCTCGACGGGCTGTTCGAGCGGGTCTCCGCCATGATCGAGCGCGAGCGCCGCTTCACCGCCGACGCGGCGCACGAGCTGCGCACGCCGCTGGCCGGCATCCGCACCCATGCCCAGGTGGCGCTGGCCGCCGGCGACGACGAGGAGCGGCGCGCCGCGCTCGCCGCCGTGGTGACCGGAACCGAACGCGCCGCCCATCTCGTCGAACAGTTGCTGATGCTGGCGCGGCTGGAGAGCATGCCGGTCGCCGGGACGGTCGATCTCGCCACCCTGGCCGCGCGCATGGTGGGCGACTGCAGCGGCCGCGCCGGCGACGCCGGCATCGATCTCGGTCTGGCGGAGGCCGCGCCCGAGGCGGCGATCCGGGGCGACGCGCATCTCGTGTCGGTCTTGCTCCGCAACCTGCTCGACAACGCGCTGCGCTACGTGCCGGACGGCGGCCGCATCGACGTCGCGGTGCGCCGCGGCCCTGGCGCGGTGGAACTCGCGGTGCTCGACGACGGCCCGGGCATTCCGACCCACGAGCGTCCACGGGCGTTCGAACGCTTCCACCGCGGGCTCGGCACCGGAACGGATGGCTGCGGCCTCGGCCTGTCGATCGTGGCGCGCATCGCCGAGCTGCACGACGCCGAGGTCGCGCTCGGCGAAGGCATCGACGGCCGCGGTCTCGGCGTGCGCGTGCGTTTCCCGGTTTAAGGCTGGCTTAAGCTGGCGGTTCCAGCCTTCGCGGCAGATGCAACCACGGAGGTTCCGATGACCACCAAGCTCCCGATCGCCGTCCTGCTCGCCGCCGCCCTGGGCCTGTCGATGCCGCTTCACGCCGCCGAACAGCACGAACACGACGGACATGCGGCCGGCCTGTCCGAGCTCACGCTGAACCACGGCGCCAAGTGGCAGACCGACGCGCCGCTGCGCAAGGGCATGGACGGCATCCTGCACGACCTGGCCGCCGCCCTGCCGCAGATCCACGACGGCAAGCTGCCCGAGACCGGCTATGCCGAGCTGGCCGAGGACATGCACGGCCACCTCGAATACATGTTCACCAACTGCAAGCTGCCGCCCGCCGCCGACGAGCAGCTCCACCTGGTGCTGGCCGAGGTGATGAATGGCGCCGAGGCGATGAAGGCCGGTCCGGACCGCAGGAGCGGCGCCGTCCGGGTCGTCCAGGCGCTCGACGCCTACGGCAAGCACTTCGACCATCCCGGCTGGACCGGGGTCAGGCACTGACGCCAACCCGCGGAGCCCGGCGCTCCGAAGACGCCGCCTGGGCCGGTGCGGTCCAGGCGGCGTCTTGTTTTGCGTCAGTTCCGTGCGTCAAGTTCTGCAAATTGGCATGCCGGACGTGTCGCCGGGGGCGGCGGCGCGTAGCTCCCGCCGTACAGCGTAGCGACGCCGCCCCCGGCTGGCGCATCAGGCGGCCGCCGGCACGTCGTGCAGCGCCGCCT
>CAZJFH010000111.1:0-9470 GCA_964545205.1 uncultured Rhodospirillaceae bacterium
CACGCGGCGCGGTCGCACTTCCGTCGGGAATCGTTCGTAAGCGGAAACACGTGGACAGCCGTGGGAAGCCCGGCCATGACGGAATGGGGGCGATCGCGTCTGAGTGACATCGGCTCAGAACCGCCGCATCTCCAGCGCCCGGCCGGTGCGCGCGCCGTCGCCGACCAGTTCCAGCAGGCGCGGCACGTCGGTCTCGTCGAGGTATTTCTGGCCGCAGCACGGGCACACCTGGGCCGGCACGCCGTCGACGACCACGGTGACGCCGTTGCGCCGCATGGTCACGCGGGTGGCGCGGCCGCGGGTGCGGCCGGATCGGCAGATCGGGCAGTCGAGCGGCTCGGTCATGTCGTGCGCCAGAACTTGTCGAGGGCGGTGATGGTGTGCTCGAGCTGGTCCCAGTGCGGCAGGCCGCGGGTCGGGGCGACGCGGGCGAGGTGCCAGTTGTGCTGCTCGCGCATCTCGTCGAGGCCGTCGAAGCCGACATACGGGTCCTCGTCGTAGATCACCAGCACCGGCTGCGGCAGACGGCGGTAGACCTCGTGGCGGATGTCGGGCGTGAACAGCGCGCCGGACAGGAAGGCCTGCGGCGCGAAGCGGGCGCCGCGCTGGTGGGCGCTGTCGTAGGCGTAGGCCGCCAGCCCGTCGTCGACCGGGCCGACGAAGCTCTTGGCGAGATACCAGCGGATCGAGCCCTTCGAGGCGATCAGGTCGAAGAACGCCTGCTCCAGGATGCGCCCGGGCAGCCGCGGCAGATGCGGCGGCCGGGTCGGCCCGGCGTCGAAGCCCGTCGGCGACAGGAACACCAGGCGGTGGAACAGGTCGGGGCGCCACAGCGCCGCCAGCGCCACGAACTCGCACGACAGCGACATCGCGACCACGTCGACTCCGCCCTGGGCCTCGACGCCAAGCTCGATCCAGTCGATCAGCGCCTGGGCGTACATCTGCGGCGAATAGGGCCGGTCGCCGCGCTCGGAGAAGCCGAAGCCGGGCAGGTCGAGGGCGTGCACCGGCCGCCGGCCGGCATAGCGCTCGAACAGCGGCTTGACCTCGTAGGCGCTGGCGGCGGCGTTGACGCTGTGGACCAGCAGCAGCGGCCGGCCCGGCGCGCCGTCGTCGGCGTACCAGGCGATGGTGCCGCCGACCACGCTGCGCACCCGGCGCCGCTCGCCGGCCAGCGCCGGCCCCAGCGGCCGGCGGTGATCGACGGCCAGCGCGCTCCACGCCGCCCAGCCGGTCGCCGCCACCGCGACCGCCGCGCCTGTCCATCCCAACGCCTTCGGCAGACGTGCCGGCATGCCGAGCCCTCCCGATCGGTTCGTCCTACCGGGTCAACAGGCGAGAGGCGGGGTGGGTTCAGGCGGCGATGTAGTCGCGGACGTCCATGTGCACGCCTTCGCGCTGAGCGGCGTCGAGCAAGGCCAGAAGCTTTGTGGCCTTGTCCGCGGCGACGTATTCCTCGCCGCAGTTGTCGCAGACCTCGGCCGGCACATGACGCACGACCAAGGTGACGTCATCGCGCTCCAGCGTCACGGTGGCCGAGCCTGGACGCGTCGTTCCGTGGCGACAAACCGGGCAGTCCATGTCATCTCCTCCGCCGGAAATCGGCCGTCCACAACGCCGGATCGGGCTCGTAGCAAGTGATCACGATCATCTGGTCATCTTCGCCCTCGGCGACCAGGACGTGAAGGGGCCGCGACTCGAACCAGCCGAGCAAGAGCCGCGATGGATAAGGCCGGTCGTCCGGATAGCTGGCGATCGTCTCGCCCAAATTTAGCACCGTCTCTACCTCGGCGATCCCAATTCCGCGCTCCGCCATTCGACGAACGGCATGGATGCGGAAAAGAGGGTTTGGCATGACGGGTTACCTGTATCGAGCGATCAGGCTAGCAAGATCACGCCAAGAGCGCCAGAGTCGCCGTCCCCGCCAGCACGCCGAGCAGCACGTTGCGGCGGACAAGGAAGAACACGAGCAGCGCCGCGGCGACGCCGGCCAGGCGCTCGGGCATCGTGGTGGCGGCCAGCGGGCCGATCGGGATCAGGAGCATGCGCGCGACCAGGCCGGCGAGCAGGGCGTAGGCGACGCAGGCGACCCAGTCGAGCAGCGGCCCGGTCGCCGCCAGCCGGCCGGCGAAGATGACGCCCAGCAGCCGCGAGGCGTAGGTGACCACCGCCGCGGCGATCAGCAGCAGCCAGACTTCGGGCTCACCCACGGCGCGCCTCCAGCCAGCGGCCGCCGAGCCAGCCGATCGTGCCCGCCACCAGCCCGGTCAGCAGCAGGCCCCAGTCGCGGCTGGCGAGGTGGAACAGCGGCCCGAGCACGGCGCCCACCGTCAGCGCGATGATCTGCTGGCGGTCGCGCAGGTCGCCCGGCATCAGGATCAGCAGGAAATAGATCGGGTTGAGGAACACCAGGCCCAGCGAGACTTCCGTCGGCACGGTGCCGGCCAGGAAGAAGCCGATCGCCGTGCCGGTCAGCGACGCGCCCCACAGCGCCAGGGCGAGGCCGAAGAAATAGGGCAGGCGCTCCTCGACCGGCATCTGCGGCGTGCGCCGCATGGCGATCACCCACGAGGTCACGGCGATCAGGTGCGCCGCCGCCCAGTATCGCCAGCGCGGCACCCCGGGCCGGCGCAGGCCGGGCAGCAGCGCCATCACCATCGGCATCAGCCGCAGGTTGGTCAGCCACACGGCGGTGGCGATCGCCAACCAGCCGGCGCCGACCGCCCACAGTTCGACGACCGCGACCTGGCCCGGCAGCGCCCAGGCCGACAGGGTCGAGAACAGGCCCTGGACCAGCGGCAGCTCGCTCGAGCGCACCAGCGAGCCGAACCCGACATACGAGGCGCCGAGCACCAGGATCGGCGCGCCGATGCTCTCGCGGATGCCGCGTGCGAAGGGCGAGGTCTTCACTTGGCGCGCGGGTCTCCAGACCCGCGGTTCTTGCGGCGAGGCAGTTTGCGCGTCTGACGCGCGCTCCTCGGCGTCGTCATTCGGCCGCCAGCTCGGCGCGCATCGCCATCTCGCCGTCCGGCGTCACCGCCCACAGCTCGGCGCCGCCGTCGACGGGGCGGCCGTGGATGGTGAAGGGGCGGGTGTCGAACAGCGGCCGCAGGGCGCGGAAGGCGAAGCGCGTCACCTTGGCGCCGGGATGGTGGCGCAGGAACAGGTCGACCAGCAGCGTCGCGGTCAGCGGGCCGTGGAACACCAGGCCGGGATAGCCTTCCTCCTGGCGGCAGTATTCGCGGTCGTAGTGGATGCGGTGGCCGTTGAAGGTCAGCGCCGAGAAGCGGAACAGCAGCACCGGATCGGGCACGATCTCGCGCGACCACAGCCCGTCGGGCAGCGGCTCGGTCGAGCGCGCGGCGCCGGCCTCGCCGCCGGCCGGGGCCGGGCCGCGGTAGACGATGTCGTGCTCCTCGCGCAGGCAGCGGGTCTCGCCGGCGAAGACCTCGTGCACGACCTTGACGAAGCACAGCTCGCCCGAGCGCCCGGCCTTGTACGCGACGTCGCCGATCGTCGAGCGCCGGCGCGCCGGCTTTCCGACCGGCAGCGGCGCGAACCACTCCAGCAGGCCGCCGGCCCACATCCGCCGCGGCAGCGGCACCGGCGGCAGGAAGCCGCCGCGTTTGGCGTGGCCGTCGGGGCCGACCGCGGACTGGCGGTAGCGCGGCAGGAAGTACAGCCAGTTGCCGAGCGGCGGCACCTCGCCGTCGCGCCACGGCGGCGCGTCGTGGTCGAGCGTCGCCGCCAGGCCGGCCAGCGGCGCCGGGGCGATCAGGTCGTCGATCTCCTCGGACCGCCCGATCCAGCCCTTCAGCGGTTCGAACCAGTCGCTCATGCCGCGAACTCCTTGCGAATGGCTTGCGAATGCTGCCCCAAGCCCGGCACCGGCCGCAACCGCCAGTCGCCGGCGCGCAGCCGCACCGGCGGCGCGGCGGTGCTGACCGGGCCGGTGGGGGTGTCGATCTCGGCGCGGCGGAGCTGCGGATGCGCCGACAGGTCGGCAACCTCGTTGACGGCGCCGAAGGCGACCTTGGCGGCGCGCAGTTTGTCGGTGATCTCGGCGCGGCTGTGGCGGGCGAAGATCGAGGCGATCTCGCCGTCCAGCGCCGGGCGGTTGGCGACGCGCAGGTTGTTGGAGCGGAAACGTTCGTCATCGACCATGTCGGGCCGCTCCAGGACCTTCAGGCACAGGTCCTTCCACTCGCGCTCGTTCTGGATCGAGATCACCACCTGCTTGCCGTCGCGGGTCGGGAAGGCGCCGTAGGGGGCGATCGAGGGATGGTTGAGGCCGACCCGGCTCGGCGCCCTGCCGCCGTAGTCGTGGTGCAGCAAGGGCACCGTCATCCAGTCGGCCATGCTGTCGAACAGCGAGGCGGCGACGCCCGAGCCCAGGCCGGTGCGCTCGCGCTGGTACAGCGCCTGCAGCACCGCGGCGTGGGCGTACATGCCGCAGGCGATGTCGACCACCGAGACGCCGACCCGGCCCGGGCCTTCGGGGCTGCCGGTGATGGCGGCGAGGCCGGTCTCGCACTGGATCAAGAGGTCGTAGGCCTTCATGTCGCGATAGGGCCCGTCCTCGCCGTAGCCGGAGATGTCGCAGGTGATCAGCCGCGGATGCTTGGCCCGCAGCTCCTCCGCGCCGAAGCCGGCGCGCGCCGCCGCGCCCGGGGCCAGGTTCTGGATGAACACGTCGGCCTTGGCGAGCATGCGGTGCAGCAGCGCGGCGTCGTCGGGATCCTTGATGTCGGCGACCAGCGATTCCTTGCCGCGGTTGAGCCAGACGAAATAGGCGCTCTCGCCGTGCGCGACATGGTCGTAGTTGCGGGCGAAATCGCCTTCGGCGCGCTCGATCTTGATCACGCGCGCGCCGGCGTCGGCGAGCCGCGACGAGCAGAACGGGGCGGCGACGGCCTGTTCCAGCGTGACGACGAGCAGGCCTTCGAGGGGGCGGGTCGGATCGGTCATCATCAGAACGACTTCGGCAGGTCGAGGACGTGGGTGGCGACGTGCGACAGGATCAGGTTGGTCGAGATCGGCGCGATCTGGTAGAGGCGCGTCTCGCGGAACTTGCGCTCGACGTCGTATTCCTCGGCGAAGCCGAAGCCGCCATGGGTCTGCAGGCACATGTCGGCCGCCGCCCACGAGGCCTCCGAGGCCAGCAGCTTGGCCATGTTGGCCTCGGTGCCGCACGGCTCGCCGGCATCGAACATCGCCGCCGCCTTGTGCACCATCAGGGCCGCGGCCTCGATCTGGACGTGGGCGCGGGCGATCGGGAACTGCACGCCCTGGTTCTGGCCGATCGGGCGGCCGAACACCTGGCGCTCCTTGGCGTAGCGGGCGGCGGTGTCGACGAACCAGCGGCCGTCGCCGACGCATTCGGCGGCGATCAGGATGCGCTCGGCGTTCATGCCGTCGAGGATGTAGGGAAAGCCGCGGCCCTCCTCGCCGATCAGGTTGGCGGCCGGAACCCGCAGGTTGTCGATGAAGATCTCGGTGGTGTGGTGGTTGATCATCGTGCGGATCGGCCGGATCGTCAGGCCGTTGCCGACCGCTTCGCGCAGATCGACCAGCAGCACGCTCATGCCCTGCGACGGCTTGGCGACCTTGTCGCGCGGCGTCGTGCGCACCAGCAGCAGCATCAGGTCCGAGTGCTCGGCCCGCGAGATGAACACCTTCTGGCCGTTGACGACATAGTCGTCGCCGTCGCGCACCGCGGTGGTGCGGATCCGGGTGGTGTCGGTGCCGCTGGTCGGCTCGGTGACGCCGAAGGCCTGCAGACGCAAGCTGCCGTCGGCGATGCCCGGCAGGTAGGCCTGCTTCTGGGCATGGCTGCCGTGGCGCAGCAGCGCGCCCATCGTGTACATCTGGGCGTGCACCGGCGCGGCGTTGCCGCCCGAGGCGTGGATCTCCTCGAGGATCGCCGCCGCCGCCGTGATGCCGAGGCCGCTGCCGCCGAACTCCTCGGGAATCAGCACCGACAGGAACCCGGCCTCGGTCAGCGCCGCGACGAATTCGGCGGGATAGGCCCGCCTGGCGTCGAGGTCGCGCCAGTAGGCGCCCGGAAAGCCGGCGCACAATTTGCGCACTGCGATGCGGATTTCTTCGAACGGTTCGTGTATCATGACGCCCTCGGTTGCTCGGGGTGATTTAGCCCTCGACAGGACTATGCGTCAAAGACATAATCGTCATTGTTTCCATAATGAACGGACATGGGAATGGACCTGAAGCCGCTCTCCAATCTCATTCATGTCGTCGAACTGCAGAGCTTCTCCAAGGCCGCGGCGTTTCTTCGCATCGCGCAGCCGGCGTTGTCGCGGCAGGTCAAGGCGCTGGAGGAGGAACTCGGCGTCGCGCTGCTCGAGCGGCATGGCTGGGGCGTCACGGCGACGGCCGAAGGGCGGATCCTGGTCGAGCACGCCCGCAGGCTGCTGCGGGGCATGCAGGAGGCGCGCGAGGCGGTGCTGGCGCTGCAGGCCGAGCCGCAGGGCGAGGTGACGCTGGGCGTGCCGACCTCGGTCGGCGCCGCGCTGGTGCCCGACCTCGTGCAGCAGTTCCGTCGCGCCTGCCCCAAGGTGTCGCTGCGGCTGGTCGAGGGCTTCTCGGCCTCGGTGCACGAGTGGCTGCTGGCCGGGCGGCTGGACCTGGCCATCCTCTATGAAACGCGCGAGACGATCTCGATCGGCGCCGAGCCGTTGCTGTCGGAGGCGATGGTCGCGGTGGCGGCCGCCGGCCGGCTGCCGCGTGCCGAGATCACGCTGGCCGAACTCGGGGCCATGGCGCTGATCCTTCCCGGCCGGCCGCACCGGCTGCGGCTGCTGCTCGACCACGCGCTGGCCGACGCGCGCTGCGATTGCCGGCCCGTGATCGAGGTCGACGCGCTCAGCCTGATGAAGGAACAGGCGCGCCGCGACGAGGGCGTGACGGTTCTTCCCTATTCGGCGGTTCAGCGCGAGGTCGAGGCCGGCGACCTGTCGGTCGCCGCGCTGGCGCCACCCGGCATCTCCCGCGTGCTGGTGGTCGGGCAGCGGCCCGACCGGCGCGGCACGCCGGCGATGGCGGCGCTGGATTCGCACCTGCGGCGACTGGTCGCCGAGCAGGCGGGGCGGATGCGCTGGATGCCGCTGGGCGCGGAGGCCAAGGCCGGTGCCCAGCGCGAGGCGGTGCCGGCGGCGTAGCCCGCCGGCCGAGACGCGGCCCCGAAAAACGAAATGGCAAGACCGCCGGTCTTGCCATTCGCATCCGTCTCGTCCCGATTTGGGCCCCGGACGGGGGTAACCTCCCTAAACTTGAGCCGCCTCTGTTCGTCGAGGCTCGCCCCTTTTTTGTGAGAGGGACTCTACGCAACTTCCTTCCCGGAGTCATCCACTTTTTGCCTGTTTCTTTCGCGCTATCCCGAGCAGCATATGCCGCGACGGCACAATGGGAATGCCGCTACCGCTATAGTCCTGTTCGGGGAGGGAGGGATGCGGGCGTGGGACGAGGTAATACCAGGGGATTCCCCGGAGGTGGTGGCCCGGCCGGGCGATCGGACGAGGAGAGCTGACATGCGAGCGATGTTGCTGAGTGCCTGCTGTGTTGTCGCGATGTGTCCGGCGGTGGTCGCCGCGCAGGAGCCGCTGGTGCGGATCGGGGCCGAGGACTGTCGCCGTCTGGTCCGCCACGTCCCCGACGCCGACGTCGCCTACCGGCCAGGCGTCGACGTCCGCGGCCGGCCGGTCGCCCCGGCCGATCTCGGCGGCGGCTGGCAGCTCAACCTGCCGGCCGAGATCGCGGTGCCGGTGACGATCGACCTGGCCCGGCGCTACGGGCTGGAGCCGCCGGTCGCCGCCGAGACGCCGCTCGGCGTGGTGACGGTGCGCGACGGCCAGGCGCTGTTCAACGGCCAGCCGATGAGCGACTTCGACCAGAACCTGATCGCCGAGGCGTGCCGCGCGCAGGGTCTGCGATAGCGCCGATTGCCATGCCCGGCGGCTTTGCATAAAGTCCCCTCTTTCCGCGCGATCGGTCGAGGGCTCCATGCGTCTGTCCGTCTATTTCCTGCCCACCCTGAAGGAAAACCCCGCCGAGGCGCAGATCGTCTCGCATCGGCTGATGCTGCGCGCCGGCATGGTGCGGCAGTCGGCGGCCGGCATCTATTCGTGGCTGCCGCTGGGCCATCGGGTGCTGCGCAAGATCGAGCAGATCGTGCGCGAGGAGCAGGACGCCGCCGGCGCCCAGGAGCTGTTGATGCCGACCATCCAGTCGGCCGAGCTGTGGCGGGAGTCCGGCCGCTACGACGCCTACGGCAAGGAGATGCTGCGCATCACCGACCGCCACGACCGCGAGATGCTGTTCGGCCCGACCAACGAGGAGCTGATCACCGACATCTTCCGCCGCGACGTCAAGAGCTACCGCGACCTGCCGAAGATCCTCTATCACATCCAGTGGAAGTTCCGCGACGAGGTGCGGCCGCGCTTCGGCGTGATGCGCGGGCGCGAGTTCCTGATGAAGGACGCCTATTCCTTCGACATCGACTTCGCGGGCGCCAAGCGCTCGTACGAGACCATGTACCGCGCCTACCTGAAGACCTTCGCCCGCATGGGCCTGACGGCGATTCCGGTGTCGGCGGAATCGGGGGCGATCGGCGGCAACCTCAGCCACGAGTTCCACATCCTGGCCGAGACCGGCGAGAGCCAGCTCTATTACGACGCCGAGTACGAGGACGTGCTCAGGCGCGGCGAGGCCGACATCGACGTGCTGGGCAGGTACTACGCCGCCGCCGACGAGAAGCACGACCCCAACGGCGCCGACGTCCCGCCGCCAGAGCGCCTGCGCACCCGCCGCGGCATCGAGGTCGGCCACATCTTCTATTTCGGCACCAAGTACTCCAAGGCGATGAACGCCGCCGTCGCCGGCCCCGACGGCGAGCCGGTGCTGGTCGAGATGGGCTCTTACGGCATCGGCGTCTCGCGCCTGGTCGGCGGCATCATCGAGGCCAGCCATGACGACGCCGGCATCATCTGGCCCGAGGCGGTGGCGCCGTTCAAGGTCGGCCTGGTCAACCTCAAGGCCGGCGACGCCAAGTGCGACGCCGCCTGCGAGGACCTGTACCGCACCCTGTCCGAGAGCGGCGTCGAGGTGCTCTACGACGACCGCGAGGAGCGCGCCGGCGTCAAGTTCGCCACCATGGACCTGATCGGGCTGCCCTGGCAGCTCGTGGTCGGGCCGAAGGGGCTGGCCAACGGCATCGTCGAGCTGAAGAGCCGCCGCGGCGGCGAGCGCCAGGAGCTGTCGATCGAGAGCGCCGTGGCGAAGCTGACGGCGTGAGCGAAACTCCGGGATCGGACATTCGGCATCGTCCCTCTCCCGCTCGCGGGAGAGGGAGGGGCCCAGCCTGCAGGGCTGGGAGGGTGAGGGGAGCGGCATTCGTTTCGCATCCGGCCTTCGGCCGTAAGCCACCCTCACCCCGACCCTCTCCCGCAGGCGGG
>CAZJFH010000112.1:0-8993 GCA_964545205.1 uncultured Rhodospirillaceae bacterium
GCTTCAGGCGGTTGTTGCGGTTGATGACGCGGCGGTAGAGGTCGTTCAGGTCCGAGGTGGCGAAGCGGCCGCCGTCCAGCGGCACCAGCGGGCGCAGCTCCGGCGGGATCACCGGGATGACCTCGAGGATCATCCACTCGGGGCGCGAGTTGGACTGCAGGAACGCCTCGACCAGCTTCAGCCGCTTGACCAGCTTCTTGCGCTTGGCCTCCGAGGTGGTCTCGCGCAGCTCGGCCTTCAGCTTCTCGTACTCGGTGTCGAGGTCGATGGCGGTCAGCATCTCGCGGATCGCCTCGGCGCCGATGCCGGCGCGGAAGGCGTCGTCGCCATACTCCTCCTGGGCGCGCTGGAACTGCTCTTCCGACAGCAGCTCATGCAGCTTCAGCGGCGTCAGGCCCGGCTCGATGACGACGTAATTCTCGAAATACAGGATTCGCTCGAGATCCTTCAGCGTCATGTCGATCAGCAGGCCGATGCGCGAGGGCAGCGACTTCAGGAACCAGATGTGGGCGACCGGGCTGGCGAGCTCGATGTGGCCCATGCGCTCGCGCCGGACCTTGGCCAGGGTGACCTCGACGCCGCACTTCTCGCAGACGATGCCGCGGTACTTCATGCGCTTGTACTTGCCGCACAGGCACTCGTAGTCCTTGATCGGACCGAAGATGCGCGCGCAGAACAGGCCGTCCCGCTCCGGCTTGAAGGTGCGGTAGTTGATGGTCTCCGGCTTCTTGATCTCGCCGAAGGACCACGAACGAATTCGCTCCGGGCTGGCAATGGAGATTTGGATCTGGTCGAAGCTCTGCGTGCCGCTCGGCTGACCGAAGATCTTCATCAATTCGTTCATGCGTATCGTCTCCCAGACGGAGGAGCGTGGCGGGAGGCCGGTAGATGGGCCTCCCGCCGTGCTGTTTCTAGTAGTTGCGCTGGGTCAGCTCGACATTGAGGCCGAGCGAGCGCAGTTCCTTGACCAGAACGTTGAAGGACTCGGGGATGCCGGCCTCGAACGTGTCGTCGCCGCGCACGATGGCCTCGTAGACCTTGGTGCGGCCGGAGACGTCGTCCGACTTGACGGTCAGCATCTCCTGCAGCGTGTAGGCGGCGCCGTAGGCTTCCAGTGCCCAGACCTCCATTTCGCCGAAGCGCTGGCCGCCGAACTGCGCCTTGCCGCCCAGCGGCTGCTGGGTGACCAGCGAGTACGGGCCGATCGAGCGGGCGTGGATCTTGTCGTCGACCAGGTGGTGCAGCTTCAGCATGTAGATGTAGCCGACGGTGACCTTGCGGTCGAACGGCTCGCCGGTGCGGCCGTCGACCAGGGTCACCTGGCCCGACGAGTCGAGGCCCGCCTTCTCCAGCATCTCGACGATGTCGCTCTCGCGGGCGCCGTCGAACACCGGCGAGGCGATCGGCACGCCGTGGCTCAGGTTCTGCGCCAGCTCGACGATCTCGCCGTCGTTCATGTCGGCGATCTCCTCCTGGAAGATCGACTCGCCGTAGACGACCTTGAGCCGGTCGCGGATGTCGTTCAGCGTGTCGGCGCCGTTGGTGCGCTTCCACTTCTCGTACATGCGCCCGATCTGGTTGCCGAGGCCGGCGCAGGCCCAGCCGAGATGGGTCTCGAGAATCTGGCCGACATTCATGCGCGACGGCACGCCCAGCGGATTGAGCACGATGTCGACATAGGTGCCGTCCTCGAGGTGCGGCATGTCCTCGATCGGGGTGATGCGCGAGATGACGCCCTTGTTGCCGTGACGGCCGGCCATCTTGTCGCCCGGCTGCAGCTTGCGCTTCACCGCCACGAACACCTTGACCATCTTCATCACGCCGGGCGGCAGCTCGTCGCCGCGCTGCAGCTTCTCGACCTTGTTCTCGAACCGCTCCTGCAGGCGCTGCGCGCCCTGGTCGAACGACCGCTTCAGCGCCTCGATGTCGGCCATCACCGCGTCGTCCTCGACGGTGATGTTGCGCCAGGCCGAGGGGTGATGCTCGGACAGCATCGCCTCGTCGACGACCGCGCCCGCCTTCACGCCCTTGGGGCCGGTGACGATCTTGTGGCCGGCGATCAGGTCCTTGAGGCGGCTGTAGAAGCTGCGCTCCAGGATCGCCTTCTCGTCGTCGCGGTCCTTGGCCAGACGCTCGATTTCGGCCCGCTCGATGGCCAGCGCGCGCTCGTCCTTCTCGACGCCGCGGCGCGAGAACACCCGGACCTCGACGATGGTGCCGGTGACGCCCGGCGGCAGGCGCAAGGACGTGTCGCGCACGTCCGAGGCCTTCTCGCCGAAGATGGCGCGCAGCAGCTTCTCTTCCGGGGTCATCGGGCTCTCGCCCTTCGGCGTGACCTTGCCGACCAGGATGTCGCCCGGCTTGACCTCGGCGCCGATGTAGACGATGCCCGCCTCGTCGAGGTTCTTCAGGGCCTCCTCGCCGACGTTCGGGATGTCGCGGGTGATCTCCTCCTGGCCGAGCTTGGTGTCGCGCGCCATGACCTCGAACTCCTCGATGTGGATCGAGGTGAAGACGTCGTCGCGCACGATGCGCTCGGAGATGAGGATCGAGTCCTCGAAGTTGTAGCCGTTCCACGGCATGAAGGCGACCAGCACGTTGCGGCCCAGGGCCAGCTCGCCGAGCTGGGTCGACGGGCCGTCGGCGATGATGTCGCCCTTCCTGACCAGGTCGCCCACCTTGACCAGCGGCTTCTGCGTGATGCAGGTGTTCTGGTTCGAGCGCTGGAACTTCAGCAGGTTGTAGATGTCGACGCCCGGCGCCGAGGTCGAGGTCTCCTCGGTGGCGCGGACGACGATGCGGGTGGCGTCGACCTGGTCGACGATGCCGGCGCGCTTGGCCGAGATCGCCGCGCCCGAGTCGCGGGCCACCGCGTGCTCCATGCCGGTGCCGACCAGCGGCGCCTCGGCGCGGATCAGCGGCACCGCCTGGCGCTGCATGTTCGAGCCCATCAGCGCGCGGTTGGCGTCGTCGTTCTCGAGGAACGGGATCAGCGCCGCGGCCACCGAGACGAGCTGCTTCGGCGAGACGTCGATGTAGTTGATGACCGAGGGATCGGCCATCACGAACTCGCCGCCGGCGCGGCACGACACCAGGTCCTCGGTCAGCCGGCCCTCGGCGTCGAGCGGCGAGTTGGCCTGGGCGATGGTGTAGCGCCCCTCCTCCATCGCCGACAGGTAGACGACCTCGTCGGTGACCTTGCCGTCATTGACCTTGCGGTACGGGCTCTCGATGAAGCCGTACTGGTTGACGCGGGCATAGGTGGCCAGCGAGTTGATCAGGCCGATGTTCGGGCCTTCCGGCGTCTCGATCGGACAGATGCGGCCGTAATGGGTCGGGTGGACGTCGCGCACCTCGAAGCCGGCGCGCTCGCGGGTCAGGCCGCCCGGGCCGAGGGCCGACAGGCGCCGCTTGTGGGTGATCTCCGACAGCGGGTTGGTCTGGTCCATGAACTGCGACAGCTGCGACGAGCCGAAGAACTCGCGCACCGCCGCCGCGGCCGGCTTGGCGTTGATCAGGTCGTGCGGCATCACCGAGTCGATGTCGACGCTCGACATGCGCTCGCGGATGGCGCGCTCCATGCGCAGCAGGCCCAGGCGGTACTGGTTCTCCATCAGCTCGCCGACCGAGCGGACGCGGCGGTTGCCGAGGTGATCGATGTCGTCGATCTCGCCCCTGCCGTCCTTCAGCTCGATCAGGGTCTTGATGACCTTGAGGATGTCGTCCTTGCGCAGGGTCCGGATCTCGTCCGGCACGTCCTTGAGCGAGATGTCCAGGCGCGAGTTCATCTTGACGCGGCCGACCGCCGACAGGTCGTAGCGCTCGGCGTCGAAGAACAGGCCCTGGAACAGGGTCTCGGCGGTCTCCAGCGTCGGCGGCTCGCCCGGGCGCATCACGCGGTAGATGTCGATCAGGGCCTCCTCGCGCGAGGAGTTCTTGTCGACGGCCAGGGTGTTGCGCAGATAGGGGCCGACGTTGATGTGGTCGATGAACAGGGTCGGCAGCTCGACGACGCCCTCGCGCTCGAGCGTCTCCAGCTCCTGCTGGCCCAGCTCCTGGCCGGCCTCGACGAAGATCTCGCCGGTCTGCTCGTTGATGATGTCCTCGGCCGCGTAGCTGCTGATCAGGTCGTCGGCGCTGACCAGGATCTCCTCCAGGCCGCCGTCGACGAGCTTCTTGGCGGTGCGCGGGGTCATCTTCTGGCCGGCCTCGGCGACGACGTTGCCGGTCTTGGCGTCGACCAGGTCGTAGACCAGCTTCTGGCCCTTCATGCGCTCGGGCAGGAACTTGGTCTTCCAGCCCTGCGGGCCGCGCGTGTAGACGACCTTGTCGTAGAAGTACGACAGGATCTCCTCGGAGGTCATGCCGCGGACCTCGGTGACGTCCATCGGCTTGCCCTCGGCGGCGCGGGCCGCGCGCTTCTTCGCGGTTTCCTGCGAATCGAGCGCGTAGAGCAGCGTGGTGACCGGCAGCTTGCGGCGGCGGTCGATGCGCACGTAGACGAGGTCCTTGGCGTCGAACTCGAAGTCGAGCCACGAGCCGCGATAGGGGATGACCCGGGCGGCGAACAGGTACTTGCCCGACGAGTGGGTCTTGCCCTTGTCGTGGTCGAAGAAGACGCCCGGGCTGCGGTGCATCTGGCTGACGATCACGCGCTCGGTGCCGTTGATGACGAAGGTGCCGTTCGACGTCATCAGGGGCATGTCGCCCATGTAGACGTCCTGCTCCTTGATGTCGCGGATCGAGCGCGCGCCGGTGTCCTCGTCGACGTCCCAGACGACCAGGCGCAGCGTCACCTTGAGCGGCGCGGCGAAGGTCATGCCGCGCTGCTGGCACTCCTCGACGTCGTATTTCGGCTGCTCGAGCTCGTACTTGACGAACTCCAGCGTGCCGCGCTCGGAGAAGTCCTTGATCGGGAAGACGGACTTGAACACCTCCTGCAGGCCGACATTGGCGCGCTGCTCTGGCGGCACGTCCATCTGCAGGAAGTGATCGTAGGAGCTCTTCTGCACCTCGATCAGGTTGGGCATGGGAGCGACGGTGCGGATCCGCCCGAAATTCTTGCGAACCCGCTTCCGTCCAGTGAAGGTCTTAGCCATTGCCGCTCCTCATCAAGTCGCTGGGGGCCCCGCGGCTCGTCATCGAGAGGCGATACCGCCGCCCCCTGGGGGGTTGTCACGGGCGGCCGGGACGGCCGCCTGGAGATATGCATTAACCAATCGCCGGCGGGCCATGCCCGCCAGAACCAAACAAACGCGGGCCATGCCCGCCAGAACCAAACAAACGCGGGCCATGCCCGCCAGAACCGAACAAACGCGGGCCGTGCCCGCCGGAACCAAACAAACGCGGGCCATGCCCGCCGGAACCAATCCGTGGTGGGCCGAGCCCACCCGCGGCCACTACCCGGCCGCCACAATCAGAATCGCCGATAGGCCGCGAGAAGGGCGCACCTGGGGCGCGCCCTTCCCCGGCCTGCGGCCAGAAAACAGCGGAAGCGTTCTTACTTGATCTGAACCTTCGCACCGGCCTCTTCGACCTGCTTCTTGATCTTCTCGGCTTCGTCCTTCGAGACGCCTTCCTTGATCGGCTTCGGCGCGCCCTCGACCAGGTCCTTGGCCTCCTTGAGGCCCAGGCCGGTGATCGCGCGGACTTCCTTGATGACGTTGATCTTCTTGTCGCCGGCATCGGCGAGGATCACGTCGAACTCGGTCTTCTCCTCGGCCGGGGCGGCGGCGGCGGCGCCCGGCGCGGCGGCGGCCATCGCGACCGGCGCGGCGGCGGAAACGCCCCACTTCTCTTCCAGCATCTTCGAGAGCTCGGCCGCCTCGAGGACGGTCAGAGCGGAAAGTTCGTCAACCAGCTTGGCAAGATCAGCCATCGTAGCACACTCCAGTTAGAGCTTGATATCTGGGAAAAAGAGGTATTAAGCGGCTTCGCTTTCGCCCTTGTCCTTGTCGGCATAGGCCGCGAACACCCGGGCCAGCTGGCCCGCGGGTGCCTGGACGACGCCGGCAATGCGCGTGGCGGGGGTGTTGATCATGCCGACCAGCCTGGCGCGCAGTTCGTCGAGCGACGGCAGGCTGGCCAGGGCCTTGACGCCCTCGATGTCCAGAACCTGCGTGCCCAGGCTGCCGCCCAGGATGACCAGCTTGTCATTCCCCTTGTTGAACTCCACCGCGACCTTGGCGGCCGCCACCGGGTCCTGCGAATAGGCGATCGCAGTCGGGCCGGTGAACAGGTCGCTGATCGCGGCGTAGTCCGTGCCGTCGAGGGCGAGACGCGTGAGCCGGTTCTTCGTCACCTTGAAACTGGCGCCGGCATCCCGCATGCGCCGACGAAGATCCGTCATCTGCGCCACCGTCAACCCCTTGTACTGGGTGACGACGACGAGCGACGCATCGCCGAAGGTCTCATGCAGCGTGGAAACCAGCTCCTTTTTCTGTGCGCGGTCCACGTTGTCTCTCCTTACAAAGACCGGAGCCCAAGGGCCCGCGGCCTCTTCGCCTTGGCCCCGGCGAAAGCCGGAGCCGGTGGCCTGTCCCAGAATCAAGCCCCCGGACCAAACCGTCGGGCCTCAACTCTGTCTGTGCAGGCGGATGCTTCCATCAAGCCGCGGCGCGGCACCTGCAGTCTCGGACAGGAACTTGCCGGACGGGCCGAGGCCCGCCGGCGGCCCCGCCCCCGTCGCCGGGGGCGGAAACTCGAAATCAGGCCAGCGACGCCGGGTCGACCTTGAGGCCGGGACCCATCGTCGAGCTGATCGACACCTTCTTGAGGTACTGGCCCTTGGCGCCGGCCGGCTTCGCCTTGTTGATGGCGTCGACGAAGGCCTTGGCGTTCTCCGCCAGCTTGTCCTCGGCGAAGCTGATCTTGCCGATGCCGGCGTGGACGATGCCCGCCTTCTCGACGCGGAACTGCACCTGGCCGGCCTTGGCGGCGCGGACCGCCTCGGCGACGTTCATGGTCACGGTGCCCAGCTTCGGGTTCGGCATCAGGCCGCGCGGGCCCAGCACCTTGCCGAGACGGCCGACCAGGCCCATCATGTCGGGCGTGGCGATGCAGCGGTCGAAGTCGATCGTGCCGCCCTGGATGGTCTCCATCAGGTCCTCGGCGCCGATCACGTCGGCCCCGGCTTCCTTGGCCTCGTCGGCCTTGGCGCCCTTGGCGAACACCGCGACGCGGACCGACTTGCCGGTGCCGTGCGGCAGTTCGACGACGCCGCGGACCATCTGGTCGGCGTGGCGGGGGTCGACGCCGAGATTCATGGCGATCTCGACGGTCTCGTCGAACTTCGCCTTGGCGCGGCCCTTGATCTCCTTCACCGCGTCGGCGAGGGCGTAGAACTTGTTGGCGTCGAGGCCTTCGTAGGCCGCCTTCATGCGCTTTGCGATCTTGGCCATGGCCTTACTCCGTCACCTGCAGGCCCATCGACCGGGCCGAGCCGGCGATCATCGAGGCGGCGGCCTCGATGTCGTTGGCGTTCAAGTCCTTCATCTTCTGCTGGGCGATCTCGCGGATCTGGTCCATCGTCACCGAACCGACGGTGGCGCGGCCCGCGGTCTGCGTGCCCTTCTGGACGCCGGCGGCCTTCTTCAGGAAGTAGCT
Organism: uncultured Rhodospirillaceae bacterium; assembly: GCA_964545205.1. Classification (GTDB taxonomy): domain Bacteria; phylum Pseudomonadota; class Alphaproteobacteria; order Rhodospirillales; family Magnetospirillaceae; genus CAZJFH01. The sequence continues at coordinate 7,606 of CAZJFH010000112.1, forward strand.
GACCGGCGGGGTCTTGGTGACGAAGGTGAAGGTGCGGTCGGCGTAGGCGGTGATCACCACCGGAATCGGCATGCCCGGCTCCATGCCCTGGGTCTGGGCATTGAACGCCTTGCAGAATTCCATGATGTTCAGGCCGCGCTGGCCCAGGGCCGGTCCGATCGGCGGCGACGGATTGGCCTTGCCCGCCGGGACCTGCAGCTTGATGTAGCCGATGACTTTCTTTGCCATTTCATGCCTCGGTTAGTGCCTGTCCCATGCCGGGACGTTTGCCGGGGTGGCGGTAACGGCCATGGCGAGCCTCCCGCCTTCGCGGCCGATGATCGGCCGCAGGCCGCGCGCGCTCCCGAGGCGGCACGCAGCCCGAAACGAAATCAGACCTTCTCGACCTGGGTGTATTCCAGCTCGACCGGTGTCGAGCGCCCGAAGATCGAGACCGCGACCTTGAGCCGCGCCTTCTCCTCGTCGACTTCCTCGACGATGCCGTTGAACGAGGTGAACGGGCCGTCCGAGACGCGCACCTGCTCGCCGACCTCGAAGGTGATCGAGGGCTTCGGCCGCTCGATGCCTTCCTGGACCTGCTTCATGATGCGCTCGGCCTCGACGTTCGAGATCGGCGTCGGCCGGCCCTTGCCGCCCAGGAAGCCGGTCACCTTGGGCGTGTTCTTGACCAGGTGCCAGGTCTCGTCGGTCAGGTCCATCTTGATCAGGACGTAGCCGGGGAAGAACTTGCGCTCGGCGGCGACCTTGGCGCCGCGGCGCACTTCCACGACTTCCTCGACCGGAACCAGGATCTCCTCGAACTTGTCTTCCATGCCCTTCTGGCGGGCCTGTTCGAGGACCGATTCCTTGACCTTCTTCTCGAAGCCGGAATAGACGTGGATGACGTACCAGCGCGCGGCCATGGCCTCAGCCTCCCAAGCCGAAGATGAAGCGGACCAGCGTCGCGAAGATCTGGTCGACGACGAGGAAGAACACCGACGCCAGCGCCACCATCACGAACACCATGGCGGTGGACAGGCCGGTCTCGCGCCGGCTCGGCCACGTGACCTTGCTGACTTCCTGCCGGACCTGACGTACGAATTGCCCTGGAGAAACTTTCGCCATCAATCAAACCAACCTATTGCCGCACATCCGCCCGGGAACGCCTCGGGGTGGCAGGAGTGGAGGGGCTCGAACCCCCAACCCCCGGTTTTGGAGACCGGTGCTCTACCAGTTGAGCTACACTCCTAGACCCAAGCGCCGGCACCAGGAATGGTGCCGGCGGGGATCGTCCGGCGCCGCGGAGCCTCGGGTTATAACGAGACGCGGCACCTTTGGCAACAGCGCGTTGCGAACTACTCGATGATCTTGGCGACGACGCCGGCGCCGACGGTGCGGCCGCCTTCGCG
>CAZJFH010000113.1:0-8830 GCA_964545205.1 uncultured Rhodospirillaceae bacterium
CGCCGCGCCAGGCGCGGTCTGGCGCCGCGAAGCCGGCCGCGGCGGCGCCCGCCGGCGAGGCGCCGGGGCTGGTGCTGATCGGCGCCTCGACCGGCGGCCCGCAGGCGCTGGAGATCGTCCTGGCCGGCCTGCCGGCCGAATTGCCGTGGCCGGTCCTGGTGGCGCAGCACATGCCGGCCCATTTCACCAATGCCTTCGCCCGCCGCCTCGACGGCTGCTGCGCGCTGGAGGTCGTCGAGGTCGATCGGCCGGCGGTGCTGGCGCCCGGCCATGTCTACGTCGCCCGCGGCGACGCCGACATGGTGGTGTCGCGCCGTCCCCACGGCATCATCGCGATGCCGGCGCCGGCGTCGCCGCGCTACCGCTGGCATCCGAGCGTCGACCGTTTGGTGGCCAGCGCCGGCGACCATCTCGCCGCCGAGCGGCTGATCGGCGTGCTGATGACCGGCATGGGCAGCGACGGCGCCGAGACGATGACCGCCCTGCTGGCCGCCGGCGGCCGCACGATCGCCGAGGCCGAGAGCACCGCCATCGTGTGGGGGATGCCCGGCGAGCTGGTGCGCATGGGCGGCGCCGCGGCGGTTCTGCCGGTCGACGGCATCGCCGCCGAGATCGAACGTATGGTGACGAGGACCTCATGCCGCTGATCCGCAAGCCCGGCCCGACCGCCCCCGCCACGCCGGCGGCCGATCCCGCCGATCTGGCCTCGCCCGATCCCGAGCGGCGCCGGGCGGCGGCGCAGGCGCTGGCCGGCGCCCCCGAGGGCGTCGCCGCGCTGGCGGCGGCGCTGCCCGGCGAGGACGAGACCAGCGTGCGCCTGGCCATCCTCGACGGCCTGATCGCTGCCGACGACCCGGTGGCCGGGGCGGCGGTGGCGCGGCTCCTGCGCAGCGAGGACCCCGGCCGGCGCATGGCGGCGGTGGAGGCGCTGCAGGCGATGCCGCGCGCGACGCCGCCGCTGATGGCGCAACTGGTCGTCGACGGCGATGCCGACGTGCGGGTGATGGCGGCCGAGGTCGCCCGCGGCCTGCCCACGGAAGAGGCCAACGCGCTGCTGTTCCGCATGCTGGCCGAAGAGAGGCATCCCAACGTCGTCGGCGCCGCGCTCGACGTGCTCGCGGAGGTGGGGACGCCGGCGGCGCTGCCGCTGCTCGACGCCTTGGGCGCGCGCTTCGCCGCCGACCCGTACCTGCCCTTCGCGATCGACGCCACCCGCTCGCGCATCGGCGGCGACTGACCGCCATGGCCCGACAGCAGGCCCCGCCCGCGGCCGTGACCGAAGACGAGTACCGGCGACTGTGCGAACTGCTCTACCGCCGCACCGGCCTGTCGTTCGATCTCAACCGGCGCTACTTCGTCGACCGGCGCCTCGCCGAGCGCATGGCCGCCCTGGGGCTGACCAGCTTTCCGGAATATTTCGGCCGGCTGCATACCGACGCCGGCGAGCTGCAGAACCTCACCAATGCGGTGACCGTCAACGAGACCTATTTCTATCGCGAGGAGCACCAGTTCCGCAGCCTCTCCGCCGAGATGCTCGACCAGATCGTCCGCCGCAAGCGGCCGGGCGAGGCGATCCGCATCTGGTCGATCCCCTGCGCCACCGGCGAGGAGCCCTATTCCATCGCCATGTGGCTGCTGGAGAACTGGCCCGCGGTCGACGACCACGAGGTCGAGATCGTCGGCTCGGACATCGACACCAATGTTCTGCGCCGCGCCGAACAGGGCGTCTACGGCGAGCGGGCGCTGATGCGCCTGCCGGCGGACCTGATCGAACGCTACTTCCACCGTCTGAGCGATGCCGAGTGGCAGATCGACGCCGCCCTGCGCGAGTCGATCCGTTTCACCAAGGTCAACCTGGCCGATCGCGGCCAGATGGCCATATACCGGGGATTCGACGTGGTTTTCTGCCGCAACCTGTTGATATATTTCGACGAGCGGTCGCGGCGCGACGCGGCCAACAACTTGTATGACGCCATGAACCCTCTGGGGTTCATCTGCCTCGGCCACACGGAATCCATGAGCCGCATCTCGCCTCTGTTCAAGGTCTGCCGCTTCGCCGACGCCATCGTCTACCAGAAGCCGGAGAGCGGTCATGCCTGACGGCCGCGACCGCAAGCGCGTGCTGGTCGTCGACGACGCCGCCCTGATCCGGCTCTACTACCGCCAGGCGCTCGAGGAATCCGGCTTCGCGGTCGACGAGGCGATCAACGGCATCGAGGCGATGGAAAAGGTGCTGGCCGCGACGCCGGACCTGCTGATCGTCGACGTCAACATGCCGAAGATGGACGGCTTCGCGCTGCTCAGGGCGCTGCGCCGCAGCGCCGCCGCCTCGGTGCCGGTGATGATGACCAGCACCGAAGCCGGCGAGAACGACCGCGCCGCCGCCCGCGCCGCCGGCGCCAACCTGTACCTGGTCAAGCCGGTGCCGCGCCCCGACTTGGCCCTCCATGCCGCGGCGCTGACCGGGAGGCGCGGATGAATCCCCTGTTCCGCCAGTTCCTGGTCGAGAGCCGCGAGTTGATCGAGCAGGCCGGCGCCGAGCTGCTGCTGCTCGAACGCCAGCCGGGCGACCGCGCCTGCCTCGATCGCGTGTTCCGCAGCGTGCACACCCTGAAGGGCTCGGTCGGCCTGTTCAACTGGCCGCCGCTGGGCGACGTGCTGCATGCCGCCGAGGACTTGCTGGCCGCCGTGCGCACCGGGACGGTGTCGCCGGCCGGCGTCGCGATCGACCCGACGCTGGAGGCGCTCGACCAGGTGGCGCGCTGGATCGACGGGCTGGAGGCCGAGGAGACGCTTCCCGCCGACGCGCCCCGCATCGCCGCCGGTCTGGTGGCGCGGATCCGCCGGCCGCTGGAGGCCGAGGCGCGGCGAGCGCCGGCGCCCGAGGCCGATCTCGGCTGGCTGCGGGATCTGCCGGCGGAGGCGCGGCGCCGCGCCGCGGCGGTCTGCGGCGACGGCCCGGCGGTGTTGGTGTCGTACGATCCCGACCCGCGCTGCTTCTTCAACGGCGACGATCCCCTGAACACCTTCCGCAAGGTGCCCGGCCTCGCCGCCCTGCAGGTGCGGTCGCGCGCCGACTGGCCGCCGCCGGAGCGGCTGGACCCGTTCGACTGCAATCTGCGCATCCGCGCCCTGGCGGCGGCGGCCGAGGACGCGGTGGCGCAGCCGTTCCGCTTCGTCGCCGACCAGGTCCGCCTGGTGCCGGTCACCGCCGCCGCGCTCCGCGCCGCCCTGGCGGAGCCCGAGCCGCAGCCGCAGCCGCCGCCCGACATCGTCGCGGCGATCCTGGCCGAGCAGGTCCGCATGCTGGCGGCCGTTCCGGACGATCCGGGGCTGGACGGCTGCATCGCCGCGGCCGGTCGCGCCGCCGTGGCGTGTCTGGCCCATGCCGGCGACGAAGCCCGCGCCGCGGCCGTGACGGCGGCGGCCGAGCGGGCCGCCGCCCGACGCGACCGCGGCGAACTGGCGAGCGTGCTCGAACGGGTGCTGTGCGAGCGGACCGCCGAACCGGCGGCGCCACCCCAGGCGACCTCGCGCGTGCTGCGGGTCGATCAGGCGCGCGTCGACGGCCTGGTCGACCTGGTCTCGGAGCTGATCGTCGCCAAGAACGCGCTGCCGCTCCTCGCCGCCCGCGCCGAGGACGAGTTCGGAGCACCGGCGCTCGGCCGCGCCATCGCCGAGCAGCACGCCACCCTCGACCGTCTGGTCCGCGAGATGCACCACGGCGTGCTGCGGGTGCGCATGCTGCCGGTCGGCCAGGCGTTCCAGCGCTTTCCGCGCATCGTCCGCGACATGGCGCGCCAGCTCGACAAGTCCGTCGAACTGGCGCTCGACGACCAGGGCGTCGAGGCCGACAAGGTGGTGGTCGACGCCCTTGGCGATCCGCTGCTGCACCTGGTGCGCAACGCCCTCGACCACGGCATCGAGACGCCCGCCGAGCGCAACCGCGCCGGCAAGCCGCTGCCGGCGCGTCTGGTGCTGCGGGCCAGCCGCGAGGGCGAGCGCGTCGTCGTCGAGGTGCGCGACGACGGCCGCGGCATCGATGCGGCCGAAATTCGCGCGGCGGCCCTGCGGCGCGGCGTCGTCGCGCCCGACGCCGCCGCCGCGCTGTCGGACGAGGAGGCGCTGCAGCTCATCTTCGCGCCGGGCTTCACCACCCGCGGCGCCGCCTCGGCGCTGTCGGGCCGCGGCGTCGGCCTCGACGCGGTGCGCACCGCCCTGCAGCAGGCGGGCGGCCGCATCGCCGTGGCCAGCGAACCGGGCCAGGGCGCGACGTTCCGCCTGACCCTGCCGCTCAGCATGACCCTCAGCCGGATCATGGTGGTGAAGGTGGGGCGGCAGCGCTTCGGCATCCCCATATCCTCCGTCGCCGAGACCACCCGCGTCGCCGCGGCCGGGATCAGGCGCGTGCGCAACGCCGACGCGTTCGTGCTGCGCGGCAGCGTCGTGCCGCTGCTGTCGGTCTCGGACCTGCTGGACATCGACCGCGACGCGACGCCGGGCGACCGCGACGCGTCGGTCGTGGTGGTCGAGACCAGCGGCGGCCCGGCCGGACTGGTGGTCGACGGTTTCGGCGAACGGCTGGAGGTGGTGCTGCGGCCGCTCGACGGCGTGCTCGCAGGCCTGCGCGGCTATCTCGGCACGACCGTCCTCGGCGACGGCGGCGTGCTTCTGGTTCTCGACGTCGAGGAGATCGTGCGGTGACGGTGAGACTAGAGGACGGTTGCGTCGTCGTGGCCGGCGCGTGCGGCGTCGAGGAGGCGGAGACCCTTCTCGATCTGCTGCAAGCCAATCCCGGCGTGACCGTCGATTTGGGCCGGAGCACCCGGCTGCACACCGCCCTGGTGCAGATCCTCTACGCCGTCCAGCCGCCGCTGCGCGGGTCGCCGGCCGACGCGTTCGCCCGCGAATGGCTGCTGCCGGCGGCGGACGGGTGAGGCCTTCCACCTTGGTGGTGCTTCGACCGGCGCATCGGGCGGAATTTCACTTTCCCCTCGGACTGCGCTAGGGTGCTAAACTCGTGAAGGAGCTTTCAGTCTTGCCAGCTTTGCGCGCCGCCGTATCACGACCAAACTGCCGGCCGACCAATCACGCGAGGAAGGGTGCATGAACCATTGCGTGCTCGTCATCGATGACAGCAAACTCGCCCGCATGGCGGTGTCGGCGGCGCTGGGCCGGCTGCGGCCCGGCTGGGCGGTGGCCGAGGCCGCCGACGCCGAGCAGGGCCGCGCCGCCGTCGCGGCCGGCGGCGTCGACATCGTGCTGATCGACTTCAACATGCCGGGCGACGACGGTCTGGTGCTGGCGCGCGAGTTGCGCAGCCGCCACCCGCGTCTCCCGATCGCCATTCTGACCGCCAACATCCAGGACGAGATCATCCGCCAGGCGCGCGAGGTCGACGCCGGTTTCGTGCCCAAGCCGCTGTCCGATCCCGACCTCGACGCCTTCCTGTCGGGCGCCACGTTGCGCCTGCGGCGGACCGGCTGATGGCGCCGGCGATGACGGAACTCCACCTCACCGAGGACGAGCGCGACGCGCTGACCGAGTTGGCCAACATGGGCGTCGGCCGCGCCGCGGCGAACCTGAGCAAGATGGTCGCCGAGCCGGTGCGCCTGTCGGTGCCGCGCACCGAGATCGTCAGCTGGGACGACGCCTACCGCGTGATCGCCGACCGCGACGGCAGCGGCCTGGTCGCCGTCGACCAGCAGTTCCAGGGGTCGTTTTCGGGACGCGCGCTGCTGATCTTTCCCGAGGCCAACAGCCTCGAACTGGTGCGCGCGGTCGTCGGCGGCGACCTGTCGCTCGAGGAACTGGTCGACATGGAGCGCGAGGCGCTGGCGGAGATCGGCAACGTCATCCTCAACGGCTGCCTGGCGACGCTTGCGAACGTGCTGCGCCAAGGGCTGAGCATGTCGCTGCCGGTGGTCCTCAAAGGCGACAGCTTGCGCATCCTCGGCCAGCCGGACGATCCGGCCGGGAAGCAGCAGGTTCTGTTCCTCTACATCGACTTCGCGGTCGAGCGGCGCAGCATCGACGGCTACATCGCCCTGCTGATGGACCTGCCCTCGCTGACCGCATTGAAGGCGCTGGTGCAGGAGTTCATGGGTCGGGTGACACGCTAGGTGCCGCCGGTGAAGCAGGACGGACCGTCTTCCCTGATTGCCGGCGGGGCGCTCGACAGCCTCGACGTGGGCGTCGTCGTCCTCGACACCGCCGGCCGGGTCGTGCTGTGGAACGCCTGGATGCAGCGCGCCTCCGGGATTTCGCTGGCCGCCGCGCTTGGCGCCCCGCTGACGACGCTGTTCCCGCGCCTTGCGCAGACGCGGCTGCCCGGGGCGATCGAGGACGCGCTTCGCGCCAACATCCCGTCGGTGTTTTCGCACGCCCTCAACCGGACGCTCCTGGACCTCACCACCGCCGACGGTCGACCGATGCTGCAGAACGTCGTCGTCCGCCCGCTCCTGCTGGACGGCGCGGCACATGCCGCGATCCAGGTCAGCGACATGACGGCGACCGCCAGGCGCGAACATTTCCTGCGCTCCCGCCGCGAGGCGCGCTACCGCGCGGTGGTCGAGACCGCGACCGACGCCATCGTGACCACCGACGTCAAGGGCAGCATCCAGTGGATCAACAGCGCCGCCGAGGCGATCTTCGGCCGGCGCTCGGCCGATCTGGTCGGCGCTCCGATCGGTGCGATCCTTGCCGACGCCGAGAAGTGGCCGCGCGGCCGATCGGCCGAGACGCCGAGCCCGGTGGAAATCCAGGGCCGCCGCGCGGACGGCTCGCTGGTGCCGTTGGAGATGGCCGTCGCCACCTGGGAGAGCGACGAGGCGCGCAGCTTCACCACCGGAATCCTGCGCGACATCTCCGAGCGCAAGCGCACCCAGAGCGAGCTGGAATCGGCGCTGGACGCCAAGACCATGCTGCTGCGCGAAATCAACCACCGGGTCAAGAACAGCCTGAACCTGGTGTCGAGCCTGCTGACGCTGCAGGCCGGCCAGACGGCCGAGCCGGCGATGCGGCTGCATTTCGACGACGCCCGCAACCGCATCCACGCCATCGCGCAGGTGCACGAGCGGCTGTATCAGAGCGACAAGTTCGAAGCGGTCGAGATCAGCAGCTATCTCGACCAACTCTGCGCCGACGTGGTCAGAGGCGCGGGCGGGCCGTCGGTGGTCCAACTGACGGTGTCGTCCGACCGGGTCGAGGTGCCGATCGACCAGGCGGTGCCGCTCGGGCTGATGGCCAGCGAGTTGATCACCAACGCCATCAAGCACGGCCGCAGCACCGGCATGGCGCGGGTCGAGGTCTCGTTCCGCAGCGACGGCGACGACTTCGAAATGCGGGTCGCCGACCACGGACCCGGACTGCCGGCGGACTTCGATCCGACGCGGGCGCGTGGCCTCGGCATCCGCCTGGTGCTCGCCTTCGCCCAGCAGATCGGCGCCGCGATCGACTTTCCCGAGACGGAGGTCGGTGCGATCTTTCGCATCCGCGGTCGAATCAAGGCCTCGTGAGGGGCGACGGGGCGCGGACTCGTCGGCTCAGGCGCGCTCGATCACCACCGCCATTCCCTGGCCGACGCCGATGCACATCGTCACCAGGGCGAAACGGCCCGCGCTGCGTTGGAGCTGCCGCAGCGCGGTCAGCGCCAGACGCGCGCCCGAAGCGCCCAGCGGATGGCCGATGGCGATCGCGCCGCCATTGGGGTTCAGGCGCGGATCGTCCGGGGACAGGCCGAGTTGCTGCGCGCAGCCGAGCACCTGCACCGCGAAGGCCTCGTTGATCTCGATGACGTCCATGTCGGCCAGGCCCAGCCCGGCCCGTTCCAGCGCCTTGCGGCTCGCCGGCACCGGCCCGAGTCCCATCACCCGCGGCGGCACGCCGGCGACGGCGGCGGCCCGGATGCGGCCGAGCGGCGCCACGCCGGCCTTGTCGCCGATCGCCCGGCTGCCGACGATCACCGCCGCGGCGCCGTCGTTGATGCCCGATGCGTTGCCGGCGGTCACGACGCCGCCGGCGAACAGCGGCCGCAGCTTCTCGAGGGCGCCGGCGGTGGTCTCGGGGCGCGGGTGCTCGTCCTCGGCGACGGTCAGCGGCGGCGTCTTGCGGCCGGTCGGCACCGGGACGGCGACGATCTCGCCTGCGAAGAAGCCGCCCTGCCTGGCGACGGCGTATTTGCGCTGCGACGCCAGGGCGAAGCCGTCGCAGGCGTCTCGCCCGATCCCGAGATCGGCGGCGATGTTGTCGGCGGTCTCGGGCATCGAATCGCCGCCGTGGGCCTCGACCACCCGCGGATTGGCGAAGCGGGCGCCGATCGTCGTGTCGTAGATACGGGCGTCGCGGGAATACGCGCTCTCGGACTTGGCGAGCACGAACGGCGCCCGGCTCATGCTCTCGACGCCGCCGGCGACGAACAGTTCGCCCTCGCCGCAGGTCACCGCGCGGGCGGCGTCGGCGATCGCCGCCAGGCCGCTGGCGCACAGCCGGTTGACCGTCTGGCCGGCGACCTCGACCGGCAGCCCGGCCAGCAGCGCCGCGTGGCGGGCGACGTTGCGGCTGTCCTCGCCGGCCTGGTTGGTGCAGCCGAGGATGACGTCCTCGACCTGGTCGGGCCGAAAGCCGGAGCGGTCGATCAGGGCGCGGATCACCGTCGCCGCCAGGTCGTCGGGACGCACCGGCGCCAGGGCGCCGGCGTGGCGGCCGAACGGCGTGCGCAGGCCGTCGTAGATGTAGGCGTCGAGCATGGTGCAGGTCCTTCAGGGTTCCGTTGCGAGCAGCGACAGATCGAGCAGGGCGCGGCGGCGCAGCCACAGGCTCGGCCGGTAGC
>CAZJFH010000114.1:0-8549 GCA_964545205.1 uncultured Rhodospirillaceae bacterium
GATGCCGCGGCCGCCGCGCCAGTCCTTGGAGGACGGGCCGTCGACGGTCTTCTGCGTCGCGGTGGCGGCGTGCACGGTGCTCATCAGGCCGCGCTTGATGCCCCAGTTGTCGTTCAGCACCTTGGCGACCGGCGCCAGGCAGTTGGTGGTGCACGACGCGGCCGAGACGATCTTCTCGCCGGCGTACTTCTTGTGGTTGACGCCGTAGACGAACATCGGGGTGTCGTCCTTGGACGGCGCCGACTGCACGACCTTCCTGGCGCCGGCGGCGAGGTGCTTCTCGCAGGCCTCGGAGGTCAGGAACAGGCCGGTCGACTCGACGACCAGATCGGCGCCGACCTCGCCCCACTTCAGCTCCGCCGGGTCCTTGACCGCGGTCAGGCGGATCTTCTTGCCGTTCACGATCAGGGTGTTGCCATCGACGGCGATCTCGCCCCCGAAGCGGCCGTGCACCGAGTCGTACTTCAGCATGTAGGCCAGGTAGGCGGGGTCGAGCAGGTCGTTGATGCCGACGATCTCGATCTCCGGGAACTCCTTGGCGACGGCGCGGAACACCATGCGGCCGATGCGGCCGAACCCATTGATCCCAACGCGAACAGGCATTGATTTCCCTCCACCACGAAATTAGCGAGCAAGCCCGGACGCATGTATTGCGGCGCCCGACCGACCGTCGGCAGATTTCCCAGGCTTGCGGTGCGCCACTATTGGCACAGTCAAGCCCCCGAATCCAGAGCCAAAACCGCAGGTGAAAACGGTTTTTGTGCTTTCCCACCCCTTGGTGGGAAAGCCCCGGCATCCCTTCGGGGAGGCAATTGCGATTGTCGGTGTCGTCGCCGCCCTTCGCAAGCCCGTCCGCCGCGATGCCGACGCCATAGTCCGTCCGGAGTACCCCGGCTGCGCCGTTTTACTCCGCCCGGCTGATTTGCACGGCCGGCGGCGCGCGGCATAATGCGATCACGACCGACGGCCCGCAACCCCGCCGTCGACCAATTTCGGCGTCCGTTCCCCCATGAGGCGCCGATTGCCGCCCGCCCCACGGCGGCACCATCGAGGTGGCCCGTCCCCCCCAATCCCCCTTGGGCGACCTCGGCGCACCGGCCGCCATGGAGAAGTCCATGGCGGCCGGTGCTTTTTCGGGCGGTGCCGTCGCCTGGCCGGGCTCAGCCCGCGGCTAGCTCGCAGTCCTCGCCGGCGATCTCGATGAAGCCGCGCGGCCCGGGGGTCAGCGCGAACCGCAGCTCGCGGTCGCCGGCCAGCACCGAGTGGCGCATCGGCAGGGTGCCGCTGGCGACGGTCTCGGCGCCCGACAGCGTGGTGAAGTTGACGGTGACCGGCTTGGCCGGATCGAACCAGTGCTCGGGCCGGCCGGCGCCGTCGACCGCCGGATCGCCGGCGGCGGTGACGACGACGCGGTCGGCGAAGCGGACGGCCAGCGCCGCGTCGGCGCCGATTCCGGCGGTGCGGACCATGAACTTCTTGACCGCCACCGGGCCGCAGTGGCGCGGCTCGGCCGCGGCGGCGATGAAACGGGCCATGCGCTCGCTGGCGACGCCGCGGTCCAGGCGCTCCTGGACCATGCGCATGAGCCGGCGCGCGTCCTCGCTGGCCGGCGCCTCGGCGAGCTGGGCGCGGGAGCGCTGCGCCTCGGCCTGGCTGGCGGCCAGCGCCGCGCGCAGCCGGCCGAGTTCGTCCTCGCGCGCCGCCGCCGCCGCGGCCTCGGCCTGCAGGCGGCGGTCGAGGCCGGCGATCTCGTCATGCGACAGCTCGACGCCGACGCGGTAGGAATAGAACGCCGTCGCCGCGAGCGTGCCGGCGACCAGAACCGTCCGGGCCAGCGCCGTGACGACTCGCCGCCGCCGCTCCTGGCGCATCCTGTTCCTGCGCAAGCTCACCAGAAACCTCCTGTCGGGGTACCTCGAATGGGATCGCGACCGTTCTACCGCAGCGCAGGGCGGCTTCGGCAGGGCGCAGAAGTGGTATGCGGGCTCAGTCGGCGACCAGCCGGTACAGCCGCGTGTCGCGCAGCGCGGTGACCGACAGGGTCTTGCGCGAGGTCGGGTCGCCGACCCGGATCAGCCGTGCGTGCTGGATGCCCTCGGCGTCCTTGGCGATGTCGACCACCTCCCATTGGGCGGTCGAATCGACCTGCTGGTAGCGCTGGCCGGGAAGAACGTCGCGTCGTGGCATGGCGGCTGAAGGTCTGGCTGTGATCGGCGCCTGGATCATAAGGCGGCGGCCACGGCGCCACAACCCCGCCCGAGGAAGGGGGCGACCGATACCGTCTTCCGGCAGGGTTGATCGCGCTCCGGGCCTGCGATAACCAGTGCCGCGCGCCGAACCACGCGCCGCGCCGGAGCGTTCGCCCGCCGGCCATTGCGTCCGGGTGGCCGGGTTACCGCACTTTTGGGCGGCGTCGGCCGTTGACTCGCTAGGCGGCAGGGTCTAATACCTTCGCCGCACTGCCGCAAAACCGCCGCAAAGTCCGAAAGGCGTTCGCCATGACCACCCGCAACCGGCCTTTGTCCCCACATCTTCAAGTCTACCGCCTGCCGATCACCGCCTGGATCTCGATCAGCCACCGCGCCACCGGCGTCGTGCTGACCATCGGCACGCTGCTGCTGGCCTACTGGCTGGGCGCGGCGGCCTACGGCCCCGAGGAATACGACCGGGCGCAGGCGTTCATCGGCTCGTGGTTCGGAATCCTGCTGCTGCTCGGCTGGTCGTTCTGCCTGTTCCTCCATCTCGCCAACGGCATCCGCCACCTGGTGTGGGATACCGGCTGGGGCTTCGAGAAGGACCAGTACCGCATGTCCAGCTTCGTGGTCCTCGGCGCCGCCGGCGTGCTGACGCTGATCGCCTGGATCGCCGGTTTCGCGGCTCTGTAGGGGGAATTCGCCATGACGATGCAGTCTCCGCTCGGCCGCGTGCGCGGCCTCGGCTCGGCCAAGGAAGGCCCGCACCACTGGTGGGCGCAGAAGATTACCGCCGTCGCGCTGGTGCCGCTGACCATCTGGTTCGTGATCTCGGTGATCGCGCTGATCGGCGCCGACTACGCGACCTTCCGCGCCTGGATGGGCAATCCGGGCAACGCCACGATGATGATCCTGACGGTGCTGATGACCTGCTGGCACGGCGCGCTGGGCATCCAGGTGGTGGCCGAGGACTACGTCCACAGCGAGGCGCTGAAGGTGCTGACGATCCTCGGCACCCAGCTGGCGCTGGGTTTCCTCGCGGTGTTCATGACCGTGTCCATCCTCTTCGCCGGGTTCGGAGGCTGATCGACCATGGCTGCCTACAACGTCAATCACCACTACTATGACGTGGTCGTCGTCGGCGCCGGCGGCGCCGGCCTGCGCGCCACCATGGGCATGGGCGCGGCCGGCCTGAAGACGGCCTGCATCACCAAGGTGTTCCCGACCCGCTCGCACACCGTCGCCGCCCAGGGCGGCATCGGCGCCTCGCTCGGCAACATGGCCGAGGACAACTGGCGCTGGCACATGTACGACACCGTCAAGGGCTCCGACTGGCTCGGCGACCAGGACGCCATCGAGTACATGTGCCGCGAGGCGGTGCCGGCGGTCTACGAACTCGAGCATTTCGGCGTGCCGTTCAGCCGCACCGAGGACGGCAAGATCTACCAGCGCCCGTTCGGCGGCCACATGCGCAACTTCGGCGAGGCGCCGGTCCAGCGCGCCTGCGCCGCCGCCGACCGCACCGGCCACGCGATCCTGCACACGCTTTATCAGCAGTGCCTGAAGCACAACGCCGAGTTCTTCGTCGAGTATTTCGCCCTCGACCTGATCATGGACGACGAGGGCGCCTGCAAGGGCGTCGTCGCGCTCAACATGGACGACGGCTCGATCCACCTGTTCCAGGCCCACATGGTGGTGATGGCCACCGGCGGCTACGGCCGCGCCTGGTTCTCGTGCACCTCGGCCCACACCTGCACCGGCGACGGCAACGGCATGGTCGCCCGCGCCGGCCTGCCGCTGCAGGACCACGAGTTCGTGCAGTTCCACCCGACCGGCATCTACGGCTCGGGCTGCCTGATCACCGAGGGCGCCCGCGGCGAGGGCGGCTACCTGACCAACAGCCAGGGCGAGCGCTTCATGGAGCGCTACGCGCCGACCGCCAAGGACCTGGCGTCGCGCGACGTCGTCAGCCGCGCCATGACCGTCGAGATCCGCGAAGGCCGCGGCGTCGGCGCCGGCAGCGACCACATCCACCTGCACCTCGAGCACCTGGGCGCCGACATCCTGCACGCGCGCCTGCCCGGCATCACCGAGACGGCGAAGATCTTCGCCGGCGTCGACGCCACCAAGGAGCCGATCCCGGTGCTGCCGACCGTGCACTACAACATGGGCGGCATCCCCACCAACTACATGGGCGAGGCGCTGCGGCCGACCAAGGACGACCCCGACGCCGTCGTCCCCGGCCTGATGGCGGTCGGCGAATGCGCCTCCGTCTCGGTGCACGGCGCCAACCGCCTCGGCACCAACTCGCTGCTCGACCTGGTGGTGTTCGGTCGCGCCGCCGGCATCCGCGCGGCCGAGGTCGTCAAGCCGCGGGCGCCGCACAAGCCGCTGAAGGCCGGCGCCGCCGACTACGCGCTGAGCCGCCTTGACCGCATCCGCAACGCCAACGGCGGCACGCCGGTGGCCAGGATCCGCGACAACATGCAGCGCACCATGCAGAACGACGCCGCGGTGTTCCGCACCTCGGCCTCGCTGAAGGAAGGCGTCGCGAAGATCGACGAGGTCTGGCAGCAGCTCGCCGACATGAAGCTCGCCGACCGCTCGCTGATCTGGAACTCGGACCTGGTCGAGGCGCTGGAGCTCGAGAACCTGATGCGCTGCGCCAAGACCACCATCGTCGGTGCCGAGGCGCGCCACGAGAGCCGCGGGGCGCATGCGCACGAGGACTTCCCCGAGCGCGACGACGCCACCTGGATGAAGCACACGCTGGCCTGGGTCGACGACAACGGCAAGGTGACGCTGGACTACCGCCCGGTGCACACCTACACCCTGACCGACGAGGTCGAGTACATCGCGCCCAAGGCGCGCGTCTACTGAGGAACCGACGATGGTCGAATTCAACCTCCCGCCGAACTCGCGCTACGGCAAGGGCAAGCACTTCGCGGCGCCGTCGGGCGCCAAGAAGGTCAAGACCTTCCAGATCTACCGCTACGATCCGGAGACGGGCGCCAATCCGCGCGTCGACTCCTACGACGTCGACCTCGCCGATTGCGGGCCGATGGTCCTCGACGCGCTGATCAAGATCAAGAACGAGGTCGACAGCACCGTCACCTTCCGCCGCTCGTGCCGCGAGGGCATCTGCGGCAGTTGCGCGATGAACATCGACGGCGCCAACACCCTGGCCTGCCTGAAGCCGATCGAGGAGATCAAGGGCGACGCCAAGATCTTCCCGCTGCCGCACATGCCGGTGGTCAAGGACCTGGTGCCCGACCTCTCGGTGCCCTACGCCCAGCTCGCCTCGATCAAGCCGTGGCTGCAGTCCGACACCCCGGCGCCGCCGGCCGGCGAGCGCCTGCAGAGCCCCGAGGAGCGCGCCAAGCTCGACGGGCTCTGGGAGTGCATCCTGTGTTTCTGCTGCCAGACCTCGTGCCCGAGCTACTGGTGGAACGGCGAGCGCTATCTCGGCCCGGCGGTGCTGCTGCAGGCGGCGCGCTGGCTGCACGATTCCCGCGACGAGTACACCGGCGAACGCCTCGACAATCTCGAGGACCCGTTCCGCCTGTACCGCTGCCACACGATCATGAACTGCACCAACACCTGCCCCAAGGGCCTCAACCCGGCCAAGGCGATCGCCTCGATCAAGACGATGATGGTCGAGCGGCGCTAGTCGGGCGGGGACGGTTCGAGACGGAAAGGGCGGTCGCCGCGGCGGCCGCCCTTTTTCGTGCCCTCACCGGCAGGTGTACCAGGCCTTGTGCACGGCGGTGACGGCGCATTGCGCCTTCTGGACGCCGAGGCGCTCGGCGCGCAGGCGCTTGGTGCCGCAGGCCTCGACGGCGACGGCGTCGATCTCGGCGCGCGGCGTGCCCGGCGCGTAGCACACCGGAAAGCCCTGGCCGGGCTTCAGCGCCGCCATTTCGGCCGGCGAGGCGTCGAGGAACGGGCGCTCGGCGCAGGCGGTCAGGGCGAGGATCAGGCAGGCGGCGGCGAGCTTGCGCATCGGGCGGTCTCCGGTCTTGGCGGCCGGCGCATTGTGTGCGCAGACGCCGCCGCCCGCAACCGCCCCGGCATTGCCTGCCGGGCGGCGGGCCGGTAAGCTGTCGTCCGTCTGGTGCAGGGGAGGGCGATCATGAGCGAGCTGGTCGAGGACAAGGCGGTGGCGATGCAAGGGCTGGGCAAGTTCCGCCTGGTCACCCGCAGCGATTTCGACGGCCTGGTTTGCGCGGTCCTGCTCAAGCACCTCGACATGATCGACGACATCAAGTTCGTCCATCCCAAGGACATGCAGGACGGCAAGATCGAGATCGACGCCCGCGACATCACCACCAACCTGCCCTATGTCGAGGGCGTCCACCTGGCCTTCGACCACCATCTCTCGGAGACGCTGCGGGTCGGCACGCAGCCGAACCACGTCATCGATCCCGACGCGCCCTCGGCGGCGCGCGTCGTCTGGCGCTACTATGGCGGCGCGGCGCGGTTCCCGCGCGAATGGGAAGAGATGATGCTGGCCGTCGACCAGGGCGACTCGGCGCAGTACACCCGCGACGACGTGCTGAACCCGAAGGGCTGGGCGCTGCTCAACTTCCTGATGGACGCCCGCACCGGACTGGGCCGCTTCCGCGAGTTCCGCATCAGCAACTACGCGCTGATGATGGATCTGATCGACTACTGCCGGAACCACTCGATCGAGCAGATCCTGGCCCTGCCCGACGTCAAGGAGCGCGTCGATCTGTACTTCGACAGCCAGGACAAGTTCGTCGACCAGATTCGCCGCAACACCACCGTCCACGGCAACCTGGCGGTGCTGGACCTGCGCGGCGAGGAGACGATCTGGCCCGGCAACCGCTTCATGATCTACGCCCTGTATCCCCAGACCAACATCTCGATCCACGTGCTGTGGGGGCTGAAGCAGCAGAACACAGTGTTCGCGACCGGCCACTCGATCCTGAACCGCTCGTCGAAGACCAACGTCGGCGCGCTGATGCTGCAGTACGGCGGCGGCGGCCACGAGAAGGCCGGCACCTGCCAGGTCGGGAACGACCGCGCGGCGGCAGTTTTGGGCGAACTGATCGCGCGCATCACCGCCGACGGCTGAACGGGGCCGTTCACACTCGCGACCGTCGCGCGTGGGGAGAGAGCCCGCCGCCTTAAGGGCGTACCTCCACCGCGCGAGTCCTTTTGCGCTAAAGTCTGATTAACCTTCTTGAAACGCTTCCCCGCGAGCGGATTCGAGAGGACGGCGTCATCTTTACCGCAGAGCAATCCTTCCGGCTGTTCGCGATCGGCACCGCAGTCGCCGCCATCCTCCTCGCGGCGGTGTCGACCTGGTGGCGCTACGATGCCACCGTCGAACGCACCGAACGCCAGACGCAGAAGATCGCCGCCGTGCTGGCCGAGCACGCCGAGGGCGTGCTGCGCACCAGCCGGGCGGTCGCCGACCATGTGCGCGACATCGTCGCCCATGACTCGGCCGCCTTCGACGGCTCCGAGCATGCCTGGCGGCGGCTGCGCGGCGTCGCCGCCAACCTGCCCGAGGACGGCGACGTCTGGATTCTGGACCGGCTCGGCCGCGTCGTGCTGGCCACCGCGGCGTTCCCCGCGCAGCGGGCCGACTTCAGCCGGCGGGCGTTCTTCACCGAACTCGCCGCAGGCGCGTCGGCGCATATCGGCCCGGTGGCGTCCATCGAGCCGGGCGGGCCGCGCTATTTCACCATCGGCCAGCGGATCGAGGACGCCGACGGCAGATTTCGCGGCGCCGTGGTCGTCGGCATCAAGCCGCGCTACATCGAGGACTTCTACCGCCAGTTCGACCTCGGCGGCGACCGCGCCCTGGCGATCTTTCACGAGGCGGGTTTTCAGCTGGCCCGCTTTCCGGCGCCGGCGGAATACGCGGGCGGCGGCTCGCCGTTCATGGCCCGCATCGGCGCGACGCCGCAGGGCACGTTCAGCGCCCCCGGTCCGGTCGACGGCGTCGTCCGCATCTGGTCGTTCGTGCGCGTCGGCCAGACGCCGCTGATCGCGGCGGCCGGAATTTCGCGCGAAGCGGTGCTCGACCGCTGGCGTCAGCACATGGTCGTCAACATCGGCGCGCTGGCGGCGCTGCTGCTGGTGCTGGGCGTGCTGTGGCGGCGCGGCTCCGAGGCGCTGACCCACGCCGCCGCGCAGACGGCGGCCCTGCAGCGCGCCAACGAGGCCATCCGCGCCAGCAACCGCCGCCTGCACCGCCGCCGCACGCTGCTGAAGGCGGCGCTGGCCGAGCGCGAGTCGCTGCAACGCGAGGCCGAGCGCGCCAACCTGGCCAAGTCGCGCTTCCTCGCCGCCGCCAGCCACGACCTGCGCCAGCCGCTGCAGGCG
>CAZJFH010000115.1:0-8503 GCA_964545205.1 uncultured Rhodospirillaceae bacterium
TGGCCGGGCGAAGTCCCGGCCATCCACGCGGCGCGGTCGCACTTCCGTCGGGAATTGTTCGTAGGCGGAAACACG
Organism: uncultured Rhodospirillaceae bacterium; assembly: GCA_964545205.1. GTDB lineage: Bacteria > Pseudomonadota > Alphaproteobacteria > Rhodospirillales > Magnetospirillaceae > CAZJFH01. The sequence continues at coordinate 76 of CAZJFH010000115.1, forward strand.
TGGATGGCCGGGACAAGCCCGGCCATGAGTGCGCGTCGGCGAACGGAACACAACCTGCTTCGTTAAACGGAACAACCGTGGGCCTTCGCCGGCATGACGGCGACGCGTTCGTTCAAACGCCGAACGGCATCAGGCGGCGGCGCGGATTTCGGCGACCGCCTCGATCGCGTACGCGACGTCGGGGGTGTTGCGGCGGGCGTTGGCCAGCCACGCCTCGGCGGCGGCCTTGCTCATCGGCTCGCCGCGGCAGGCGGCGCCGGTGACGGGGTGCGGCCAGACGAGGCGGTAGAGCGGCTGGGTCATCGGGAAACCTCGACGAAAGGGATAGAGACTGCGCGTCCCTGTCTACGGCCCGCTGCGCCGCGGCACAACCGTCGCCTGCGCAGGCAAGCCATGCGCCGGGCGAAGGGCTCAGGAGATGTCGGCCAGCCCGCGCGAGCGCACCCGTGCCTCGATCCGCCGCAAGGTCTCCGTCAGGAGCGGGATCGAGGCGAATGCCGCGTTGACGCGCTCGGCGCGCAGCTCCGGGGCATCGGGGTAATCGTGCGCCAGCTTGTTGCGCAGCATCGAACAGGCCGACCAGGCGTCCGCCGCCCCGACCACATCGAGCCGTTCCATGAGCAAGGTGATGTCGCGCTTCGACCGCTCCGCCAGATCCTCGCCCTCCAGCAGCGCCAGGCCGCGGAACAGCCGGTTCTCGACGAGGTCGACCACCTGTTCGAAGCGCTTCAGAAATGCGTCGAGCGTTTCCTGGCGGGGTTCCGTCAGGTGATCAATGGCCGATGCGGGCAAGGGAAACAGGTCCTGCAGCTTCGCGGCCGAGGACTGCAGGCGCGCCAGCACGCGGCGGGTCAGGCGGTGGTTCTCGGCGAACAGCCCGCGCGCGCCCGCGTTCACAGCACCACTCCGGTCTCCAGCGCGATGCGGTCGATGGGCCGCAACGGCGCGTCCCTTTCGTGCAGCACGACATCGATCCGCTGCTCGCCGATGCGGTCGTGCAGCCGCGTGATCATCGCCAGCTCGCGGTCGAGCCGTGCCTGGCCGGGCGGGACTTCCAGATGCAGGTCGATGTCGCCGCCGCGACGGCTGTCGTCGGCGCGCGAGCCGAACACCCGCACGACGGCGCCGCTGCCGAAGATGGCCGCCGCGCAGTCCTTGATCGCCGTCACCTCGTCCGGATTCAGTCGCATGCCCGCGAGTTTACGGCAAGCCCGTTCAGTCCGCCACTCTCGCCAATTGCTGGCGCATGGCGGCGAGCAGGCCGTCGAAGCCGCCCGAGCGCGCCACCGAGGCGTATTCCTGGCGGTAGGTGATCGCCATGCTGACGCCCTCGACGATGATGTCGGTGACCTTCAGGGCGTCGTTGATGCGCCAGGTCACCGCCACGGGAGCGCCGGCGCGCCGGTCGAGTATGCTCTGGACCAGATGGGAGCCGCGCTCGGGCTGCACGCCGGTGATGGCCAGGCCGCGGCCGTCGTAGTCGGCGAAGCGTCGCGCCCAGGTCTCGACGGTCAGGGTGGCGAACAGGTCGAGGAACTCCCGCCGCTGGGCCGGCGACGCGGTCTGCCAGTGGCGGCCGAGAACGAAGCGCCCGATCTCCGGCAGGTCGAAGGCGCCGGCGAGCAGCGAGCGCATCCGCTGCTCGCGCGCCTCGGGCGGCATCGGCGCCGCCAGGGCCAGGCCCTGCTGCGCCAGGCGCTCGACCACCGCCTGGGCCTGGGCGGCGCTGGCCGCCTGCGCCGCATGCGGCATCAGCGCCGTCAGCAGCAGGGCAATCGCTGCAATCCACCGCATGGCTCGACTCCGATCAGATTGGCAATCGCACCTGCAACAGCCGCCGACCCGCTTCGGTTCCGGTTGGAAAAGCGCCGATTACCGGATACTTTGCTGCAGTGCACGCCAGGCAAGGGAGACAACATGCCGGCCACCGCCATCACGATTGCCCAGCAGAAGGGCGGCGCGGGCAAGACGACGCTCGCCGCCCAGCTCGCCGTCTCCTGGTGGACGGGCGGCCTGAAGGTCGCGATGCTCGACGTCGACCCGCAGGGCAGCCTGTCGGCCTGGTACGACGAGCGCATGAAGGCCGGCGTCGGCAGCGACGGGCTGTATCTGGTCCAGGTCTCCGGCTGGCGCCTCGCCGCCGAGCTCGACCGGCTCAGGCGCGAATACGACGTCGTCGTCATCGACAGCCCGCCGCATGCCGAGACCGACGCCCGCGTCGCGGTGCGCGCCGCGGCGCTGGTCGTGGTGCCGCTGCAGCCGTCGCCGATGGACCTGTGGGCCACCAAGCCGACCCTGTCGCTGGCCGCCAAGGAAGGCGCCGAGCCGCTGCTGGTGCTCAACCGCGTGCCGCCGCGCGGCAAGATGCCCGACGCCGTGCGCGCCAAGATCGCCGAGCAGGACCTGCCCTTGGCCGAGGCGATGCTGGGCAACCGCGTCGCCTTCGCCGCCAGCATGATGGAAGGCAAGGGGGTGGTCGAGACCGAGGCCCGCGGCAGCGCCGCCGCCGAGATCCAGGTCCTGGCCGACGAACTGGCGAGGCGCGCCGGCATCCGGCGGCCGGCGGCGGCGGAATGATCCCCTTCGTCCTCGGCCTCCACACCGTCGCCGCGGTCGTCTGGGTCGGCGGCATGTTCTTCGCCCACATGGCGCTGCGTCCGGCGCTGCTGGAGAGCGAGCCGCGCGTCCGGCTGGAGCTGTGGCAGCGGGTGCTGCCGCGCTTCTTCCGCTGGGTGTGGATCTCCATCGCCACCCTGCTGGTCACCGGCTACGGCGTCATCGTCTGGGGCTACGGCGGCTTCTGGGGGCTGGCGCCGCACATCGACATCATGCAGGGCACCGGCCTGCTGATGATGATCCTCTACGCCTTCCTGTGGTTCGTGCCCTACCGCGCCTTCCGCCGCGCCATGGCGCACGGCGACCTCAAGATGGCCGCCGCCGCCCATGCCGGCATCCGCCGCATCATCTCGATCAACCTGCCGCTGGGCCTGGTCACCACCGCCGTCGGCGCCACCGGCGGCTTCTGGGGTTGATCGAGCGAGGCGATTGGTTCTGACGAAATTACTCGTTGGATCGATTTGTTCGAAAGGCCCATCCTGACTCCCGAACACCACACCGGGAGCACGCGCATGACCAGCGCCATCAAGACCCTGACCTTCGCCTGCGTCCACTTCGCGGTGGCCTTCGGCGTCGCCTACCTGCTGACCGGCAGCGTCGCGGTTTCGAGCGCGGTTGCCTTGGTCGAACCGGCGTGCAATACCGTTGCCTACTACCTGCACGAACGGGTGTGGAGCATTGTCGGCGCCGCCCGGCCGGACCGTCGGGTGGCCTACGCGTGAAGAGAGGAGAAAATCCCATGAGCGACATCGACATCGGCATCAGCGAAAACGCCCGCGCCCAGATCGGCGAGGGGCTGTCCCGGCTGCTGGCCGACACCTACACGCTGTACCTCAAGACGCACAATTTCCATTGGAACGTCACCGGCCCGATGTTCAACACGCTGCACCTGATGTTCGAGCAGCAGTACAACGAACTCGCCCTGGCCGTCGACCTGATCGCCGAGCGCATCCGCGCCCTGGGCTTCCCGGCGCCCGGCACCTACAAGCAGTTCGCCGCGCTGACGGTGATCAAGGAGGAGGACGGCGTGCCGTCGGCCGAGGAGATGATCCGCCAGCTCGTCAAGGACCAGGAGGCGGTGGTGCGCACCGCGCGGTCGATCTTCCCGGTCGTCGACGAGGCCCACGACGAGCCCACCGCCGACCTGCTGACCCAGCGCATGCAGGTCCACGAGAAGACCGCCTGGATGCTGCGCAGCCTGCTCGGCTGAGCCCGGGACAAACCTTTCGGATGGCTTGTGCGGCGGGGCGGCCTGCCGCACAGTTCCCGCCTCAATCACGAGGGAGAACGACCGAATGGCCTCCATCACCCTTAAGGGCAACAAGATCTCGACCAGCGGCGAGCTGCCGGCCAAGGGCGCCAAGGCGCCGGACTTCAGTCTCACCGGCGTCGACCTCGCCGACGTCAAGCTGGGCGACTTCGCCGGCAAGACGGTGGTGCTGAACATCTTCCCCAGCATCGACACCCCGACCTGCGCCGCCTCGGTGCGCCGCTTCAACGCCGAAGTCGACAAGCTGGGCGGCGCGGCGGTGCTGTGCGTCTCGGCCGACCTGCCGTTCGCCCACAAGCGCTTCTGCGGCGCCGAGGGCCTGGACAACGTGCGCTCGCTGTCGGACATGCGCGACAAGGGCTTCGGCGAGCGCTACGGCGTCAAGATCGTCGACGGCCCGCTGGCCGGCCTGCTGGCCCGCGCCGTCGTGGTGGTGAACGGCAACGGCGAGGTGACCTACACCCAGCTCGTGCCGGAAGTCACCGAAGAGCCGAACTACGACGCGGCCATCGCCGCGGTGAAGGGCTAGGGCCCGTTCAAACTCCCCTCTCCCCCGCCGGGAGAGGGGAGTTTCGCCTTTACGTGAAATCCTCCGCCAGCGCCTGGCGCGTCGCCTCCGACAGCGTCGCGGCATGGCCGTAATTGGCGTGCTCGACGGCGATGGAGACCTTGGCGCCGGGCTTGCGGAACGCATCCACCTGGGCGTCGGTGAAGGGGAAGTGCAGGAAGTGCACCGACGACGCCTTGCCCTCGGCGTTGGTGCGCGCGACGTCGTCCTCGGGCACGCCGGCGATGCGCTCGCCGTCGACGACGATCGCCACCGCGTGCTCGACGCCGCCCAGGGTGCGCAGGATGCGGTCGCGACGCGCCTCGTCGTCGATCTCGAACATCAGCGTCGCCACCAGCTCGCGGCCCTTGGGGATCAGCGGGTTGTAGGCCGCCAGCTCGTCGGCGAGCTGGGCCTCGCCGCCGCGCTCGATGAACAGCATCTCGTGGACCTGCGCCAGCATGGTCTCGAAGTTCTCGAAATACATCATGGCGCACGGGCCGATCTCGACCCGGCGCAGGCGCTTCTTGTCCATCAGCCTGCGCCGCAGCTCGCGCCGGGCGGGGCCGTAGGCGTCCATCGGCATGATGTCGTCGCGGGTGATCTCGGTCTTGGCCATTCGGCGTTCCTCCTCGCTCACAATCCGTAGGCGCGGGCCAGCAGCTCGATCGGATGGCGCGACGGCGCGACCTCGGGCGTGTCGCCGCCGAGGCGCTTCAGCGCGTCGCCGAGATGCATCCCGGCCAGCGGGCATTCGGAGACCAGGTGCTGCTTGCCGCTGCGGGCGACCTGTCGCGCGGTGGTCTTGCCGACCTTGTGCGCGACCTCGTAGTTCTCCTTCATGACGCCCCAGGTGCCGCCATGGCCCGAGCAGCGCTCGATCACCGCGACGTCGGCCTCGGGGATCAGGCGCAGCAGCTCGGCCGCCCTGGGGCCGGCGTTCTGGGCGCGGGCGTGGCAGGCGAGATGGACGGCGATGCCGCCGTCCAGCGGCTTCAGCCCGTCGGCCAGACCCTCGTTGCGGGCGATGTCGACGGCGTATTCCGAGACGTCCCACATCGCCTGCGACAGCTTCCTGACGTTGTCGTCCTCGGGCAGCAGCAGCGGCCATTCGAACTTCATCATCAGCGTGCAGGACGAGACCAGGGCGACGACGTCGTAGCCCTTCTCGACCCACGGCGCCAGCTCGGCCGAGATCTTGGCGGCCTTCTCTGCGACGCGGGCGACGTCGCCGTGTTCGAGCTGCGGCATGCCGCAGCAGCCGGGATAGGCGACCTCGGTCGCGACGCCGTTCCTGGCCAGCACGGCGCGGGTGGCCTCGCCGATGCCGGGCTCGTTGTAGTTGGCGAAGCAGGTGGCGAACAGCACCGCCTTGCGGCCGAAGGCCGGGGCTTCGCGGTTGACCTCGGGCGCGCCGTCCCTGGCCCGCGCGGTGAAGGTCTTGCCGTGGTAGCGCGGCAGCGGCGCCTCGCGATGCACGCCGGCGACCTTCTCCATCACCGGCCGGGTCAGGTGGTTGGAGCACGACGTCGCCCAGTTGGCCAGCGGCGCGGCGATGGCGCCGAGGCGGCCGTTGCGGTCGGTCTCGGTGAGCTGGCGCGCGATGGCGCCGACCTCGCCCTTGCGGAACTGCACCGCGCGGTAGCGCAGCATCAGGTGCGGGAAGTCGAGGTCGAACTCGTGCGGCGGCACGTACGGGCACTTGGTCAAAAAGCACATGTCGCAGAGCGTGCAGGCGTCCACGACCTTGCGGAAATCCTTGCTGGAGACGCCCTCCATCTCGGCGTCGCCGGCCTCGTCGACGAGATCGAACAGGCGCGGGAAACTGTCGCACAGATTGAAGCAGCGGCGGCAGCCGTGGCAGATGTCGAAGACGCGGCGCATCTCGGCGTCGAGCTTGGCCTCGTCGTGGAAATCGGCATCGCGCCAGGCCAGCGGCCGGCGGACCGGCGCCTCGAGATTGCCTTCTCGCATCGGTTTCTCCCCTGGAAAGGACGGGCGGGCCGGAGCGGTGCGCCCCGGCCCGCGGCCGGTCAGCTTCCGAGGCCGTCGAGCGCCCGCTGGAACTTGCCGGCGTGCGACTTCTCGGCCTTGGCCAGGGTCTCGAACCAGTCGGCGATCTCGTCGAAGCCTTCCTCGCGCGCGACCCGGGCCATGCCCGGATACATGTCGGTGTATTCGTGGGTCTCGCCGGCGACGGCGGCCTTGAGGTTGTCCTCGGTCGGGCCGATCGGCGCGCCGGTGGCGGGATCGCCGCTCTCCTCGAGGAATTCCAGATGGCCGAAGGCGTGGCCGGTCTCGCCTTCCGCCGTCGAGCGGAACAGCGCCGAGACGTCGTTGTGGCCTTCGACGTCGGCCTTCTGCGCGAAATAGAGATAGCGGCGGTTGGCCTGCGATTCGCCGGCGAACGCGGCCTTGAGGTTGTCTTCCGTCTTCGAGCCCTTGAGCTGCATGGCTTCACTCCCTTGCGTGCGTTCTGGGGGGCACATCTCCCGCCGAGCGCGGGTGAAGACGAGCTTAGGAGCTTGAACCCGGAGGCGTCAACGAGACATTAGAATAGGTCGAAAAATGCGGCTTACAATCAGAAACAAAACAGTTTTTTATACCAACGACGGTCGCTTATGCCTCTTTCGGCAAGGAGCTATGTCGAAGGCGGGGGTGCGACGAAAGGCCGCACAAAGCGTGGGGCGATTCCCCTTTTCATAGACTGGAATTTTTCCAATGCTAGTCGGGCATTGGGAACGCAGTCATTGCGCACAGGGGGAAGAATGAAAACCAAGCTGTTCCTGGCGACCGCCGCGGCGGCCGCCTTCGCCGTCACCACCACCGCCGCCTTCGCCGACGAACTGATGAAGGACGCGCAGGGCCTGTTCAAGCCGATCCCGTCGATGGTGCCGGCGGTCAAGGACAACGCGGTCACCCGCGACAAGGTCGCGCTCGGAAAGGCGCTGTTTTTCGACCCGCGGCTGTCGGCCTCGGGGCTGCTGTCGTGCAACACCTGCCACAACCTCGGCATGGGCGGCGACGACAACCTCGAGACCTCGGTCGGCCACGGCTGGCAGAAGGGCCCGCGCAACGCGCCGACGGTGTTCAACGCCGTCTTCAACATCGCCCAGTTCTGGGACGGCCGCGCCGAGGACCTCAAGGCCCAGGCCAAGGGCCCGGTGCAGGCCGGCGTCGAGATGAACAACACCCCGGCCCAGGTCGAGAAGACGCTGAGCTCGATCCCCGAATACGTCGAGATGTTCAAGGTCTCGTTCCCGGGCGAGAAGAGTCCGGTCACCTTCGACAACATGGCCAAGGCGATCGAGGCGTTCGAGGCCACCCTGATCACGCCGGCGTCGCGCTTCGACCAGTATCTCGAGGGCAACGCCAACGTCCTGACCGCCCAGGAGAAGAACGGGCTCGACCTGTTCATCAGGAAGGGCTGCGTCAGCTGCCATGGCGGCATCAATGTCGGCGGCGAGAGCTACCATCCGTTCGGCGTCGTCGAGAAGCCCGGCTCCGACATCCTGCCGCCGGACGACAAGGGCCGCTTCGCCGTGACCAAGACCGCCGACGACTCCTATGTCTTCCGCGCCGGCCCGCTGCGCAACATCGAACTGACCGCGCCGTACTTCCACTCCGGCAAGGTGTGGGATCTGGAGCAGGCGGTGGCGATCATGGGCGTCAGCCAGCTCGGCCACAAGCTCGACGACAAGGAGGTCAAGGACATCACCGCGTTCCTCAAGACCCTGACCGGAGAGCAGCCGCGAATCGAGTACCCGATCATGCCGCCATCGACCGCTGCGACGCCGAAACCGAAGCTGATGAACTAGGTTTCGCGCAGGAGAACGATAAAGGGTCGCCCAATCCTGAGGCATTTCAGCGGGTTGCAGGGCCTCAGGAACGGGCTCCCGCCGCGGGAGCGACGATCTGGCGCCCAGCCGAAGGCTGGGACGGTGAGGGGAGCGGCGCCTGACTCACATCCGGCCTTCGGCCGTAAGACACCCTCA
>CAZJFH010000116.1:0-8383 GCA_964545205.1 uncultured Rhodospirillaceae bacterium
TCGCCGACCACCACCAGCGCCGCGAAGGCGAAGCGGCGACCGCCCTTGACCACCTTGGCGACGCGGTTGATGTGGACCAGCTTGTCGACGATGTCGGATTCCTCGCGCTCGCGGCCGGCGCCTTCGCGCTGCCGGTCGCCGCGACGCTCGCCCTGGCCGCGCCCGCGGCCTTCGCCGCGCTGGGCGCGCTCGCCGCCTTCGCCGCGGCCTCGATTCGGTGTACGTGCCATTCTCGTATCCCTTTAGAAATCCAGCCCGCCTTCGCGGGCGGCGTCCGCCAGGGCCTTGACCCGGCCGTGATAGATGAAGCCGCCGCGGTCGAACACGACCTCCTTGACGCCAGCCTTGGTGGCGCGTTCGGCGACCAGCTTGCCCACGGCAGCCGCGGCATCCTTGTCGGCGCCCGTCTTCAGCTTGCCCTTCAGCTCGGGATCGAGCGTCGAGGCCGCCGCGATCGTGACGCCGCGGGCGTCGTCGATCACCTGCACGTAGATGTTCTTGCTCGACCGGAAGACCGACAGACGCGGCCGGCCGCCGCTCTTCTTGCGGAGGGCGGCGCGGTTGCGGGCCTTCCGGCGTTCGAAAAGTTCGTTCGACGTCAACATGGCCCGGCTCCTACTTCTTCTTGCCTTCCTTGCGCAGGATGGTCTCGGTCGCGTACTTGATGCCCTTGCCCTTGTACGGCTCGGGCCCGCGGAAGCCGCGGATTTCCGACGCGATCTGACCCACTCGCTGCTTGTCCTTGCCGGTAATGGCAATCGCGGTCGGCTTCTCGGTCTTGATCTGGATGTCGTCCGGGATCGGATAGACGATGTCGTGGCTGTAGCCGAGCTGCAGCTGCAGGTTCTTGCCCTGCACCGCGGCGCGGTAGCCGACGCCGTTGATGTCCAGATTGACGGTGAAGCCCTCCGAGACGCCCTTGACCATGTTGGCGATCAGCGCGCGGGTGGTGCCCCACATCATGCGCGAACGCTTGGTCTCGAAGCGCGGCTTGACCCAGACCTCGCCCTGCTCCATCGAGACCTCGACGTCCTCGACGGTGGTCAGGTTGCTGGTGCCCAGCTTGCCCTTGACGGAGACCTCGCGCCCCTTGAGGTCGACCGTGACCCCGGCGGGCACGGTCACGGGATATTTTCCAACTCGCGACATCGTCTCCCCCTAGAACACCTGGCAAAGGACTTCGCCGCCGACATTGGCGGCGCGGGCTTCGGCGTCCGACATCACGCCGCGCGGCGTCGACAGGATGGCGATGCCCAGGCCGCTGGCGACCCTCGGCATATCCTTGACCTTCTTGTAGACGCGGCGGCCCGGCTTCGAGACGCGAGAGATTTCGCGGATCACCGGCGTGCCCTCGTGGTACTTCAGCTCGATCTGCAGCTCGGCGATGCCGGGGCGCAGTTCGGTCTGGCTGTAGCCGCGGATGTAGCCCTCGCGCTTGAGGACCTCGAGCACGTTGGCGCGCAGCTTCGAGGCCGGCGAGCTGACGACGGTCTTGCGGGCATGCTGGCCGTTACGGATGCGGGTCAGCATATCGCCCAAGGGATCGGTCATCGACATGATCGCGCCTCCCTTACCAGCTCGACTTCACCATGCCGGGAATCTGGCCCTTGTTGGCCAGGTCCCGCAGCATGTTGCGCGACAGCTTGAACTTGCGGTAGTTGCCGCGCGGGCGGCCGGTCAGCTCGCAACGGAGGCGGATGCGCTCCTTCGCCGAGTTCCGGGGCAGTTGCGCCAGCTTGAGGGTCGCCTCGAAGCGCTCCTCGGCGGTGGCTTCACGATTCATCACGGTGGCCTTGAGACGGGCGCGGCGCGAGGCGAACTTCTTCGCCATCTTCGCGCGCTTCTTGTTCCGTTCGACGGCGCTGGTCTTCGCCATTGTCCTTAACTCCCTGCGTTCAGCTCTGAAACGGCAAATCGAAGCCCTTGAGAAGCGCCTTGCACTCCTCGTCGGACTTGGCCGTCGTCACGAACGCGATATCCATGCCGCGGATGCGCTCGACCCGATCGTAGTTGATCTCGGGGAACACGATCTGTTCCTTGAGACCCATCGAATAGTTGCCGCGCCCGTCGAAGCTCTTGCCGGAAACGCCGCGGAAGTCGCGGACGCGCGGCAGCGCGATGCTCACCAGACGGTCGAGGAACTCGTACATGCGGTCCTTGCGCAGGGTGACCTTGCAGCCGACCATCTGGCCCTCGCGCAGCTTGAAGCCGGCGATCGACTTCGAGGCGCGGGTGATCACCGGCTTCTGGCCGGTGATCGCGGTCAGCTCGGCCACCGCCGACTCGATCTTCTTCGAGTCCTGGGACGCCTCGCCGACGCCCATGTTGACCACGATCTTCTCGAGCCGCGGCACCTGCATGGCGTTCGAATAGCCGAACTGCTCCAGCAGGGACTTGCGGACGACGTTGTCGTAATGCTCACGCAAACGTGCCATTTCTTCTGCCCCCCTTACCGGTCGATCACTTCGCCGGAGCGCTTGGCGACGCGCACCTTGCGGCCGTCCTCGAGGACCTTCGAGCCGACGCGGGTCGGCTTGCCGTCCTTGGGATCGACGTGAGCGACGTTGGAGACGTGCAGGGGCGCCGACTTCTCGACGATGCCACCCTGCGGGTTGGCGGCGCTGGGCTTGGTGTGGCGCTTGACCACGTTCACCCCGGCGACGACGACCTTGCTCTCGCGCGGAAGGGCCTGAACAACCTCGCCGGTCTTGCCCTTGTCCTTGCCGGCGATCACGACGACGCGATCGCCCTTCTTGACATGCATGCTCATCAAAGCACCTCGGGCGCCAGCGAAATGATCTTCATGTACTTCTTGGCCCGCAGCTCGCGCGTGACGGGGCCGAAGATGCGGGTGCCGATCGGCTCGCCCTGCTTGTTGATCAGCACGGCGGCGTTGCGATCGAACCGGATCGCGCTGCCGTCGGGGCGGCGGATTTCCTTGGCGGTGCGCACGATCACGGCGCGGTGCACGTCACCCTTCTTCACGCGGCCGCGCGGGATCGCCTCCTTGATGGAGACCACGATCACGTCGCCGACCCCGGCGATGGTGCGGTGCGAACCGCCCAGGACCTTGATGCACTGCACCCGGCGGGCACCCGAATTATCGGCGACGTCCAGGTTGGTTTGCATCTGGATCATTGCTTACTTCCTTTCCCTGACCTCAAGCCCCGGCCGCGGCCGGTTCGGTCACGACAACCCAAGTCTTGGTCTTCGACAGCGGGCGGCTCTCCTGGATCCACACGGTGTCGCCAATCTTGTACGCGTTGTTTTCGTCGTGGGCGTGGTACTTCTTCGACCGGCGGATGAACTTCTTGTAGACCGGATGCATCACGCGCCGTTCGACGCGCACCACAATGGTCTTGTCCATCTTGTCGCTGACCACCACCCCTTGCAGAAGCCGCTTCGGCATTAGGCTCTCTCCTTAGGACGCGGTGCGCTTCGCGCCGAGGATCGTCTTGATGGTCGCGATCTCGCGACGCACCTGGCGGACCCGGGCGGTGTTCTCGAGCTGGCCGGAAGCCTTCTGGAAGCGCAGGTTGAACTGCTCCTTCTTCAGCTCCAGCAGCCTGTCGTTCAGCTGGTCGGCGCTCTTGGCGCGCAGGTCACTGGCAAGCGACATGGCCAATCACTCCCCCATCCGCTGAACGAACTTGGTCTTGATCGGCAGCTTGGCCGAGGCCAGCTCGAAGCCGCGCCGCGCCAGTTCCTCGGGCACGCCCTCGACCTCGAACATGATGCGGCCCGGCTTGACGCGCGCGACCCAGAACTCGGGCGAGCCCTTGCCCGAACCCATGCGGACTTCCGCCGGCTTCGACGACACCGGCACGTCCGGGAAGATGCGGATCCACACCCGGCCCTGGCGCTTCAGGTGGCGGGTCAGCGCCCGGCGGGCGGCCTCGATCTGGCGGGCGGTGATGCGCTCGGGCTCCATCGCCTTCAGGCCGTAGGACCCGAAGTTGAGGGTGCTGCCCCCCTTCGCCTCGCCGTGGATGCGGCCCTTGTGGGCCTTGCGGAATTTCGTTCGCTTCGGACTAAGCATGTCTCTTCATCCCATCAGCGAGTGGGCGCGCCGTCGGTGGCGCGCTTCTCGGCGGCCAGCGGGTCGTGGGCCATGATCTCGCCCTTGAACACCCACACCTTGACGCCGCAGGTGCCGTAGGTCGTCTTGGCGGTGGCGACGCCGTAATCGACGTCGGCGCGCAGCGTGTGCAGCGGCACCCGGCCCTCGCGGTACCATTCGACGCGGGCGATCTCGGCGCCGCCGAGACGGCCGGCGCAGTTGATCCGGATGCCCTGGGCGCCCAGGCGCATCGCCGACTGCACGGCGCGCTTCATGGCGCGGCGGAAGGCGACGCGACGCTCGAGCTGCTGGGCGATGTTCTCGGCGACCAGCTGCGCGTCGAGCTCGGGCTTGCGGATCTCGACGATGTTCAGGTGAACCTCGCCGCCGGTCATCTGGCTCAGCTTCTTGCGCAGCGTCTCGATGTCGGCGCCCTTCTTGCCGATCACCACGCCCGGACGGGCGGTGTGAATGGTCACTCGGGCCTTCTTCGCCGGACGCTCGACGATCACCCGCGAGACGCCCGCCTGCTGCAGGCGCTTGCGCAGGAACTCGCGCAGCTTCAGGTCCTCGTGCAGCAGGCCGGCATAATCGTCGTCGGCGTACCAGCGCGAGTCCCAGGTGCGGTTGATCCCCAACCGCAGACCGATCGGATTGACTTTGTGACCCATGTTACTCCGCCTTCTCTTCGCGCTCGCGCACAACGACCGTCAGGTTGCTGAACGGCTTCTCGATGCGCCCCACGCGGCCGCGGGCCCGGGCCCGCCACCGCTTCATCATCAGGCCCTTGCCGACATACGCCTCGGCGACGTAGAGGCGGTCGACGTCGAGCTGGTGATTGTTCTCGGCATTCGCGATCGCCGACTGCAGCACCTTCCGCACGTCCTGCGCCACGCGGCGCTTCGAGAAGGTGAGCTGGGCCACCGCCGCCTCGGCGCCGAGACCACGGATGCTCTCGGCGACCAGGTTCAGCTTGCGCGGGCTGATGCGGATAGCGCTGTTGAAGGCCATGGCCTCGTTTTCGGCCAGCGCCCGCGCCGCGGGTTTCTTGCTCATCGCCTACTTCCTCTTCGCCTTCTTGTCGGCAGCATGGCCATAGAAGGTGCGGGTCGGCGAAAACTCGCCGAACTTGTGCCCCACCATATTCTCCGTCACCAGGACGGGAATGAACTTGTGGCCGTTGTAGACGCCGAACGTCAAGCCCACGAACTGGGGCAGAATGGTCGACCGACGCGACCAGATCTTGATGACCTCGTTACGACCGCTGCTGCGGGCCTTGTCGGCCTTCTGCAGGAGATAGCCGTCGATGAACGGTCCTTTCCAAACGGAACGAGACACGGGCTGACCTCCTTACTTACCGGCAGCGTGACGGCGGCGCATGATCAGGCGATCCGTCTTCTTGTTGTTGCGAGTCTTCTTGCCCTTCGTCGGCTTGCCCCACGGGGTGACCGGGTGGCGGCCGCCCGAGGTGCGACCCTCGCCACCACCGTGCGGGTGGTCGATCGGGTTCATGGCGACGCCGCGGACCGAGGGGCGACGGCCGAGCCAGCGGGCGCGGCCGGCCTTGCCCAGCGAGATGTTCTGCTGGTCCGGGTTCGACACCGCGCCGATGGTGGCGAAGCACTCGCCGCGCACCAGGCGCAGCTCGCCCGACATCAGGCGGAGCTGGGCGTAGCCCTGATCCTTGCCGACGAGCTGCGCGTAGCAGCCGGCCGAGCGGGCGATCTGGGCGCCCTTGCCGGGCTTCATCTCGATGTTGTGGATCACCGTGCCGACCGGGATGTTGCGCAGCGGCATGGCGTTGCCCGGCTTGACGTCGACGCGCTGGCCGGCCACCACCTGGTCGCCGACGGCCAGACGCTGCGGCGCGATGATGTAGCGGCGCTCGCCGTCCTCGTACGCGATCAGCGCGATGAAGGCGGTGCGGTTCGGATCGTACTCCAGGCGCTCGACCGTGCCGACCACGTCGTGCTTGTCGCGCTTGAAGTCGATGACGCGGTAGCGGCGCTTGTGCCCGCCGCCCCGCCAGCGCAGGGTGACGCGGCCGGTGTTGTTGCGGCCGCCCTTCGAGCGCAGGCCCTCGGTCAGGCCCTTCTCGGGCTTGCCCTTCCACAGCTCGGACCGATCGACCAGGACCAGCTGGCGCTGGCCGGGAGTCGTCGGATTGTAGTTCTTGAGTGCCATCGCGTCAGACCCCCGTCGTCACGTCGATGCTCTGGCCCTCGGCCAGCGTCACCATCGCCTTCTTGTAGTCGCTCCGCTTGCCGACCCGGCCGCGGAAGCGCTTCTCCTTGCCGAGCTGACGCAGCGTGTTGACGGCGCTGACCTTGACGTTGAACAGGCCCTCGACGGCGGCCTTGATCTCCGGCTTGGTCGCGTCGAGCGGAACGCGGAACGTCACCTGGTTGTGTTCGGAGCCCATCGTCGCCTTCTCGGTGATGACGGGCGAGCGGATCAGATCGTACATCCGCTCCTTGCTCACGGTGATCTTGGTCATTTCAGTCGAGCCTCCAGGGCCTGGACGGCGTCCTTCGTCAACACCAGGGTGTCGGCGCGCAGGATGTCGTACACGTTGGCGCCCTGCTGCGGCAGCACGTCGACGTGGGGGATGTTGCGGGCGGCGCGCGCGAAATTCACGTTCAGCTCGGCGCCGTCGACCACGAGCACCTTGCTCCAGCCCAGCTTCGCGAAGCGGGCGGCCAGTTCCTTGGTCTTGTGGCTGTCGACCGAGGCGGCGTCCAGCACCACCAGCTTGCCGTCGGCGGCCTTGGCCGACAGCGCCGTGCGCAGGGCCAGCTTGCGCACCTTCTTGGGCAGGTCGTGGGCGTGGCTGCGCACGACCGGGCCGAAGATGGTGGAGCCGCCGCGGAACTGCGCCGAGCGCATCGAGCCCTGGCGGGCGCGACCGGTGCCCTTCTGCTTGTAGGGCTTCTTGGTCGTGCCGGAGATTTCCGAGATGGTCTTGGTCTTGTGGGTGCCGCGTTGACGGCGCGCCAGCTGCCAGTTGACCATGCGGTGCAGAATGTCGGCGCGAACCGCCACGCCGAACACCTCGTCGGCGAGGTCGATCTGGCCGACGTTCTGGCTGTCGAGATTGATGACGTCCAGTTTCATCGCCGTTATTCCTTGTTCTCTTCGGCGGCACCCGACTCGGGCGTCTCCTCGGCGGCGGGCGTCTCTGCGGCGGCGGCGCCATCGGCCTTCAGGCCGGCCGGGAACGGCACGCCGTCGGGCAGCTTGCGCTTGGCGGCGTCGCGCACCAGCACCCAGCCGCCCTCGCCGCCCGGCACCGAGCCGCGCACGAGGATCAGACCGCGCTCGGCGTCGGTCGAGACGATGGGCAGGCTCTGCACGGTGACCTGAACGTCACCCATGTGGCCGGCCATCTTCTTGCCCTTGAACACCTTGCCGGGATCCTGGCGCTGGCCGGTCGAGCCGTGCGAGCGGTGCGAGATCGAGACGCCGTGCGTGGCTTCCAGGCCGCGGAAGTTGTGGCGCTTCATGGCGCCGGCGAAGCCCTTGCCGATCGTGGTGCCGGTGACGTCGACGTACTGGCCGGGAATGAAATGGGCGGCCGACAGCTCGGCGCCGACGTCGAGAACGTTCTCGGGGCTGACGCGGAATTCGACGACCTTGCGCTTGGGCTCGACCTTCGCCTTGGCGAAGTGGCCGCGCATCGGCTTGCCGACGTTGTTCGCCTTCGCCTGGCCGGCGCCAAGCTGCACGGCAATGTAGCCGTCCTTGTCCTCAGAGCGGGTCGAGACCACCTGGCAGGTGTCGACCTTCAACACGGTGACCGGCACGTGGGTGCCGTCCTCGTTGAAGATCCTCGTCATGCCGACCTTCTGGGCGATGAGACCGGATCGCATCGTTGGTGGGTTCCTTTAGAGCTTGATCTCGACGTCGACGCCGGCGGCCAGGTCGAGCTTCATCAGGGCGTCCACGGTCTGCGGCGTCGGATCGACGATGTCCAGCAGGCGCTTGTGGGTCCGGATCTCGAACTGCTCGCGCGACTTCTTGTCGATATGCGGCGAACGGTTGACGGTGAACTTCTCGATGCGCGTCGGCAGCGGGATCGGCCCCCGCACCTGCGCACCGGTCCGCTTCGCGGTGTTGACGATCTCGCGGGTCGACTGATCGAGCACGCGGTGATCGAACGCCTTCAAGCGGATGCGAATATTTTGGCTGTCCATATCTTTCGGCCTGTCCGCTAATGGCAAACGGTCGCCCCGTTTAGGGGCGACCGGACGCCATGTCAATTCAAAACGACTACTCGATGATCTTGGCGACGACGCCGGCGCCGACGGTGCGGCCGCCTTCGCG
>CAZJFH010000117.1:0-7952 GCA_964545205.1 uncultured Rhodospirillaceae bacterium
TGTGGCCGGGCTTCGGCGAGAACATGCGCGTGCTGAAGTGGATCGTCGACCGCGTCCACGGCCGCGGCTACGGCGTCGAGAGCCCGTTCGGCTGGATGCCGCGCCACGAGGACCTGACCTGGAACGGACTGGACTACCCGCAGGGCAAGTTCTACCAGTTGATGACCATCGAGCGCGAGGCCGGCAAGGCCGAGGCCCAGGGCCACGAGGAGCATTTCGACAAGTTCTTCGACCGCCTGCCCAAGGAGTTCATCTACGAGCGCGAGCTGCTGAAGTCGCGGCTGTGGCGTTCGCCGGAGAAGTGGGAACTGGCGCGCGAGGAGTAATCGTTCCTCGGGCGCAACGGATGAGGCCGGCTCCCGCGGGGGCCGGCCTTTTTCGTGGCCGGCGGCCTACCGCGTTGGCGCTAGCCGCCCGTGGGGGCCGACCTCGACCCCCGGCGCGTTGTGCGCCGCCGCGATGACGGGCAGGATCGCCCTGCACGACGAACACAAGCGGGCGATGCAGCGCGGCAACACCATCCTTCTCGCCGCCTGGGGCTTCCGGGCGGACCTGATGCCGGTCCTGGCGATCGCCGCGGCGCTGCGCCGGCGCGGCCTGCGCGTCGTGCTGGCGGCGCCGGCGGCCCATGCGCCGCTCGCCGCGAGCGCCGGCATCGCCTTCGCGCCGCTGCGGCCCGAGCTGCCGGCGGCGCCGGCGGCGCAGCGGCGGCTGCTGGCCGGCGACCGCATGTGGCGCCGGCTCATGGCCGGGCTGTCCGACAGCGTGGCCGATCTCGGCGCCGCCGTCGCCACGGGCGAACTCGCCGCGGTGGTGGCGCATCCGGCGATGCCGGCGGCGGCGGCGCTCGCCGAACGGGCGGACGTGCCCTGGCTGGCGCTGGCGCCGTCGCCCAGCGCCCTGGCCGATGTCGGCGGGCCGCCGACATCGGCGGCGCCATCCGGCTTCCTCGCCGGCCTCGGCTCCTGGCTGGTCCGCCGCCGGTCGCGGCCGCTGGCCGACCTGCGACGGCGGCTGGGCCTGCCGGTCGCGCCGGCGCCGGCCGGAATCCTCGCCCTGTTCCCGGAACTCCTGTGCCCGCCGCACCCCGACCTGCCGGCCGGCACCGTCTACACCGGCTTCGTCGCGCCGCCGGCGGCGCTGGCGCGACCGGTGCCGCCCGAGCTCACCGACTTCCTGCACGGCGGCGCGCCGCCGCTGGTCTTCACCCTGGGCGAGACCGCGCCGGGGCTGGCCGGCGACTTCTACCGGGTGGCGATGGCGGCGGCGGCGGCGCTGGGCCGGCGGGCGCTGCTGCTGACCGGCGGCGACGCCGTGCTCGGCGCCCCGCCGTCGGCCGCGGTCGGCGTGTTCGCCGAGGCGCCGGCGGCGGCGGTGCTGCCGAGCGCCGCCGCCGTGGTCCACCAGGCCGAGATCGGCGTCGTCGCCGCCGGCCTGCGCGCCGGCCGGCCGATGCTGGCGGTGCCGCGGGTGCTCGACCAGCCCGACAACGCCCGCCGCTGCCGCGATCTCGGCGTCGCCGCCGTGCTGCCGCCGGGGCGCTACCGTCCGGCGCCGCTGGCCCGCGCCCTCGACGCCCTGCTGAGCGACCGCGGGCGGGCCGCGCGCGCCGCCGAGCTGGCCCGGAGTCTGGCCGGCGGCGACGGCGCCGAGCGCGCCGCCGCCATCATCGCCCATGTCGCCATCGGCGGCGGCCTGCATCCGACCGATGCATTGGTGTCATCGCCCTCTGCCCCCCTGCGCGCCGCCAACGACGCCTGACACACTCGGGCGCCCGCAACCACAGACCACGAGGCGAGAGATGGCCGACGCCACGACCACGATTCTCGGCATCGCCGGCAGCCTGCGGCGCGGCTCGTACAACGCCGCGGTGCTGCGCGCGGCGGCCGGCCTGGCCCCCGGGAGCGCGCGCATCGACGTCTTCGAGCGCCTGGGCGAGATCCCGCTCTACGACGAGGACGTCCGGCAGCGCGGATTGCCGCCGGCGGCGCAGGATCTGCGCGCGCGCATCGCGGCCGCCGACGGCGTGCTGCTGGTCAGCCCCGAATACAACTACTCGGTCCCCGGCGTGCTCAAGAACGCCATCGACTGGGCATCGCGGCCGCCGGACCAGCCCTTCGCCGGCAAGCCGGTGGCGGTGATGGGCGCCAGCCCCGGCCGGCTGGGCACCGCGCGGGCGCAGTACCATCTGCGGCAGATGTTCGTGTTCCTCGACGCGCTGGTGATGCCCCGCCCCGAGGTGATGGTCGCCGGCGTCTCCCGCCTGGTCGACGACCAGGGCCGGCTGACCGACGCCGACACCGCCGAGCGCCTGCGCGAGTTCATGGCCGCCTTCGTCGACTTCGTCGCCTTCGTCCGGCGAGGCCGCGGCGGCTGAGGCCGGCCCGGCTCGTTACGTGGGCGGAATGGCCCTCGCGGGCGCGGCGGCGCTCACCGCGGCGACCGCACCAGCCCGACGAAGCCGCCCTCCTGATACGCCGCGGTCAGCCCCTTGCCGGCGACCCAGCGGCCGCACTCGGCGTCCTCGCGCAACAGCCGGGTCTCCAGCAGCCGCAGCGCCTGGATCAGGCGGCCCTCGGCCGGCCGCCACTGATCGTGGGCGATGGCCAGGGCGACGGCGTCGAGGTCGGCGAGGAAGGCGCGGTGGCCGCGCCGGTGGGCGTCGGCCTTGGGAAAGCGGCAGGCGACGAGGAGTTCCTCCTCGCGGCGGAAATGGGCGCGCGCCAGCATGATCAGGTTCTCGGCCGCCGCCAGCGCCAGATGGCGCTGGCGCGCGCACGACGCCCGCCCCAGCGCCGCCGCGAATTCGAGCATCAGCCGGTGATCGTCGTCCAGTGCCGCGATGCCGATCCGCGGCGCCTTGGGCCATGACGGAAGCAGCATCGGCACCCCTCCAGCCAGCCGAGGATGCCGATACGATAGCAGCGCGCCGGCCCGGGCGTCGTCTGCCGTTTCGGCATCCCGGCGATGCTCAGGCGACAGCCACCCGCAGCCGCGCGGCCGGCAGTCGCACGACGACCTCGGTGCCGGCGCCCTTGCGGCTGGCGATCGCCATGCTGCCGCCATGCGCCTCGATCAGGCCCTTGCTCAGCGGCAGGCCCAGGCCGGTGCCCTCGTAGCGGCGCGACAGCGAGCTCTCGACCTGGCCGAACGGCTGCAACGCCTTGCCGAGCTCGGCCTCGCTCATGCCGATGCCGGTGTCGGCGACGCCGATCGCCAGCCCGCCCCCGGTCTCGACCGCCGCCCACACCCGGACGCGGCCGCCGGACGGGGTGAACTTGACCGCGTTGCCGATCAGGTTGACCAGGACCTGCTTGAGGCGGCGGGCGTCGACGACCAGTTCGGGCAGGTGGGGCGGCAGGGCGCTCGACACCGCGACGCCGCCGGCCTGGGCGCGCGGCGCCACCATGCGCAGCGACGATTCGAGGACGGCGTCGAGCGCGACCGGCTCCTCCTTGAGGTTGATCTTGCCGACCTCGATCGCCGAGACGTCGAGGATGTCGTTGATCAGGCTGAGCAGGTGCTCGCCCGAGCCGTGGATGTCGCGGAGGTATTCGCGGTGCTTGGCATTCTCGACGGCGCCGAGGCTGCCCTCGATCAACGCCGAGGAGAAGCCGATGATGGCGTTGAGCGGCGTGCGCAGCTCGTGGCTCATGTTGGCGATCAGCTCGGACTTGGCGCGGTTGGCGATCTCGGCCAGCTCGCCCGCCTCGCGCAGGCGTTCCTCGGCCAGCTTGCGCTCGGTGATGTCGTCCTGCATGGCGACGAAGTGGCGCACCCGGCCGTCGCCGTCGCGCACCGGCGTGACCGCGGTCGCCACCCAGAACTCGCTGCCGTCGCGGCGGCGGTCCTTGAACTCGCCGCGCCACGGCCGGCCGCCCTTGAGCGCCGCCCACATCGCGGCGTAGACCTCGGGCGGCGTCCCTCCCGAGCGCAGGATGCGCGGCGTGCGGCCGACGGCGTCCTCGCGCCGCCAGCCGCTGAGCGCGCTGAAGCGCGGGTTGACGTATTCGATGACGCCCTCGGGATCGGTGATGATCACGGCGCTCGACGACTGCTCGACCGCCTCGGACAACAGGCGCAGCCTGTTCTCGGTCTGCTGCTGGCGCATCACCGTGTGCTCCAGCGCCGCGTTGACCTCGCGCAGCTGCGCCACCGAGGGCAGCTTCACCGCGCGCGGCATCAGCCGCACGATCACCGCCGCCGTCGCCAGCGACGCCAGGGCCGCCGCCGCCTTGAAGCCGCCCTGCAGGCCGTAGGCCGGCGTCCACAGCACCAGGATGTCCGACAGGTGGACCAGGCCGCACAGCGCGAACACCACGGCCAGGGCGGCGAAAAGCCCCGGCGCCGCCATGTCGGGCCGCCTGCGGCCGAACCACAGGATGCAGCCCGCGACCGCGATGTAGGACAGCCCCATCGCCAGGTCCGACAGGGCGTGGGTCGCCAGCAGGCCGGGGTTCCACGCCAGGCAGTAGCCATGCGGCGCGAGATCGGGACTCGTCCAGTCGAACCACGGCGACATCCGCCAACCATCCATCGTTCGGTGTCAAAACGACGGGTAGTTTAGGCCCGGCATGGGCGCCGGCGGAAGGGGTTCCTTCCGCCGGACGCGCGATGGCTCCGGAACGCGGCGCTACAGCAGGTAATAACGGCCGGACTGCACCAGCGCCCGCCCGGGCACCGCGTCGCGGTCGGCGCCGCCCAGGGTGTGCAGGATGTCGGTCTGCACCGTCGGATTGACCCGGTTGTAGAAATGGCCGTAGGGATCGGCCGGGACGGTGCCGGGGAAGGCGACGCGCGAGACGTTGACCGCCACCACCTGCTCGGTGTTGCCGGACGCCGGCCCGCCGAGGCCGAGGCGGTCGCTGAGGTGCTTGGTGGTGCGGCTGACCAGCAGCGCCTGGTCCTGGCGGTTGAAGTAGACGGTGACCCGGCGCCCGAGCTGCGGCAGCGGCCCGAGCAGCTCGGCCTCGTCGAAGGCCTCGTCCTCCTCGTCGGCGCCGGTCAGCACGATCTGGTCGAACAGCATCGGCAGCCGCTGGCCGTCGGCGAGGCCGCGGCGGAAATCCTGCAGGCCGTGGCGCAGGACGAAATTGCCCATGCTCTGGGCCATCAGGTGGATGCGCACGCCGCAGACCAGGCCGGTCCGGGCGCCGGCGGCGGCGATGATGTCCTTGTAGCGGGCCTCCAGCGCCGCCCGGGCGCCGGCCTGCCTGCCGCCCAGCGCCGCCGCGAGATTGTGGCGGTAGAGCGCGTCGAGATAGTCCTGCAGCTTGGCCAGGCTGCGCGAGACCGCCCATTTCGAGGCCTCGGCGATCTCGCGGTCGCCCCAGTAGCGGGTGGTGGCGCCGTTCGACGGCCAGGTCAGCACGACGAGCTGCAGCGGCCGCGGCTCCTGGCCCCGCACCGGCCCGAGATTCTTCAGCAGGTTGTTGTAGTTGCGCTGCATCTGGGCGGCGCCGCCCATCGCCTCGTCGAACTCGGTGTCGTAGCCGTGGATGTAGAACAGCACGTCGCGGGCCGGGCCGGCGGCGACGCCGTCGGGGAAGACCAGCGCCTCGAGATCGGCGAAGAAGCGGGCGCTGCCCGGCGCCGGCCCGCCGTCGGCCGGCCGCAGATGCGCAGCCAGCGCCCTGGTCGCCGCCATGGTCAGGGCGTCGTCGTAGACGGTGAGCCGCTGGCCGGTCCACACCGGCTCGGCGTCGCCGTCCCTCAGCGTGACGTCGCAATGGCCGACCCGCAGCCAGCCCGGCGCGATCGACTGGAAGCCCTCGCGGAAGCCGGTGATCTTCTTCCGGCCGCTGTGGATCGGGTCGCGATTGGTGACGAAAAACACGCGTTCCACGCTCATGACGCCCCCCTGTTATGGTTTGCGTCACGAGCTTCGCGCAACAAGGGAAAAATGGCAAGCGGCCGCGCGTCGAGGCTATCCGAGCCGGGACGAGGCCGTGCGTCCCGGTGAGCCTTCGAGCGTGTGAAGAAATCCAATCCGTCGCTCCCGCGGAAGCGGGAGCCCAATCCTGAGGCGTCGCAACCTGTTGAATGCCACAGGAATGGATGCCCGCTTTCGCGGGCATGACGCCTGAAATCGCTGCTCACGGCAATTTCGTCACACGCTCGGAAGCGGGAGCCCGATCCTGAGACGCCTCGACTTGTTGAAAGGCCACAGGAATGGATGCCCGCTTTCGCGGGCATGACGCCTGAAATCACTGCTCACGGCAATTTCGTCACACGCTCGGAAGCGGGAGCCCAATCCTGAGGCGTCGCAACCTGTTGAAAGGCCACAGGAATGGATGCCCGCTTTCGCGGGCATGACGCCTCTCCCGGCGATTTCCAGACGCGCCCCGGCCCGCGGGCGCTACTCCGACGCCTGCTTGCCGCGGTCGCGCACGATCGCGAGGATCTGCGCCGCCGCCTCGGGGATGTTGGTGCCGGGGCCGTAGATGGCGGCGACGCCGGCGTTCTTGAGGAAGGCGTAGTCGGCCTGCGGGATGACGCCGCCGGTCACCACGATGATGTCCTCGCCGCCCATCGCCTTCAGATGCTCGATCATCTGCGGCACCAGGGTCTTGTGGCCGGCGGCCAGGCTGGAGGCGGCGACGACGTGGACGTCGTTCTCGATCGCCTGGCGGGCGGCCTCTTCCGGCGTCTGGAACAGCGGCCCGACGTCGACGTCGAAGCCGATGTCCGCGAAGGCGGTGGCGACGACCTTGGCGCCGCGGTCGTGGCCGTCCTGGCCCATCTTGACCACCAGCATGCGCGGCCGGCGGCCCTCCTCGGCGGCGAAGGCGTCGACGTCGGCGCGGATCTTGTCGAAGCCGGCGTCGCCCTTGTAGACGCCGCCGTAGACGCCCGAGATCGAGCGGATCTCGGCGCGGTGGCGGCCCCACACCGCCTCCATCGCGTCGGAGATCTCGCCCAGCGTGGCGCGGGCGCGGGTCGCCTCGACCGACAGCGCCAGCAGGTTGCCCTCGCCGCTCTCGGCCGCCTTGGTGATGGCCTCCAGCGCCGCCCGGCAGCGGGCGTCGTCGCGGGTGGCGCGGATCTTCTGCAGCCGCGCCACCTGCGCCTCGCGGACGCGGGTGTTGTCGACCTCGAGCAGCGGGATCTCGGCCTCTTCCTTCGGCTGGTACTTGTTGACGCCGACGACGACCTCGTCGCCGCGGTCGACGCGGGCCTGGCGGCGGGCGGCGGCCTCCTCGATCTTCATCTTCGGCATGCCGGACTCGACAGCCTTGGTCATGCCGCCGAGCGCGTCGACCTCCTGGATCAGCTTCCAGGCCTCGTTGGCCAGGCTGTGGGTCAGGTGCTCGACGTAGTAGCTGCCGGCCAGCGGGTCGACGACGTGCGGGATGCCGGTCTCCTCGGCGATGATCAGCTGGGTGTTGCGGGCGATGCGGGCCGAGAACGGGGTCGGCAGCGCGATCGCCTCGTCGAGGGCGTTGGTGTGCAGGGACTGGGTGCCGCCGAGCACGGCGGCCATCGCCTCGATCGTCGTGCGCACGACGTTGTTGTAGGCGTCCTTCTCGGTCAGGGACACGCCTGAGGTCTGGCAATGGGTGCGCAGCGCCATGCTCATCGGGTTCTTGGGCTCGAACGGCGCGATCATGCGCGCCCACAGCAGCCGCGCGGCGCGCAGCTTGGCGACCTCCATGAAGAAGTTCATGCCGATGGCGAAGAAGAACGACAGCCGCGGCGCGAAGTCGTCGATCTTCAGGCCGCGGCCCAGCGCGTATTTCACGTATTCGAGGCCGTCGGCCAGGGTGAAGGCCAGCTCCTGCACCGCCGTCGCGCCGGCCTCCTGCATGTGGTAGCCGGAGATCGAGATCGAGTTGAATTTCGGCATGTGCCTGGCCGTGAACTCGATGATGTCGCCGACGATCCGCATCGAGGGGCGCGGCGGGTAGATGTAGGTGTTGCGGACCATGAACTCCTTGAGGATGTCGTTCTGG
>CAZJFH010000118.1:0-7670 GCA_964545205.1 uncultured Rhodospirillaceae bacterium
CGGCTTTTTTTTCGTTCGAGGCGGTACCGGCAAGCGGCAAATGCCCTGGGAGCGCTGGAAAACGCCCTAGCCCCGAATGAAGCGGCCGTAGCGCTGCGGAATGCCGGAGAGGTGTTTCGGCTCCTTCGGCGCCAGCGCCGGCATGCCCTGCTCGGCCCGGCGCAGCAGCGCCTTGGTGCCGTGGCGCTCCATCAGTTCGGCGGCGCGGCGCAGGAACAGCCGCTTGTAGCGCCGCACCCATACCTCGAGGAACCAGTCGCGATGCCCCGGCGGCACCGAGCGGTCGCACAGGAAGACGCCGGCGCGCACGGCATAGCCCTCGGCGTCGGTGACCAGATGCGGAACCAGATGATATTCGCGGCCCTCGTACACGACGAGGCGGTGCACGGCGTCGGCGTCGAGCCCGTGCACCAGCAGGCCGGAGACGCGGCCGCTGCCGTGGTGCGGCAGCAGCATCGGATAGTTCCGTCCCGGCAAATGGACGCGACGAAATCCGGTGATCTCGGCCTGCTGGAGCAGGTCGGTCGGCCAAGGGCGACCGAGCACCACCCGCAGGACGTCCGGGTCCATCAGGGTGCCGTAGACGAAGATCTGCATGGGCCGGACCATAGACCGGCGGCGACCCGCGCGGCAAGCCGCTCCACCCCCTGCGGCAGAATGCCGCAGCGATCGGATGGGGGTTTTGGACGACACGGCGCCCCGGCTTTCGTATAGTCCGGGTAATGCTCACGGGGGACACCGGCCGGCAGGCCGGGTGTGAGACGACGTTGCAACGATCTTCGATGAAACGGGGATGTGCCGATCCGACGGCGCCGGTCCCCGCCGGATGCATGGCGATCGTCAGCACCGCCGCGGCGATGCTCGATCATGGCGAACCTCAGGTCGGGCGCAAGATGCTCGAGGATCTGATGCGCACGGTGCGCGAGACCGGCTGCGGCGCCCGCCCGGAATGCCGGCCGATGATCCGCGAGGTCGCCGAGCTGCTGCGCCGCGCCCAGCAGGCCGAGGCGACGCTGGTCCCGGCGGCGCCGAAATCCTGATCTAAGCCATCCACGGCGGCCGATGCGGCGCGATGCGCGCATAGGCCGGGCAATCGTCGCGATGGGCGCCGGGCAGATAGCCGATGCTCATCAGGAACTCGTTGACCACCTCGCCGCCCATGAACACGAAGGTCGTGCGGAACAGCTTGACCCAGTCGGGCAGCTCGCGCGGGTGGTTGGCGGCGATCCAGTCGGCGAAGCCGCCGTGGCTGGCGCGCAAGCCCTGGACGCGCCGGGCGTTCTCGATCACCGCCGCGACCTTGCGCCGGTTGCGGATGATGGCGGGATCGGCGAGCAGCCGCGCCACCTCGGGCTCGCCATAGCCGGCGACGACGTCGACCGCGAAGCCGTCGAACGCGGAGCGCAGGCCCTCGCGCTTCTTCAGCACCAGCAGCCAGGACAGCCCGGCCTGGAAGATCTCCAGGCTGAGCCGCTCAAACAGCGCCCGCTCGTCGGCGACCGGGTATCCGTATTCCTCGTCGTGGTAGGGCCCGTGGAACGGGTGCCCCGGCGCGGCGTCGCAGTACCAGTTCATGACGTCGATCACTCCCTGGCGACAGGGTAGCCGCGGCCGCGCTCGCGGTCCACAGGCCGGGGAAGGATGGCGCCGCTGGCCGATCCGCTCAGGCCTGCTCCAGCTCGACCAGCGTGCCGCAGAAATCCTTGGGATGCAGGAACAGCACCGGCTTGTCGTGGGCGCCGATCTTGGGCTCGCCGTCGCCGAGCACGCGCATGCCGTCGGCCTTCAGCTTGTCGCGGGCGGCGAGGATGTCGTCGACCTCGTAGCAGACGTGGTGGATGCCGCCGGTGGCGTTCTTCTCGAGGAAGGCGGCGATCGGCGACTTGTCGCCCAGCGGATGCAGCAGCTCGATCTTGGTGTTGGGCAACTCGATGAACACCACGGTGACGCCGTGCGCCGGCTGCGGCACCGGTTCGGACACCTTGGCGCCCAGGGTGTCGCGGTACAGCGCCGTCGCGGCGGCGAGATCCGGCACGGCGATGGCGACGTGGTTCAGCTTGCCGATCATTTCCCGTCAATCCCCTTCAAAACAGACCACAGAAATATAGACCACAGAGACACAGAGACACCGAGAGGACACGGAGGATGCTTCCCTTCTCTGTGCCTTCTCCGTGTCTCTGTGCCTCTGTGGTTAACCCATCCCTCAGACCCGCACAAGATGCACGTCGGTCAGCGGCTTCTTGCCGTGGCTGGCGCGCAGGTGGCGGCGGACGGCGAGGCGGACGGTTTCCTTCAGCGCGGCGTCGTCCTTGGCCGCCTTGCCGTCGATCTCGCGCAGGGCGCGGCGCACCGCGTCGACGACGGCCTCGTGCTCCTCGGCCTCGTGGTCGGCGTCGAGCAGGCCCGGCGCCGAGAGCTGCGGATCGCCCAGCAGCTTGCCCTTCCTGTCGACGACGATGGTGACCACCGCGACCCCGGTCGAGGTCATGCGGTGGCGGTTCTTGAGGATCACCGAATCCCACGGCACCAGCCTGCTGCCGTCGAGCGCCAGCCGGCCCGAGGGCACGCTGGCGACGATCTCGGCGTCGCCCGGCGCCAGGCGCAGCATGGCGCCGTTCTCGATCACCACCGAATGCTGGACCTGGCATTGCTTGGCGAGGCGGGCGTGCTCCATGAGGTGGCGCGCCTCGCCGTGCACCGGCACCACCACCTTGGGCCGCAGCAGCTGGTACATCTCGGCCAGCTCCTTGCGGCCGGGATGGCCGGAGACGTGGACGAAGTGGTCCTTCTCGGTGACGATCTCGACGCCCTTCTTGACCAGCTTGTTCTGCAGCGCCCCGATCGCCTTCTCGTTGCCCGGAATGATGCGCGACGAGAAGATCACCACGTCGCCCTTGTCGAGGCTGACGTGGGGATGATTGTCGGTGGCGATGCGCCACAGCGCGGCGCGGGGCTCGCCCTGGCTGCCCGTGCAGACCCACAGCACCTTGTCCTCGGGCAGGTAGGCGCCGTCGTGGTCGTTGAGAAACGGCTGGATGTCCTTCAGGTAGCCGTTCGAGCGCGCCGCCTGGTCGATGCGGTAGAGCGAACGCCCGGCCAGCGCGACATGGCGGCCGTTGGCCTCGGCGGCGACGGCGATGCTCTCCAGCCGGGCGACGTTGGTCGCGAAGCAGGAGACGGCGACGCGGCGGCCGGGGAACTGGCCGATCAGTTCCTTGAGGCTTTCGCGCACGTCGCCCTCGGACTGCGCCTCGCCCTCGACGAAGACGTTGGTCGAATCGCCGACCATCGCCAGCACGCCCTCCTCGCCCAGCGCCCGCAGCGTCTCGTAGTCGGCCGAGGGCCCGATCAGCGGCACCGGGTCGAACTTCCAGTCGCCGGTGTGCAGCACCGTGCCCATCGGCGTGCGGATCGCCAGCGCGTTGGGCTCGGGGATCGAGTGGGTCAGGGTGATCAGCTCGATGTCGAACGGCCCCAGCCGGAACCGGTGCTGCATCGGGATCACGTGCAGCGGCACCTGGCCGAGCAGGCCGACGTCCTGCAGCTTGCCGCGCAGGATCGAGGCGGCGAAGGGGGTGGCGTAGACCGGGCAGCGCAGCCGGCTCCACAGATGCGGCACCGCGCCGAGATGGTCCTCGTGGCCGTGGGTGATGACCAGGCCGAGCAGCGCGTCGCGGCGCTCCTCGATGAACTGCGGATCGGGCATGTAGACGTCGATCGACGGCATGGCGTCGTCGCCGAACGAGACGCCCAGGTCGACCATCAGCCATTTGCCCCCGAGCCCGTAAAGGTTCAGGTTCATGCCGATCTCGCCGGCGCCCCCCAGCGGAAGGAACAGCAGCTCGTCGTCCGAGGCGGCGAAGGGATCGGCGTGTTCAGTGGGCATTGCGGCGATAGATCTCCAAAAGGCCACGCAGGGTCAGGTCGGAATCGATGTGGTCGATCACCGTGGTGGCATCCTTGAACAGCGGCGCCAGGCCGCCGGTGGCGACGACGGTCATCGGCTGGCCGAACTCGGCGCGGATGCGCGCCACCAGTCCTTCGAGCAGGCCGACATAGCCCCAGAAGATGCCGGACTGCATCGCAGGCACGGTGGCCTTGCCGATCACCGCCTTGGGCCGCCCGATCGCGACGCGCGGCAGCTTCGCGGCGGCGGCGTGCAGCGCCTCCAGCGACAGGTTCGGCCCCGGCGCGATGGCGCCGCCGCAGTAATTGCCCTGGGCGTCGATCACGTCGAAGGTCGTCGCGGTGCCGAAGTCGATCACGATCAGCGGACCCTGGTAACATTTGTGGGCGGCCACCGCGTTGACCAAGCGGTCGGCGCCGACCTCCTCCGGACGATCCAGGTGCACCGCCAGCCCGAGCGCGACCTCGGGCTCGCCGACGACCAGCGGCTCGACGGAAAAATACTTGCGGCTCAGGGTCTTGAGGCTGAACAGCGTCGCCGGCACCACGGTCGCGATGATCACCGAATCGATGTCCTTCGCCGACAGCCCGGCGATGGTCATGAGCTGGTTCAGCCAGACGCCGTATTCGTCGGCGGTCCTGTCGGTGGTCGTCGACGAGCGCCATTCGCCACGCACCTGCTCGCCTTCGAACACGGCGAAGACGATGTTGGTGTTGCCCGAATCGATGGCCAACAGCATGGAAGACCGCCTTTCCTCAAGCGCCCGGAAAAAACACGTCGCCGGCCAGCACCCGCTGGATGCCGCCGCCGGGCAGTTCCAACAGCAATGCGCCGGCTTCGTCAAGTCCGGCGAAGACTCCGGCCTGGACGCGGTCGTCGAGCCGCACCTCGATCGGCCGCCCGAGCCCGCGGGCGCGGGCCAGCCAGGCCGCGCGCACCGGCGCGAAGCCTTGCGCGCGCCAGCGCGCCAGCCACGGCGCCAAGGCCGCGCTCAGCCGGGTCAGAACCTCTTCGGCGCCGACCTCGACGCCGGCGGCCCGCAGGCTGGTGGCGGCGACCAGGGCCGGGTCGGGCGCCTCGGCGACGTCGACGCCGATGCCGAGCACCAGCAGCGGATCGGCGGTCTCCAGAAGCATGCCGGCCAGCTTGCGCTCGCCCAGCCAGACGTCGTTGGGCCATTTGCAGGCGAAGGGCAGGCCCGGCGCCAGGGCCGAAAGCGCCTCGACCAGCGCGACGGCGGCGACGAAGCCGAGCTGGGCCGCCTCGGCGAGCGGGCGGCCCGGATCGATCAGGAACGAGACGTGGAGATTGCCGCGCGGGCTGACCCATGCGCGGCCCCGGCGGCCGCGCCCGGCCGTCTGGGCGCGCGCCCAGACGACGGTGCCGTCTCCCCTGCCCGCCCGGGCCAGCCGTTTCGCCTCGTCGTTGGTGCTGTCGACGGTGTCGAGCGCGACGAGGGAGAACGGCGGCGCCAGCGCGGGCGGCGCGGTCATCCCGGGAACAGTGACGCCGCCGCCGCCTGTGCCGAAGCGATCAGCGGCGCCGGGATGACGGTGAAGAACACCATGACGACGGACGACAACGCCATGATGCCGGTCATCGCGCCGCCGATCGGGCGGTCGAAGGCCTCGAGCGCGTCGTCGAAGTACATGACCTTGATGATGCGCAGATAGTAGAAGGCGCTCACCACGCTGGTCAGCACGCCGATGACGGCCAGCACCACCAGTCCGGCGTCGATCGCCGCCATGAAGACGTAGAACTTGCCCCAGAACCCGGCCAGCGGCGGGATGCCGGCCATCGAGAACATGAAGATCGCCATCGCCAGCGCCATCATCGGATGCGTCTTGGCGAGCCCGGCGAGGTCGTCGATGCCCTCGACCAGGCGGCCCTTCTGGCGCATCGACAGGATGATCGCGAAGGTGCCGACGTTCATGAACAGGTAGATGGCGAAATAGATCAGCACCGCGCGCACGCCGGACTCGCTGCCGGCCGCGAGGCCGACCAGCGCGTAGCCGATATGGCCGATCGAGCTGTAGGCCATCAGGCGCTTGATGTTGTTCTGCACGATCGCCGCGAAGGCGCCGACGAACATCGAGGCCACGGCGATGAACACCACCACCTGCTGCCACTGGTCGACCAGCTCGCCGAACGGGCCGACCATCAGGCGGACCAGCAGGGCGAAGGCGGCGATCTTCGGCGCCACCGCGAAGAAGGCGGTGACCGGCGTCGGCGCGCCCTCGTAGACGTCGGGCGTCCACATGTGGAAGGGCACGGCCGAGATCTTGAACGCCAGGCCGGCGATCACGAACACGATGCCGACCACGACGCCGGCATGGACGTCGCCGCCCGTCTCGCCGAACACCCGCGCCAGCTGGATGAAGCCGGTCGAGCCGGCGAAGCCGTAGACCAGCGACGCGCCGTAGAGCAGCAGGCCCGAGGCCAGCGCGCCGAGCACGAAATACTTCAGCCCGGCCTCGGTGGCGCGCGCGTTGTCGCGCTGGTAGGCGGCGAGGATGTAGAGCGACAGGCTCTGCAGCTCGAGGCCGAGATACAGCGAGATCAGGTCGTTGGCCGAGACCATCATCATCATGCCGAGCGTGGCGAACAGCATCAGCACCGGGTACTCGAAGCGGCTCAGGCGCTCCTTCTCGAGGAAGCCCAGCGACATGATGATCGCGAAGGCCGAGGCGATCAGCACCAGGATCTTGGCGTAGCCGGCGAAGCCGTCGACCACGAACATCCCTTCGAACGTGGTGATCGGCGCCGCCGAGGACCCCCACACCATGACCGCGGCCAGGGCGAGCACGCCCACGGCCATCCAGGCCACCGTGCGCGTGGCGTCCTGCTTCTGGAACACGCCCACCATCAGCAGCGTCATGGCCGCCAGGGCGACGAAGATCTCCGGCAGCGCCGGAAACAGGTTCGGCATATCCGACACTCCCTTCCTATCGGGCGGCGACCGTGAGGCCCTTCGCCGTCGACAGGGCCAGTTCATACTTGTCGATCAGGTTGGCGACCGAGACTTGGATCGGCTCGAGGAAGCTGTCCGGATAGACGCCCATCCAGAACACCAGCACCACAAGCGGCGCGAAAACAAGCTTTTCGCGCGCGTTGAGGTCCAGGATGGTCTTGAGGTCGTCGCGGGTCAGCTTGCCGAACACGACACGGCGGTAGAGATACAGCATGTAGGCGGCGCCCAGGACCAGGCCGGTGGCGGCGAACAAGGCGACCCAGGAATTGACCTGGAACACGCCCAGCAGCACCAGGAACTCGCCGACGAAGCCCGAGGTCCCGGGCAGGCCGACCGAGGCCAGCATGAAGATCATGAACACCAGCGCATAGGCCGGCATGCGCGTCGCCAGGCCGCCGTAGCGCGCGATCTCGCGGGTGTGCATGCGGTCGTAGATCACGCCGACGCACAGGAACAAGGCGCCCGAGACGATGCCGTGGCTCAGCATCTGGTAGATCGAGCCCTCGACGCCCTGGGTGGTCAGCGAGAACATGCCGATGGTCACGAACGCCATGTGGGCGACCGAGGAATAGGCGATCAGCTTCTTCATGTCCTCCTGCACCAGCGCCACCAGCGAGGTGTAGATCACGGCGACGATCGACAGCGTGTAGACCAGCGGCGTGAAGAACTCGGTGCCGTAGGGGAACATCGGGATCGAGAAGCGCAGGAAGCCGTAGCCGCCCATCTTCAGCAGCACGCCGGCCAGGATCACCGACCCGGCGGTCGGCGCCTCGACGTGGGCGTCGGGCAGCC
>CAZJFH010000119.1:0-7654 GCA_964545205.1 uncultured Rhodospirillaceae bacterium
GATGGCCGGGACAAGCCCGGCCATGACGCGATGAGTGCGCATGGGCTCCCGCTTCCGCGGCAGCGACGGATCGGGTTTCTCAGCGCCCCAGTTCCTTGATCAGGCCCTCCAGCAGCCGCCGCCCGGGATCGACCGGCTCGCGCTCCTGCGGCTGCTGCGGCGTCTCCGGCTCGGGCCGGGCCGGCGGTTCCGGCTTCGGCTCGGCGGCGGCCGGCGGCTGGCCGAGCAGGCCGGGCACCACCTGCTCGATGATGCGCCCGACCTTGCTGTCCTCGTCGATCTCGTCGACCAGCTTGCCGACCCCGCGCGAGACCAGCCAGGCCTGCAGCTCGCGGGTCTCGAACACCCGGCGCGGTTCGTCGAGCGGCCCCTGCAGCAGCATCACGAAGGCCGGCGCCTTGGGATGATCGGTCAGGCGGAACACCAGCCGGGCGTCGACGGTGTAGGCGGGCAGGTTGACGGTGGCGACGCCGTGAACGGCGCCGCCTTCGGCCTGCATCTCGGCGCGGTCGACCGAGACGATGCCGTTGGTGACCTTGAACGGCACGTCGAGCTTCGAGAACGGCGTCGCGCCGCCGCGCCCGGCCTCCAGCAGCCCGAGCAGGTCGCGCGCCTTGTCGATGTTGTGCAGCCGCTGACTGACCTCGCCGAGATTGATGCCGCGGATCGTGCCTTCGCGCACCGAAAGCCGGCCCTCGCCGCCCAGCCGGCTGACCATCTCCAGCATGCTGCGGCCCTCGGTGCGCAGCAGCGCCTCGGCGTCGAGGATGCCGCCGGTGACGTCGAGCCCGGCCAGCTCGATCGGCGCGTTGCGCATCCGCGCGCCGGCGACGCGCAGATCGGCTTGGGCGGCGCCGTCGGCCGACAGCGCACCGGTCAGCAGCAACTCGCCGCCGAACAGATCGCCGGCGAAGCGCTCGACCCGCACGGCGCCCTGGGTCAGCACCGCTTCCAGGCGCGCCTTCTCGACGCGGAAGTTCGACCAGGTCACCGCCTGGCCGTCGACCGCCACGTCGGCGTCGAAATCGCGCAGCCAGCCGAGATCGACCGGCTCGCGCGACCATGGCGTCGCCGCCTGCCGCAGCGCCGGCCGCGCGCCCGGCTCCGCGCCGGCCGCGAAGGACGCCGGAATCACGCCGGCGCGCCGGGGACCGGCCGCCTGGCGCTCGGCCGGCAGGTAGGGGTCGAGCTCCACCGCCCCGGCGGTCAGCCGTGCGGTCAGCTTCGGCCGCTCGGCGAAGGCGAGTTCGGCGACGCCGGCGAGATTGGTGGGGCCGACGCGGGCGCGCAGGTCGGCGAAGCGGGCGCCGGCGAGGTCGCCCGAGACCCGCGTGCTGAGCGCGAAGTCGCCCAGGCGCCCGCCCGGCCGGTAGTCGGGCGCGAACAGTCGCACCACCTCGGCCATGCTGGCATGGCTGGCCTCGACGGCGACGTCGTAGCGCGGCTGCAGCAGCGGCGATTCCACCCGCCCGCCGAGGGTGACGACGCCGCCGGCGGTTTCGACCCGGGTGTCGACCTTCAGCCCCTGCGCGCCGCCGTCGACCATGCCGGTCAGCGCGATGGCGCCCAATCGTTCGGTGGCGGCGGGCGGTGTCAGGCCGAACAGCCGCATCGCCTTCTCGGGCTGACGGCTGCGCAGCTCGTAGGACAGGCCCTCGACCACGAGATCGCCGCGGCCGAGCCCGCGCACGGTTCCCGAGACCTGCGCCGCCGTGCCGCCGACCTCGCCGATCGCCGCCTTGCGCAGGGTGACGTCGCCGTTGAGCAGGGTGCCGTCGACGACGACGTCGCGCACCGTCACGCCGTTCAGGGTCAACTGGTCGGCCCTGGCCTTGAGGTTGGCGTCGAAGGCGCCGATCAGCGTGCGCCAGCCGGGAACCGAGACGTCGACCGGACCGGCGGGCGCGCCCGCGGCCGGCGCCGGCCCGCCTCCGGCGGCGGCGGCCGGCCGGGCGCGGTCGGGGAAATAGGCGTCGAGGTTCAAGGTGTCGGCGGCCAGGTTGGCGCCGAAGGCCAGCCGCTCGCCGGGCCGGATCGTCACCGCGCCGGCGATGTGCGCCGTGTCGAGGTCGACGTCGAGCTCGCGCAGATGGATCTCGCGGCTGCTGCCGTCGAAGCGGCCGTTGGCCGAGAACAGGCGCAGCCGGTCGGCGGGTATCGCCGAGACGTCGATCCCCAGCCAGGTCAGCACGGTGCGCAGGTTGTCCGAGGCCATCTCGAAGCCGCCGTCGAACGCCGGCGCCGGCTCGCCGAGCCGCACCGCGCCGTAGCCGTTGAAGTCCGAGCCGCCGGGCAGCAGCGCGCTGAGCTGGCGCACCTTCAGGCTGTCGCCGCGCAGGCTGGCGTCGAGCCGCGCCTGGCGCATGATCGCGCCGCGCCACACCACCGCGTCGGCGGTCAGGTCGGCGATCACCGTCAGGTCCTCGGGCAGGGCCGCCGCCGCGGCCTCCGCCGTCGCCGGGCCCGCCTCGCCGCCGGCCGCCGCGGCCGGCGCCGGCACCGGCGCCGCCGGACTGGTCCAGCGGTCGAGGTCGAGGCTGGAGAAGCTGAGCACGGTCTCGATCCGCGGCGCCTCGCGGAAACCGGCGGTCACCGAGCCGCTGGCCAGCGTATCGCCGATCCGGATCGTGAGCTGATTGAGCCCGACGGCGTCGGCCGAGGCCGTCAGCTGGCTCTGCACCACGAAGCCGGTCGCCGCCGGCGGCAGCGCCTGGTCGACGCCGAGCCGGGCGGCGAGGCCGCGCAGATCGTCGCCGCTCGTCGCCAGCTTGCCGCGCAGGCTCGGGCCGTCGCCGTCGAGCAGGACCTGGCCCGACAGCCGCAGGTCGAGCGTGTTCTCGGGGATTCGCAGCGCCAGCGACACCGGCGCCGCCTTGCCGGACAGGTCGCCGGTCGCCGCCTCGAAGGTGAAGCGCTGTCCGCGCCAGTCGAAGGCGCCGGCGCCACGGAACGGACCCAGCGCCGCCTGCGCCGCGACCTCGGCCTCGATGGCGTCGAGGCGGCCGGCCGCGACGCCGTCGTCGAGGAAGGTCACGGCGCCGCCGCGCACCACCAGCCGA
This sequence comes from uncultured Rhodospirillaceae bacterium, assembly GCA_964545205.1. GTDB lineage: Bacteria > Pseudomonadota > Alphaproteobacteria > Rhodospirillales > Magnetospirillaceae > CAZJFH01. The sequence continues at coordinate 3,060 of CAZJFH010000119.1, forward strand.
TCGATCGCGAAATCCGTGCCGCCGCCGCTGCCGTTCCTGGTCACCACCTCCGCCGGAATCGGAGCCTCGACCGGAGCCTCGCCCGCCTGCGGCTGCGGCGCGTCGAGCCGCACCACCGCGACCGGCTTTTCGAGCACCAGCTCGCGCACGACGATGCGGCCGGTCAGCAGCGGCAGAAATTGCAGCTCCAGCCGCACGCCTTCGACGGACTCGAGGTCGAAGCCCTGACGGTCCGCGCCGCCGCCCAGCCGCACGCCGCCCGCCTGCAACTCGGGGCGCGGCAGCACCGACAGGGACAGCTCGCCCGCGATCTCGACCGGCCGGCCGAGCACGCTCTCGAGCCGCGCCGCGATCTCGGGTTCGTACTTGTTCCAGTCGACGACCGCGGGCAGCACCGCCACGGCGGCGACGGCAAGCACCACGGCCAGCCCGGCCAGCAGGATCAACGCCTTTTTCACAGATCAGCTCCGTCCTCAGCCGCCCCAACTGTAGGTCGGCTTGCCTCGCGCAGCAAACCCCGATGGCGCGACGCATCCTCATGTCGGGTGCCGGACGGCCGAAAGCAACGCGAGCCCGCTAGGACGGGCCCTCGCGGCGGCCGAGGAAGATGCTGATCGACTCCCAGGACGGCAGGTGGTCGGCGAAGGCCTTCAAGGTCACCAGCAGCGGCACCGCCAGCGCCGCGCCGACGATGCCCCACATCCAGCCCCAGGCGACCAGGAACGCGAACACCAGCGCCGGGTTGAGGGTCAGGCGCCCGCCGAGCAGCGCCGGGGTGACGAAGTTGGCCTCGATGCTGGTGAACAGGAAGAACAGCGCCGGCGGCAGCACCGCGTAGCCGAGGTCGTCGAAGGTCAGCAGCCCGACGAAGGCGAGCACGACGATGGTCACGAAGGCGCCGGCATAGGGGATGAAGTTGGCGAGGCCCGCGAACACGCCCCACAGCACCGGGTTGGGCATGCCCAGCATCGCCATGGTCAGGCCGGTGACCACGCCCAGGCCGCAGTTGATCATCGTCACCGTGCCGAGATACAGCGTGACGTCGCGCTGGACGGCATGGACGATCTCGACGGCGCGGCGCTTCTTGGCGCTGCTCGACAGCGCGCGCACCATCCGGCGCATGAACATGTCGCCGGAGGCGAGCAGGAAATAGAGCAGCACCAGGACCACGAACCCCTGGACCAGCAGCGTCGTCGTGCCGACGACGAAGAACTCGCCCCAGCTCTGGTCCTCGATGGTGACCAGGCGCGGACCCTCGCCGCCTTCGACGCGGGTGAGCTCCTGGACCTGCTCGGTGGCCCGCTGCATGTCCTCGACCGGCTGCTTGAGCGAGCGCACCTTGTCGGCGATCTCCGCCATCGTGTGCGGCGCCCGCCCCAGCCATTCGGCGGCCGGCCCCGACAGGGCGTAGGAGCCGTAGCCGACGACGCCCAGCAGCGCCAGCAGCACCAGCGCCGCGCCGACCGGCTCCGGAATCCGCAGCAGCGTCCGCATCCGGTGCACCAACGGCGACAGCAGCAGGTTCAGCAGCACCGCCAGCACCAACGGCACCAGCACGTCCTGCGCCAGGTACAGCGTGTAGAGAAGGAGCAAAACCAGAATGGCGACCAGCACGCTCGACTGGCCGCGCACGCCGCCGATCAGGCGTGCCGCCAGCGGCTCGGGCGGCGCATCCTGCGGTTCTGGCTCTTCGGGGCGGCGATGGGGCAGCATGGACATCATGTATGCTGCCGGTCCGCTCGCCCCAAGCGCGCTCACCCCTTGGAAGTAGCCGCACAACATTATGAAATGGCCGAGACGCGCAACTTTAAAGGACTATTGATAAAATCTCCTTTTGCCGTAAGTTAATCGGCCGGGGGAGATCACGTCGGCGATGAGCGACGACCGCATTTCGGAAATGAACGATGCCCTCGAGTGCCTGGCGGACCTCGAGGAAGCCATCCACGCGCATGTCGAGTGGGTGAAGAACGTCCATCGCACCCTGATTTTCCGCACCCCCGCCCTGCCCGAGGTCGAACATCCGCAGGCGCACGAGCTGTGTCCGTTCGGCCAATGGCACGGCGGCGTCACCGCCAAGGAAATCGTCGAATCGCCGACCTACGCCGAGATCTCGGTGATCCACGAGAAGGTGCACCAGATCGCCGCCGACATGGTCGCGGCCGTGCAGGTGGACGGCGCCGACGAGGCGCTGTTCGAGGTCTTCACCGCCTATGTCGCCCATCTGATGGACCTGTTGCGGCGCCTCGAAAGCGAGGTCTGGTCGAGCATCTCGACGCGCGACGCGCTGACCGGGCTCTACAATCGCGGCGCCATGGAGGCGTTCCTCAAGCGCGCCGCGATGACCGAGACCAGCGGCATCGTCGCCCTGTGCGACATCGATCATTTCAAGCGCATCAACGACACCTACGGCCACCAGGCCGGCGACGACGTGCTGCGGGTGGTGGCGCAGTGCCTGATGCGCCAGCTCCGCGGCTCGGACACCGCCTACCGCTACGGCGGCGAGGAGTTCCTGATCCACCTGGCCGGCGTCGAGGTCGCCATGGGCATCTCGATCTGCAACCGGTTGCGCGAGGCGGTCGAGAGCCTGGCGATCCCGGTCGGCCACGGCAAGCACATCCACATCACCATCTCGTTCGGCGTGGCGCCGCTCGACGGCGGAGACGTGCTGAAGCAGGCGGTCGCCAAGGCCGATGCGGCGCTGTACCTCGCCAAGAACACCGGCCGCAACAAGGTCTGCGCCCACGCGGCGTAGGATCGACCGCCGCGCGGGCCGCCGACGTCTATTCCATCCGGTCCAGGATGTCCTGCCGCAGCTGCGGATCCTCTTCCGCCGCCATGGCGATCTCGTTGTACTCGTCCACCGAGATGCCGCTGCCCTCGACCGCGGTGAGCATCTCCTGCTGCGCCTGCTGGTGCAGTTCCGCGGCCTGCTCCGCCGACGCGGCCTCGTTCAGCCGCGGCTGCCACTTCTGAATGATCTCGTTGATCTCGCTGGTGGCCGCCGCGAAGGATTCGATCTTGCCCTCGCCGTACTGCTGCGCCTGCGCCTGCGGCTGCGCCTGGGTCGCCTCGCCGGGCGCGCCCTGCGCCAGGGCCGGCGCGGCGACGAGCATCCCGGCGGCGAGCGCGGCGGCGGCGAATCGATTGGCAATCTTGACCGTCATTCGACATCTCCAATAATGATAAGGGCGACCGCAGATGGCGGCCCTGCGCGTCGAACAGAATGACGAGCCCGGACGTTCCAAAAAAAGATTGGTTCGTCGCCGCATTCCAGGCCACACGGCATTGCGTGTTCGAGTGGCGTCCTGGGAGCGGCCCGCCCCCCGCGCCTCGGGCGCTCCGCAGCGAGCCTTTGCAGCCAGGGAGTATTCATGCCGACCGTGCCCCCGCGTTTCCCGCCCCTCCCGCCGGTCCGGCGGCGCAGGCTCGCCCTGGCGGCCGTCGTCGCGGCCATCGTGGCGACCGAGGCCCTGCCCGCCCGGGCGCAGGTCCTGTGCTCGGAACCGCTCACGCCCCTGTGCCTGCGCGACGGCCGCGAGGTCGGCTGGACCCGCGCCAACTGGCAGCGCTGCCGCCAGGACGTCGAACGGCACATGGCCGACATGCGGGCCTACGCCGCCTGCCTGGAACAGAAGCAGCAGCAGGCCGCGACGGCGCTGGACTCGCTGGAGAACCTGGTGGAGTGCGCCGGCGAAACGGCCGAGGGTTGCATCGGGCGCACCCTCTCGCCCGAGCAGAAAAGCGCGGTCGGAGTCGGCGAGTAGCGGCGCGCGCCGGCGGCCGGATCAGTCGTCCAGGATGGACAGATAGGCCAGCAGGTCGTCGATGTCGCGTGCGGTCATCGGGTCGATGTATTCGTTGTCGGGATGGGCGCGCTTGTCCTGCTGGATGGCCTTCATCGTCGACAGGAGATATTCGCTGTGCTGCCCGGCCAGCGGCGGCTTCGAGCCGCGGCCCTGGGCCTCGCGGCCGTGGCAGGACGAGCACCAGTCCTTGTAGAACACGCGCCCCTTCTCGATGTCGCCGTCCCAGCGCGGAATCTGCAGGATCTGCTTGGCCTGCATCAGCCGGGTCAGGCCGTCGATGTCGCCGTCGAGCTCGGGCAGCCGGGTCTCGAGCTTGATCGTCGCCAGATAGTTGGTGATGTCCTTGATGTCGGTCTCGGGCAGTTCGCGGTCGGTGGCGTAGGGGATCATCGGGATGTTCTCGCGCTCGCGCGTCTTGAACAGCCGGATCTGCTCGGCGAGGTAGTCGGGATGGAACCCGGCCAGCCGCGGATAGACGCCACCGCCGCCACCCTGGCCGAACTCGCCGTGGCAGGGCGCGCAGGTGCGCATGATGTCCTTGGCGTTCCACTCGTCGAAATCGGGCTCGCCCGCCTCGGCCGCACCCGTCACCGCGGCGATCACGACGACCGCCACCCCCACCAACCGCCGCATCCCCTACCTCTGCGCTGCCCCGATTTCCGGGATCGTTGGACGGAACCTGTTCTCTAGCTCTGATGGGTAGCACGGCGGCGGCGGGAGGCATTTGAGGAAGGTCAAGAAACGGGGGAGAGGCCCGGCTGCTATAACTCGGAATTATCAGCGTCGATG
>CAZJFH010000120.1:0-7323 GCA_964545205.1 uncultured Rhodospirillaceae bacterium
GGCCAGCGCGGCGCGGCGCACGGTGGCGGCCGGGTGGCGCGGCGCCACCGGCACGCCGTCGACGAAGGCCTGGGCGTCGGGCACGCGCAGCGCGGCGGCGACGTCGGCGCCGACGCGGCCGCTCCACCAGGCCGCGGGCCCGCGGAGCACCAGCGCGCCGGCGGCGGTCCGCGCCAGGACCGCGTCCAGCGGCTCGCCGGCGGCGGCGCGCACCACCCGGACCGGCATCGCCCGGCGCGCCCGGGCGTCGCGCGTGTCCGTCCACGCCTCGTCGCCGCGGGCGACCAGCACGACCTCGATCTCCGGATAGAGCTGGCGCTCGACGGCGGCCAGCACCGCCGCGACCTCGGCCGAGCCCGCCAGCTCGTGGCCGACGGTGACCCGCGGCAGGGCGTGGCCCGCCCGCGCCAGCGCGCCCCAGTCGAGGCGCCGGGCGTGGCGCGCGACGGCGTGCGCGCCGGCTTCGCGCCCGCGCGCCAGCAGCGCCGAGACCGCGTCGGCCACCGGCTCGGGCCGCAGGGCGCGCAGGCACCACAGGTGCTCGCAGCTCAGCCGCGCGCAGGGCGCGCACGGCACCTCGGCGCGCAGCACCGTCGCCGGCGCGGCGCCGACCGGATAGGGCCCCCACAATCTGTCGTTTTCCGGCCCCAGAGTCGCCACCAAAGGCGTGCCGCGGGCGCGTCCCAGGTGGAGGATGCCGGTGTCGTTGCACAACAGCGCCGCGGCGAGGTCGAGCAGCGCGATCAGGCCGTGCAGGTCGGTGCGGCCGGCGAGGTCGTGGACGCGCCCCGGCGGCGCGGCGGTCATCGCCGCGCGCACCTCGCCGACCAGCGGCTTCTCGCCGCCGACGCCGGTGAAGACGACGTGCAGGTCGGGATGGCGCCCGAGCAGCAGGTCGAGCGTCGGCGCCAGGCGCTCGGCCGGCCAGCGGCGCGAGGCGCGGTTGGCGCCGGGATGGACCAGCAGCACCTTGGCGCCGTCGGGCAGCGCCAGCGCGGCCTCGATCTCGCGGCGGCGCCCCGCCACCGCGGCGGCGTCGGCCGGCATCTCGGTGCGGCGGAACGCGGTGGCGTCGGCGCCGGTCGCCGCCTCGACCAGGTCGAGGTTGTTGTCGGCCTCGTGGCGGCCGAAATCGCGCGGCAGCACCGCGCCCTCGACGGCCTGCAGCGGATGGCCGTCGAAGGTGCCGACATGGCGCGGCGCGCCGGTGAACAGCGCCTCGCCGAGGACGAACCACTTGGCGCCCGACAGCACCAGATCGTAGCCCTCCGCGAACAGCCGCCGCAGCCCCTCGCGCCGCCGCGCCGGATCGTCGGACCAGGCGAAGTCGAGGGTGATCACCGCGTCGACGTCGGGCGAGCCGCGCAGCAGCGGCTCGAGGCCGGAGCCCGGCTGCAGCCCGAGGGTGATCGAGGCCGCGGGGCAGGCCCGGCGCAGCGCCGACAGCGCCGGCAGCATCGCCACCAGGTCGCCGAGCCGCGACTTGCGCACCACCAGGATGCGGCGGACGTCCCCGGGCGCCCCGCGCCAGGCGTGGCGCAGCAGCCCGGCGCCGCGCACCGCGACATGGGCCAGGTGCCGCACCCTGCTGAAGCCGGCGCGCTCGGCCGGCTGGCCGTATTCGTCGACCGCCGGGCCGGCCGCCAGCCGCCGCCGCGCGCGGGCGGCCGAAACGAGCCGCGCCGCGGCAGGCGCCGCGGCCGCCGCGCGGCGCAGGTGGCCGTCGAGTTCGTCGACCCGCCGGTACCAGTCGTGGGCCCGCGCCAGCGCGAGCCGCGCCTCGCGGCCGGCGTCGGGATCGGCCAGGGCGGCCGCGGCCGCGCGGACGAAGCCCTCGGCGTCCCCGGCCAGCGACACCGCGCCGCGGCAGGCGACCAGGCCGTCGAGCGGCACCGAGACCACCGGCTTGCCGGTCGCCAGATACTCGTAGACCTTCAACGGGTTGCACGAGTGGGTCAGCGCGTTGCGGACGTAGGGGACGGTCCAGACGTCGACGTGACGCGCGACGCGCGGCAGTTCGTCGTAGGGCTGGTAGCCGAGCATCCGCACGTTGGGCAGCGCCTCGAGGGCCGAGAGGTCGACGCCCGGCTTGGGCCGGCCGGCCAGCACGACGGTCCAGTCGGGCCGCGCCGTGGCGACGGCGGCGACCAGCGCCTGATCGAGGCGGTCGTCGACCTGGCCGACGAAGCCGAGCACCGGGCCGTCGAGGTCGGCCAGCGCCGGATGGGGCGCGAAGCGCTCCAGCCGCTCTGGCGCGAAGTGCTCGGCGTCGGCGCCGTTCTCCAGCACGAAGGCGTTGGGGTTCTCGGCCCGGAAGCGCCGATGCAGCGCCGGCGACACCGCCAGGCAGACGTCGGCGCGGGCGATCATGCGCCGCTCGAGCTCGCGCACCCGCCGCCGCTCGGCCTCGGCCATGCCGCCGAACGCGGTCATCTCGTCGACGGCGTAGTACAGGACGCCCAGCGGATCGAGGCCGTCGAGGCGGTCGACGGCGTCGGGCCGCAGCGCCATCGCCACCGGCCGGCCGAAGCCGAGGCGGCGCAGGCTGGCCCGTAGCAGCGCGCCGTCGAGCCGCCGGCTGGCGCGCCAGCCGACCGGCAGGGTCGCCGGCGTATGCACCCACAACTCGCCCCAGGGCAGCCGTCGCGCCAGCGAGTCGCGGCCGCTCGCCAGATCGAGCATGCGGCGCGGCGAGACCGGGTCCGGCGCCGGATCGGGGTCGACATAGAGCACGCGCCAGCCGCGCTGGACCAGACGGCTGAGGAGCTGCTGCTTTCCCGTCCAGCAATAGTCCCAGTTCTGCTGGCCGAAACAGACGAGATCCATGCTATTCCCCCACCCCGCCGATCTGCGCCGACGGATGGATGCGGTCGCCGGTCAGGCGGCGCAGCCAGCGCGCCGGCGGCGCGTGCTTGACGACGAACAGCGCGTTTCTGAGCGGCTCGTCGGCCATCATCACGGCCTGCGACAGCATCGCCAGGCCGCGCCAGTAGTCGCCGCGGTAATAGGCGTTGCGCCCCTCCAGACGCAGCCGCCGGGCCAGGATCGCCCGCGCCTCGCCCGGGCTCAGCCGGTCGCCGAGCGCGTCGAGATGCGCCTTGACCATCGGCAGCCCGTACTGCACCCCGCCCAGCGGGTTGCTGTAGGACAGATTGCGGTAATCGTTGTGTTTCAGGACCAGCACCTCGGGCAGGTAGGCGATCTCGTGACGCAACGCGATTCGGATCCACATGTCCTGGTCCTCGGCGACCGGCAGGGTCTCGTCGAAGGGGCCGACCTCGCGCAGCACCGCCGTCCGGATCAGCACCGACGAGGTCAGGACATACGGATAGGCCAGCAGCGCCCGCCACGCCTCGGCACCGCCGACGGGGCGGTTCTCGGCGGGATACACCGGGAACGCCTGGGTCTCGCCCCGCCACAGCGCCTCGGCATCGGTCGCGACCAGCCCGATCCGTGGCTGTCGTGCCATGATGTCGAGCTGGCGCGCCAGTTTTCCAGGTAGCCATTCGTCATCGGCATCAAGGAAGGCCACGAAGGCGCCGCGCGCGGCGGCGATGCCGGCGTTGCGGGCGCGGGACGCGCCGCCGTTGCGGTCGAGGCGCAGCAACCGGACGTCGGGCCCGGCGGCGCTCGCGACAGCCGCCGTGTCGTCGCGGCTGGCGTCGTCGACGACGACGGTCTCGACCCCCGGCAGACCCTGCCGCCGCACCGACGCAATCGCCCGCGCCAAGGTCTTCCCGGAATTGTAGCAGGGAATGACGACACTGACGGTAGGGGTCATAGGACGGCTTCTCCCATGTGATCGAGGTCCGACGCAGGAGAAGCAAGAGGCAGGCCATGCCCGATGACGGCTGGCGTTCAGGGGGACTCACGGCCCGGACCGGACCTCCGGCCACCCGACCTGTACGAAACGCTTTACACCGGCAGCCCTGCCGACCGGGGGATCCGGCCGGCTTCGGCGGGCCTCGGCGGGACGACGCTCCTCCTTCGGTCGGAAGATCCTCCGCCGTTCCGCTCCCTGACCCCGAAGCCGAAGAAGGCATATGATTCGGATCATCCGACCGTTGCGGGGGCTGTGCCAATGGCGCCCAAATCGAGCACGCTGCGCCGCACGACGTCCGCCATGGCGGCTTTCACGTTCGTCATCGGCCTGGCAGCCTGCGCGCCGCCGATGCGGATCATCGCGCATACCGGGGACTTCTCCGAGGTCTACACCGGCGAGGGCGTCGGCGGCCCGAACGGATTCTTCAGCATCACGGGGGAGGCCTCGGGTGTCCGGTGCACCCTGAAGACGACGCCCGACTCGCCCCTGACGAGTTTCGGTCCGATCGAGTGCAGCGACGGGCGCAGCACCGTGATGCGCCACTGGGCGCATCACGGGCTGCTGACCTGGACCGGCAAGGGCACCTTCGCGGACGGCACCGAAATCGTCCAGTACTCGTCGCTCGACCCCGCCGAGCTCGAGCCGCTGCTGACCGAGTTCCGCGCCAGGGCGCAGGGCCGCCGGCATCCGGGCGAGGCGGCGCCGGCCGGCGAGCAGGTCGCGGAACCGGCACGACCGGACGCGATTCCCGATGCGCCGTTCAACGTGCTTGAGGCCGTCGTCTGGGACCCGGAGACGCGGCAGCTGACGCTGGTGGGGCGTCTCGACCTCGACCACCTTGGCCCCCCCATTCCGTATCTCGATCACCTCGACGCCATGGTGGCGCAGCCGGCCCCGGAGATCTCGCTGGCGCCGACGGCCGAGACGGAGCGCAAGGTCGACGCGTTTCTCGCCCGCATGGACTCGCTGTCCGAAATGGGCCGCGCCGCCCAGGCGGCGTTCGCGCTGGTCGACGATGCCGGGCGCCTGACCCCTCGGTCGCGGGTGATCCTGCCGATGTTGGGCATTCACCCGACCTTGAACGGCCGCGCCCCGGGATCGATCGGCGCCCGCTTCGCCCTGGATCGGAACAACCATCTGCAGATCGTCTCGATCGAGCCGGGCGGTCCCGCCGACCGCATCGGCCTTCGCGCCGGCGACGTGCTGCCCGGCGAGGGAATCGACGGCGCCCACGATCCCGCCGAAATGGAATGGGCGGTCCGCCGCGCCGGCGCCGGGTCCAGCCACAAGTTGTGGATCGAGGACGCCCGCGGGCTGCGTCCGGTCGATATCACCCTGGACCCGGCGCCCGGCGATCCCTGGCAAGGGGTGGAGACGTGGGACGTCATCCTCCAGGTGCTGCGCGCCGACGGCCACGACCGGCTCGCCACGGTGATGGACAGGGTCCTGCGCGTCGTGCGCCACGCCAGATCGCCCGCCGCACCGATGATCATGATCGGCTTCCTGGCCAGCACCGGCAGAATTCCCGAATACAACGAGCTGATGGAATTGGGGGCCGCCGGCCGGATCGACAAACGCGAATTCACGCGACGCATGATGCGGACGCTGCCGCTGGAAATCGACCTCGCCCTGGGTGGAAACGCCGTCACCTCGGTGTTCGACGCCGAGACCGCCGTGCGCGGGCCCGAGGCCGCGTTCGATGCCGCGATGGCCGCCGCGAAGCGGGCGATCGAGCCCGTCTACCGCCAGGCATGGACCCGCGTCGCGACGCGGCGCGACATTCGCGAGGTGCCGCTGGACGAACAGGCGCTCGGCTTCCGTCCCGAAGTGGAGCCCCGGCTGCAGCGCCTCGATCCGACGCGGCCACTCGCCCGGGTGCTGTTCGAGGCCGACTATCTTGGAAAGGCTCTGGTGTCCGACCCCGAACTCGCCGAGCTCCTTCCCGGGCACCAGACGCTGTTCGCCTTCGAACAGCGGCACCTGGCCGCGAGGCCGGCGGTCGGGGGCGTGGTCAGCCAGCATCTGTGGATCTCGGTCGCCGACCTGGAGATGCGGCAATCGGCCAGCGGCGACACCCTGTCCTTCGGCAGCGTCCGGATGAAGGTGTCGGTGGCGGAAGCCGGCAGCACGGTGCCGAGCCACACCTACGGCGACCATCTCACCGGACTGTATCCGCAGATGGCGCGGACCTGGCCGGTGTATCACGAGCTGCGCGAGGCGGCGAAGCTCTCGGCCGCCGCGTTGTGGCTGAAGGAGAAGGGCTATCGCCCGGGCGGCGGCCCGTCCGCCGGCGGCCGCCAGGTTCCCGCCCGCGCGACCGGCGCCGTCGTGCTGTCCTGGACGGCGGATGCCGGCGCCCGCGTCGCCGTGACGGCGTTCGGCGGTGCGTCCCTGGTACCGCCGGTGGGTCCGGCGGGTCCGGTGTGGCCGCCGGCGCGGCCGTTCGCGCCGCCGGTGGACGCCTCGGTGGTCGACTTGCGCGGAGGCGCGCTGACGGCGCCGCCGGCCAGCCCCTGGACCAACGAGGCCTTGGCCCGGGTGCTTCGCGGCCGGGCCGGCGAAATCCCGGTTCCGCGTCCGGACGGCTGGGTGGTCCGCCCCACGAAGGGCGAACGGACGCTCGCCGCGCTGGCCGCCGTGCCGCCCGGGGCCGAGCGTTGCGAGGCGCAGCGCGCGGCCGCCCTGGCTCCGGCGCTCGACCGGGCGCGACAGGCCGCCGTGCAACTGGCCGTGGCCGAACGACTGGTCGCCGCGCTCAACGCGAAGGGACCGGGCCGGCAGTCCGCCTACGCGCGGATCGCGGCAGAGCTCGACGAGGCGAGCGAGGACTTCGAGCTGGGCACGTGGAAGGCTCTGGAGAGCACGCTTACCGGCGGGTTCGAGGTCCTGCGCCGCACGCGGCTGCGCAAGCCCTATCCCGGCGCGGTGGCGTTGGCCCGGGAGATCGTCGCCGAGAAGAAGCAGATGGAGACCTACGAGGCGCGCCTGAAGACGCTCAACGCCCTCATGGCGGCGGCGCATGCCGGGGATTCCCAGGCGCGGCGTCGCGCCGTCGTCGAGCTCGGCGCCGCCGCCCGCGACATGCTGGCGCTGGGCCGCATCTCGGGCGGGACACGCGGCGCCGAGGCGATGCGGGCCGTGGTCAAGGTGGCGGCCAAGGCCAAGGCGCTCGAAGGTGCCTACGCGATGGGAACCAGCCTGCTCGAACTGCTCGACGCCGCCGCCGAGCTGCGCGACCTGGAACGGGCCGCCGCCGAGGACGCGCGGCTCCGGGACAAGCTGCTGCCCATTCAGCGGCGGCTTTCGGACCGCCTGGACGAGGCGCTGCGCGAGCCCGAGATTCGCGACTGGCTCGAAGGCCGCATGGATTGCCCCGGCGGCTGACACTCCGGCGAGAGCCCCAGGCGCTTCCTTCTCCCCCTCTCCCGCCTGCGGGAGAGGGCCGGGGTGAGGGTGTCTTACGGCCGAAGGCCGGATGTGAGTCAGGCGCCGCTCCCCTC
>CAZJFH010000121.1:0-6959 GCA_964545205.1 uncultured Rhodospirillaceae bacterium
GCCCTTCCGTTCCGCCCCGTCCCGAACCTTGCGGTCCGTCGCGGGAGGCCGGTTTGTAGTCGCCCCGCCGCCCCCGGTCAAGGACTATTTTCGCGGTGCGCCACCACCGATGGCCGGGAACCGGGCGACACCCGATCGCAGGGCCTGTGACGACGGTCACACCCTACCCTGTCGCCACCCGCCAGAATGCGGGTCAAGAAACCCATAAGGAAATAAGACTTTTGTCGGTTTGGCCCCTTGCCATCGACTCGCAACACTGCGATAACAACATGCGGTTGGGGGAAAAACTCATCCTTTCCGGTCACCGTTCGGGGCGCATCGGGCGCGTCCGGGTGGTATTCGGACCTGCGGACGTCGTGGTGGGGGCCAGGCCGTTCAGCGTCAAGACTTTCTTCAGACCGGCGCGGTTCTACTGTGTCGCGTCCGTCCGTTAGCGGACCTCTGGCGGGCGGAAATCCGTGCGAGGAAACGTGTAGGGTGGGAAAACCGTGGTGATGAGGTTTCGATGACCAGCAAGCGAACGGCAATCCGCACCGCCGCTCTTTGCGGACTTCTCGCGCTCGGCCTCGGCTCCTTCGGCCACACGTCTCCGCTGCAGTTCAACGCCGGCGGCCTGCTGTCCGGCACCGCCGCCCTCGACGGCTCGGCGCCGCGGCGGCTCCCGGCGGTGGTCGAGATCGAGCCCGAGGCGCGCCGCCTGGCCATTCCCGCGATGCGCAGCGACTCCGAGATCGAGGACGAGGCGGCGCGGCCGATCCAGCGCGTGGTGCAGGTCGATCGCGGCGACACGCTGATGGATCTTCTGGTCCGCGCCGGCGTCGCGCGCGGCGAGGCCCACCAGGCGATCGCCGCCCTGCGCGAGGTCTACAATCCGCGCTCGCTGAAGGTCGGCCAGGAGGTCACCGTCAGCTTCGCGCGCGGCGCCGACGGCATCGGCTCGGGCTCGTTCCACGGCGTCAGCCTGCAGCCGGAGGCCGACCGCGAGGTCGCCGCGCGGCGCGCCGCCGAGGGCTTCGCCGCCGAGGAGACCAAGGCGGCGACCACCGCCGAGCTGGCCCGCTTCTCGGGCGAGATCAACTCCAGCCTGTTCGAGGCCGCGGCATCGGCCGGCGTGCCGGTCGCCACCCTGGTCGAGACCATCCGCGCGCTGTCCTACGACGTCGACTTCCAGCGCGACATCCAGCCCGGCGACCGCTTCGAGCTGATGTTCGAGCGCCATTTCGACAATCGCGGCCGCCACGTGCGCGACGGCGACGTGCTCTACGCGGCGATGGAGCTGTCGGGCAACCGCATCGCCATCTATCGCCACCAGGACGCCCAGGGCAAGATCGACTACTACAACGAAAAGGGCGAGTCGGTGCGCAAGGCGCTGCTGCGCACCCCGGTCGACGGCGCCCGGCTGTCGTCGGGCTACGGCAAGCGCCGCCACCCGATCCTCGGCTACACCAAGATGCACAAGGGCGTCGACTTCGCCGCCCCCACCGGCACGCCGATCTACGCCGCCGGCGACGGCACCATCGAGATGGCGGGCAAGAACGGCGGCTACGGCTACTACATCCGCCTGCGCCACAACAACAAGTACGCCACCGCCTACGCCCATCTGTCGCGCTTCGCCAAGGGCATCCGCGCCGGCAAGCAGGTGCGCCAGGGCCAGGTGATCGGCTATGTCGGCTCCACCGGCCGCTCGACCGGGCCGCACCTGCACTACGAGATCCTGGTCGGGAACCGCCACGTCAATCCGCTCAGCGTCAAGTTCGCCTCCGGCACCAAGCTGCAGGGCAAGGAGCTGAACCGGTTCCTGACCGCGATGAAGGACACCAACCGCACCTACGCCAGGCTGCCGGAAAGCAGCAAGCTGGCTTCGGCGGCGGCCGCGGCGACCAAGGTCAAGGCGAACTGACCCGCGCCGCGTCGTCGAAACGAAAACGGCCGCCCGGCGACGGGCGGCCGTTTCGCGTCGGGGGCGCGGCTCAGCTCGCGCGCACGCGGGCGATGAACTGGTCGACCTGCGCCCTGAGCGCCTCGGCCTGACGCGCCAGCTCGGAGGCCGATCCCAGCACCTGGCTCGCCGCCGCTCCGGCCTCGCCGGCCGCCTCGCTGACGCCGCCGATGTTGCGGGTGACCTCCTGGGTACCGGTCGACGCCTGCTCGGTGTTGCGGGCGATCTCCTGGGTCGCCGCGCCCTGCTGCTCGACCGCCGAGGCGATCGCCGCCGATATCTCGCTGATGCGGTCGATGGTCGCGGTGATCGCCTGGATCGCCGACACGGCCTCGGTGGTCGCCGTCTGCACGCCGGCGATCTGCTGGCCGATCTCGTCGGTGGCGCGCGCGGTCTGGTTGGCGAGGTTCTTGACCTCGCCCGCGACGACGGCGAAGCCCTTGCCGGCGTCGCCGGCCCGCGCCGCCTCGATCGTCGCGTTGAGCGCCAAGAGGTTGGTCTGGCTGGCGATGTCGGTGATCAGGTTGACGACGTCGCCGATCCGGCCGGCCGCCTCGGCCAGGCCCTTGACGATGCTGTCGGTGTGCTTGGCCTGGTCGACGGCGTTGCCGGCGATGCGGGTGGCGTCGGTGACCTGGCGGGCGATCTCGGTGATCGACGAACTCAGCTCCTCGGCCGCCGAGGCCACGGTCTGGACGTTGGCCGCCGCCTGCTCCGAGGCGCTCGACGCCGCCATCGCCTGCTCGTTCGCCTGCGCGGCGACGCCCGACATCGACTGCGCCGTGCCCTGCAGCTCGGTCGAGGCCGACGAGACCGTCTCGACCACGCCCTTGACGCTGGCCTCGAAGCTGTCGGCGAGCGCGTGCATCGAGCGGCGCTTCTCCGCCTCGGCCCGGCGTTCCTGCTCCTCCTGCTCGGCCTGCAGGCGCTGGACCGCGAGGCCGTTCTCCTTGAACACCTGCACCGCCTTGGCCATGGCGCCGATCTCGTCGCCGCGCGCCAGGCCGGGCACCTCGGCGGTGTAGTCGCCGGCGGCCAGGACGCCCATCACCTCCTTCAGCCCGGCCAGCGGCGCCGTGATGCTGCGCGCGGCCATGAAGGCGGCCAGCACGCCGATCGCCAGCGCCCCGAGCAGCAGGCCGATGGTCATGCTGCGGATGCGGTCCTGGGTCGCGGTCGCCTTGCCCATGAACTCGGACGCCTTGTCGCGGGCGAAGGCCAGCATGCCGTCCATCAGCCCGTCGATCTTCTTGATGTGGTCGGCGCCGGCGTTGTTGGCGGTGGCGCGCGCCTCGCCGTCGCGGCCCTGGCGCGCCAGGGCGATGATGTCGGCGCGAATCGGCCGCCATTCCTTCATCAGCGCCTCGAGATCGTCGAACTGTCTCTTGTCGCCGAGGAACTGCTTCCGGGCGACCGCGAGGCGTTCGAACACCTTGGCCTCGTGGCCGTCGATATCCGCGCCGATGGCATCCATCGCCGCCGAATCCTCGGCCAGGATGATGTCGCGCACCCCGCGCACCATCGCCAGCACTTCCGTGCGCGCCTCCAGCAGCGACCGGGTCACCCGGAACGGATGCTCGTAGAGCTTCTGCGTCTGAGTCCCCAGCGTGCCGCCGGCGTCCAGGGCCATCCAGCCCATGGCGGCGGTCATCAGCAACATCAACGCGAATCCCATCGCCAGCCTGACGGCGATCCGAACATTGCCCAGCATCCTGTCCTCCCTGAAGCGCGGCCCCAACCGGGGCGTCAACGGGGAGGCATTCTGCTCGCCGCAGCATTCTGCCGATAGATATACTGGCGATTGCGTTTCGGCGGATTCATCACCGAAACGGATGGTCCAAACGGTTTAGGACCGCCGAGCTTCAGGGCAGGTCGAGGCCGCTCAGCCGCAACTGCTCGGTCAGCGCGGCGCGCAGCCGCCTGAGCCCCTGGGCGGTGGCGCCCTCGAGGCGGGCGACCAGCAGCGCCTGGGTGTTGGAGGCCCGCAGCAGCCACCAGCCGTCGCCGGTGCGCACCCGCACGCCGTCGATGTCGTCGAAGTCGGCGCCGGCCCGGTGCAGGCGGTCGCGAACCTCGCGGATCACCGCGAACTTGCGCTCTTCCGGGCAGGCGAACCGCATCTCGGGCGTGTTGACGAAGTGCGGCATGCGGTCGTAGCGGCCGCCCAGCGTCTCGTGGGTCATGCGCGAGACGATGCCGAGCAGGCGCACCGCGGCGTAGAGCGCGTCGTCGAAGCCGTAATACTTGTCGGCGAAGAAGATGTGCCCGCTCATCTCTCCGGCCAGCCGGGCGCCGGTCTCGGCCATCTTGCTCCTGATCAGCGAATGCCCGCTGCGCCACATCATCGCCTTGCCGCCCATGCGCTCGACCTCGTCGAACAAGGCCTGGCTGGCCTTGACGTCGGCGATCACCGTGGCGCCGGGCTCGGCCCGCAGCAGGTCCTCGGCGAGGATCTGCAGTATCTGGTCGCCCCACAGGATCCGCCCCTGGCCGTCGACGACGCCGATGCGGTCGCCGTCGCCGTCGAAGGCGATGCCGAGATCGGCGCGGTCGAACAGCACCTTGTCCTGCAGATCCTCCAGCGTGTCCGGATCGGTCGGATCGGGATGATGGTTGGGAAAGCGGCCGTCGACCTCGGCATGGAGCAGGACGTGAGTGCCGGGCAGACGGGCGGTCAGCATCTTCAGCACGTCGCCGGTGGCGCCGTTGCCGGCGTCCCAGGCGACGGTGAGCGGCCGGATGCCGTCGTAGTCGGCGAGTAGCCGCTCGACGTAGCGGTCCATCACCGGGTACTCGGCGACGCTGCCGGCGCCGGAAGCGAAGTCGCCGGCCCCGGCGATGTCGCCGAGCCGCTGGATGTCGCGGCCGTGGAGGGCGTTCGGCCCGAGCACCATCTTGAAGCCGTTGTGCGACGGCGGATTGTGCGAGCCGGTGATCATGATGCCGCCGTCGGCCCCGGACTCGTGGACGGCGTAGTACAGCATCGGCGTCGGGCCGCGCCCGATCCGCCGCACCGCGATGCCGGCGGCGACCAGCCCCTCGACGCAGGCCTGCTCCAGCTCGGGCGAGCTCAGCCGGCCGTCGTAGCCGACGCAGACCGCGCCGCCGCCGCCGCGCGCCACCATCGTGCCGAACGCCCGGCCGACGGCGCGGGCGTCGGCGGCGTGCAGCGTCTCGCCGACGATGCCGCGGATGTCGTATTCGCGCAGGATGCTGGAATCGAAGCGGTGCTGGTCGGCCATCGGCTGCCTCACGTGATCACGGTCGGTTCGGCGCGCCCGGTACGCGATTCGATCTCGGCGACCTGCCGGGCCACCTGTATCAGATCGGCCAGGGCGGCCTGGGTGTCCAGGTCATGTCTGGCCGGATCGGGCTCGTAGCGCTCGATATAGACCCGCAGCGTCGCCCCCTCGGTGCCGGTGCCGGACAGGCGGTAGACGATGCGCGAGCCGTCGGCGAACACCAGCCGGATGCCCTGGCGGCGCGACTGGCTGCCGTCGACCGGATCGGTGTAGGCGAAATCGTCGGCCAGCGCGACCTCGAATCCGCCCAGGCGCCGGCCCTTCAGCCCGCCGGCGACGCGGCGCAGATGCTCCATCAGCCCCTCGGCGGCCTCGGCGTCGAGGCCCTCGTAGTCGTGGCGGGAGTAGTAGTTGCGGCCGTATTCGCGCCAGTGGCCGCGCACGATGTCGGCGACCGACTGCTTGCGCGCCGCCAGCACGTTGAGCCACAGCAGCACCGCCCACAGGCCGTCCTTCTCGCGCACGTGGTCCGAGCCGGTGCCGAAGCTCTCCTCGCCGCAGATCGTCGCCATGCCGGCGTCGAGCAGGTTGCCGAAGAACTTCCAGCCGGTGGGAGTCTCGAAACACGGCACGCCCAGCCTGGCGGCGACGCGGTCGGCGGCCTGGCTGGTCGGCATCGACCGCGCGATGCCCTTCAGCCCGCCGGCGTAGCCGGGCGCCAGCGTGGCGTTGGCGGCCAGGACCGCCAGGCTGTCCGAGGGCGTGACGTAGAAGCCGCGGCCCAGGATCATGTTGCGGTCGCCGTCGCCGTCCGAGGCGGCGCCGAAATCGGGCGCGTCCGGCCCCTCCATCACCGCCACCAGGTCGCGGGCGTGGACCAGGTTGGGATCGGGGTGGTGGCCGCCGAAATCCTCGAGCGGCGTGCCGTTGATCACGGTGCCGGCCGGCGCGCCCAGCCGGTTCTCGAGAATCTCGTGGGCATAGGGCCCGGTCACCGCGCTCATGGCGTCGAAGCAGGCGCGGAAGCCGCCGGCGAACAGCGCCCGGATCGCGCCGAAGTCGAACAGGCTCTCCATCAGCTCGGCGTAGTCGGCGACCGGATCGACGACCTCGACCGTCATGTCGCCGAGCCGCGCCGTGCCCGGCGCGTCGATGTCGACGTCGCCGGCGTCGAGGATGCGGTACTCGGATATCGCCGTGGTGCGGGCGTGGATCGCCTCGGTCACCTTTTCCGGGGCCGGGCCGCCGGCGCCGATATTGTACTTGATGCCGAAATCCTCGTCCGGACCGCCGGGATTGTGGCTGGCCGACAGGATGATGCCGCCGAAGGCCCGGTGCTTGCGGATGACGCAGGACGCCGCCGGCGTCGACAGGATGCCGCCGCGGCCGACCATCACCCGGCCGAAGCCGTTCGCCGCCGCCATCTTCAGGATCGTCTGGACGGCCGCGCGGTTGTGATGGCGGCCGTCGCCGCCGAGCACCAGCGTCGCCCCCGCGAAGCCGTCGAGCGAGTCGAAGATCGACTGGACGAAATTCTCCAGGTAATGCGGCTGCTTGAAGACCTTGACCTTCTTGCGCAGGCCCGAGGTGCCCGGCTTCTGGCCGGAAAACGGCGCCGTGGCGACGGTACGGACGGTCATGTGCGATTCCCCCGAAACGATCCCCCCTCCCCTCATGGGAGAGGGCGCGGCGCGACATGCGCCTGTTCCCCACGAGTCCCCTCTCCCGCTTGCGGGAGAGGGAGGGGCCCGCCGCTTGCGGCGGGAGGGGGAGGGCGG
>CAZJFH010000122.1:0-6666 GCA_964545205.1 uncultured Rhodospirillaceae bacterium
CCGCCGAGGAGCGGCGCGAGATCGGCATCCTCAAGGCGATCGGCTGGGAGACCGGCGACGTCATCCGCCTCAAGCTGTGGGAAGGCGCGCTGGTGTCGCTGACCGCGTTCCTGTTCGGCTACGCCGCCGCCTACCTGCACGTCTTCCATTTCGGCGCGGCGCTGTTCGAGCCGGCGTTGCGCGGCTGGGCGGTGCTGTACCCGCGGCTCGCGCTCGAGCCGGTGATCGACGGTTTCCAGGTGGCGACCCTGTTCTTCTTCACCGTCTTTCCCTACACCCTGGCGACCGTGGTGCCGATCTGGCGCGCGGCGACCACCGATCCGGACGCGGCGATGCGATGATCACCCTGACCGACGTCACCAAGACCTTCAACGAGGGCCGCCACAACGCCTTCACCGCGATCCGCGGCGTGTCGCTGAGCGTCGACGCCGGCGGGGTGACGGTGCTGAAGGGGCCCAGCGGCTCGGGCAAGACGACGCTGCTGACCATCGTCGGCTGCCTGGCGCGGCCGAGCGCCGGCCGGGTCCGCCTGGGCGAGCGCGACATCTCGGGCCTGCCCGAGCGGTTCCTGACCGAGATCCGGCGCAAGACCTTCGGCTTCGTGTTCCAGCAGTTCAACCTGATCCGCGGCGTCTCGGTGCTCGAGAACGTTATGCTGCCCAGCTATCCCCTGGGCACCGACCATCGCGCCCGCAAGCGCCGGGCCCGCGAGCTGCTCGAACGCCTGGGCCTCGGCGACAAGGCGGCGGCCAGCGCCGAATGGCTGTCGGGCGGCGAGGCGCAGCGCGTCGCCATCGCCCGCGCGCTGATGAACGACCCGCAGGTGGTGATCGCCGACGAGCCGACCGCCAACCTCGACACCACGCTGTCCGACGAGTTCCTGGCCATCGTCGCCGGCCTCAAGGCCGAGGGCCGCACCGTGCTGATGACCAGCCACGACCCGCGGGTGTTCGGCGCCGCGGTGGTCGACCGCGTCGTCGCCATGCGCGACGGCCAGGTGGTGGAGGCCTGATGCTGTTCCATCCGGCGACCATGGCGCTGAATCTGGCGGCCGTCGCCGGCACGCTGGCGCTGCTGCTCGCCGCCGGCTTCGCCGTGCGCATCCTGCGCCACTGGGACATCGCCAGCGGCAGCGAGCTGCAGCTCAGGCTCGAACGCCAGACCTATCTCGTCTCGACGCTGCTCGGCGTCGTCTTCGCCGCCGAGCTGATCTCGCTGTTCCTGTTCGTCTTCACCGCCGACAAGCTGGCGGTGATGTTCGTCGGCGCCATGTGCGCCGTCGGCACGCTCAACGCCAGCCCGCTCGGTTTTCCGGCGCTGATGCTCAAGATCGGCGCCTTCTTCGCCGCCGGCACCTGGCTGGTGATGAACGCCGTCGACAACCGCGGCTGGGACTATCCCATGGTCAAGGCCAAGTACGCGCTGCTGCTGGCGCTGCTGCCGCTGTTCGCGACGGCCGCCGCCGTGCAGCTCGGCTATTTCGCCGACCTGAAGGCCGACGTGCTGGTGTCGTGCTGCTCGCGCCTGTTCACCGGCTCGGGCTCCAGCGCCGCCGCCGCCGGCCTCAGCACCCTGCCGCCGGTCGAGACCCTGGCCGCGCTCTACGGCACCCTGGCGGCGCTGGCGGCGGCGGCGTGGCTGGCGTGGCGGCGGCCGGCGTGGACGGCGGCCTATTCCGTGCTCAGCGCCGCCGCCTTCGTCGTCGCGATCGCCGCGGTGATCTCGACGATCTCGCCCTACGTCTACGAGCAGCCGCACCACCATTGCCCGTTCTGCCTGATGAAGCCGGAATACGGCTATGTCGGCTACCTGCTCTACGTGCCGCTGTTCGCGGCGACGACGCTTGGGATCGGCCTCGGCCCGGTCCAGGCGTTCCGCCGCACGCCTTCGCTGCGGGACGTGGTCCCGGCGGTGTCGCGCCGCCTGCTGGCGGTGTCGCTGGGCCTGTTCCTGGTGTTCGGACTGGTGGCGGCCTACGCCGTCGCCGCTTCTGGATTGAGGATGTGATGAACGCGAAACTCCTGCTCCTGCTCGCCGCCCTGATCCTGCCGGCCGCCGCGCCGGCGCATGCCCAGACGCGGCAGCCCGACGGCGTGCTGCTCGGCGGATCCTTCGTGCTCGAGGACCAGAACGGGCGGATCGTGACCGACCAGACCTTCGCCGAAACCTTCATGCTGCTGTATTTCGGCTACACCTTCTGCCCCGACGTCTGCCCGCCGTCGCTGCAGGCGATCAGCGAGGTGATGGACGCGCTCGGCGACGAGGCCGCCGCCGTGCAGCCGCTGTTCGTCACCGTCGATCCGGCCCGCGACACGCCGGCGCGGATGAAGGAGTATCTCGAGTACTTCCATCCCTCCATCCTCGGCCTGACCGGGCCGGCGGCGATGGTCGAGGCGATGGCGCGCAAGTACCGCATCAAGGCCGAGAAGCGCACCGACAACCCCAACGACCTGAGTTACCTGATGGACCACACGTCGAGCATGATCCTGATGGGGCCGGGCGGCATCTTCGTCGAACGCTTCGGCTACGGCCTGCCGGCCGAGGACATCGCCGAGCGGGTGCGCGGGCACATCGCCGCGGCGCGCCGATGATCTCGCGCCGCGCCCTCCTGCTCGGAAGCGTCGCCGCCGCGGCCCTGGCCGGCTGCGGCGGCCCGGCGCAAGGCCCCGAGGACATCCACTGGGGCCGCGACGCCTGCGAGTTCTGCCGCATGATCATCGACGAGCGCCGCTTCGCCGCCGAGGTGCGCGGCGGGCCGCGCAACCGCATCACCAAATTCGACGACATCGGCTGCGCCGTCCACTGGATCAAGCAGATGGACTGGCGCGACGACCAGGTCTCGGAGATCTGGGTCACCGACCATGCGACCGGCGACTGGATCGACGCCCGCGCCGCCCATTACGTGCTGGGGCCGCGCAGCCCGATGGGCTACGACTACGCCGCCTACGCCGAGGCGCAGGGCGCCGCCGCCGGCTACGACGACATCCGCCGCGCCATCGCCTCGTCCGCCCCGCGGCTGTGACCGGCGCCCGGCGCCTTGCCGTGCGCGCAATGCCGCCCGGCAAGGCGAGCGCCCCGCCCGGCGGTCGCGCAGTGGCATAATGATGGTCGAAGGAACAGCGAAGGGAGGCCGCCATGACGGCCATGAATCGGCGCAACCGTCTCCTCGAGGAACGGGTCCACGATCCCTACATGACGCGGCAGAAGATGCGCGGCCCGGCGATGTGCCCGGAGTGCGGCGCCGTCTATGCCGAAGGCCGCTGGCGCTGGCCGCGGCGCACCCCCATGCTGGCCCAGCACATGCTGTGCCAGGCCTGCCGGCGCACCCGTGACGACTGCGCCGCCGGCATCCTGACGATCTCCGGCGACTTCGCCCGGGCGCATCACGACGAGATCGTGGCGCTGTGCAGGCACCAGGAGGCGCAGGAGAACCGCCGTCACCCGCTGAACCGGGTGATGCGCGTCGGCGACGGCGACGGGCGGATGGAGATTCGCACCACCGACCTGCACCTGCCGCAGCGCATCGGCAAGTCGCTGCGGCGCGCCTATCGCGGCCGGCTGCACATGCGCTTCGATCCCGAGGCCAATCTGCTTCGGGTCGACTGGCAGCGCTGACCGAGGCGCCCGGCAATGATCGCGCGGCTGATCGTTGCCCTGCTCGCGACGGCATTGGCCGTGCTGCCATGGCCCTCGGCCGCGGCGGCCGCCGATGCCGTCGATCTTCACGTCTTCTGGTCCGAGACCTGCCCGCACTGCCTGCAGGCGCGGCCGGCGGTGGCCGGGATCGCGGCCGAACGGCCGTGGCTGCGGGTCCACGAGCACGAGATCGGCGCGCCCGAGAACGCGCGTCTCTACGTCGAGCAGGCCGGAGCGCTCGGCCGCCGGGCGCAGTACGTGCCGGCCTTCCTGTTCTGCGGCGAGATGCATGTCGGCTTCGGACCCGAAACGCCGGCCCTGCTCTCCGCGCGCCTCGACGCCTGCCGCGCCGGCGCGGCCGGCCGGACGGCGCCGCTGACCCTTCCGATCCTGGGCGAGGTGGGGCCCGAGACGGCGTCGCTGCCGCTGCTGACCGTGGCGCTGGCCGGGCTCGACGCCTTCAACCCGTGTGCCTTCTTCGTGCTGCTGTTCCTGCTCAGCGTCATCGCCCACACCCGCGACCGCGGGCGCATGCTGCTGGTCGGCGGCATCTTCGTGCTGTGCTCGGGCCTGGTGTATTTCGCGTTCATGGCGGCGTGGCTCAACCTGTTCCTGGTCACGCGCCACATCGGCGCGGTCACCGCCGCCGCCGGCGCCGTCGCCCTGGCCATGGGCGCCTTGAACGTGAAGGACTACTTCCTGTGGGGCCGCGGGCCGTCGCTGTCGATCCCCACGGCGGCGCGGCCGCGCCTGGTCGAGCGCATGCGCCGGCTCTCCAACGCGGCCGGCCTGCCGGCGACCATCGCCGGCACCCTGGTGCTGGCCGTCGGCGCCAACGGCTACGAGCTGCTGTGCACGGCCGGTTTCCCGATGGTGTTCACCCGCCTGCTGAGCCTGCACGCCCTGGGCCCCGGCGAGCAGTTGCTGTACCTGGCCTTCTACAACCTCGTCTACGTCCTGCCGCTGGCGGCGATCGTCGTCGCCTTCGCCCTGGCGCTGCGCCAGCGCAAGCTGACCGAGGCGCAGGGCCGCACGCTCAAGCTGCTGGCGGGGACGATGCTGGCGGGGCTGGGCGCCGCGCTGCTGCTGGCGCCCGGGCTGCTGGACCAGCCGGGATGGGCGCTGGCCCTGCCGGTGGCGGCGGCCGGCGTCACGGCGCTGATCCGGCTCCTGTGGCCGCCGGACCGCGCCGCGGAGCGCCCACAGCCGCCGCCATCCGGTCGTCATCGGCCTGGCTGACGTCGCGGCGGCGCCGGTTGCGTTCGCCATGACGCTCGGACAGGCGGACCGCGATGAAAAAGAAAAAGCCCGCCTCCTGGGAGACGGGCTTTGACGGGTCTCGATCGGTGCCGGCCGCGCGCTACTGCCCCTGGCCGAGCGAGAAGGCCGGTTCGCCGTCGAACGTGTACAGGTGCTCGGTCTTGACGAAGTCGACGCCCTTGCGGGCGAAGCCGTCCAGCAGTTCGACGACCGCCGCCGCGTCGACCCGCTGGCCGTCGCGGGCCTTGAACCGGCAGCGCCAATGGTCGGTGCAGAACGTCTCCGGCATGCCGTTCGGCCACACCTTGATGCCGCGGTTGGTGATCATCGTCAATTCGAGGCGCTCGCTGGCGACCGCGCCGGCCGCCGCCGCGACGGTTTCCACCGGGGCGGCGGCGTGCACGAACACGTCGATGCCGACCAGCTCCTTCCGCGCCGGGGCGCGCCGCTTGGCGGTCGGCACCGCGAAAGGCTTGGCGTCCTTGTCGTAGGAGACCGCGGGAAGCTTCACCGGCCGCTGGCCGAGACGGGCGATCACCGCCTCGGCGAAGGCGGCGGTGCCGACCCGCTCCTTCGAAAGGCCTTCCTTGTGGATGTCGCGCGTGTGCACGCCGTCCTCGATGGTCCGCAGCCAGGCGTTGTGGACGCGCTCGGCCGCGTCCGCCTGGCCGAGATGGACCAGCATCATGACGCCGGCGAGCAGCAGGCCCGAGGGGTTGGCGACGTCCTGGCCGGCGATGTCCGGGGCGGAGCCGTGGATCGCCTCGAACATCGCGCCGTGCTCGCCGATATTGGCCGACGGGCCGAGGCCGACCGAGCCGGCGATCTGCGCGGCGACGTCGCTGAGGATGTCGCCGTAGAGATTGGCCATCACGATGACGTCGAACGCCTCGGGGGTGTCGGCCAGCTTCGCCGCCCCGATGTCGATGATCCAATGCTCGTTGCCGATGTCGGGATACTCGGCCGCCACCTCGTCGAACACCTTGTGGAAGAGACCGTCGGTCATCTTCATGATGTTGTCCTTGGTGAAGCAGGTCACCTTCCTGCGGCCGTGGGCGCGGGCGTATTCGAAGGCGTAGCGGGCGATCTTCTCGCAGCCCGGCCGCGAGATCAGCTTCAGGCACTGATAGACCTCGTCGGTCTGGCGGTGCTCGATGCCGGCGTAGAGGTCCTCCTCGTTCTCGCGGACGATGACCACGTCCATGCCCGGATGCTTGGTCGCGACGAACGGGGAGTAGGAGACGCAGGGCCGGACGTTGGCGAACAGGCCCAGGCTCTTGCGCACGGTGACGTTCAGGCTCTTGTAGCCGCCGCCCTGCGGCGTCGTGATCGGGGCCTTGTAGAACACCTTGGTGCGGCGCAGGCTGTCCCAGGCGTCGCCACTGATGCCGGCCGTCTGGCCGGACAGGTAGACCTTCTCGCCGATGTCGATCGGCTCGACCACGAAGTCGGCGCCCGCGGCACGCAGCACCGCCAGGCTGGCCTTCATGATTTCCGGACCGATGCCGTCGCCATGGGCGACGGTGATGGTCGGCGAGCCCTCGGATTGCGGGCGTTCGGACGGTTCGGCCAGGCTGCCGGTCAGTTGCGTGTTCATCGGAAGACCTCCTCTCTCGGGCGGGGCGCGCGCCACCATAGGGGGTAGGAAGGCGTTTTTGAAATTGAGAGGGCCAATGGCGGTCATTGGCGTTTGCAATGGCCGCGTCCGGAACGCGAAAAGCCCGCCTCGTGGGAGGCGGGCTTTTGCGGGATCTTGGTTGCGGGGGCCGG
>CAZJFH010000123.1:0-6034 GCA_964545205.1 uncultured Rhodospirillaceae bacterium
TGCAGCGAGCTCAGGTTGGTGCGGATCGCGGAGGTAAGATTGATCTCAGCCATTTTCGGTGTCCTCGTTCTGAGTGGCGTTGGCCGCATTCAGCGGTCAGGGTCCGTTTTACCCCTTTGGTGGGCGGCCGACAACAAGTTTTTCCCTAACGAGGTATTAACAACGGGGTAGGCGGGGCGCGGAGCGCTCTCGACGAGGGGGCGAAACTCAGGCATCCTGCGGCGTTCGAGAATGGGAGGGCGAGCCATGGCCGGGCGTGATCTGAGCGAGCAGGAGAGGTTCTGGGCCGGGGAGTTCGGCAAGGACTACATCGAGCGCAACCGCGGCGACATCGCCGCCCGCACGGCGCTTTTCGCGCAGGTTTTGCGGGCGACCCGCGACGTCGCCTCGGTGGTCGAGCTCGGCGCCAATATCGGCCTCAACCTCCACGCCCTGCGCGTGCTGCTGCCCAAGGCCGATCTGGCGGCGGTCGAGATCAACGCGGACGCGGTCGGCGAGCTGCGCAAGAATTCCTGGCTCGACGTCACCCACGGCTCGCTGCTCGACTTCCAGCCGGGCAAGAGCTACGACCTGTCCTTCACCAGCGGGGTGCTGATCCACATCGCGCCGGAGCTGCTGCCGCAGGCCTACGACGCGCTGTACCGGGCCAGCGGCCGCTACGTGCTGGTCGCCGAATACTACGACCCGTCGCCGGTCGAGATTCCCTATCGCGGCCATTCGGGCAAGCTGTTCAAGCGCGATTTCGCCGGCGAGATAATCGACCGCCACGACATGGCGCTGGTCGATTATGGGTTCGTCTGGCGCCGCGACCCGGTGTTCGCGCTCGGCGACATCAACTGGTTCCTGCTCGAAAAACGCCGCTGATCCGCTCGATGCGGGCCGCAATACGAAATCGTGGACTCTGTCTGCGGTCTTTGTTATCGTGCCATCATCGTACCCTATCCGCTGAAAGTGGAGATGATCATGTCAGTAGGCGTGATCGGGGGCCAGAACAGCTCCCTCGGGCAGACGGCATCGGTTCGACCCGCCTCCCCGCAAACGACAGAAGTACCGCGGCCTGAACCGCGAAAGGCCGCCGACGTCCAGAGTCCGGTCGTGGAATTCGACCGCGACAGCGGACTCCTGCTGCTGCAGTTCCTCAGCACCGAGACCGGCGACGTCAAGGCGCAGTTCCCGGCCGAGCACGTGGTGAAGAACTACACCCAGCGCGCGGGCGAGCATCAGCAGCCCGACCGGGGCCAGCATCAGGCCAAGGACGCCGCCGCGCCGCGTTCGGCCGAAGCCGAGTCCGCCGGCAAGGCCACGGACGAGGACCGGCCCAAGGCCGCCGCGCAGGAGCGCCGGTTCGACATTCCGGCCTGATCCGGGCGCCAGGCCCGATCGAGGTCGCGTCCGCCGCGCTCACGCGACGGCGGCGATCGTGATTCCCGCCTTCCCGTCCGGTCGATCCGGACCCCGCGCCACGCCTGGCGCGTGAGCCGCCGCCGATGCGGCACGCGGCAAGAACTGCCGGCCCGCCCTGTTTTTTCCGCCTCCCGCCGCCGCGCCATCGGCCACCGGTCGAACGCGAACCCCAGCGATTCCGCGGCTTTTGTCGCTGGCACGCATTCTGCATCTGATCGGCCGAGCCCCGCCACGGGCTTCGGAAAGGGATGAAGAATGGAAGTCAACCCGACAAACCAGGCGGTCCAGCCGCCAGCGACCGCCGGCAAGGCGCAGCAGAACCTTTCGGGTGGCGCCTTCGCCGCGCTGATGTCCATGACCGGCGGCGCCGGCGACGCCAAGCTGCCCGCCGCGCCGCGCACCGACGAGCGCGATCGTGCCGCGGCCGACAAGGATCGCGGCGAGCCCCGCGTCGACGAGAGCCGTCGCAGCGCCGCCGACGAGGCACGGGCCGGCGATCATGCCCGCGACAGCCGGCACGCCGACGCTCCCCGCGACCGGGTCGAGGAGCCGGCCGAGGCCGATCGCGACCGCGTCGCCGAAGGGGCCGCGCCGGAGCCCTCCGAGACCGCCGAAGCCGACACGCCGGTCGAGACCGCGGCCGAGCCGGCCGCCGCGCCGGAACAGCCGGCCATCGAGGACGACCAGGTCGCCGAGGCCGCGCCGGCGGTGGCCGCCGTCCAGGCGCCGGGCCAGCCGGCCCAGGCGCCGGCCCAGATCCCGAACCAGGCTCAGACCGCCGCCGCCGCCGCGACGGCGCCGGCCGCGAAGCCGGTCCAGGGCGCCGCCGGCCAGGGCACCGCCGCCGATGCGAACACCGCCGCCACGGACCAGGCGGCGGCGAACGCCGCCAAGCCGCAAGGCGACGGCGCGAAGGCCGCCGGCCCGGCCAAGCCGACCGGCGCCCAGGCGCTGCCCGAGGCCGCCGCCCGGCAGGCCCAGGCCGCGGCCGCGACGCCGCAGGCCGGCCAGACCGCGCAGCCGGGCGCCGCCGCGCCGTCCGGCCAGGGCCAGAAGGCGCCGGCAGAAATTGCCCAGCAGGTCGCGGCCGGCGAATCCGCCGTCGTGCGCGCGGCCGTGGTCGCCGAGCGGCCGGTCGTGCCGCCGGCCCGTCCGATGGTCGCGGCGGTCGCCGTGGCCGAGGCCGCCGGCGCCGAGCTGCCGGCCGACGACGGCGTCGCCTCCGGCGGCCTGTTCGGCGCGGGCGACGGCGAGTCCGCCGGCGCGCCGGCGGCGACCGCCGCCAAGGGACCGCAGCAGCAGATGCAGCAGCAGCAGCCGCAGTTCGGCATGGCCAACGCGGCCGGCAAGGCCAACGCCTCCGGTGCCGAGACGGCCGCCAAGGGCGAGGCCAAGGCCCAGGCCGCGGCCGATGTCGCCGGCCTGGCGACGAAGCGGGCCCAGGCGGCGCAGGCCGCCGCGGCCCGGGTGCCGGCCGCCGCCGAGGCCGCCGACGGCGCGCCGAAGACCTCGGTCTCCGGCACCGGCGGCGTCGCCGCCGCGTCGACCACCGCAGGCACCGGCCAGGCCGCCGCCGCCCGTCCGGCGCAGCCGCCGCCGCAGGTGCCGCGCCCGCCGGTCGCCGAGCAGGTCAGGATGCAGCTGACGCGCGCCGCCGCCGCCGGCACCGACCGCATCACCATCAAGCTGCAGCCCGAGAACCTCGGCAAGGTCGACATCGAGCTGAAGTTCAACGACGGCCGCGTCACCGCGACGATCACCGCCGACACCCCCGAGGCCGTCCAGCATCTGCAGCGCGACTCGCAGGTGCTCGAGAAGGCGCTGCAGGACGCCGGCCTGCAGACCGACCGCGACTCGCTGCAGTTCAACATGCGCGGCGAGCAGCGCCAGGGCGGCCAGGCCAACGACGGCCAGGGCCGCCGCGGCGGGCGCGAGCGCGGCCAGTTCATCGGCCAGGACGACCTGGCCCCCGTTCCCACCGCCGCCCAGCAGGCGCGCGCCGCCGCCGGCGGCGTCGACATCTCGGTCTGAGGAGACGCGACATGGATACCGCGAGCATCGCTTCCGCGACGCAGGCCGGCCCGAAATCGGCGCAGGCGCGCGAGAAGCTGTCGAGCGACTTCGACGCGTTCCTGACCATGCTGACGACCCAGCTCAAGAACCAGGACCCGCTCTCGCCGATGGACTCGACCGAGTTCACCAACCAGCTCGTCCAGTTCGCGCAGGTCGAGCAGCAGATCTCGGCGAACGCCAACCTCGAATCGCTGCTCCTCTACCAGGAGGCCGCGACCCTGGCGTCGTCGACCAACTACCTCGACCGCAAGGTCGGCTACGAGGGCACCGGCATCGCGCTGCAGGACGGCACCGCCGAGTTCTCGTTCCGGCTCGACACCGCGGCCGACAAGACGACGATCACCATCCTCGACACCTCCGGCAAGGCGGTGCGGACGATGGTCGGCGAGACCGCCGCGGGCACGCACAACCTGACCTGGGACGGCCTGAACGACCAGGGCGAGCGGATGCCGGACGGCGCCTACCGCCTCGAGGTGACGGCGATCGACGGCGAGAAGAACGCTGTCGAGACCACGACGACCGCGGTCGGCCGGGTCACCGACGTGATCCCGAACGAGGGCGAGATCATGCTCTCGGTCGGCGGCGTGCTGGTGCCGATCGACACGGTCTACACGGTCAAGACCAGCGGCAGCACTTCGCTGACCGACACGGTCACCAACTAACAATACGGGCAGTATACGAAATTAGGAGGCTTCGATGAGCTTGTACGGCGCTATGTTCTCCGGCGTTTCCGGTCTTTCGGCTCAGTCGAGCGCGATGGGCGCGATCGCCGACAATATCTCCAACGTCAACACCATCGGCTACAAGGGCACGTCGGTGGCGTTCTCGACGCTGGTCACCAAGCAGACGGCGACCACCAACTACGCGCCGGGCGGCGTCATGTCGCGTCCGCGCCAGAACATCGACATCCAGGGGCTGCTGCAGGCCACCAACTCGTCGACCGACCTGGCGATCTCGGGCGGCGGCTTCATGGTCGTCAACTCGGTCGCCGATCCGGCCTCGGTCGGCTCGGGCATGTTCAGCTTCACCCGCGCCGGCTCGTTCAAGGTCGACAACCAGGGCTATCTGGTCAACACCGGCGGCTTCTACATGCAGGGCTGGCCGCTGATGCGCTCCGACGGCTCGGCGCCCAGCAGCTCGGAGATCGACATCTCCGGCACCACCTACATGCGCGCCTACAAGGAGAACGACGCCGGCACCCACTACATCAACTCGAACATCGTCTCCGACGTCGAGATGAAGCCGCTGAACCTGTACGAATTCGGCGGCACCGCGGTGTCGACCAGCGAGATCCGCCTGGGCGCCAACCTGCCCTCCGGCGACGCCATCGGCGACACCCGCCAGACCAGCGTGCTGGTCTACGACTCGCTGGGCAACAGCCACAACATCGACTGGACCTGGACCAAGACCGCGACCCGCGAGTGGAACATGAGCACGACGCCGCCGTCCGGCTCGTCGGTGATCGAGCTCGGGACCGACAACAGCGCCTCGCCGTACTACGCGGTCGGCCAGCTCGAGTTCACCGGCACCTTCGACGCGGCCACCACCCCCGGCGAGCTCGAGGGCGCCATCATCACCATCGGCGGCACCAACTACGAGTTCGACAACACCGGCGCGGTCGGTGCCGGCAACACCGCCATCGACGTCAGCACCGCCACCTCGTGGGCCAACGTGCTGACCGCGCTCGACACCGCCGTCGCCGACGCCCGTCTGACGGTCGACGCGACCAACAACCGCGCCCTGCTGACCCAGAGCGCGGCCGGTGCCGACCTCGTCGTCCAGTTCACCGACAACGCCGGCGGCGCGCTGAGCAAGTACATGCCGACCTTCGGCGGCGGCACCTTCACCGTCCAGGCCCTGGACGCCGGCATGAACTACTACAACGACCCGTCGATCGCCTTCAACGGCGACGGCACGCCGTCGAACATCAACCTGACCCATCTCAACGTCGAGTGGGCGAACGGCGCCCAGGACATGACCGGCGCCGACGCGGTCTCGATCTTCCTGGGCGACACCGACCTGACCACCGGCCTGACCAACCTCGCCGGCTCGTACCAGGTCAACTACCTGACCCAGGACGGCGCCCGGTTCGGCAACTTCGCCGGCGTCAACGTCAGCTCCGACGGCATCGTCACGGCGCTGTTCGACAACGGCGTGCGCCGGCCGATCTTCCAGATCCCGGTCGCGACCTTCGTCAACCCGAACGGCCTCGACTCGCTGACCGGCAACGCCTGGATCCAGACCGACGCCTCGGGCTCCTACACCCTGCACACGGCCGGCGAGGCCGGCGCCGGCCAGGTCGAGGCCTCGGCGGTGGAAGGTTCGACCGTCGACCTGGCGACCGAGTTCACCACCATGATCACAACCCAGCGCGCCTACTCGGCGGCCTCGAAGGTGATCACGACGGCGAACGACATGCTCGACGACCTGCTGCGCGTCGTGCGCTGACGTCGCCGCCGTCTACTGCCCGTTCGAACTCGAGCCCGGCCGCTTCGGCCGGGCTTTTTTTTGGTTCATCGCGGAACTCCGGGGAAAGCAGCCCTGATCTTGAGGAAGA
>CAZJFH010000124.1:0-6011 GCA_964545205.1 uncultured Rhodospirillaceae bacterium
GCGAGGCCTATCCGGGCGACGTGTTCTACCTGCACTCGCGCCTGCTCGAGCGCGCGGCGAAGATGAACGACGCCCAGGGCGCCGGCTCGCTGACCGCGCTGCCGGTCATCGAGACCCAGGCCAACGACGTCTCGGCCTACATCCCGACCAACGTGATCTCGATCACCGACGGCCAGATCTTCCTCGAGACCGAGCTGTTCTACAAGGGCATCCGCCCGGCGGTGAACGTCGGCCTGTCGGTGTCGCGCGTCGGCTCGGCGGCGCAGATCAAGGCGATGAAGCAGGTCGCCGGCACGATCAAGCTGGAACTGGCGCAGTACCGCGAGATGGCGTCCTTCGCCCAGTTCGCCTCGGATCTCGATCCGGCGACCCAGCGCCTGCTGAACCGCGGCGCCCGGCTGACCGAGCTGCTCAAGCAGCCGCAGTACCAGCCGATGGCCACCGAGGAGGAGGTCGTGTCGATCTACGCCGGCGTGCGCGGCTATCTCGACAAGCTGGCGATCGGCGACATCGGCCGGTTCGAGGCCCAGCTGCTGTCCGAGGTCAAGGCCAAGGCGCCGGAGATCCTCGAGACCATCCGCACGGAGAAGCAGATCACGCCGGAGCTCGAGGAGAAGCTCAAGGCGTTCCTCGACAACTTCAGCAAGACCTTCGCCTAAGGGACGCACTGAAGTAAGCGAGCGAGCGACATGCCCAGCCTCAAGGACCTAAGGGTCAGGATCAACAGCGTCAAATCGACGCGCAAGATCACCTCGGCGATGAAGATGGTCGCCGCGTCGAAGCTCCGCCGCGCCCAGACGGCGGCGGAGCAGGCGCGGCCCTTCGCCGAGCGCATGGAGCGGATGCTGGGCGCCCTGGCCGGCAGTCTCGCCGGCCAGACCGGCGCCCCCGCCCTGCTCGCCGGCACCGGCAAGGACGACGTCCATCTGCTGGTGGTGGTGACCTCCGACCGCGGCCTGTGCGGCGGCTTCAATTCGCAGATCGTCCGCAACGCGCGGCAGCGCATCAACGAGCTGCTGGCCGCCGGCAAGACGGTCAAGATCCTGTGCGTCGGCCGCAAGGGCCGCGACCAGCTCAAGCGCGACTTCAGCCGGCTGATCGTCGACACCTTCGAAGGCCTGGGCCGCAAGGGCATCGCCTTCGCCGAGGCCGATCAGGTCGCCGACCGCGTGACCGCGATGTTCGAGGACGGCGAGTTCGACGTCTGCACGGTGATCTACAACCGCTTCAAGTCGGCGATCAGCCAGATCCCGACGCGCCAGCAGCTGATCCCGTTCGCGGTCCCCGAGACCGCCGGCACCGACGAGCCGGCGCCGGCCGGCGGTCGCGCCATCTACGAGTTCGAACCCTCCGAGGAAGACATCCTCGCCGACCTGGTGCCGCGCAACCTGGCGATCCAGTTCTTCCGGGCCCTGCTCGAGAGCTTCGCCTCCGAACAGGGTGCGCGCATGAACGCCATGGACAGCGCCACGCGCAACGCCGGCGACATGATCAACCGCCTGACGCTCCGCTACAACCGTACCCGGCAGGCGCAGATCACCAAGGAACTGATCGAAATCATCTCCGGCGCCGAAGCGCTGTAAGGGACTAGGAGCACGCGATGACCAAGAAAAACGTCGGCACCATCACCCAGGTCACGGGCGCGGTCGTGGACGTGCGCTTCGACCAGGAGCTGCCGGCCATTCTCAACGCGCTGCGCACCGAGAACCAGGGCAAGACCCTGGTGCTCGAGGTCGCGCAGCATCTCGGCGAGTCGACCGTGCGCACCATCGCCATGGACTCGACCGACGGCCTGGTGCGCGGCCAGTCGGTGTCCGACACCGGCGGCCCGATCGCCATGCCGGTCGGCCCCGAGTGCCTGGGCCGCATCCTCAACGTCGTCGGCGAGCCGGTCGACGAGAAGGGCCCGGTCAAGACCAAGAAGACCCTGCCGATCCACCAGAAGGCGCCGGAGTTCGTCGACCAGTCGACCGAGACCGAGATCCTGGTCACCGGCATCAAGGTCATCGACCTGCTGGCGCCCTATGTGAAGGGCGGCAAGATCGGCCTGTTCGGCGGCGCCGGCGTCGGCAAGACCGTGCTGATCATGGAGCTGATCAACAACGTCGCCAAGGCCCACGGCGGCTACTCGGTGTTCGCCGGCGTCGGCGAGCGCACCCGCGAGGGCAACGACCTCTATCACGAGATGATGGAATCGGGCGTCATCAAGATCGGCGAGGACGGCTCGACCGCCGGCTCGAAGGTGGCGCTGGTCTACGGCCAGATGAACGAGCCGCCGGGCGCCCGCGCCCGCGTCGCGCTGTCGGGCCTGACGGTGGCCGAGTACTTCCGCGACGAGGAAGGCCAGGACGTGCTGTTCTTCGTCGACAACATCTTCCGCTTCACCCAGGCGGGCTCGGAAGTCTCGGCGCTGCTCGGCCGCATCCCCTCGGCGGTGGGCTACCAGCCGACGCTGGCCACCGACATGGGCGCGCTGCAGGAGCGCATCACCTCGACCAAGAAGGGCTCGATCACCTCGGTGCAGGCGATCTACGTCCCCGCCGACGACCTGACCGACCCGGCCCCGGCGACCTCGTTCGCCCACCTGGACGCCACCACGGTGCTGTCGCGCCAGATCGCCGAGCTCGGCATCTACCCGGCGGTCGATCCGCTCGACTCGACCTCGCGCATCCTGGACCCGAACATCCTCGGCCAGGACCACTACCAGGTCGCCCGCGACGTGCAGCGCATCCTGCAGACCTACAAGTCGCTGCAGGACATCATCGCGATCCTGGGCATGGACGAGCTGTCGGAAGAGGACAAGCTGACCGTCGCCCGCGCCCGCAAGATCCAGCGCTTCCTGTCGCAGCCCTTCCACGTCGCCGAGGTCTTCACCGGCTCGCCGGGCAAGTTCGTCTCGCTGGAAGAGACCATCAAGAGCTTCAAGGCCATCGTCGCCGGCGAGTACGATCACCTGCCCGAGGCCGCCTTCTACATGTGCGGCGGCATCGAAGAGGTGATGGAGAAGGCCAAGAAGATGGCCGCGGAAGCGGCGTAACGGAAAGGCAGGGCTGAAGAATGGCTGAAACGCTCGAATTCGAGCTGGTGTCGCCGGAGCGGCTCCTGGTGTCGGAGGCGGTCGAAATGGTCGTCGTGCCGGGGGTCGAGGGCGACTTCGGCGCCCTGCCGCGTCACGCCCCGATGATCTCGACCATCCGGCCGGGCGTCATCGACATCCACAACGGCGGCAAGGTGACCCAGCGCATCTTCGTCGCCGGCGGCTTCGCCGAGGTCAACGAGCTGCGCTGCACCGTGCTGGCCGAGGAGGCCGTGCCGGTCGAGCAGCTCGACAAGGCCAAGGTCGACGCCCGCGCCAAGCAGGCCAAGGAGGCGCTGGAGGAAGCCGATTCCGACCACGCCCGCGCCAACGCCGAGCGCCAGATGGCGGTCGTCGAGGCGATGCGCGCCGCGCTGCAGTCGGCCGGAGCCGGCCAGGCGCATTGACCGCGGGCGGTCGTTACGGTTGTGGAACGGGCGGTCCCCTTCGGGTGGCCGCCCTTCCTGCTTCGAGGCCCGGGATGGAGCCGACGCGATGATTCAGGTCACCGAGCGCATCGCCATCGACGACAAGGAACTGGTCTGGGACTTCGTCCGCGCCTCCGGCCCCGGCGGCCAGAACGTCAACAAGGTCTCCAGCGCCGCGCAGCTGCGCTTCGACGTCTTCCGCTCGCCCAACCTCGACGACGAGACCAAGCGCCGCCTGGCCCGCTTCGCCGGCCAGAAGCTGACCAACGACGGCGTCATCGTCATCACCGCCGAGCGCTACCGCAGTCAGGAGCGCAACAAGGCCGACGCCGTCGAGCGCCTGGCCGCGATGATCCGCCAGGCCGCCGAGCGCGAGAAGCCGCGCCGCGCCACGCGCCCGACCCTGGCCTCGAAACGCCGGCGAATCGAATCGAAGAAGGCGCGCGCCCAGACCAAGCGCCTGCGCGGCAGCCCGATCGACTGATCGGTTGCGCGCCCGGCGGCCGCGACCCATCCTATCCCCATGTATCACCTGCTGTGGAACGCGGCCGAGCAGCGCCGGCACAAGCGCCGCAACCTGCAGCAGTCGGTGCTGCTGCTCGGCGGAATGGTGCTGCTGCTGTCGGCCTGCGGCTGGATCGTCGCCGGGCCGGAGGGCGCCGCCTGGGCGCTGGTCGCCGGCGCCGCCTCGCTGCTGTTCAGCCCGCGCGTCTCGCCGCGCCTGATCCTGCGCATGTACCGCGCCCAGCCGCTGTCGCCGCGCGAGGTGCCCGAACTCTACCGCGCCGTCGCGGCGATCTGCGCCGCCGCCGGCCTCGAGCGGGTGCCGCCGATCCACTGGATCCCGAGCCCGGTGCTCAACGCCTTCGCGGTCGGCACCCCGGCGACGGCCCAGCTCGCGGTCACCGACGGGCTGCTGCGCACCCTCGACCTGCGCGAGCTCACCGCCGTGCTGGCCCACGAGATCAGCCACGTGCGCAACCACGACCTGTTCGTGATGGGCCTGGCCGACACCGTCACCCGGCTGACCCAGGCGATGTCGGTGTTCGGACTCGTGCTGCTGCTGGTCAGCCTGCCGCTGCTGCTGACCCAGGGCGCGCCGGTGCCGTGGCCGCTGGTGCTGGTGCTGATGGCGGCGCCGTCGATCGGCGCGCTGCTGCAGCTCGCGCTGTCGCGCACCCGCGAGTTCGACGCCGATCTCGACGCCGCCGGGCTGACCGGCGACCCGCTCGCCCTGGCCTCGGCGCTGGAGAAGATGGAGCGGCTGCAGGGCGGCTTCTGGGAGGGCCTGCTGTTCCCCGGCCGCCGCCGGCCCGAGCCGTCGCTGCTGCGCACCCATCCGCCGACCGACGAGCGGATCCGGGCGCTGATGGCGCTGCAGGTGGCGGTCCCGGTGCGCGACCCGTTCAGCGCTCGCTGGTGACCGCGGCGGCGTCGCGCGCGTCGGCCGCGTCGCCGTCGCCGGTCTCGTCCCCGGTCTCGTCCCCGGTCTCGTCCCCGACCTCGTCCGCGTCCGCGTCCACGTCGTCGTCGCCGTCCTCGTCCTCCGCCCGTTCCGGGCGCGTGACTTCGTAGAGGCCGGTGCCGTCGTCGATCGCCCGGAACTCCAGCGCCAGGCGCGCGCACAGGGCGCGCACCACCATCGTGCAGACGATCCGCCCGGGCTGGCCGGACTGGCAGGCGGCGCGGGCCGAGGCGACGCAGGCCACCGCCTCCTCCTCGCTGGCGATCTCGAGCGCGTCGACGCCGATGCGCGAGGCCCGCGGCAACTGCGGCAGCAGGGCCAGCGCCGCCTCGACGGCGTGGCCGGCGCCGGGGAACAGGATCATCACCCCCTCGGCGAGGCCGAGCACCGCGCCGCCGTGGGCGCGGGCCAGTTCACGCGCCGCCGCCTCGACCTCGTCGTCGAACGGCCACACCTCGGCGACCAGCGCCGCCACGACGCCGGTGCCGACCGCCCCCGACGGCCGGTTCCACTGCTCGAGCGCCGCCAGCAGCGCGGCGCCGAAATCGCGGCTGCCGCCGAGGAACTGCGCCATCGCGTGGCGGCCGGCGGCGAGCATGCGGCGGGCGCGCGGCTCGGCGTCGGGCTGGTCGAGCTCGTCGAGTTCGGCCAGCAGCGAGGCGGCGGTGCCGCGGCTGTTGAGCACCTCCAGCGCCTCCATCAGCACCGGGTCGCGGGCCTCGGCGCCGACGTCGTGGCGCCGCGCCAGCGCCTCGGTGGCGCCGACGATCATCAGGCCGATGCCGTAGCGCTGGTAGGAATCGAGGCTGGAATGGCTCTCGCCGATCGCCTGGATCAGGCCGTTGAGAAAGCGCATGAGCGGCCGCCGCATCGCTTCGGCGCGGCGGCGTTCGCGCGATTCGGCGATGCCCGCGTCCGCGTCCGCGTCGCCGTCCCCGTCGCCGCCCCCGTCGCCGTCGTCCGCCCCGGCCGCCGGCGCCGGCTCCGCCGCCGCGGCCGCCACCGGCGGCGCGACCGGCGCGGCGGCCGGCGGCGCATCCTC
>CAZJFH010000125.1:0-5861 GCA_964545205.1 uncultured Rhodospirillaceae bacterium
CTGGTCGGGGCCGAGCGTCCAGCTGCCGTCGGCGTTCCTGGTGCCGGCCGACAGGGTGGCGCCGGCGGGCACGCCGGCGATGTGCACCGCCAGGGTCTCGGAGCCGTCGGTGTCGGCGAGCGCGGCGGCGATCGACAGCCCGACCGCGGTGTCCTCCTTGGCCGTCGCGCCGGCGACCGTCAGGCTGGGGGCGTCCGCGACGGCGTCGACGACGACGCCGACGTCGTCGACGGTGTCGGCCTGGCCGTCCGTCGCCGAGGTGGTGGTGGTGCCGGTGGCGACGTCGTAATACACGTCGGCGAACTGCAGGCGCTCGACGTTGACCAGCGTGTCGACGCCCTCGCCGGCGGCGCGGCCGTCGACGGTCAGGCCGGTCGACGACTTGACGATCTTGTAGGCGGCGAACTGGCCGCGGTAGCTGACGGTGTCGAAGCCGCCGCGGCCGTCGATGAGGTTGTCGCCGACATTGCCGGCGATCGCGTTGTCGAGGTCGTTGCCGGTCGCCGCCAGCTGGCCGGTGCCGGTCAGCACGAGGTTCTCGACGTCGTCGCTCAGGGCGTGGTTGACCGAGGCGACGACCGTGTCGGTGCCCTCGCCGGCGCGCTCGACGACCATGTCGCTCTTGTGGTCGACGAAATAGACGTCGTCGCCGCGTCCGCCGCGCATCTCGTCGCGATTGCCGCCGCCGTCCAACACGTCGCTGCCGTCCGTGCCCCACAGCTTGTTGCGGCCGCCGTTGCCGGCGATCGTCGCCGTGGCGTTGGCCAGGCTGGCGATGTCGGTCGCCGGCTGATAGGTCGAGGCGGTCACCGTCAGCACGATGTCGGCGTCGGCGTCGGCCGGCGGCGTCAGCGTCAGGCCGAGGAGCTGGTCCAGCGTCAGGGTCCAGGTGCCGTCGCCGTTGTCGAGGCCGGCGCTCAGCATCGCGCCGGCCGGAACGCCCGCGATGGTGATGGTCGTCAGCAGCGACGACGACGAACTGCCCAGCTCGACGGCGATGTTCAGCGCGATGGCGCTGTCCTCGAGGCCGGTGGCGGTGGAAACGGTCAGAACGGGAGCGGCGATGGTCATCGAAATTCCTCTTTCAGAGTTGCGTTTCCGATGAAGCGCAACCACAGATTGCATCTGCGCGCAGAATCCCGGCGCAAGCCGAATCATTACTGCGGCATTAACTCAGGGGAGGGCTGGCGCAACGCCGGCTTGGCGACGAACTTTTCGTTTCGCGTCGCATGCGAGGCACTTTACTTTGGCCTCTTCATGTGCGCCGAGGCGGGGCCTTTGCGGCCGGCCTGCGGATCGCCTTCGCCGTGATAGCCCAAGGAGGTACCCCTGTCTAACCACGACGGGGATTACAGCATGCGGCGCTTTACAACGGGTTACCCCCTACAGGGTAACTGCTTCGATTCGGCTACCCCGCTGGGGGTAGTCCGGCTACCGCCGCCGGGATGGTCCGGGGCGTGATCGAGACCGGCGGCCGCCGTCGAAGGGCCGGAACGCGTGGCTCTCCGCCCCGTTCGGCCGGACCAAGTATTGGTTAATGGAACGGAAGCAACTCCGTAACCAACGTGCCCGTCCAGTTCGGGTGGACGCCGGTCCACTCGCGCAGGACGGCCCCGGCCGGCGTCGCGTCGCCGAATGCGGCGCCGCCAGCCGTCGCGGCGACTGGCACGGCGGTTGCTACTCCGGATCCGGCCTACGGGCGATCCAAACTCCAGGAGGGACGAGAGATGAGCAACGAATGCGGTGGCGGTGACAACAGCTTCGGCGGCGTCGGCATCAGCCAGGGTGGCAAGTCGGGCGGCGACGCCCTGGGCGGCGCGGGCGCCGGCTCGTTCGCGGGCGCCGGCAGCGGCCTCGGCGTCGGCGCGGGCTCGGCCAGCGGCGGCTGGGGCACCTATGCCGAGGGCACCGGCGTCGGCGTCGGCGGCAGCGCCGGCTCGGGCGCGGGCGCGATGGGCGCGGCCGGCGGCGACGTCAGCGACAACACCAATATCGGCTCGATCAACATCAACTCCTGATCCGCGGATCGGAGGCGATGCGGCAAGGCCCCGCCGGCGCTCCCGGCGGGGCCTTCTGTTCGACCTCCGGTTGACGGCCCGGCCTCGCTGGTGTGAGATGACCGGATCGGGAATGGGGGGATGCGATGGCGGGCGGGGTGATGCGGGGCTTGGCCGCGATGGCCGGGCTGGCGGTTTCGCTGTTCACGGCGGTTCCGGCGCCGGCGGCCGAGCCGGTGCGGCTGGTCTACGTCGAGTTCTTTCCGTATTCGTTCACCGAGGACGGCGAGCCGGCGGGCGTGCTGATCGACGCCTTCGAGACGGCGGCCGAGCGGCTCGGCTTCGCGTACACGGTGGAATCGGCGCCGGCCAAGCGGCTGTTCCAGGGCATCGCCCGAGGCGAGTACGACGTCTTCCTGGGCGTGCGCTCGGCGCAGGCCTTCGCGGGCACCACCCTGGTCAGCGACAGCGTCATCGCCCGCATCGAATTGCGCGCCTGGGCGCTTGGCGAGGCGCCGCCGATCCGGGCCAGGGAGGACCTGGCCGGCCGCAGCCTCATCACGATGGCGGGCTATACCTACGGCGGCTGGCGCGCCTACATCGACGACCCGGCCAACGGCGTCACGGCGATCGAGGCGACCTCGCCGTCGCAGGCCTTGCAGCTCCTCGAGCGCGGCCGCGCGCCGGTGCTGCTGCAGTACCGCCTGCCCATGGAGCAGGCGCTGGCCGGGCGCTCGCTGCCGGAGCTGCGTTCGACCCTGATCTCGAGCACCGACCTGCACATCGTGGTCTCGAACCGGATGCCGGACGGCGCCGCGTTCCTGCGGCGGCTGGAAACCGCGTTCGGCGAACTCGGCCTGGGTGCCGGACAGCCCCGGGGCCGCGTCGCCGGCGCGCCGGACTCCTGACCGCCGCGGCCGTCAGCGCACGCCCTTTTCGGCGCCCAGCCGTTCCTTGATCGCCGCGACGCGCCCCGGGTTGGCGCTCAGCCAGGCGTCGAAGGCGGCGATGACCTCGGCGTGGCGGGTGGTCGACAGCCGGTAATGATCGCGGGCGTGCGGCAGACCGGGATCGAACACCAGCGCGCCCGGCATGTTCAATTCGGCATCGAGGGCGTGGTTGGCGGCGGCGATGTTGGCATAGGCGCCGTCGACGCGGCCGGTCTGGACCTGGCGCAGCAGCAGCGCGAAACGGGGATTTTCGACCAGCGTCACCTCGCCGGCCGCGATCGTGTCCAGCCAGGCGAAGGGGGTGAAGCCGGCCACAGTGCCGAGCACGCGAAAACCGTCGAGCCCGCGTCCCCTGCGCTCGGGCGTCACCATGACGCCGTCGATGAACTCGATGACCGGCGCGCTGTAGACGACGCGGTGACCGCGCTTCTGCTCGCCGGCCCAGTCGGGGCTGTCGGGAAACTTGAAGTCGATCTCGCCGGTCAGGAGGTCGGAATAGAGCCGCTTGACCGGCAGCGGCCGGTATTCGAGGCGCAGGCCGGCATCGGCGGCGAAGGCGTCGAGGATCTCGCGGGCGGCGCCGACGTAGCGCCCCTCGCGCACCGCGTAGAGCGGGAAGTAGTCGAGCTGCTCGACCCCGACGACGTAGGCCGGTCCCTCGGCCTGGGCCGGAAACGCCGCCAGCCACAGCGCCAGGGCGATCAGGATGCGCCGCATTCCACGCCCTCCGGTTTCTGTTTCAGCACGATCAGCGTCAGATCGTCGTAGATCTCCTGGCGGCCGATATGGCGGTGGACGTCGGCGACGATGGCGTCGCGGATCGCCGCCGCCGGCGCCTGCCAGTGCGCCGCCAGGATCTCGCACAGGCGGTCCTGGCCATAGAGGCGCTGCGCCTCGTCCGCGGCCTCGGTGATGCCGTCGGTGTACAGCACGACCACGTCGCCCGGTCGCAGCGGCACGCCGACCTCGTGCACGTATTGGCGCAGGTCGTCGACGAGGCCCAGCGGCATGCCGAGATCGATCGTGTCGATCACCTCGACGGCGCCGCCGTCGCGCACCACCAGGATCGATTCGTGCTGGCCCGTGACCCTGAGCATCCCCCCGCCCGGCTCGGGTCGGTAGTCGAGCAGCGCCAGCGTCAGGTGCTTGTCGCTGTTCATGCGGCGGATGTTGTCGAAGATGGTGCGGTTGAGCACGTCGAGCAGCCGCACGCCGTCCTCTTCCTCGCCGGTGACCAGGGTGCGGACCGCGCTCTGGGTCATCAGCATGACGACGCCGCTCTCCAGGCCGTGGCCGGTGACGTCGCCGATGCCGATGCGCACGCGGCCGTCCTTGTGCAGGATGTCGTAGTAGTCGCCGCCGACCTCGGTGGCCGGCTCCATGTAGGTGGCGATGTCGAGCGGGGCGATCGCCGCCAGTTCCGCCTCGGTCGGCAGCAGCATCTCCTGCAGCCGGCGCGAGACGTCGAGTTCGGCGCCCAACCGCACGTTTTCGGCCTGCAGACGCCTGTTCAGCGTCAGGATCTGGTCGCGGGCGGCGGCAAGATCGGCGGTGCGCTCGGCGACGCGGCGTTCGAGCTCGCGGGTCAGCGCCACCAGTTCGGCCTCGGCGACGTCGCGCTGGTCGAGACCCTGCTGCGAGGCGGCCAGCAGCGCGTTGAGCCGGGTCACCAGACTGCCGAGTTCGTCGCCGCGATGGCCGCGCGGCGGCTCCATGCGGCCGCGGCCGGGATGCAGCGGATCGATCGCCGAGACGCGCTGCGCCAGGCGCACGATCGGCCGCGTGATCATCAGGTAGAACACGAACACCACCAGGCCCGAGATCACCAGCGCCTCGACGGCGCCCAGCGCCGCGCCGACCAGCGCGCGCTCGAAGAAGCCCTGGGCGACGACCTGCGGCGACAGCGTCACGCTGAGCCGGCCGACGACGCGGTCGGTGTCGCGATGGCGCAGCGCCAGCGCGTAGCTGGAGACGTCGCCGAACAGCCGCCGCGCGGCGCCGCCGGCGCCGTCGGCGTCGCGGTCGCGGCGGGCCAGGACGTTGCCGTAGTCGTCGTGCAGGACCACGCTCTCGACCGGCTGGTATTCGAACATGCCGTCGACGAGCTGGCGCGCGAGGTCGTTGTTGAGCTGGTAGGCGGCCTCGATCGCCGCGCCTTCGACCATCGCCAGGATCTGGGTGGTCGACTGGCGCACCTCGTCGCGCATGGCCCGCCAGTCGGCGATGAGCTGGACCGCGGTGAC
Organism: uncultured Rhodospirillaceae bacterium; assembly: GCA_964545205.1. Lineage (GTDB taxonomy): Bacteria > Pseudomonadota > Alphaproteobacteria > Rhodospirillales > Magnetospirillaceae > CAZJFH01. The sequence goes on from CAZJFH010000125.1 coordinate 5,191, forward strand.
GGCCAGGCTGAGCAGCAGGACGGCGACGACGGTGACCAGCGCCTGCTTGGCGGTCAGGCCCATGCCGCCCCGCTCCGCCGGCGGCGCGACCGCCACGCTTTCCGCCGCCCGGTCCACGGTCAGGAGAATTCCAGGGCCAGCGCCGGCATCAGCCGCTGCAGGTTGATCAGGGACTTCGTCTGCCAGGCCACGGCGCGCGTGCCGACGATGGTCAGCGGCACCTCGCCGTTGCGGGCCTCGATGACGAATTTCGACAGCATGGCGATGCCCGAGCTGTTGAGGAACTCGAGCCCCCGCAGGTCGAGGACCACCGGCCGGCCGTCGGTGCCGGCCTGGCGAAGCGCGTCGGCGATCGGCGCGTATTCCTGGAGGCCGTTGAGGCGGAGACACCCTTTCAGCGCCACGGTTCCCGTGCCGGCCTGGCGCTCGACCGAATAGGTGTCGCCCCGGATCACCACCTCCATCATCGTCCTCCCTGCACGTCCAGCCTCACCTGCGTGGTGACGACGACGTTTCCGCCGTCGCCGTTCTCGAAGCGCCATGCCAGCGCGGTGTCGTAGTCGTTGAGGATGGTCAGCAGGCCCAGTCCGGAAGAGCCGTTCTCGCCTCCCGCTTCGAGCCGGCCGATGAACATCTCCTGCGGGTCGCCGGCCCTGAGTTCGTCGACGAAG
>CAZJFH010000126.1:0-5691 GCA_964545205.1 uncultured Rhodospirillaceae bacterium
GCCTGCGGGAGAGGGCCGGGGTGAGGGTGTCTTACGGCCGAAGGCCGGATGTGAGTCAGGCGCCGCTCCCCTCACCCTCCCAGCCTTCGGCTGGGCCCCTCCCTCTCCCGCAGGCGGGAGAGGGTCGGTTACGCCTCCCCGGAATAGCGCGGGAGACGCCTTTCCCGCACAGCGCCGAGCGGGTGCCGCGGTCAGCCGTGCTCGCCGACCCAGTGGTCCTCGGCCAGGTGCGGGGTCGGCGCGAAGCGGGTGGCGCAGTGGCGCTCGCCCGGCATCTCCTGGACCGAAACCCAGCAGTTCGTGCCGTCGTCGACCGCGCGCGCCACCGTGTAGATGCCGCCATTGACCATGCGCCGGCCGCCGTCGTGACGAGAAGTCTCGCCGACGTAGCGGACCAGCATGCCACAGCTGAAATCGCTGCTGCGCTGCCTGGGGTGGAAGAACGTTTCCCTCTTCTTCATGGCAAGTGTCCTCCGGATGGCCCGACGCCGCCGGGCGCCACGGGCCGGGGTTGCCTAGCCGGCATGCCGTTTATGCTATCGAGGGTGCCGCCGGAGCGCCTCGACGGGAACACCCGTCCGGGCGGGCGCCGCGCCGCCTTTCGGGGCGGGCGGCCTCGGAGCCTGTGAAGGCGGTTTCTTCACACGCCCTCAGTCCGGACTCCATCCGGGCAGCTTGGCACGGGCCAGCATCGGCGCCTCGGGGTGGAGTCCTTCGGCTTCGACGAAGCCGAGCAGCGTCGGCTCGTCGGCGAGGATGAAGTCGAGCACCGCGCCGAGGAAACCGCGATCCGACAGCCCGGCCCGCAGTTCGTCGGCGCCGCAGCCGGTCAGGGCGGCGAAGCGCCCGAGCAGCCGCTCGTCGGCGACGATGAAGGCGACCGCGGACAGCGCCACCGCCTCGGCCTCCTCGGCGGCCAGCCTGGGCGGCGGTCGGTGCGGTTTCGGCTGGTAGGGCTTGAACGGATCCATCCGTCGCACGCTAGCAGAGCCGGTCGGCGCCGTCATCCGGCGCCGCGAGCACCGCCGCCCGGCAGGGGCCGGCCTATGACCGGTCGTTCATTCCTTTGCACCGCGGCGTCGCCCGCCTGAGCGGTCCCGGACCTCTTTTCGCCGGTCGCACCGGCCCCATGTAGCCGGGAAACAACAAAGAACGCGGCACAACGAGGAGAAAAAAAATGGCCCGCCAGCACCTGCTCTGTCCCTCCTGCCTGAAACTCTCGGAGCACCTGGTCGAGACGTTGGCGGAGGGCGACGTCGCCTGGTGCCAAGTCTGCAAGCGCGTGCATCTGGTCACCGAACCGGTCATCAAAGCTCACTGGGAGAAGAAGCCCCTGCCGCGCTGGAACACCTGACCCGCGCCCCCCGTCCCGCCGTCCCGCCCCGGCCGGACAGATCCTCCGCCCGAAGCCGCCGGCGCTCACCGGCGCCCATTGTGCACTGCACAAATTCCGCTTGCATCACATGCGGAAAATGCTATGTTATGCCCAATGCTGCAGTGCAGCAAAACAATGGCAGGCGCGGAAGGACCGACCCATGATCAAGACGTATGAAGAGCTGCTGTCGTTCTCGAAGGAGAACATCGAGGCGCTGGTGCAGAGCGGCACCCTGGCCGCCAAGGGCTACGAGGAACTGGTCAAGGCCTATGCCGACTACTCCGGCAGGAACCTGGACAAGGCGACCGCCGCGGTCAAGACCCTGGCCGGCGCCAAGAGCATCCACGAGCTGGTGCAGCTCCAGTCCGAGCTGACGCGCGAGAGCGCCGACAGCTTCGTCAGCGAGAGCCGCAAGTTCGCCGAGATCGCCAACACCGTCGCCACCAGCGCGATGGCGCCGATCCAGGCGCGCTTCGAGGCGGCGACCACCCTGTACAAGACCGCCGCGTAACCCCGTTCGCGGCGCGTCACGAGCATGGGCCCGGCGCCTCGCGCCGGGCCCTTCGCTTTTGCACGCCTTGAACCGCGGCGGCGGCCGGCCTATGGTCCCTCGACCGTTTCGAGGGAGAGCCATGAGATTCGAGGGCACCGACAGTTACGTGGCGACCGAGGACCTGATGGTCGCCGTCAACGCCGCCGTCACCCTGCAGCGCCCGCTGCTGGTCAAGGGCGAGCCCGGCACCGGCAAGACGGTGCTGGCCCACGAGATCGCCAAGGGTCTCGACCGGCCGCTGATCCAGTGGCACGTCAAGTCGACGACCAAGGCCCAGCAGGGGCTGTACGAATACGACGCCGTCTCGCGGCTGCGCGATTCGCAGCTCGGCGACGCCCGCGTCCACGACATCGCCAACTACATCGTGCGCGGCAAGCTGTGGGAGGCCTTCGAGACCGACCCGGCGCCGGTGCTGCTGATCGACGAGATCGACAAGGCCGACATCGAGTTCCCGAACGACCTGCTGCTGGAACTCGACCGCATGGAGTTCCACGTCTACGAGACGCGCCAGACCATCTCGGCCAAGGTGCGGCCGATCGTCGTCATCACCTCGAACAACGAGAAGGAGCTGCCCGACGCCTTCCTGCGCCGCTGCTTCTTCCACTACATCCGCTTCCCCGAGCGCGAGACGATGGAGCGGATCGTCTCGGTCCACTATCCCGGCATCAAGCAGGCGCTGGTGCGCGAGGCGCTGAGCCTGTTCTACGAGGTGCGCGACGTGCCGGGGCTGAAGAAGAAGCCCTCGACCTCGGAACTGCTCGACTGGCTCAAGCTGCTGATGGCCGAGGACCTGCCGCCCGAGGCGCTGCGGGCCAGGGACTCCAAGTCGCTGATCCCGCCGCTGCACGGCGCCCTGCTCAAGAACGAGCAGGACGTGCACCTGTTCGAACGCCTGGCCTTCATGGCAAGGCGCGAGGGACGGTGAAGAGGTCCATGAACCACAGAGACGCAGAGACACAGAGAAGGCACAGAGATGGAGCTGTTTGCCGGCTTCGCCGGCGAAAAGAAACCCTCTGTGCTTCCTCCGTGTCTCTGTGCCTCTGTGGTTGATCAGGCGCGGCCACCATGTTCCTGCGTTTCTTCTACGAACTCAAAGCCGCCAAGGTCCCGGTCACGCTGCGCGAGTACCTGACCCTGCTCGAGGCGCTGCAGAAGGGCCTCGCCGCGTACAGGGTCGAGGACTTCTACTATCTGTCGCGCGCCTGCCTGGTGAAGGACGAGCGCAATCTCGACAAGTTCGACCGCGTGTTCGGCGCCGTGTTCGACGGGCTCGAGTCGCTGGCCGCCGCGGCCGGCGAGGAGGTGACGGCCGAGATCCCCGAGGAATGGCTGCGCGCCCTGATGGAGCGCTTCCTGACCGAGGAGGAGAAGGCCGAGATCAAGAGCCTCGGCGGCTTCGAGAAGCTGATGGAGACCCTGCGCCAGCGCCTGGCCGAGCAGAACGAGGCCCACCGGGGCGGCTCGAAATGGATCGGCACCGGCGGCACCTCGCCGTTCGGCGCCTACGGCTACAATCCCGAGGGCATCCGCATCGGCCAGCACGAGAGCCGCCATCGCCGGGCGGTCAAGGTGTGGGACAAGCGCGAGTTCAGGAACCTCGACGACCAGGTCGAGCTCGGCACCCGCAACATGAAGGTGGCGTTGCGCCGGCTGCGCCGCTTCGCCCGCGAGGGCGCCGCGACCGAGCTCGACCTCGACGCCACCATCACCGAGACGGCGCGCCACGCCGGCATGCTCGACGTGCGCATGCGCCCCGAGCGCCACAACAAGGTCAAGGTGCTGCTGGCGCTCGACGTCGGCGGCTCGATGGACGACCACGTCAGGGTGTGCGAGGAGCTGTTCAGCGCGGCGCGGGCCGAGTTCAAGCATTTCGAGCACTTCTACTTCCACAACTGCCCCTACGAGGCGCTGTGGAAGGACAACCGCCGCCGCCGCACCGACGTGATCCCGACCTGGGACGTCATCCACACCTATCCGTCGGACTACAAGCTGATCTTCGTCGGCGACGCCTCGATGAGCCCCTACGAGATCGTCTATCCCGGCGGCGCCGTCGAATACTGGAACGAGGAGGCCGGCCAGGTCTGGATGCAGCGCCTGACCGACGCCTTCGCCAGCGCGGTGTGGCTCAATCCGGTGCCCGAGGCGCAGTGGCGCTGGACGCAGTCGATCGAGATCATGCGCAAGCTGATGGACGGGCGCATGTTCCCGCTGACCCTGGAAGGCATCGACGCCGCGATGCGGGCGCTGAACCGTTGACTTCGCCGCGGGGCGGCGGGAAGATTCCGGCCTAGCCAGGGAGTTCCGACGATGCGCCTCCGCCCGTTCGCCGCCGCCTTCGCGATGCTCGCCGCAGCGCCGGCCGCCGCCGCCGACACCATGTCCGCCGACGAGGTCCGCGCCGCGCTGGCCGGCAACAGCACCAAGGGGGTGATCGTGATCGAGAGCCCGCTGCTCGGCCACGAATACGAGCGCTTTTTCGCCGCCGACGGCAAGCTGGTGTCGCGCAACGCCACCAGGGGCGACACCGACGAGGGCACCTGGCGGATCAGCAGGTCGGGCGCGGTGTGCATGAAGCACTCCAGCGGCCGCGAATACTGCACGCTGATGGCCCGCGCCGGCGACGGCTTCGCCCGCATCTACAAGGGCCAGCCGTCGGAGGAGTTTTCGGTGCTGTCCGGCGACGCCTTCGGCCTCGGCCGCTGAACGGAGACCCGATTGGAGCGCAGGCACATCTTCATGGCCGTGGCGATGGTGTCGCTGGTCAACGGGCTGTTCTCGCCGTTCGGCGCGGTGGTGTTCGGGCTGATGCCGGTGTGGATGCCGTCCTTCGTGCCGGTCAGCCTGCCGCTGGCCCTGGCGGTGACCGCGATGATCACCGCCTTCGGCACGCTGCTGATCTCGGGCATCCCCGCGGCCGTCTACGAGCGGCTGACCGGCGCGCCGACCAGCACCGAGACCTCGCTGTGGCTGTGGCTGGGCAGCGCCGTGCTGCTGACCCTGCCGGCGCTACCGGTGATCGCCGGCCTAATGTAGCCGCCGCCGCGCCGCCATCGCCGCCAGCGCCGCGCGCCGGTCGGCGGCGTCGAGCGCCGTCGCCGGGTCCATCAGGTCGCGCTCCTCGAAGGCGACGTGCTTGCGGTAGGCGTGGGCGAAGGCGATGCCGCGGGTGGTCAGCAGGATCGCGTCGCCCGCCGCCTCGCCGCGCGCCAGCCGGCCGAGTTCGGGCAGCAGGCCGTGGAGCAGCCGCCGGTCGCGGGCGTGCTGGCTGGCGGCCATCGCCAGCGTGGCGCCGTCGGCGGCGACGATGCCGCGCCGGCACAGCAGCGGCAGCAAGACCTCGTCCTCGTCGCCGGCATGCAGGGCGAGCTCCCGCCCCAGCCGCGCGTGCAACGCCGCCGCCAGCGGCGTCCGCCGCCACAGGTCGGGGTCGGCGCAGAATTCCTCGAGCGCGTCGCACATCGCCCGCTGCGCCTCGTGCGCGGCGGCGAGGCAGTCGAGCGGATCGGCGAAGCGATGCGGCGCGGTCTCGGCGGCGGTGCGGTCGATGAACATGACGCCCTCCTAGGCATATTCGTTATGTCTTTTGTATATACCAGGCCGGCCGCGCATGTGTTGACCACGGTCAATCGGTCGGCATGCGCATAGAACTCCGATGCTTCGGCTCACCCGCGCTACCGACGCCCGCCGTGGTGCCCCCCGCAGATATCCTTCGCACCGGGCATCGACGCTGATCGATCCGGTTGCAGGATAACTGGGAATTATG
>CAZJFH010000127.1:0-5549 GCA_964545205.1 uncultured Rhodospirillaceae bacterium
CATTGGCCTCGACCTTGAACTCGCGCTTCATGCGGTCGACGATGATCTCGAGATGGAGCTCGCCCATGCCCTTGATCACGGTCTGGCCGCTCTCGGGATCCGAGGAGACGCGGAAGGACGGGTCCTCGGCGGCCAGGCGATTGAGGGCGATGCCCATCTTCTCCTGGTCGGCCTTGGTCTTCGGCTCGACGGCGACCTCGATGACCGGATCCGGGAACTCCATGCGCTCCAGGATGATCTGGTTGTCGCTGTGGCACAGCGTGTCGCCGGTGGTGGTCTCCTTGAGACCGGCCAGCGCCACGATGTCGCCGGAGCGCGCTTCCTTGACCTCTTCGCGGCTGTTGGCGTGCATCAGCAGCATGCGGCCGACGCGCTCGCGCTTGCCCTTGACGGTGTTGACCACGTAGGTGCCCGACTCGAGCACGCCCGAGTAGATGCGGATGAAGGTCAGCGAGCCGACGAAGGGGTCGTTCATGATCTTGAACGCCAGCGCCGCGAACGGCTCGTCGTCCGAGTTGTGGCGCGCGACCTCGACCTCGGGATCGTCGGCCTTGACGCCCTTGATCGCCTCGACGTCGCCGGGGCCCGGCATGTAGTCGACGACGGCGTCGAGCAGCGGCTGCACGCCCTTGTTCTTGAAGGCGGTGCCGCACAGCACCGGCACGAACTTCATCTTGATCGTGCCCTTGCGGATCAGCATGCGCAGCGTGTCCTCGTCGGGCTCGTTGCCCTCGAGGTAGGCCTCCATCGCGGCGTCGTCCATCTCGACCGCGGTCTCGAGCAGCTGGTGGCGGTACTCGGCGGCCTTGTCCTTGTACTCGGCCGGGATCTCGCGCTCCTCGAACTTCGCGCCCAGGCTCTCCTCGAGCCAGATGATCGCCTTCATCTTGACCAGGTCGATGATGCCGGCGAACTCGCTCTCGGCGCCGACCGGCAGGGTCAGCACCAGCGGCGTCGCGCCGAGGCGGTCGACGATCATGTCGACGCAGCGATAGAAGTCGGCGCCGATGCGGTCCATCTTGTTGACGAAGCAGATGCGCGGCACGCGGTACTTGTCGGCCTGGCGCCACACCGTCTCGGACTGCGGCTCGACGCCGGCGACCGAGTCGAACACCGCGACGGCACCGTCGAGAACGCGCAAGGACCGCTCGACCTCGATGGTGAAGTCGACGTGGCCGGGCGTGTCGATGATGTTGATGCGGTAGTCGCGCCAGTAGGTCGTGGTCGCGGCGGAGGTGATGGTGATGCCGCGCTCCTGCTCCTGCTCCATCCAGTCCATCGTCGCGGTGCCTTCGTGCACCTCGCCGATCTTGTAGGACTTGCCGGTGTAGTACAGGATTCGCTCGGTCGTCGTCGTCTTACCGGCATCGATGTGCGCCATGATGCCGATGTTGCGGTAGCGATCGAGGGGGGTGGTGCGTGCCATAACTGCTCTCGGGATCCGGGGTTACCAGCGGTAATGCGAGAAGGCCTTGTTGGCCTCCGCCATGCGGTGCGTGTCCTCGCGCTTCTTGACCGCCGAACCGCGGTTGTTCGCGGCATCGAGAAGCTCGCCCGACAGCCGGTCGATCATCGTCGTCTCCGACCGCTTGCGCGCGTTGTCGATCAGCCAGCGGATGGCCAGCGCCTGGCGGCGCTCGGCGCGAACCTCGACCGGCACCTGGTAGGTGGCGCCGCCGACGCGGCGCGAGCGAACCTCGAGCGCCGGCTTGACGTTGTCGAGGGCGTCATGGAACAGCTTGAGCGGCTCCTGGCCGGTGCGCGCCTCGAGCTTGTCGAAGGCACCGTACACGATCTGCTCGGCGGCGGACTTCTTGCCGTCGAGCATCAGGCAGTTCATGAACTTGGTCAGCACCACGTCGCCATACTTGGCGTCGGGCAGGACTTCGCGCTTCTCAGCGGCGTGACGACGAGACATCGGCTTTCTTCCTTACTTCGGACGCTTGGCGCCGTACTTGGAACGACGCTGACGGCGATCCTTGACGCCCTGGGTGTCGAGCGTGCCGCGGATGATGTGGTAGCGCACGCCGGGAAGGTCCTTGACGCGACCGCCGCGGATCATGACCACCGAGTGTTCCTGGAGGTTGTGGCCCTCGCCAGGAATGTAGCTGGTGACCTCGAAGCCGTTGGTCAGGCGCACGCGGGCGACCTTACGCAGCGCCGAGTTCGGCTTCTTCGGGGTCGTCGTGTAGACGCGGGTGCACACGCCACGCTTCTGCGGGCAGGCCTCGAGGGCCGGAACCTTGTTGCGCGCGACTTGCGGCTCGCGCGCCTTGCGGATCAGCTGGTTAATCGTCGGCATCAAGCAGTCCCTTGTTCGCACACACGTGGCGCAACCATGTAAAACGCCCACCGAAGCACCCCCTTCATCCGAGAGGCTCCGCTGGATTCGCCGGGTTCCGGTCGCCGACCCGTACGGCGCTCGAAATGGTTCGCGAAAAATCGGGAACACCAGCGTCTCGGCTGGATACCGACCACCTGGTCCCCGAAGAGGTGCGCATCCTAGTGACGCGGTATGGACGCGTCAAGCGAAACTATGGCGTTTTGCGCCTTAAGTCTTAGCGCCCGCGCCGCCTGGGGCGGCGCGGGGGAAAACGCGGCCTGGACGCCGATAATGGCGCCTCGGCGTCCGGGATGCAATCGTTCCAGAGGTCAATGCGAAGGGGCCGCGCCTCGCGGCACGGCCCCTCGCGGTTCGCCTCCGGCCTCACTCCGCCGGCGGATTCGGCGGCTCGCCGGGACCGCCCAGGCTCGGCGGCTGCTGGTCCTCGCCCATCTCCTGCGCCTCGCCGCCTTCGCCCTCGGGCGACTGCAGCTCGCGATCGCGCTTGGCGGCGATCTCGCGCAGGCGGTTCATCACCGCGCCGGTGCCGGCGGGGATCAGGCGGCCGACGATGACGTTCTCCTTGAGGCCCATCAGCGTGTCGACCTTGCCCGAGACGGCGGCCTCGGTCAGCACGCGGGTGGTCTCCTGGAACGACGCCGCCGAGATGAACGAGTGCGTCTGCAGCGAGGCCTTGGTGATGCCCTGCAGGACGGGGATGCCCTGGGCCGGGCGGCCCTCCTCGCGGATGGTCTTCTCGTTCTCCAGCTCGAACTCGACGCGGTCGATCTGTTCGCCGCTCAGGAAGGTGGTGTCGCCCGGATCGCCGATCTCGACCTTCTGCAGCATCTGGCGGACGATCACCTCGATGTGCTTGTCGTTGATCTTCACGCCCTGGAGCCGGTAGACCTCCTGGATCTCGTTGATCAGATACTGCGCCAGCGCCTCGACGCCCAGCACCTTGAGGATGTCGTGCGGCACCGGGTTGCCGTCCATCAGCGGATCGCCGCGGCGGACGTAGTCGCCCTCCTGCACCGAGACGTGCTTGCCCTTCGGGATCAGGTATTCCTTCTCCTCGCCGGACTCGTCGTTGCGCACCAGGATGCGGCGCTTGGACTTGTAGTCCTTGCCGAACTCCACCCGGCCGTCGATCTCGGAGATGATCGCGTGGTCCTTCGGCCGGCGCGCCTCGAACAACTCGGCGACCCGCGGCAGACCGCCGGTGATGTCGCGGGTCTTCGACGATTCGCGCGGGATGCGGGCCAGCACGTCGCCGGCGTGCACCTTCTGGCCGTTGGCCACCTGCAGGATGGCGTCCACCGACATGAAGTAGCGCGCCTCGATGCCGTTCGGCAGCAGCACCACCTCGCCCTTCTCGTCGCGCAGGGTGATCCGCGGACGCAGGTCCGAGCCGCGCGGCTGCTGCTTCCAGTCGACGACGACCTTCGAGGTGATGCCGGTGGCCTCGTCCATCACCTCGCGCATCGACAGGCCCTCGACCAGGTCGACGTAGTGGGCGACGCCCTCGCGCTCGGTGAGGATCGGCAGGGTGTAGGGGTCCCACTCCGCCAGCTTGGTGCCCTTGGTCACCGCCTGGTCCTGGTCGACCAGCAGCTTGGCGCCGTAGGGGATGCGGTGACGCGCCTTCTCGCGGCCGTTCTCGTCCGAGAGCACGATCTCGCAGTTTCGGGCCATCACCACCAGCTGGCCGGCCGAGTTGGTGACCACGTTGCGGTTGAGCACCTGCACCTTGGCCTCGAAGGCGGATTCGACCGACGACTGCTCGGCGCCGCGCTGGGCGGCGCCGCCGATGTGGAAGGTGCGCATGGTCAGCTGGGTGCCGGGCTCGCCGATCGACTGCGCGGCGATGACGCCGACCGCCTCGCCGACATTCGCCTTGGTGCCGCGGGCCAGGTCGCGGCCGTAGCAGGCGCCGCAAACGCCGACCGGCGCCTCGCAGGTCAGCACCGAGCGGATGCCGACCAGTTCGATGCCGGCCGCCTCGATGGCGTCGACCGCCTCCTCGTCGATCAGCTCGGCCGCCGCGACGATCACCTCGCCGGTGACCGGGTGCATGATGTCGCGCGCCGCCGAACGGCCGAGGATGCGGTCGCCGAGCGAGGCGATCACCTCGCCGCCCTCGACCACCGGCGCGACGGTCAGGCCGCGGGTGGTGCCGCAATCGTCCTCGGTGATGATGGCGTCCTGGGCGACGTCGACCAGACGGCGCGTCAGGTAGCCCGAGTTCGCCGTCTTCAGCGCGGTGTCGGCCAGGCCCTTGCGGGCGCCGTGGGTGGAGTTGAAGTACTCCAGCACGGTCAGGCCTTCCTTGAAGTTCGAGATGATCGGCGTCTCGATGATCTCGCCCGACGGCTTGGCCATCAGGCCGCGCATGCCGGCGAGCTGCTTCATCTGGGCGGCCGAGCCGCGGGCGCCGGAATGGGCCATCATGAAGACCGAGTTGACCGGGCGACCGGCCTCGATCTTCTGAATCTCCTTCATCATCGCCTCGGCGACGTCGTCGGTGCACTTCGACCAGGCGTCGACCACCTTGTTGTACTTCTCGCCCTGGGTGATGAGGCCGTCCTGGTACTGCTGCTCGTATTCCTTGACCCGCGTCTCGGTCTCGCCGACCAGCGCCTCCTTGGCGTCGGGGATGATCAGATCGTCCTTGCCGAACGAGATGCCGGCGCGGCAGGCATGGGCGTAGCCCAGGCCCATGATGCGGTCGGCGAAGATCACCGTCTCCTTCTGGCCGCAGTGGCGGTAGACGATGTCGATGACGTTCTGGACGTCCTTCTTGGTCAGCAGCCGGTTGATCAGCGCGAACGGCACGTTCGGGTGCTTCGGCAGCACCTGGGCCAGCAGCATGCGGCCGGGCGTCGTCTCGACGACCCTGGTCACGTGGCTGCCGTCCTTCTCGACCAGCGAGAAGCGGCAGCGCACCCTGGCGTGCATGCTGACGGCGCGGTGGTGCAGCGCCTGCTCGATCTCGCCGACCGAGCCGAACACCATGCCCTCGCCCTTCTCGCCCTCGCGCTCCATCGTGATGTAGTACAGGCCGAGGACGATGTCCTGGCTGGGCACGATGATCGGCTTGCCGTTGGCGGGGCTGAGGATGTTGTTGGTCGACATCATCAGCACGCGCGCTTCCAGCTGCGCCTCGAGGCTCAGCGGCACGTGCACGGCCATCTGGTCGCCGTCGAAGTCGGCGTTGAAGGCGGTG
>CAZJFH010000128.1:0-5428 GCA_964545205.1 uncultured Rhodospirillaceae bacterium
GGCCATCCACGTGTTTCCGCCTGCGGTCAGTTCCCGACAGGAGTGCGACCGCGCCGCGTGGATGGCCGGGACTTCGCCCGGCCATGACGACTTCAAGGGCCGGATACGCCGATCGGTTCAAATCAACGGCGGAGCGGCATCACTTCGCGCGGCAGGTCTTGAAGCCGAAGGGCAGGTAGGCCGGGCACCAGCCGATGGCGGCGGTGAGCAGCGGCACGACGCCGATCCAGCCCCAGGGGGTCTGCGGCCCGACGAACACCAGCGAAATCAGGACCAGGCCGACGATGACGCGCAGCGCGCGGTCGATGGTGCCCATGTTGACGTTCATTGCTTCGATCCTCTCGTGAAGTCTGCGCGGAACACCGCGTTCCGTTGCCGCGATTGATAGCGCGGCCGCGCCTGCCTTTCCGTGACCAAGTCACACAGGCGCGCTCAGCGGTCGCGCCGGGCCAGTTCGGCCAGTGCCGCGCGGTCGCGCACGTCGATGCGGCCGCGATGCAGGGCGACCAGGCCGCGGCGCTCGAAGTCCTTGAGCTGGCGGCTGATCACCTCGCGCGCGGTGCCCAGTTCGATGGCGACGTCCTGGTGCGTGCCCTTGATGGTGCCGTCGGGCCCGCCGCGCTCGACCAGGAACTGGGCCAGCCGCATGTCGATGCGCCCGAACGCCACTTCCTCGATCAGCATCAGCAGGTCGGAGATGCGCGTCGCGTAGGCGGAGAACACGAACTTGCGGAACTCGGCCGAGCGCGCCAGCAGCGCCTCGAAGCTCGCCGCCGAGATCACCACCGCGCGCACCGCGTTTTCGGCGATGCCTTCGGCGCCGTAATCCTCGTGGGTCAGCAGGCAAGAGGTGGTCAGCACGCAGCTCTGGCCGGGGTCGACGCGGTAGAGCACGATTTCGCGCCCGCTCTCGGAGACCTTCTGGACGCGCACCGAGCCGTCGATCACCAGCAGGTAGTTGCTGCAGGCGCCGCCTTCCTGGAACACCACCGTGCCGGCGGGGACCGTCACCACCTTTGCGGCGTCGAGCAGCGTGCGCCGCGCGGCGTCGTCGAGCCGCCGCAGCGCCGGGAAGTTTCCGATCCAGTCGTCCTGTGCCTTCATCGCACGCCATATTGCCTGCGCCGCCACGAAGCTGCTAGTGGCTGCGGGAACCGCACCATACGGGAGACGCGCGCATGCGCAAACCGTCATCGCTGATCGCCCTCCTTGCCGCGCTGCTGCTGCCGGCCGCGGCGTCGGCCGAAATTTCGGCGACTTCGATGGTCCTCGACGCCGGCGCTCCCGAGCGGAGCCGGTTCGGTCGGCTGGAATGGCGCGGCAGCCTGCGCCTGAGCGGCCTGGGCGATTTCGGCGGCCTCTCGGCACTGCTGTACGAGGACGGCGTCCTTACCGCCGTCAGCGACAAGGGCAACTGGTACGGTCTGCGCCCGTGGTTCGAGGGCGGCCGCCTCGCCGGCGTCGCCCTGGTCGGGGCGGGCAAGCTCGCCGGCCCGGACGGGGCGCCGATCGACGACAAGTTCGGCGCCGACGCGGAAAGCTTAGCCAGGCTCGACGGCGGCATCCTCGTCGCCTTCGAGCGCGACCACCGGCTGTGGCGCTACGACGGCCTCGACGCGCTGCCGGCGCCGGTCGCCACCCCGGAACAGGCGAAACGGCTGCCGTCCAACGGCGGCCTGGAAGCGATCACCGAACTCGCCGACGGCCGGCTGCTGCTGCTGTCGGAAGAGGGCGGCGACGCGCGCGCCGTCGCCGGCTGGATCGGCCGGCCCGGCGACTGGCGGCCGGTCGCCTGGCGCCGCACCGGCGAGTTCAAGCCGACCGCCGCCGCCGTGCTGCCGGACGGCCGCGTCGTCGTGCTGGAGCGGCGGTTCAGCATCCTCGGCGGCGTCGGCGCGCGCCTGTCGGTGGTCGACCCGGCGGAACTGGTGGCCGGCGCGACCCTGTCGGGCGGCGAACTGGCGCAATTCGGGCCGCCGCTGGCCATCGACAATTTCGAGGGGCTCGCGGCGGCGACCGGCACGGGGGGCGAGACGCTGCTCTACATCGTCTCGGACGACAATTTCTCGCCGCTTCAATCCACCCAGATGCACGTCTTCGTCCTGCACTGAAGCCATAGCGGCGGTTATTCCCGAGGCGCTATTGCTCCTTTGCCGGCCGGCTCGATAGCCTGCTGTCGACGCCCCGCGGGGCGCCCTGTGCCACGGTTCGGCGAGGCCTCGGATGAGTGTGACCGCAAGCGAAGCGACCGCCGCCACCCCGGCGCTCGAACCAGCGACCTATCGCTCGGTGCTCGACGCCGCGCAGGAGGCGGTCGTGGTGTTCGACCTCGACGGGCGGACGCTCTATCGCAACACCGCCTACGAGCGGCTGTTCGGGCGCCAGAACGGCGACTGGAACGAACACCGCCGGCACTTCGCGCCCGCCGCCCAGATCGTCATCGACACCGAACTGGAGGCGGCGTTGCGCCGCGGCGAGAGCTGGGAAGGCGCGCTCGACGCCGTCGACGGGGCCGGCCGGCCGGTGTCGGTGTGGAACCGCGCCGGGGTCGCCCGCGACACGGACGGCCGAGCCCTGTACCGGTTCTGGTCCCTGCGCGAGCATTCCCGCCAGCATGCCGCCGAGGAGGACCTGCTGCGCGCCAAGGAGGCGGCGGAGCGCGCCAACCAGGCCAAGACCCGCTTCCTCGCCGCCGCCAGCCACGATCTGCGCCAGCCGCTGCAGGCGCTGGGCATGTTCGTCGAGGTGCTGGCCGGCCGCGACCATGACGCCGCCGATCAACGCATCATCGAAAAGATCCGCGACTCGGTGAACGCCACCGAGTCGCTGCTGTCGGCGCTGCTGGACATCTCGAAGCTAGAGGCCGGGCTGGTCGAGCCGTCGTTCGGGCGCTTCGACGTCGCGCAGGTGCTCGAGCGGCTGACCAGCGAGTTCGAGCCGCAGGCCGAGCGGGCCGGGCTGGCCTTGCGGGTGGTGCCCTGCGGTCTCGGGGTGCGCAGCGACCAGGCGCTGCTGGAGCGCATCCTGCGCAACCTGATGGCCAACGCGCTGCGCTACACCGAGACCGGACGCATCCTGCTCGGCTGCCGGCGCCGCGGCAGCGTGCTCAGGATCGAGGTCTGGGACACCGGCTGCGGCATTCCCGCCGATCAGCTCCAGGCGGTGTTCCGCGAATTCCACCAGCTCGGCAACCCGCAACGCGACCGCCGCCAGGGGCTCGGCCTCGGCCTGGCGATCGTCGAGCGGCTGAGCCGGCTGCTGGACCATCCGGTGACCGTGCGCTCGACGCTCGGCAAGGGCACCTGCTTCGCCGTCGAGGTGCCGCTGGCCGGGCCGGTGCCGGGCGAGCGGCCGGTCCAGCTCGACCTCGCCATGGGGACCCGTCCGGCGCTGATCGCGCTGATCGACGACGAGCCGGATGTGCTCGAAGGCGTGCGCATGCTGCTGGAGAGCTGGGGCCACCGCGTGGTCACCGGCGAGGAATGCTGCGGCGTCGCCGAACAGTTCGCCAGCCGGCGGGCGGTGCCGGACCTGGTCATCGCCGACTACCGCCTGCGCAACGGCACCACCGGCGGCCAGGCGATCCGCCAGCTGCGCGGCCGGCTCGGCGCCGAGTTCCCGGCCATCATCCTGACCGGCGACACCGCCCCCGAGCGCCTGCGCATGGCCAAGGCCAACGGCCACGGCCTGCTGCACAAGCCGGTGCAGCCGGCGGCGCTGCGGGCGGCGATCGACGAGGCGCTGTCGCGGCGCGGGCGGCCGGGGCGGACGGGGCGGCGCTAAACCTCGGTGCTACCACCTTCTGTCGCGTCCTGGCCGGTCACCGGGCCAAAGGGAGCGTTGCCGGCGCCGCCGGACGCCGCCACCTGTAGCGGGATTTCGGCCGCACAGGAGGGTTCGCCATGCCCGAGGGACAGGGCTTTCCGCCGCAGCACCAGCCGCGCCAGCCCGGCATCGAGAGCGAGATGCGGCCACGGCCGCTCGCCGAGGCCGAGGGCTATCGCGGCAGCGGCAAACTCGACGGCAAGGTGGCGATCGTCACCGGCGGCGACAGCGGCATCGGCCGCTCGGTCGCCATTCATTTCGCCAAGGAGGGCGCCGACGTCGCCGTCGTGTATCTCGACGAGCACGACGACGCCGCCGAGACCAGGCGCCACGTCGAGGCCGCCGGCCGGCGCTGCCTGACCATCGCCGGCGACGTCGGCGACGAGGCGTTCTGCCGCCGCGCCGTCGAGGAGACGGTCAAGGCGTTCGGGCGGCTGGACGTGCTGGTCAACAACGCCGCCGAGCAGCACATGGCCGACTCGATCGAGGACATCAGCGCCGAGCAGCTCGAACGCACCTTCCGGACCAACATCTTCGGCTACTTCTTCATGGCCAAGGCGGCGCTGAAGCACCTGAAGGAGGGGGCGGCGATCGTCAACTGCACCTCGATCACCGCCTATCGCGGCAGCGGCCATCTGGTCGACTACGCCTCGACCAAGGGCGCCATCGTCGCCTTCACCCGCTCGCTGGCCCAGCAGCTCGCGGCCAGGAACATCCGCGTCAACGGCGTCGCGCCGGGGCCGATCTGGACGCCGCTGATCCCGGCCAGCTTCCCGGCCGAGAAGGTCGAGAAGTTCGGCACCAAGGAGCCGCTGGGCCGCGCCGGCCAGCCCGACGAGGTGGCGCCGAGCTTCGTGTTCCTGGCCTCCAGGGACGCCGCCTACATGACCGGCCAGGTCCTGCATCCGAACGGCGGCGAGATCATCGGCGGATGAGGGGGCGGAGCATCAAGGCAGTCGTCGGGGCCGTGATCGGCCTCGCCCTGGCCGGTCCGGCCGCCGCCGAGACGACGGCGCCGGCGCGTCACCTGGAAGTCGCGGTCGCCGCGGCGCCGGACACGCCGGCCAACCGCGGCTATTTCGCCGTCGCCCGCGCGGAAGGGATGATCGCCCTGCGCCATCTCGCGCCGGCGATGGACGAGCTGCAGACGGCGCGGGTGCATCTGCGGGTGCGCCAGGCGCTGAACGCCGTCGATCCCGGCCGCCACGGCGCCGGGCCGGGCCTCGGCTACGGCATGCTGGCGGCGATCGACCGCGCCGCCGACGCCATCGCCCGCGCCGCCCGCAGCCCCGAGGCGCGCGAAGCGGTCGCCACGGCGTCGATGCCGGCGCTGGCGGCGGCGCACACGGCGCGTCAGCACCTGCGCCACGCGATCATCCTGGGCGAGCAGGCGCTGGCCGCGCCGGACCTGCTGCGCGCCAAGACCGCCGCCCGGGCGATGCACCGCGAGATCACCACGGCGCTGTCGGGCGAGGACCGCGACGGCGACGGCGCGATCGCCTGGGATCGCGGCGAGGCCGGCCTCGACCAGCTCGTCGCGCAGGGGACCGTAATGGCCGCGGCGGCCGCGCGGGTGGATTGAGACGAATGCCCTGGGAGCGCG
>CAZJFH010000129.1:0-5209 GCA_964545205.1 uncultured Rhodospirillaceae bacterium
GGGCCAGTGCACGGCGAACACCGCCGTCGCCATGAAGCCGATCACCAGCACGGCGACCACCCGGGTGAACAGGCCCAGCGCCAGCAACGCGCCGCCGACCAGTTCCAGCAGCGCGATGAACCAGGCGAAGCCGGGCGCGAAGCCCATGTCGGCGAAGCTCTGCTCGACCTGGCTCATGTCGCCGGTCAGCTTGCTCCAGCCGTGCGGAATCAGCAGCGCGCCGGTGGTGACGCGCACGATGGGCCAGGCCAGCCACGCCAGCGGGCCGTAGGCGCGGCGCAGCGCCGGGACGTAGGGCTTGGGCTCGTGCGCGAGGTCCGGCTCGGTGTTGGCGCGTGCGTCGAACGGCATCGTCGGCTCCCGTTGCGGTCCATCCTCGTCTTGGGAGATGGTGGCGCCGGCGCCGGCCGAAACCCATATGGCCGCGACTTTCACGGCATCGTGACCCCATGAACCTGTTCGTCCTCGACCGTTCCCCGGCCACCGCGGCGCGACTGCACTCCGACGTCCACGTGATCAAGATGTGCCTGGAGACGGCGCAGATCCTGTGCGCGGCGCTGCACCGCCACGGCCTGGCCGCGCCCTACCGGCCGACCCACTGCGGCCATCCCTCGGTGCTGTGGGCCGGCGACGCGCTGGCGCACTGGCGCTGGACCCGCGAGCTCGGCCTCGCCCTGGCCGAGGAATACACCTGGCGCTTCGGCAAGGAGCACAAATGCGGCGCCGTCATCGCCGGCCTGCCCGAGGCGCCGCCGCTGCCCGACCTGCCCTGGCGCGAGCCGCCGCAGGCGATGCCCGACGCATACCGCCGCGACGACGTCGTCGCGGCCTACCGCGCCTATTACGCCGGCGCCAAGGCCAGCTTCCCCGGCAAGGGACCGGCGAGCTGGACGCGGCGGCCGGTGCCGGCGTGGATGACGGGCTAGATCCCCAGGCCGCCGCGCCGCCGCGGCGGCTCGAACGGCCGCGACAGGTCGGTCGGGCTCATCCGCGGCGGCGCCACCCGGCGATAGACCGCCTGGACGAGCGAGAACGCCCCGAACGCCACCAGACCCAGCGCCACGACGCCGAGCAGCACCCAGCCCCAGGGCTGGCCCTGCAGCGTCTCGAGCGCGCCGGCGAAGCCGCGCGCCGCGCCGGCCTGGGCCTGCAGCGCGGCGACGATCAGGAAGGCGCCGATGATCGTGAACACCACCGCCCGCGCGCCGTAGCCGGCCATGCCCAGGCGCTCGACCCAGCGCGCCTCGGGCGGCGCCTGCAGGTGGTTCATGAACCGGCCCTGCCACGCCTTGACCGCCATCGCCATCGCGCCGGCGACGACGCCGGCGCCGATCATGCCGACCATCCACTGCCCGAAGGGCTGCGCCAGCAGCCGCGCCGTCCAGCCCTGCGCCTCCGAATCGCCGCCCCCGCCGCCGGTGCCCCAGATCAGCCCGACCGCGAACACCGCCAGGCCGAGATAGACCACGCCGCTGCCGACCTTGATCGTCCGCTTGGCCAGCGCCCTGCCGTCGTCGCCGTGGCCGTCGGCATCGGCGAAGCCCTGCAGGAAGCGCCAGATCGCGAAGCCGAGCAGCCCGACCCCGACCAGCGCCAGCAGCGCGTCGCCCCAGGGCTGCGCCATCAGCGTGCGCGGCGCCCCCTTGCTGTCGGTGGTGCCGCCGCCGCCCCCCGGCCCGAACGCCGCCACCACCGCCAGCCCGCCGACGATCAGATAGACGACGCCACGCGCCGCATAGCCGCCGCGCGCGAGGTATTCCATGCCGGTGCGTTGCGATGCCATCGGTCGACTCCCGTGCCGTTCGGAAGAATCAACAGGAGGTGGCGGCGGGGTGTTCCGCTACGGCCCGCCTCTCTCAGGCGCGATCACCCCCTGTTTCGTCATTGCCGGGCTTGACCCGGCAATCCATGGACCCCCGGGTCAAGCCCGGGGGTGACGGGACGGGGGCAGCGATCCCGACAGAGCGGAGAGTGGACTAACGTTCCCGGCACCAGTTCTCGGCCTCGTCGGCCAGGGCGGCGATCAGCTCGGCCCAGCGGTCGAGTTCGCCGCGCTCCGGCGGCGGCGCGACACCCCACCACACCCCCTTGCCCTCCCCCCGCCCCGCGTCGTACATATGCCCCGCGCGCGGGGCCGGGCTCGGCTGCCGCGCCGCTCCCATTTCGTGCGGAGGATCGCCGCCTTGAAAGCCGCCGTCATCGTCTTCCCCGGCTCCAACTGCGACCGCGACGTCGCCGTGGCGCTGGAGGCGTCCATGGGCTCAGCGCCCGTCATGCACTGGCACCGCGACGCCGAACTGCCCGAGGTCGACCTGATCGTCGTGCCGGGCGGCTTCTCCTACGGCGACTACCTGCGCTCGGGCGCGATGGCCGCCCATTCGCCGGCGATGCGCGCGGTGAAGGAAAGCGCGGACAAGGGCGTCCATGTGCTGGGCATCTGCAACGGCTTCCAGATTCTCACCGAGGCCGGGCTGCTGCCGGGGGCCCTGATGCGCAACGCCGGCCTGCGCTTCGTGTGCAAGGACGTGTTCCTGAAGGTCGAGAACGCCGCCACGCCCTTCACCAGGGGCTACGAGGCCGGCCGGGTGATCCGCATCCCCGTCGCCCATCACGACGGCAACTACTTCGCCGACGACGACACGCTCAAGGCCATCGAGGACGGCGGCCAGGTCGCGTTCCGCTACTGCGACGCGACCGGCGCGGTGACCGAGGACGCCAACCCCAACGGCTCGCGCCACAACATCGCCGGCATTACCAACGCGCGCGGCAACGTGCTGGGCATGATGCCGCATCCGGAACGCCTGGCCGAGGCGCTGCTTGGCGGCACCGACGGCAAGCCGATGTTCGACGCCCTGGTGGAGGCACTGTCGTGAGGAACGCCGACATGAAGGTCACCCCCGAGGTCGTCGCCCAGCACGGCCTGTCGCCCGACGAGCACAAGCTGATGCTCGACATCCTGGGCCGCGAGCCCAACATCACCGAGCTCGGCATCTTCTCGGTGATGTGGTCCGAGCACTGCTCGTACAAGTCGTCGAAGAAGTGGCTGAAGACCCTGCCGACCAAGGCGCCGTGGGTCATCCAGGGCCCGGGCGAGAATGCCGGCGTCATCGACATCGGCGACGGCCAGGCGATCATCTTCAAGATGGAAAGCCACAACCACCCCAGCTTCATCGAGCCCTACCAGGGCGCGGCGACCGGCGTCGGCGGCATCCTGCGCGACGTCTTCACGATGGGCGCGCGCCCCATCGCCAACATGAACGCCCTGCGCTTCGGCGACCCCAAGCACCCCAAGACCCGCCATCTGGTCGCCGGCGTCGTCGCCGGCATCGGCGGCTACGGCAACTGCGTCGGCGTGCCCACCGTCGGCGGCGAGACCAATTTCCACGCCTCCTACAACGGCAACATCCTGGTCAACGCGATGACCGTCGGCCTGGCCGAGACCGACAAGATCTTCTATTCGGCCGCCGCCGGCGTCGGCAATCCCGTCGTCTATGTCGGCTCGAAGACCGGGCGCGACGGCATCCACGGCGCCACCATGGCCTCGGCGGAGTTCGACGAGAGTTCCGAGGAGAAGCGCCCGACCGTGCAGGTCGGCGATCCCTTCACCGAGAAGCTGCTGATCGAGGCCTGCCTCGAGCTGATGGACACCGACGCCATCGTCGCCATCCAGGACATGGGCGCCGCCGGCCTGACCTCGTCGTCGTTCGAGATGGCCTCGAAGGGCGGGCTCGGCATCGAGATGGACCTCGACCAGGTGCCGATGCGCGAAGAGGGCATGACGCCTTACGAGATCATGCTGTCGGAAAGCCAGGAGCGCATGCTGATCGTGCTCCAGCCCGGCAAGGAGGAGCTCGCCAAGGCGATCTTCGACAAGTGGGAGCTCGACTTCGCCGTCGTCGGCCGCCTGACCGACACCGGCCGCATGGTCTTGAAGCGCCACGGCGAGACCGTCGCCGACCTGCCGATCGACCCGCTGGCCCAGGCCTCGCCGGAATACGACCGCCCCTGGGTGGCGCCGGCCAAGCCGGCGGTGATCAAGGCCGAGGAGGTCATCGAGGTCGAGCCGCTGGCCGCGCTCAAGACCCTGCTCGCCTGCCCCGACCTCGCCTCGAAGCGCTGGATCTGGGAGCAGTACGACCACATGGTGATGGGCGACACCGTCCAGCGCCCGGGCGGCGACGCCGCGGTGGTGCGCGTCCACGGCACCGAGAAGGCCGTCGCCATCACCACCGACTGCACGCCGCGCTACTGCCAGGCCGACCCGCACGAAGGCGGAAGGCAAGCCGTCGCCGAGGCCTATCGCAACCTGTGCGCCGTCGGCGCGCGGCCGCTGGCGGTGACCGACAACCTCAATTTCGGCAATCCGCAGAAGCCCGAGATCATGGGCCAGATCGTCGAGGCCATCCGCGGCATGGGCGAGGCCTGCCGCGACCTCGATTTCCCGGTCGTCTCGGGCAACGTCTCGCTCTACAACGAGACCTCGGGCCAGCCGATCCTTCCCACCCCGGCGATCGGCGCCGTCGGCCTGATCTCGAACGTCGCCAGGTCGGCCAGCCTGGCGTTCAAGAACGCCGGCGAGACGATCATCCTGCTCGGCGAGACCCGCGGCTGGCTGGGCGCGTCGCTGTACCTGCGCGAGATCGCCGGCCGCGAGGACGGCGCGCCGCCGCCGGTGCTGCTGCACCGCGAGCGCCGCGCCGGCGAGCTGATGCAGAACCTGATCCACGACGAGATGGTCACCGCCGTCCACGACGTCTCCGACGGCGGCCTGCTGGTCGCGCTGGCCGAGATGGCGATGGCCTCGGGCATCGGCGCCAGGCTCGATCACGCCCCGCACAATCCGCCGGCCCATGCCTGGTGGTTCGGCGAGGACCAGGGCCGCTACGTCGTCACCTGCCCGCCCGGCCTCGCCGCCAGCGTCATCGAGGCCGCCCAGGAGGCCGAGATCGCGGCGCGCATCGTCGGCACCACCGGCGGCGACGCCATCGCCATCCAGGACGCCGGCGCCATCGCCGTCGCCGAACTGCGCGACGCCAACGAAGCCTGGCTGCCCGGCTACATGGGCGACACCGAGATCGTCGGCGCGTAACGGTTCGTCGGAAAACGCAGGGGCTCCCCGCCCCTGCACCCTTTCACCCCTCTCCCTCGAGGGGAGAGTGAAGCGCGACGTTTGAACTTGGAGCGTCGGACACTTGATCCTGGAGCACAC
>CAZJFH010000130.1:0-5181 GCA_964545205.1 uncultured Rhodospirillaceae bacterium
AGTAGACGCCGCCGAAATAGGCGTCGATCGGCGACGGCTTCTTCTTGCCCTGCTCCAGGATCCACACCAGGTCGTCCTCGGCCTTGGCCGAACGGCGCAGGTTCTCGCGCAGGCGGTCGATGTCGAACTTGACGCCCGAGGCCTTCTCCAGCGTCGGGATGACCTCTTCCTTGAGCTGCTTGACGATGTAGTCGCGCATGTTCATGGTCCAGCTGCCGTCGCCCTCGTAGGGGACGTGCAGCATGACCGTCGGGCACTTGTACTGCTCGCGCAGCAGCTCGAACCACTTCATGAAGGTGAAGCAGCCGGTGTAGGACAGCAGCAGGACGTCCGGGTTCGAGAACGGCTTGCCGTTCGGCGCCAGGTTGCCCTTGCCCATCAGGCCGATGTCGGCCTTGACGTAGGTGCAGACGTCCTCGGAGTGGCCGTGCTTCTCGGCGTCCATGATCATGCCGCCCGACAGCTTGCGCATGCCGTTCTGGATCGCGTTGATCTCGGGCAGGTTGTTGAGCATGTCGAAGCACATGATCAACTCGTTCAGGTTGCCGGGAACGAAGGTCGAGGCAACCTTGCGGCCGTGCTCATGCGTGCTGGTGAGAAGATCGTAGTTCTTCGCGATCATCTCCTTCTGCTTGAGCATCGAAGGTTCTTTGACGGCTTCCTTGCCACTCATGACGCTTCACTCCACAGCTTGATCGAATCGGCGAAGGTGCCGGCCTGCTCGCGGATGGGCTGCATCTGGCCGGAGTTCTCCGCGTACTTGAACGCGATGTAGGGGATGCCGCGCTCGGCCAGGCGGTGCTGGAGCATCGGCCGGTCCAGCAGCGCCGGGTCGCAGAAGCTCGGCGCGGCGAAGATGACGCCCTCGGCCCCCGACTTCTTGACCTGCTCGACCAGGAACTTGCCCTTCTTCTCCTCGGTGTCGACGTACTTGCAGGCGGTCTCGACCGAGGCCTCGATGAAGGCCGTCGACAGGTTCTCCAGCGGATCGCCGGCGGTGGGCACGTCTTCCATCAGGAAGCGGTTCACCAGCATGTAGTCGTCGTCGACGATGTAGCAGCCGGCCATCTCGATCGACTTGATCAGGTTCAGCGGCGGCTGCTCGCAGAACGAGCCGTTGATGACGACGCGGGTGTTGTCGCGCATCGGCTTGTTCTCGGCCTTGGCGGCGGCGAGGTAGTCGCGCATCATCTGCGTGTGCTCCTCGACCGGCAGCACCATGCCGGCGCGCATCAGCAGGTAGACCTCCCAGGCGGGGGTCTTCCACGGCTGCTGGGCGCGGAAGCCGTAGACCTCGCGGATCACCTGGCGGTTCTCGTTGTAGGCGGCGATCGAGTTGCGCAGGTCGTCGTCGGTGATCTTGCGCCCGACCAGCTTCTCCAGGCCTTCCTTCAGCTCGACCAGCTCGTGGGTGTAGTAGGTGCCGCCGATGTCCTTGCGATAGTTCTGCGGGGTGTCGAAGAACTTCGTGTAGACGTTCGGGAACATCAGCTTCCAGATGCCCGACAGGTTGCGGATGACGTCGCAGACGAACGGGAACAGCATGCCGTCGACGAAGTCCAGCCGCCCGGTGACGCCGAGCTCGATGGTCGAGCGCGGAATGCGGCAGATGTAGGACTGGTAGAACGCGTCGCCGTGGATGACTTCGAGTTCGTCGCCACCGCCGAAGATGCCGAGCGGCAGCATGCCGGCGGCGTGGATCAGCTCGCGCGGGACGTAGACCGGCATGAAGCCGACGACCTTGCGGCCGGGCTGCGCCGCCTTCCATTCACGGGCTGCGGTGAAATTCAAATCGTCGAACAGCTCTTGGCAGCGGGCGACGATGTCGGCTGTACTTGCCATGATCAGCGATCCTCCCAAACAGGCGCCCTCTTCTCGAGGAAGGCGTTTAACCCCTCGACGGCGTCATGGGTTTTCATGAGTTCGTCCAGGTACAAGGATTCGACCCGCACCAGCTTCGGCTTGACGCGGTCGACCATTTCCCGGCGCGCGGCGATGACCGCGTAGCGCAGGGACGAGGCGCTGCGCTTTGCCAGGTGTTCGTCGAAATAGGCCAGGGCCGCGGCTTCCGGATCCTCGGCGACGGCGTTGACCAGGCCGATGCGCAGCGCCTCGTCGGCGCCGATGCTGCGGCCGGAATAGATCAGGTCCTCGGCCTGGGCGATGCCGATGCGCTCGGGCAGCAGGCACGAGGCCGCCGGCGGGAACACCGCCAGCTGGATCTCGGGCTGGCCCAGCTTGCTGTCGGGCGCCGCGAACATCAGGTGACCGGCGCAGGCGACCTCGAGACCGCCGCCCAGGCACTGGCCCTTCATCGCGACGATGATCGGCACCGGAAACTCCAGCATCCGCAGGATCAGCTTGTGCAGCGTCTTGAGCATCGCCGCGCAACTCTCGGGCAGATGCTCCTGGACGCTGGCGCCGAAGCTGAAATGCGGCCCCTCGTGGTCGAGGAGCACGGCGCGCAGGCCGTGGTCGGCATACGCCTCGTGCAGCGCCTCGTCGATCGCGACGATCATCGCCGCGTCGACGATGTTCGCCTTCGGCCGGGCGAGGCGCAGCCGCAACAGCTTGCCGTCGCGATCGCGCCAGACCTTGAGCGGGCTGTCGCTCATTTCGCCCTCGGGATCAGGCTCTCGACCAGTTCCGGGGTCCAGGGCGCGCCCTGGGCCAGGGCCTGGCGCAGCGCCACGAAGTCGATCTCGCGGTCGTTCTTCGGGCCCTCGTTGAAGGCGCGGAAGCCGGTGCGGGCCTCGGTCATCATGTTGAGGCCGAGCCAGTCGCGGCTGTTTTCCTTGTTGGCGTTCCAGGCGTTCAGCTTCGGCTTGCGCAGCTCCTGGAGGGTCTTGGTCATGCAGTCGGGGAAGGTGAGCAGCAGCTTCGCGCACAGCTCCTCGACCTTGGCGTCGAGCAGCGACAGGTCGACCTCGCCCTGCTTGAGCAGCGCCTTGCCCTTCTCCAGCTCCTCGCCGGTCTTCGACTCGCCGTGGACGATGCGGCCGAACTCGTCGAGATAGCGGTCGGTGATGACCGTCGGGTTCGGCACGAACTTGCCGTCGATCTTCAGCGCCGGAACGATGTCCATGCAGATGCCCATGCGGTAGGCCTTGTGGGCCGACCAGGGCTCGCACAGCGAACCGGTGACCATCGCGTGTTCGCTGCCCATCATCACCGGCAGGAAGTCGGTGGCGCCGCCGATCGGGGCCGAGCCGTGCTTCGGGCCGGCCTGGCCGAACTTCGCCAGATCCTGGGTGACCGAGAAGTCGCAGGCCATGCCGATTTCCTGGCCGCCGCCGATGCGCATGCCGTTGACGCGGCAGATCACCGGACGGTCGCAGCCCAGGATGGCCGAGACCATGTCGTTGAACAGCCGCATGTACTGGCGGTATTCCTGCGGCTGGCCGGCGTAGTACTCGGCGTATTCCTTGGTGTTGCCGCCGGTGCAGAAGGCCTTGTCGCCCGAGCCGGTGAACACGACGGCGACGCAGTCGCGCGCGTTCGAAGCGGCGCGGAACGCCAGGATGACGCCCTTGACCATCTCGGTCGTGTAGGAATTGTACTGCTTCGGGTTGTCGAGCGTGATCCAGTAGTTGTACAGGCCTTCGGCCACGGTGCCGTCGGGACGCTTCGCCGGCTTCTTCTCGACCAGCACGCCCGGGCGCGAGATGTCCGCGACCAGGTTGTGGTCGTTGAAGTGCTCCAGCTTGGTGTTGCGCACGACTTCGGCGGTGGGCGGCACGGGCATGGACGTGAGCTCCTTGCTCATTTGGATTCCCCTCTCTTCGTTCGATTACGGCACGAGGATCGCGCGGCGGCTCAGCTTGTGGGCGTGCGCGGCCTCGAAGATCTCGTTGATGCTGTCCAGCGGATGCTGCTCGACGTATTCGGCCAGGTTGATCTTGCCGTCGAGCACCAGGTCCAGCGCCGCCGGGTACAGTTCGGGCACGCAGCCCCAGTTGCCGAGCGCGCGGGCGTGGAAGGCCATCAGGTTCGACAGCCGCACCTCGACCTTGTCCATGGTGAAGCCGACCACGCACAGGGTGGCGCCGTGGACCAGCAGGTTGTAGGCGGTGGTCTGGCCGGGGCCGGTGCCCGAGCACTCGAAGATCACCCATTCCTTGGTCGGGAAGCCGTTCTCCTTGCAGAAGCCGGCGATCAGCTTCTTCAGGCCCTTCTGGTCGACCTCGCGGGCGTTGATGGTCTTGGCGACGCCGGTCTTGGCGATGGCGTCCAGCTTGCCCTGGTCGACGTCGATGGCGATGACCTTGGCGCCGAAGGCCTGGGCGACCTGGGCGCAATAGCCGCCGACGCCGCCGACGCCGATGACGATCGCCACCTGGCCGGCGCGCAGCTCGGCCTGGGTCACGGCCTGGTAGGGCGTGGTCACCGCGTCGGCGACCACCGAGACGTCGGCCAGCTTCAGGCCGGCCTTCTCCAGGCGCGCCTCGTCGACCGGGCACAGGCCGTAGGCCGGAACGGTGATGTGGGTGGCGAAGCCGCCCTGGATGTCGTTGCCGGGCATCTTCTGGTTCGGGCAGATCGTGCCCTTGCCGCGCTTGCACAGGTCGCAGGTGCCGCAGGGCATCACGGCGGGAATGATCACCGCCTTGTCCAGCCATTCCTCGGCGCCGGCGCCGGCGGCGATGACGTGGCCGGAAATCTCGTGGCCCAGGGCCAGCGGCAGCGGGTGATTCGTGCGCACGCCGTCGTAGTAGAAGCCAAGGTCGGTGTGGCAGACGCCGCAGCCGGCGATCTTGACGATCACCTCGCCGGCGCCGGGCTCGCCCAGCTCGAAGCTCTGCTTCGCCAGCGGCTGGCCGGCCTCGGTGAACATCCAGCGGTATCCAAAAGCGGTCATGCGCTCTTCCCCTCTCTTGCTTCACCGGCCCCGTTTGCCGCCGCGTGCCGGCCCGGGACGCTTGAATTCTGTTGCATTACGGCAAAGGCGTACCATAATACCGAATTAAAGGTCAAGCATGGTTTCGAGCGAATGCGGATCGGTTGTCACGAGGGAGGCGGCGGCGACCGCCCGGCCGGTCCGCCAGTCGCCGGACGCGACGACCCCCAAGCGAGAGAGTGAGGAGTTTACCCGGATGTCGATCATCAAGCCGGCCGCCAGGGCGGCCTTTCAGTGGGACGACCCGCTGCTTCTGGAGGAGCAGCTGACCGAGGACGAGCGGA
>CAZJFH010000131.1:0-5121 GCA_964545205.1 uncultured Rhodospirillaceae bacterium
CCACCAGTGTGCCCTCGGTGGCGTTGAACCCGAAGCCGCTGGTGGCGATGTTGGCCACCTCCGAGCCCCGCGACGCCGCGGCCGAGGTCGTCGCCGTGTAGCTGGCCGCGAAGCTGCCGACCGACACCTGCGCACCCCACAGGTACAGCCCCGACGAACCGTCGCCGCTGTACGACACCGAGCCGGTCGACGTCGTCAGGTAGATTTGCAGGAGACCGGTGGTCGTACTGGCGTTGATCTTGCCGGTCAGCTTGCAGCGATACCAGCCGCCGCCGCAATCCTCGATCGCCGCCGCGACGTCGCTGCCCGAGCCGAACGCGTTGGAGCTGGCGACCGATCCGGCCGACAGGTCGAAATACGCCTGCACGCCGTCGCCCGCGTTTCGCCAAAACAGGGCGATGATGCTGCGTTCGGCTCCCTTGGCGAAGACCGAGACGGTGTAGACCGTGTTCGCCACGATCGAGATCGACTGCTGGACGTAGTGGCTGGTCGAGGCGCTGGAGTCTTCGACGATCTTATCGGCGGTCGCAGCGCCGTCCGGCGCCGCTAAAGCATTGGCCGAGACGCTGCATCGCGTCTTGGTGTGGGCGGCGTTGTCGAATGCCTCGGAGTACAGGCACAAATTGGTGCGCGTCTCCTCGATCAGCAGCCCCTTGCCGCCGCCGCTGGCGGGAATGCTGTCCAGCCGCGGCTGGTTGGCGGCGGCGGTCTTCATGACGCCGCGCTGGTCCCAGTAGGTCGCGGTGCTGCCGCGCAGGAACGACAGCCGCGGGTCGATCAGGCCGCGCGCGAACGGCAGCCGCAGGGTGGGGTCGACGAAGCTCATGTCAGTAGACCTCGAACGATGTTGGGGACGTGCGGACGACCAGGCCGCGGCCGCCGTCGGCGATGGCGACCGAGGCGCCGCCGTCGACGGTGTCGGACCCGGACGCCGCCATGGTCAAAATGCCGCCGCGTGCCTTCAGATGCCGATGCCAGCCCGGCGGGCAGTCGGCCGCCGGCGGCAGGGTCAGGGTGATGCTTGCGGTGGCGCGCAGGCACTGGCGCAGCGGCCCGGGAGCCAGTGCGGCCGAGGCGCCGTGCGCCACCTCGTGCAGCCCGACCAGCGCCTCGGGATCGACGGAGGCCCCGCCGCCGAGGCGCCAGTGCTGCACCAGGTCGAGCGGGCCGGCGCCGGTGTCCTCGCCGGCGGCGGTGCCCAGGCTCGGCGTGCCGGTCAGGTCGCCATAGGCCCCCGAGGTCGCCACCGCTGCCAGGTCGCCGGGCTGCACCGCGCTGTCGGCCAACGCGCCCTGCGCCGCCGTCGCGTAGTCGCTCGCCGCCGTCGTCGCCGCCGTGCCCAGGCCCAGCGTCGACCGCTGCGCCGGCGCGTCGGCATCGTCGAGCAGTGCGCGACCGGCCGTGGTGAGGTTGGCGGCCAGCCAGTCCAGTTCGGCGTCCCAGGCCTGCACCGTCGCGCCGATGTCGCCGGCCAGCAGCAGCCGCGCCCAGTCGGCCGCCCCGGTCGCCGGGTCGCGGCAGACGTAGAGATCGCCGGTCGTGGTGTCGCGCCACCAATAGCCGCGGCGCGCGCCGATCGTCGGCTGGTCGTCGGTGACGGTCGGCGCGCTCGCCGCTTCATAGACGACCAGGCCGCCGGTCGGCAGTGTCTTGGTGGTCATCTAGACGGCAATCCAGGTGCTCGACGACAGCCAGACGATTTCCTTGCTGGCACCGGCGGCGATGGTGATCGTGGTGGCGCCGTTGATAGTCTCGGAGCCGTCGCCGTCCACCGTGATCGTGCCCGATCCGTTGTTGGCGACGCGGCAGACCCAACCCGGCCCGGCGCTGGCGGCCGGCGGCAGCGTCACAGTGTAGCTCGATCCGGTGCAGTTGATCACCTTGCCGAAGTCGGCGACGACCAGCGTCGCGGCGCCGGTCAGCGCCTTGACGAAGCGCCCGCGCCCGACGCGCTCGTCGAGAAACGCCATCTCGCCGAGCTGCGCGTTCCGGGGCACCATGAGCCCCGACCAGCCGATGCCCGAGGTGGTGCCGGCGACGGCCAGAATGCCGGCGTACTGGGCCGCGATGGTGTCGCCGGTCGCGGCGATGTCGTTGCCGACGGCCGCGACAGCGTTGAGGTCGTCGGCGAAGTAGACCCTGTGGCCGCCGTCCGCGTAGTCGGACGCGGTGCGGCCAGCCAGCCGGGTTCGGTCAGAAGCGCTCATCCAACGATCTCCTCAATCTCGCCGCCGAAGGTCTGGTGGCCGTAAAAGGCCTGTTTAATGGGGTCGAACCGCCGCATGCGCCCCAGGATGTCGCGGTGATGGCGGCGCACGGCGTCGTCGGAATCGGGGATCACGACGACGTAGCCCGAGTTGCCGGCCTTGCGCTGCAGCTCGAGCACGGTGCCGAAGGCTTCGACGTCGGTCAGGGCCTCAAGCTGGAAATCCCACACCCGCGCCGGCGAGCGTTCGTCTACGTAAATGACGCCGCCGAGGCTCTGCTCGATCTGGCTGCGATGCTCCCAGGCCAGCCCGGCGCCGTAGCGGTAGTTGCGCTCGGGCGACCACACCGCACCCAGCCACAGATAGCCGGCTTCCACGTAGCCGTCGCCGTTGGTGGTGTCGTTGATCTCGACGGTCCAATGCTGCGCCCGCACGGCCTGGCCGAGCAGGTGCAGCAGCTGGATCGGATAGCCCTCGCGATCCTCTTCGCTCAACACCCCGGTCCACCAGTTGTCGTCTTCCCACTCCAGGTCCTCGGGCAGGTAGACCGCCGGCCAGACGTCGAGCCAGCCCGAGTCGTAGAGGTCCGAGCCGCCGGCGCTATTGCCGGCGGTCAGCCGGAAGGTCGCCGCCGTCGTGCAGTTGTGGCCGAACAGCCCCATAAGCTGGATCACCCGCGACGCCCCGAGGTTGACCCGGAATTGGGTGCTCGCCGTGGTCGCGTCGGTGGATCGCGCCTTGGTCGCCAGGATACGGTTGGCGAGGTTCGACACCGGCGCCGAGGCCTGCCACGACCCCGCCGACAGCGTCACGCCGGCATAGGCCGTGACCATGTTCACGTAGCTGATCTTCAGCTTCGCCATCTCACCCCCACAGCGTCAGCGTCATGCGGTTGCGCGCGCCGGTCGTCTCGACGCCGAGCACGACGAAGTCGCGGCCGGCGGAATAGCCCAGCCGCGACGTCTGCACCCGCACGACATCGCCGAGATCGATGGCTGCATTCGTGGCGTCCAGCCGTACCCGGCACCGGACCATGTCGCGCCGGACGCCGTAGAGCGCCTGCAACCGCGTCGCCTCGGCCGACGCCGCCGACGAGACCGCCAGCAGCGTGTCACGGCGCAGCTCGGGCGCCAGCGGATGCTTGGTCTGCACGCTGACATCGGTAGCCGTGACCGTCCTCACCGCCTCGGCCAACCACGCCTTGCGCGCCTCCGACACCGCGCCGAGCACGTCGTCCTGGACCGTCCAGTTGCGCTGCCAGCCGAGGATCACCCGATAGGCCGGCAGGCCCCGGCCCTGGTCGCGGGTCGCCTGGCGCTCGATGGCGATGATCTCGACGTCGGTCAGCGTCACGCTCGGCGAGGCCGGCGCATCGAGGCGGCCCAGCACCAGGTCGCCGGCAGTGTCGAAATAGTAGTAGGCGCCGATCGAGGCGCACAGCTCGTCGAGCACGTCCAGGATCGAGCGCTCCTGATCGACCCAGATCCCGACGACGGCGCTGTTGGCGGTGTTCAACGCCGCGACCGCCGCCGCGTCGACGTCGCCCGAGGCCAGGCCGCCCCTGGTGGTGACGATGCGCTCGACGATGCCGGCGACGCTGGAGACGTAGGAGCCGGTCGCATCGCCCTGGACGTCGGCGGTAACCAGGCCGGCCGGCAGTGTCCCGAGCCGGAAATAGCCCTCGGCCAGGCATGTCCGATAGTCGCCCGCGGCCACCGTCGCCGCCTGCAGCGTCGCCAGGTCGGGATCGTCGCCGGCCAGGGTGTAGGCGAGGCCGCCGTCATAGACCGCGTCGATCGCCTGCACGGCGCCGTCGTGCACCTGGTAGATCAGCAGGCTGGCGTTGACCTGCGGCGGCGCGACGTTGTAGCAGCGGCCGTAGGCCAGCGGCTTCGGCCGGCCCTTCAAGTCGTCGGCCGTTCCCTCCACGCCCGTCGCCCCGGAATTGGTGCCGGCGAACTTCGTGGTCTGGATCGGCCGGTCGAGCTCGGCCTGACGGTCGCGCAGCCGGACCACCGCCCTGGTCGCCGACACCTCCGGCTGTTCCATCGTGCCGCGGAACACCCGCGCGAAGCCAGACGGATAGGCCGCGCCCTGCTCGCCGACCCAGATGCTGATCGCCCGGCCGTCGAGCCCGTAGTCGAGCAGCGCGTTCAGGCCGCCATCGGCGTTGTTCAGCACCAGCTCGCCGCCGCCGACCTGACTCCGTCCGGCGGTGCGGCCGTCCCCGAACACCAGGCGCGCCAGGTTGGCCGGCTCGATGATCCTGGGCGCGATCGGCGTGCTCGCCGGCGTGTCCGTGGTTTTCGTCGTGAAGCCCTTGCCCGAGCACCAGTACAGCGTCTCGGTGCCGGCGCTGGTATAGGCGACGGCTTCGACGACGTAGATCTGCTCAGCCACCGGCCGCCACCCGGCGCAGCGGCGCCTTGATCTCGGCCAGCTCCGAGCGCATCTCGGCCAGCTCGGCCCGCAGCGCCATCGTCTCGGCGGCGGACTGGCGAGCGTAGGCACGCAGCAGCTCGTTAGTCCGGCGCTGCTCCGCGTTGTCGTTGCCGGCCAGCACCCGTCGCGTCTCGCCGGCCGAATAGACCTGCGACGGCACGTTGAAACGCACCAGCTCCGGCCCCTGTTCGCCGACCATCGCGAAGCCCGGCATCGCCAGCCCGCCGGCCGCGAAGCCCGGTAGGTCGAGCGCGCCGCCCAGCCCGGTGACCTGCGAACGCACCCACTGCTCCAGCGCCGCATAGCCGCGGGTCGAACCGTAGACCGCCCGCGCCGCCTCCAGCAAGGCGTCGGCCTGGCCGGTGACGCGGCCAAAGGCGTCGTCGTCGCCGCCGCGGGCGAGGCCCATTACGTCGCCGAACTGCCGCTGCGCCTCGGCCAGCTTGTCGGTCGGGCTTAGGCTCGACAGGTC
>CAZJFH010000132.1:0-4728 GCA_964545205.1 uncultured Rhodospirillaceae bacterium
CGGTCGCCGCGGCGCCGGCCGCGCCGCCGCCGCAGCCGGCGGCCGCGCCCGCGCCCGCCAAGCCGAAGCCGCTGGCCCGCGCCGGCTACGCCCAGCTGGTGGCGTTCGGCGGCGGCGCGCCGGAGCCCTACCTGTACGAGAGCGCCGACAACGTTCTGGTCGTGCTTTATCCCGACCTCAAGTCGCAGTCGCGCGCCTTCAACCGCCTTTACGCCTTCGTCGAGCGAGCGGAAGCGCCGCGCGACCGCGTGCTGACCGACACCGAGCTGACGGCGCTGATCAAGGCGGCCGGCGGCAGCGCCCACACCTTCGCCTTCGGCCACGACTACCGTTTCGACGACCTCGCGCGGTTCTACACCCTGTCGCGGCGCGATTCGGTGGCCCTGACCAGCGACGAATCGGCGTTGCTGGGACTGCTCACCGAGCACGGCTTCCTGGCGGCCGAGGCCGGTGGTTACGCCCCGACCCGGCGCGGCGCCCTGGTCTCCGTGCCCCGGCCCCAGACCGACGATCCGACCACCCTCGAGGACGAAAGCGTCGACGAGGCCGCGCGGCGGACCATCCTGCGCCACGAGCTGAGCCACGGGATCTACTTCACCGACCCCGCCTACGTCGACTTCTGCCGCCGCTTCTGGCACGAGGTGCTGACGGCGCCGCAACGCGCGTTGTTCCGCGCCTTTCTGGAGAAAAGCGGCTACGACCCGACCAACGAGGACCTGATGATCAACGAGATGCAGGCCTATCTCGGCCACACCTTCGACGAGCGGGTGTTCAGCGCCGCGATGCTCGGCCTGCCGGAGGTCGACTTCATCGCCCTGCGCCAGCGCTTCCTCGACGAGGCGCCGCGGCTGCCGCTGTTCGAGGAAGCCGACGAGCGCCGCCGTGGCTGACCCCCAGGCCGTCCGATATTGCTGGACGAACGTCCACTGGCGTTGGACAGCGCCGACGCCGCCCCCACCCGCCGTCGCCGAAGGTGAAGGAATTGTGGCGCCCGGAACGTTGGCACGGTTCTTGAGTAAAGGAAGCCCGAAGCTTCAATTCCAGGGGACATGTCGCCAGGGAGCCCGCCGATGACCGAGTACAGCAATACCAACATAGTTCAAGGCGGCAAGGCGGGTGGAGACGCGCTCGGCATGGCCGGCGGCTTTTCCGGCAGCCAGGGCGGCTCGGCAGCCGGCGTCGGTGCCGGCACGGCCTCCGGTTGGCCGGCCTATGCCGACGGCACCGGGCTCGGGGTCGGCGGCGACGCCTGCTCGGGGGCGGCGGCAGCCGGCTCGCTGGGCGGCGACGTCTCCGACAATACTGCAATCGGTTCGATCAACATCAATTCCTGAGGAGAGACCCCATGAGCAACGAATTCGGCGGCGTCGGCATCAGCCAGGGCGGCAAGAGCGGCGGTGACGCGATGGGCGGTGCGGGCGCGTTCTCGGCCGCCGGCGGCGGCACCGGCGTCGGTGCCGGCACGGCCACGGTCGTGAACACCGACCCCTACGGCACCGGCATCGGTGTCGGCGGCAGCGCCGGCTCGGGCGCGGGCGCGATGGGCGCCGCGGCGGGCGACGTCAGCGACAACACCAATATCGGCTCCATCAACATCAATTCGTAACGACGGACGGACGGTGCCGGCCCGCGGGCCGGCACCGCTCGCTTTGCCGCCATGCCCCCCAAGATCGCCCTCTTCGCCAACGACGGCAGCAGCCAGGTCGCCGAAATCGCCGACGCCGTTCGCGAAGCGGGCGCGACGCCGATCGTCTGCGACGTTCAGGTCGGCGGCGGCGCCCGCGCCGCTTGCGCCTTCGACGGCACGCGCTTCCGCTGGGGCGAGCACGACTTCGCCGACATCCGCGCCATCCACGTCCGCTGCCTGGCCCCGCGGACGCTGCCGGCGCTGCCGCCGGTGATGAACGCGGCCTCGTTCGCCGAGTACCGGGCGAGCTTCCTGCGCGAGCAGGAATGCCAGGCGACGCTGCACGCCTTCTTCGACGCGCTGGCCGCCTCGGGGCGGCTGGTCGCCAACCGGATCACCGGCGCCTACGTCGACCACGACACCAAGCCGCAGCTCTACGAGAAGCTGCGCGCCTGGGGCTTTCGCGCGCCGCGCACCCTGACGACCAGCGACCCGGCGGCGGCGGCGGCCTTCGTCGACGAGGTCGGCGAGGCGGTGGTCAAGCCGGGCATCGGCATCGGCTCGACGCGGCTGGTCACCGCCGCCGACGGCGACCGCCTGCGGCTGCTGCGCTTCGCGCCGGCGCTGTTCCAGGAGCGCAGCCCCGGGCGGGTGCTGCGCGTGCACGTGGTCGGCGGCCACATGCCGCTGGCGCTGCACGTCGCCACCGACACCATCGATTCGCGCACCGCGCCGCGGGGATTCGATCCCGTGACCCTGCCCGAGCGCGAGTACCGGCAGATCGTGCGCGCGACCCAGGCGCTGGGCCTGCACTACGCCGGCTGGGACGCCATCCAGGGCGACGACGGCGCCCTGACCTATCTCGACTGCAATCCCGGTCCCAACCTGATGTGGCTGCCGCCTGGGCACCGCCGGTTCGTGTTCCGGCAGCTCGCGGCCTACCTGATCACCTTCGCGGCCGGCGGCAGCCTGTCCGAGGCGTCGGATCGGGTTGTCGACTGGACCCACTCGGACGACGAGGAGAGACATGCCTGATCTATTCCGGGACCGCCTCGAAGTCGCTTCGGCCACCGACGTCGGACGCAAGCGGACGGTGAACGAGGATTCGCTGCTGGTCGATTCCGAGCTCGGCCTGCTCGTCGTCGCCGACGGCATGGGCGGCCACGACGCCGGCGACCTCGCCAGCCGGATGGCGGTCGAGTCGGTTTCCGACTTCCTGTTCGAGTTCGATCCCGACGAGATGCCGGCGGCGGCGCTGGACTTCGACCCCGACGCCACCGCCGCCTGCGCCGCGACGCCGACCGGCATCGCCGAGGCCGGCGACGCCGCCGGCGCCCGCGCCGCGGTCGTCCGCGCGGCGGTCGAGACCGCCAACAGCCGCATCCACGAGATCAACCGCCAGCGCGGCTATGCCGAGGGCGCCGGCATCGGCACCACCATCGCGGGGCTGCAGGTGCTCGACGGCGACCAGGCGGTGATCTTCCACGCCGGCGACAGCCGCGTCTACCGGCTGCGCGACGGCGCGCTGAGGCAGATGACCCGCGACCAGACCCTGTACCAGGAGTGGCTGGACCGCGGCGCCGAGGGCACGGCGCCGAAGCGCAACATCGTGCTCAACGCGCTGGGGCCATGGCCGAGCGTCGACGTGCCGGTCTGTGTCGAGTCCTTTCGTTCCGGCGATCTCTTCGTGGTATGTTCCGACGGGCTCAGCTCGCTGGTGCCGGACGAGGACATACGGGGTATGTTGTCCGGCAGCGTCGACGAAATATGCCGCAATCTGGTGACGGCGGCCCTCGAGGCCGGCGGCTCGGACAACGTCACCGTGATCGTGGCGCGGGTGAGATAGGGTTCGGCCGGACGGCTTCCCGCAAGGGGGAACCGGGCAACTGGACGGGGCGGGTATGCAGCAGACCGAAGTCAAGAAGATCGGCCGGTACGACATCGTGTCCGTGCTCGGCAAGGGCGCGATGGGCATCGTCTACAAGGGCTTCGATCCGGCGATCGAGCGCTCGGTGGCGATCAAGACCGTGCTCAAGGGCGACTCGCCGGATTCCGAGATGGTGATGGAGTTGGCGCGCTTCAAACGCGAAGCGCAGGCCGCCGGCCGGCTGACCCATCCCAACGTCGTCGCGGTCTACGAGTACGGCGAGCACGAAGGCATGGCGTTCATCGCCATGGAATTCGTCGAGGGCCGCTCGCTGAAGGACTATTTCGACGACGGCGAGCGCTTCGAGCTCAAGGCCATCGTCTCGACCATGGAAGGCCTGCTGGCCGGGCTCGAATACTCGCATTCCTGCGGCGTCGTGCATCGCGACATCAAGCCGGCGAACATCATGATCACCAGCCGTGGTCAGGTGAAGATCGCCGATTTCGGCGTCGCCCGCATCGAGACCTCGACCATGACCCAGGCCGGCACCGTGCTGGGCACGCCCAGCTACATGTCGCCGGAACAGTTCATGGGCCAGCCGGTCGACAACCGCTCGGACCTGTTCTCGGCCGGCGCCGTGCTCTACCAGCTGCTGACCGGCGAGAAGCCGTTCACCGGCTCGGTGACGTCGATCATGCACAAGGTGCTCAACGTCGAGCCGCCGGCGCCGTCGGCGCTCAACGTTCAGGTGCCGCACGCCTTCGACACCGTCGTCGCCAAGGCGATGGCCAAGCGGCCGGGCGACCGCTACCAGTCGGCGCACGCCTTCGCCGCCGACATCAAGGCGGCGTTCGAGGGCCGGCTGCCGGCGGCGGCCGCGGCGGCCGATGACGGCGACGCGACGGTCGCCGCCGGCGGCGAGACGATCTTCCGCCCGGCCGCGCTGAGCGGCGAACCGGGCAGCCTGCGCCCCGACGAGACGATCCCGGCCATGGCCTCGCCGGCGCGCGCCGCCGCCGACGACGCGACCGTCGGCGGCGATGCGGCGACCATCGTCAATCCCGCCGCCCGCCCCGCCGCGCCGGCCGCGCCGGCGCCGTCCGGCGGCGGCTCGTCGCGGGCGCTGCTGATGGCCGGCGCCGCGGTGGTGCTGATCGGCGGCGGCGCCGCGGCATGGTTCCTGAGCGCCGGCGACCCGCAGGAGCCGGCCGCGACGCCGACGGTGGCCGCCACC
>CAZJFH010000133.1:0-4558 GCA_964545205.1 uncultured Rhodospirillaceae bacterium
GGCGTAGAGCTGCGCCGCCAGGGTCTTGTTCGGCGCCAGCACCAGCGCCGGCCGGCCGGTGTTGGCGATGACGTGCGCCATCGTGAAGGTCTTGCCCGAGCCGGTCACCCCCAGCAGCACCTGGTCGCGCTCGGCCGCCTGCACGCCCGCCGTCAGCTCGGCGATCGCGGTCGGCTGGTCGCCCGACGGCTGGTAGTCCGAGGCCAGCGCGAACGGCACGCCGCCGTCGGGGGCCGGGCGCTTCTCGGGGACGAACAGGAGCGGCTGCGACATCTTCCATCCTCGTTTGGGCCGGCATTATATGCGCATCGGGCGGCGCGCGCGCCACCATCGGGCAACAAAAGCCCCGTTCGGCCTGTTCTCCTTCGATAACCCGCGAAGGAGACGGCCGATGCGCATCCCGCTTCTGCTCGCCGCCGGCCTGCCGCTGGCGCTCGGCGCCTGCGCGACCGCCGACGACTACGACCTGGTCAGCGAGGATCCGGTGGTCAGCGACGTCCTGGACGACCCGTACCTGTACGAGAACGGTGCCGTGATCTACGGCGAAGACGTCATCTGGTACGACCGCATCTGAGTGCTAGACTGCGGGCATGAGACTGCCCGCGATCCTGTTCC
The DNA here is from genome assembly GCA_964545205.1 of uncultured Rhodospirillaceae bacterium. GTDB lineage: Bacteria > Pseudomonadota > Alphaproteobacteria > Rhodospirillales > Magnetospirillaceae > CAZJFH01. Next base: position 616 of record CAZJFH010000133.1, read on the forward strand.
TCGCCGCGTTTGCCGGCGCCGCGCCGTGCCTGGCCGCCGATCCCGACGGCCTCGCCGAGGCGCTGACCCACGGCGAGACGGGCCAGGTCGCGCCGCCGTGGCGCAACGCGCGCGCCGCGCTGGCGACGATCCGCCACCAGCACTGGCGCCGGCCGGACGAGGCGGCGCTGGTCGCGGCGGCGCTGGACGGCGCCGCGGCCGTGGCGCGGGCGCGGCCGCAGGCGCCGCAGTCGGAACTGGCCGACGCGGCCATCGACGCGATGCTGGCCGAACTCGACCCGACCGCGCGCTACCTGCCGGCCGACGACGTTTCGCGGCTGCGCGGCGAGCCGGTGGTCGCGGCCAGCCTGGGCATCGAGGCGACGACCCGGCCCGGCGCGCGGCCGCTGGTGGTGGCGCCGGTCGCCGGCGGCCCGGCGGCGGCGGCCGGGGTGCGGCCGGGCGACGCGATCCTGGCGATCGACGGCGAGGACCCGGCCGGCCTGACGCCGGCGGCGCTGGCCTTGCGGCTGCAGGGTCCGCCGGGGCGCGAGATGCGGCTGCGCCTCGGCCGCGACGGCGGCGAGACCACCGTGACCGTGCCGCTGCGGCCCGTCGCGGCGCCGAAGCCGGAGCTGATCCACATCGACGGCGCCGCCGTGCTGCGCCTGCCGGTGTTCGGGCCGGCGACGCACGCCCGCGTGCTCGAGCTGCTCGACCGGCCGCCGGCCGCCGGCCTGGTGCTCGACCTGCGCGGCAACGCCGTCGGGCCGCCCGAGCAGGCGATCGCCATCGCCGATCTGCTGCTCGCCCGCGGCACGATCGCCACCGTCCGCGGCCGCGCCCAGCCGCCGCGGCGCATGGTCGCCCACAAGGCGGAGCGCTGGGCCGGGGTGCCGATGGCGGCGCTGGTCGACCGCGGCACGGCCGGGGCTGCGGAAGTGCTGGCGGCGGCGCTGCGCGGCAACGGCCGCGCGGTGCTGGTCGGCGAGCCGACCTTCGGCCGCGCCCTGGAACACGAGATGCTGCCGCTGCCCCAGGGCGGCGGCCTGCTGCTGTCGACGGCGGAATTCCTGGGCCCGGGCGGCGAGCCGATCACCGGACGCGGCCTGGCGCCGGACATCGCGGTGGCCGGCGCCGACGCCCAGCTCGCGGCGGCGCTGCGCGCTACGGCACCAGCCGGTAGCCGCCCGGCTCGGTGACCAGGATGCGGGCGTTGGCCGGGTCGGCCTCGATCTTCTGGCGCAGCCGGTAGACGTGGGTCTCCAGCGTGTGGGTCGAGATCTCGGGGCTGTAGCCCCAGATCTCGTGCAGCAGCACGTCGCGGGCGATCACCCGGTCGGCGCGATAGAGGAACTTGAGGATCGCGACTTCCTTCTCGGTCAGCCGGATCTTCTTGCGGCTGCCCTCGGCGGTCAGCAGCTTGGCCGCCGGCTGGAAGGTGTAGGGGCCGATGCGGAAGGTGGCGGCGTCGGAGTTGTCGTACTGACGCAGATGGGCGCGCAGGCGCGCCAGCAGCACCCCGAGCCGGAACGGCTTGGCGACGTAGTCGTTGGCGCCCGAATCGAGGCCGCTGATCGTGTCGGCCTCGCTGTCGGCCGCCGTCAGCATGATCACCGGCGCCAGCAGGCCGCGCTCGCGCAGGCGGCGGCACAGCTCGCGGCCGTCCATGTCGGGCAGGCCGATGTCGAGCAGATAGGCGTCGAAACGCCGCTCGGCCATGTCCAGCGCCGTGGCGGCGTCGCCGGCCTCGCTGACCTCGAAGCCCTCGGCCGCGAGTTGTTCGACGAGCGACTGCCGCAGCAGTTCGTCATCGTCCACAAGGAGAATTGGTCTTTCGGTCATCGCTGGTCTTTTACCAGACCTCCACCGCCGATGCACTGCCCCAGCCGCGGGCCATCCGATCGCACGCCGCAACGGGCGGGCGTGGTAAGCTATAAGCTCAGATCGCGCCGGCGTCACGGGGCGGCGCGGCAAGCCTTCCGCTGGCGCCGGAAAGCGGCTATGTTGCCGGCTCTTTGCCGCACGCGCGCAGACCTGGAACCATGACCGAACGCCTGACCGTCTCGACCGCCGACCAGCCCGCCGCGCCGCCGATCCTGGTGGCGGTGGACCGCGCCGTGGCGGACCTGCGGCGGGGCGGTTTCGTCGTCGTCTATGCCGAGTCCGGCGCCGCCGGGCTGGTGCAGGCGGCCGAGGCGGTGACGCCCGAGGGCATCGCGCGCCTGACGGCGCTGACCGGCAAGGTGCCGGTGCTGGCGATCACCGGCCGCCGCGCCGCCGTGCTCGGCCTCGGCTCCGAGGACGCCGCCGCGGTGGCGCTGAGCCGGCCCGAGGGCATCGACGCGCCCGCCGTGCGCCGGGTCAGCGATCCCTGCTCGGGCCTGACCGGCGCGTTGCCCGGCGGCCTGCGCGGCGGCGCCGCGCCGACCGACTCGCCGGTCGCCGGCGCCGTGGCGCTGGCCAAGCTGGCGCGGCTGCTGCCGTCGGTGCTGCTGGCGCCGCTGGCCGACGACGGCCGCGCCGTCGCCGAGGCCAACGGCCTGTTCCGGGTCAGCGTCGCCGAGATCGGCGGCTACCAGCAGGCGGCGGCGCGCAGCCTGCGCGCGGTGTCGGATGCGCGGGTGCCGCTGGAAGGGGCCGAGGACGCCCGCATCGTCGCATTCCGTCCCGCCGACGGCGGCATCGAGCACCTGGCGATCATCATCGGCGAACCCGATCCCCAGGCGCCGGTGCTGGCGCGGCTGCATTCGGAATGCTTCACCGGCGACCTGCTCGGCAGCCTGCGCTGCGACTGCGGCGACCAGCTTCGCGGCGCCATCGCCGAGATCGCCAAGCAGGGCAGCGGCGTGCTGCTGTACCTGGCGCAGGAGGGCCGCGGCATCGGCCTGGTCAACAAGCTGCGCGCCTATCGCATCCAGGACGACGGTTTCGACACGCTCGACGCCAACGGCCAGCTCGGCTTCGACGACGACGAGCGCATCTACCAGCCGGCGGCCGAGATGCTGCGGCGCCTCGGCGTCGGCCGCGTGCGGCTGCTGACCAACAATCCGTTGAAGGTCGAGGCGCTGGCCCGCCACGGCGTCGAGGTGGTGGAACGGGTGCCGCACGTGTTCCCGTCGAACGAACACAACGTCCGCTACCTGCAGACCAAGGCCACCCGCAGCGGCCACCTGTTCTAGGCATTTGCTGCCGGGCGGTTGTTGCCCAGCCCGCCGCAACGCCACGGCAAGCCCCTGAAAAGCCTGCGCTTCGAACTGGCATCGCGTTTGCTTGTACGCGGGCATGAGCGTGATCCAATCCTTGCCCGGCTACTGGACCCAGGTCGTCTTCAACGACGAGAGCGGCCCCAGCTTCGCCCATCCGACGCCGAAGGCCGCCCGCGCCGAGCCGGCGGCCGAGAAGGGCTTCGCGCAGGCGCTGGCCGAGACCGACGCGCCGCCGGCGCCGGCGCCGGCCGCGGCGCCGCCGGCGGCCGGCTACTGGAACCGCGTCGTCTTCAACGACGAGGGCGCGCCCGCCGTCCATCCCGGCGAGGAGCGCGTCGCCATGACGGCCCCGGCGCCGTCCGAAGGCGGCGCCGAGCTTCCCGGCGTGTCGCTGTTCGCCGAAGGCAACACGCCGACGCTGTGGGACCTGCTGGACTTCATCAATCCGCTGCAGCACATCCCGATCGTCAACACCATCTACCGCGAGATCACCGGCGACAAGATCGGCGCCGCGGCGCAGCTCGCCGGCGGCTTCGTGCTCGGCGGGCCGGTCGGCGTCGGCATGGCGGCGGCCAACGTCGCGCTGCAGGCGGCGACCGGCCGCGGCGCCGGCGAGCACGTCATGGCCCTGTTCACCGCCGACGAGCCAAGCGCCACGGCGGTCGCCGCGGCCGCGCCGCCGGCGAAGCCGGCGATCACGATCACCACCGCGGCCGAGGAGCGCGCCGCCATGGCCGCGGCGCCGGAACGCCAGC
>CAZJFH010000134.1:0-4470 GCA_964545205.1 uncultured Rhodospirillaceae bacterium
CACGTGTCGCGCAGGTCGCGGACCATGTCGAGCGTCTGTTCGAGGAGGTCGGCGCATAACCGTTCGGCCTCCAGGAACGGATTGTCTCCGTCGACCGGCTGCCGGACGGCCTTGACCTTGTCGGCCAGGTGCTGGAGCGGTCGGACCACCGGATTGCGGCTGGAAAACAGGGCACGCTGCAGGCGCAGCGGATGCAGCACCCGGGATGCCTCGGCGCTCGCCTCGGTGACCCCGGCCTGGACGATGGGGCGCAGGAAGACATCGTAGAACTCGGCCTGCTGCTCGGAGCACCGGGCGACCGCCGCGAACGGGATCTCGTCGTCACGATCGTCGTCGAGGGAGAGGATGTCGGCCAGCACACGTTCGTGGAAGGACACGGTGAAGGTCCGGTTGAGCACGTCGCCCTGGTAGGCGTCGATCTTCATTTCGTAGAGGCCGGGCGCCAGCGCCTCGATCGTCTTCATCGTCGACGCCATTTCCGTGTGCTCCTTCTTCGCGATGGAAGAGGACACGAAGATGCCGAGATGGCCGACCTGGTTGTGTATCATGTAAATAATGCGCTGCCCGCGGATCTGGATTTCCGACACGTCGGCATAGGTGTCGAGGATCCAGTTCAGCGCCTGCTGCGGCGGCGTGATGTTGTCGCCGTGGCTGGCGAAGACGATGATCGGTGCCCGGATCGCCTTGATGTCCACGTTGCGGCCGGGCTCGAGCCTGGCTTCGTTGCGGGCGAGCCGGTTGCCGACGAACAACTGCTCGACGATCCAGCGGATCTCGGCCTCGGTGAGCAGGAAGTAGCCGCCCCACCAGGTCTCGAACTCGAGGAAGCGCTCCGCCTCGGTGTCGACCTGGGCATAGAGGTCGTAGAACTTGCGGAACTGGGTGCGGGCGGGATTGAGCAGCTCGAAGTTCGCCACCAGGTGGGCACCGTCGAAGACGCCATGGCCGATGTCGGACCAGAACATCGGCTGCCAGGCGCCGCCGAGGACGCCGCCGTTGTAGCGCATCGGATGTTCGCCGACGACGCCGGCCCAGGTGTCCACCGGGGCGCCGTTGAGGACGATCGGGCCGGTCAGGTCCGGGTTGGACGCAGCCAGCAGCAGCGTCGCCCAGCCGCCCTGACAGTTGCCGATGACCACCGGGCGGGAGGCGTCCGGATGCCGGCGCATGACCTCGCGGACGAACTCGGCTTCGGCATGGGTGACGTCGGCGAGCGTCTGGCCGCGCTCGGGGTCGCGGCGGAAGCCGACGAAATAGACCGGATGGCCGTCGCGCAGCGCGACGCCGACCTGGCTGTCGGTCTTGAAGCCGCCGATGCCGGCACCGTGTCCGGCGCGCGGATCGATGATGACGTAGGGCCGCTTCCACGGCTTGATCTCGACACCCTCGGGCGCAACGATGCGCAGCAGCATATAGTTGCACGGCCGCGGCAGGCTTGCGCCGTCGACGACGACCTCGTGGTCGTAGACAAGCACCGGCGGACAGCCCTCAGCCTCGTGCTTGAGGAAGACGTCGCCACGGCGGCGCAGCGTGTCGAGGGTGAGCACGGTGCGTTGCGCAGCATCGGTCAGATAGGCCGCCCAGGCGCCGGCGAGATTGCCTTCCGTCTGTCGACGGGAGACATCGTCCGCCGTCTTGGTGAGCGCCTCCAGGCTCTTGCGGGTGCGCGCGCTGTGGGATCTGGCAATGCGGTCGAAGTGCTTCGAGGCGCCGCGCGCCATCATCTCACTCATTGCCGAGTACTCGCCGAACTGGGCGGTGAAGGCCTTCAGCCGCTCGCTCGGCGACCAGGCGGTGGCGTCGGTCACCGATTTCAGGAAATTGCCGTTCGGGTCGTTGAGGGCATCGAAGATATTGCTCATGTCTGGAACTCTCAGCCGATGATGCTGTAGCCGCCGTCGATGGCGTGGATGCCGCCGGTGACGTTTGCTGCCTCGCGGCTCGCCAGGAACGCGGCATAGGCGCCGACGTCCTCGATGGTCGCGAGATGATGGGTCGGGGCGCGCTCGGCGGCCGCGTCGAGCAACTCGTCGAACTCGGCGATGCCCGAGGCCGCCCGGGTCTTCAGCGGTCCGGGCGACAGCGCATGCACCGAGATGCCCTTCGGACCGAGTTCGGCCGCCACGTAGCGCGTCGTCGCTTCGAGCGCGGCCTTGACCGGGCCCATGACGTTGTAGTGCTCGACCACCTTCTCTGCGCCGTAGAACGACACCGTCATGCAGGTGCCGCCGCCCGCCATCAGCGGTTCGGCGCGGCGGATCAGGCGCAGGAACGAATGGACGGAAATGTCCATGGCGAGCGAAAAGCCGTGCGCCGAGCAGTCGACGACGCGGCCGTGCAGGTCCTCCTTCGGACAGAAGGCGATCGAATGCAGCAGCGTGTCGAGACGGCCCCATCGGGTGCGGATCGCCTCGAACAACGCGTCGATCTGGGCCTCGTCGCGTACGTCGAGCGGCAGGACGACCTCGGCGCCGAGCTGTTCGGCCAGCGGGCGGACGAACGGCTCGGCCTTGTCGTTGAGATAGGTGATCGCAAGGTCGGCGCCTTGTGTGCGAAACGCCCTGGCGCAGCCCCAGGCGATCGACTGGTCGTTGGCGACACCGACGACCAAGGCTTTCTGGCCAGACAAATCGAACATGCGCGACCTCTCACCGGGCCGAATTGCCGCCACGTACGATAGTGCAGCGCAGCAATCGATTTGTGACAACCGCGCGTCTTCGGGGTTACTACGTGGACGCGGTCGGTCGGCGCACTCAGTCGCGGAAGGGTTTCGACACGGGGCCGTCGGCGGTCAGTTCGCAATAGGCGAGGGTCTGGTCGAGGTTCTGCGCCCGCCAGGCGAGCAGGCGCTCGGCGTAGCCGAGCCGCACGCGCAGGTAGCCCGGATCGCCGGACAGGTCGACCAGTTCGCCAGGGTCGTTGCGCAGGTCGTAGAGGAGCGGCGGCAGGCCGGCGAAATGGACATATTTGAACGCCTCGTCGCGGATCACGGCGAGGCTGCAGGCGCGCGAGGCAAGGCCGAAATGCCGCTCGCTCGTGCTGCCGGAAATGTCGCGGAAGTCGAACTCCCAGTGCGCGGCATCGCGCCAGCCGGGCGGCGCCGCGCCATCGAGGAAGGGCAGGAGGGAGCGCCCGTCCGGCGCGGTCCGAGGCGTCCCGTCCCACAGGTCGAGCAGGGTCGGGAACAGGTCGCTCGCCTCGGTGAAGGCGGCGACGCGGCGGCCATGGCCGGCCTTGCGGCCGGGCACGCGGACGACCAGCGGGATGTGGTAGCTCTGGTCGAACCAGCCGCCCTTGCCGAAGCTCCAGTGGTCGCCCATCATCTCGGCATGGTCGGAGGTGACCACGATCACCGTGTCGTCCCAGGCCCCGGCGGCGCGGATCGCGGCGAAGATGCGGCCGAGCTGGGCGTCGACCTCCGAGATCATGCCGTAGTAGATCGCCCGGATGACGCCGTGGTCCTCGGCGGTCCAGTCGGCGCAGTCGCCCTTCATGCCGGCCAGGAACGACGAGCCCTTGGCGCGGGCGAACTCGTAGGCGAGATAGGGATGCACCGCCGCCTCCGCCTCCCGGCTCGGCTGGCGCACGAAACCGTGCGGATCGGGCGCATACATCCGGTTGTAGGGTTCCGGCACCACGAAGGGCGGATGCGGGCGCAGGAACGAGAGATGCGCGAACCACGGCCGCGTGCCGTCCTGCTCGCCCATCCAGCGGATGAACTCGCCGGCGAGGAAGGCGGTCTGGGTTTCGTCCTTCGAGTAGAGCGGCGGATCGGCGGTCACGGTGCCGGGCGCGTGGCCGACGGGCACGTGCACGCGGGCCGGGTCGTCGATCGCGTGACCGCGCGCCTTCAGCCAGGAGATCCAGGGGCGCTCGTGCTCTGGCAGCAGCTGGCGCACCGTGAAGCCGGGCAGCACGCCCTCGTAGCTGGTCAGGTCCGGATCCTTGGGCGCGCGGTCGCGCGGATCGGGCGACACGTCGGTGTAGCCGAACAGCGTCGGGTCGTAGCAGGCCCGGCGCGCCGCCCTGGCGACATTGTCGAGCGAGGCGGCCATCGGCGTACCGTTGCGCGTGACCCGGTGGTTCATCTGGTAGAGGCCGGTGTAGAGCCCGGCGCGCGCCGGCGAGCAGGGCGCGGCACCCGCGTAGTGGCGCTCGAACAGCACGCCCTCGGCGGCCAGCGCGTCGACGTTGGGGGTCCTGACCACCGGGTGGCCGACGGCGCCGAGCGCGCTGCCGCGCCACTGGTCGGCGGTGACGAGCAGGATGTTCGGTTTCTTGGTCATCGACGCTCCCGAGGGCTCAGCCTTGCGCCTCGAGGCGGTCGATCAGCGCCGGCAGGTCGGCGACCGTGTCGATGAGATAGTCCGCCCCGGCGGCCTTGAGCAGGGCGCCGGCCTTGGTGCGCAGCGCCTCGACCTCCTCGGCGCTCAGCGCGGCGAGCTGTTCCGGCGTCCTGCCGACCGCATT
>CAZJFH010000135.1:0-4441 GCA_964545205.1 uncultured Rhodospirillaceae bacterium
GAGTGCTGCCCTCCGAAGGCAGAGGTCACAGGTTCGAATCCTGTCGGGTGCGCCATTTTTCGACCGGCCAAGCCGGATTGGCCTTTGCCGCGCGCCGGAAAATCCACGCTTCGATCCATGTCTTTCAGCCGGTCCGACGCCGATGCGGACAGGCAGCCGAGTCTTGGCGCGCCGCCCCGCGGTGGCCCGGAGGGCGGCCGGCGACAGCGGCGACATGGCCGCGACGGATTAACCCAGATCAATCGAGGCCCGGCAGCAAGGGCCTACAGTGTGCCACGGAAGACGCCTCGTCCGGACGGTGCCATGAGACCAGGAAATCTTGCGCGGGGCGTCGCTTCGCCGGGCCGGCGAGGCGCCGCGCGATGAACGCGCCGTCGAAGGACCTCGAGGCGCGGCTGCTCGCGGCGGTGTCGGCCGTCGCCGAGGAGCTGCATCCCGGCCGCGACGGCGGCCCGGCTCGCCTGGACAGCCGGCTTGACCGCGACCTCGGCTTCGACAGCCTCGGTCGTCTCGAGCTGCTGGCCCGCGTCGAGCGCGCCTTCGGGGTGGTGCTGCCCGACCGGCTTGCCGTCGCCGCCGAAACCCCGCGCGACCTGTTGCGGGCTCTGACGGCGGCCCCGGACTCCGCTGCCGCCGGAGCAGCGGCAACGGCGGTCGAGCCGCCGCGGCCGGCGAGCCCCCGGACCCTCGAGGCGCCCGTCGCGGCCGAGACCTGGATCGACGTGCTCGACTGGCACGCCGAGCGGCAGCCCGACGCCGGCTTCATCCACTTCTTCCAGGACGACGGCGACGGCGAGGTCGTGACGTTCGAGGCGCTGCGCCACGGCGCGCGCAGGGTCGCCGCCGGGCTGCTGGCCCGCGGCCTCGGGACCGGCGAGGCGGTGGCGATCATGCTGCCGACCGGGCGCGACTATTTCGAGGCGTTCCTGGGCGTGCTCCTGGCGGGCGCGGTTCCGGTGCCCTTGTATCCTCCGTTTCGGCCCGGGCACATCGAGGAGCATGTGCGCCGGCAGGCCGGCATACTCGCCAACTGCCTGGCGCCGATCATGATCGCGCCGCCGGAGTTCATGCGCATCGCGCCGCTGCTGCGCGGGCAGGTGCCCAGCCTGAAGCGCGTGGTGGCGCCGGCGGATCTCGTGAACGGGGCGGCGCCGCCGCGACCGCGCGTGAGCGGCGGCCAGACCGCGCTGCTGCAGTACACCTCCGGCTCCACCGGCGCGCCCAAGGGCGTGATCCTGAGCCACGCCAACCTGCTGGCCAACGTCCGGGCGCTGGGCCGGGCCCTGGCCGTCGGCCCGGGCGACGTCACGGTGAGCTGGCTGCCGCTGTACCACGACATGGGTCTGATCGGCGCCTGGCTCGGCAGCCTCTACCACGGCGTGCCGCTGGTGATCATGTCGCCGCTGGCCTTCGTCGCCCGGCCCGTCCGCTGGCTGCGGGCGATCCACCGCCATCGCGGCACCGTCACCGCGGCACCGAACTTCGCGTTCGAGCTGTGCCTGCGGCGCGTCTCCGACGACGATCTCGCCGCACTCGATCTCTCGAGCCTGCGCGCGGTGTGCAACGGCGCCGAGGCGATCAGCCCGGCGATCATGGAGGCGTTCATCGCCCGCTTCGCCGCCTGCGGCTTCCGCCGCGAGGCGATGACGCCGGTCTACGGCCTTGCCGAGTCGACCGTCGGCCTCGCCTTCCCACCGCTCGGCCGGGGGCCGGTGGTCGACGCCATCGACCGCGAGCGCCTGTCGCGCACCGGCGAGGCGGTCCCCAGCGCCGGCAAGGACGCGATGCGCCTGGTCTCCTGCGGCATGCCGCTGCCCAGGCACGAGATTCGCGTCGTCGGCCGCGACGGCGACGAGTTGCCCGAACGCGCCGAGGGCCGCATCGAGTTCCGCGGGCCTTCGGCGACCAGCGGCTATTTCCGCGATGCCGAGGCGACCCGCCGGCTGTTCCGCGGCGACTGGCGCGACACCGGCGATCTCGGTTACCTGGCCGGCGGCGAGATCCACATCACCGGCCGCGCCAAGGACATCATCATCAAGGCCGGCCGCAACATCTATCCCGAGCAGATCGAGCAGGCGGTCGGCGCGATCGACGGCATCCGCAAGGGCGGCGTGGCCGTGTTCGGCGCCGTCGAGGCCCGCGACGGCGCCGAACGGCTGGTCGTGCTCGCCGAGACCCGCAGCGCAAGCCCGGAGCGGCGGCGAGCCATCGAACAGGCGGCGACCGAGGCCGTTCTGGACGTGGTCGGCATGCCGCCCGACCGGCTCGTGCTGGCGCCGCCGAACACCGTTCTGAAGACCTCCAGCGGCAAGATCCGCCGCGCCGACATGCGCCGGCTGTTCGAGTCGGGCGAACTGCTGGCCGGACGCAGGCCGCCTTGGCGCCAGGTCGCCGCGCTGCGGCTGTCGGCGCTCCGCGGCCAGGCCGCGCGGCTGCGCCGACGGCTGGCGGCCGACCTGTTCGCCGCCCTGGCCTGGACCGGCGCCGCCGTGGCCGGCGTCATCGGCTGGACCGGCGTCGTGCTCCTGCCGCACGCCTCGTGGCGGTGGCGGCTGGTGCGCGCAGCGCTGCGGAGCCTGGCGGCGGCGACGGGCACGCCGGTCGCGGCCAAGGGCCTGGATCGGATTCCGCCGGGACCGGTGGTCTATGTCGCCAACCACGCCAGCTATCTCGACGGCTTCGTGCTCGCGGCAACGCTGCCGGCGCCGCTGAGCTTCGTCGCGAAGGCCGAACTCGACCGCCGCTGGACCACCGCCCTGCCGCTGCGGCGGCTTGGCACGGCATTCGTGCAGCGCGCCGAGACGGCGCACGGCATCGCCGGGGCCGGCGCGCTGGCCGAGCTCGCCGGCTCCGGCCGGTCGCTGGTCGTCTTCGCCGAGGGCACCTTCGGCCGGATGCCCGGCCTGCTGCCGTTCCATATGGGCGGCTTCATGGCGGCGGCGGCCACGGGCCTGCCGGTCGTGCCGGTGGCGATCCGCGGCACGCGCTCGATGCTGCGCGCCGGAAGCTGGCGCCCGCGCCGCGGCATGATCGCGGTCGCGGTCGGGCCGGCCCTGCGGCCCGAGCCCGGCGACCGCTGGACCGAGGCCTGCCGGCTGCGCGACCAGGCTCGCGAATGGATGCTGCGCCACACCGGCGAACCCGATCTCGCGACCGAAAGCGCCGATCTGCCGCGGGCCGGCAGCTGACGGCGCCGCGGCTCGATCCGAACGACCGGCGCGGTGCGCGACGATCGGGACGCGAGCCGGCCGTCAACGTTTCTCGGCCCGCCGCGCCGCCCGCGCCACTTCGCCCTGCTGCATCAGCAGCGACAGAAACGCCGCCGCCGTCGGACCGAGCTGCCGGCTGCGATGGTGGACGGCGAACCACATGCGCCGCAGCGGGAAGCCGTCGACCCGCAGCACCGCGATGCGTCCGCTCTCCAACTCGAACTCCAGGCTCGACAGCGACAGCACCGACACGCCCAGCCCGGCGATCACCGCGCGCTTGATCGCCTCGGTGGCGCCGAGTTCCATCGAGGCGGAGATGTTCAGCCCGTGCTCGGCCATCAGCCGCTCGATGGCACCGCGGGTGCCCGAGCCGGCCTCGCGCATCAGGAAGCGCTCGGAGGCCAGCGCCTCGAGCGGAATCTGGCGGTGGCCCGCCAGGGGATGGTCGGCGGCGGCCACCGGCACCAGCAGGTTCTCCATGAAGGCATGGCCGACCAGATCCATGCCGTCGGGCACCTGGCCCATGATCACGAAGTCGTCGCGGCGCTCGGACAGCCGGTCGAGGATCTGCGCCCGGTTGGTGACCGTGAGCTGCGGCTGGATGTCGGGGTGGCGCCGCAGGAACTCGCCCAGCATCTCGGGAACGAAATACTTGGCCGAGGTCACCACCGCGATGCGCAGCGGGCCGGCCACCTTGCCCTTGAGATCGGCGACGGTGGCGCTCAGGCTCCTCAGCCGCGCCAGCACGTCGGCGGCGGCGGCCAGCGCCGCCTCGCCGGCCCGGGTCGGCTTGATGCGCCGTCCCACCGTCTCGAACAGCTTCAGGCCGATCGTCTCCTCGAGCCGGCGCACCTGGATGTGCACCGCCGGCTGGGTGAGGTTCAGCTCCTCGGCGGCGCGCGTGTAGCTGCGGTGACGCGCCACCGCCTCGAAGATGCGCAACTGCTGCAGGGTCCAGCGATCCATAAACCGGAGTATATGACAGCACTAAAAAACATCAAGTTCTGCTTATATTCGGCGGACGCTATGGTTCCACCAGATCCATCTGGAGGAAGCGTTCATGGGCAAGACCTATCAAGCGGGCGTCAAGGAGTACCGCGAAGTCTACTGGGAGCCGAGCTACGTGCCGAAGGACTCGGACGTGCTGGCGGTGTTCAAGATCATCCCGCAGCCCGGCGTGCCGCGCGAGGAAGCGGCGGCGGCGGTGGCGGCGGAGTCCTCGACCGCGACCT
>CAZJFH010000136.1:0-4345 GCA_964545205.1 uncultured Rhodospirillaceae bacterium
TCCACGTGTTTCCGCTTACGAACGATTCCCGACGGAAGTGCGACCGCGCCGCGTGGATGGCCGGGACTTCGCCCGGCCATGACGACTTCAAGGGCCGGATACGCCGACGCGCACTCATCGCGTCATGGCCGGGCTTGTCCCGGCCATCCACGTGCAATTCCCGCCAGGAGTGCCGCGGCGCCACGTGGATTGCCGGGACTTCGCCCGGCAATGACGTCGATGTGAAGCGGGAAAACCGGTCTGAACTTAAACCGGACAGCCGTGGTTGAAGGCCGGCATGCATGTTCCAGAGCCAGGAGGCGCTCCCCGCGCCGGAGCTCGACGTCGAAGCCTCTGGAAAATGGGCCCCCGCCTTCGCGGGGGCGACGGGTCGTGAAGATCCCTATTCGTAGCGCAGCGCCTCGACCGGATCGAGGCGCGCCGCCCGCCAGGCCGGCAGCAGGGTCGCGGCGAAGGTGAGCAGCAGCGCCAGCAGCGCGACGCCCGCCACCTCGGCCGGCACCACGCGGGCCGGCAGCCGCGACAGGAAGGCGATCTCGTTGGCGAACATGCCGCCGCCGAATCCGGCGAGCATGTCGCGGATCGTCGAGACGTTCAGCGCCAGGGCCAGGCCCAGCGCCACGCCGGCCAGCGTGCCGGCGACGCCGATGCTGGCGCCCGACAGCACGAAGGTGCGCAGGATCTGCCCCTGTGTCGCGCCCATCGTGCGCAGGATCGCGATGTCGCCGCCCTTTTCCTTCACCAGCATGCTCAGGCTCGAGATGATGTTGAAGGCGGCGACGACGATGATCAGGGTCAGCAGCAGGAAGGTGACCCAGCGCTCGACCTGCAGGGCGTTGAACAGGTAGCTGTTGCGCTGCTGCCAGTCCTGCACCCGCACGCCGTCGCCGACCACCGCCGTGACCCGCCCGCGGATCTCCGGCACGTCCTCGACGTCGGCGACCATGACCTCGAGATAGCTCACCCCTTCGCCGGTGCCGAGGAAGCTTTGCGCCACCGCCATCGGCGCCAGCAGGTAGCCGACGTCGATCTTCTGCATGCCGATGCTGAAGGTGCCGGCGACCTCGTAGCCGCGGCTGCGCGGGGTCAGGCTGCGGCCGTCGGGCCCGACCTGCGGCACCACCAGGGTCACCAGCTCGCCCGGCGTCAGGCCGAGCTTGTCGGCGAGCCGCAGGCCGGCGGCCACCTGCCCCGGCTCGAGATCGAGGGCCGGCAGCAGCCGGTCCAGCGCCGGCTCGGGCAGGCCGCGCAGCACCGCGCCGCCGCCGCCGCCGCGCACGCTGACCATGACGTCGCCCTCGACCACCGGCGTCACCGAGGTCACGCCCGGCACCTCGGCGACCTTTCGCGCCATCTCCTCCCAGGCCGTCAACGGCCCGCCGACGCCATGCACGGTGACATGGCCGTTGAATCCGATCACCCGCGACAGCAGGTCCTCGCGCAGGCCGTTCATCACCGCCATCACGATGATCAGCGCCGCCACGCCCAGCATGATGCCGACCAGCGAGAACCACGAGATCAGCGAGATGAACCCCTCGCGCCGCCGGGTGCGCAGATAGCGCATGGCGACGAGACGCTCGAAGGGCGAGAAGATCATGAGAAGCCCTCTCCACCTGCTCCGGCGTCCTGGGAGCGCGGGCGTCCCGCCCGCATCGCGGCGCTGCCGAACGGCCAGTCCGATGGATTTCGCACCAGTCCGGCCTTGACCGGGTTTTCCTCGACGTACCGAATGACCGCCGCGAGATGCACGTCGTCGCGAATGAACCGGTCGAAGTACTCAGGCTGCCAGACACGGCCATGGCGCGCCATGGCGCCGTTGATCGCCTTGGCCGTGAACGATTTCCAGCCCTGGACCACACGATAGACGGGCCAGGCCGGCGTGGTCTCGATAACGCAGTGCACGTGGTTGGGCATCACGACCCAGGCCAGCAGGCGGTAACGCTCACCATCAAAGCACAGGAACGCGTTCTCGACGATGGCTGCCGCCAGCGGCGACCGCAGCAGGCACCCACCATGACCCCGGTCGAGCGCGCCGTCGAGCGCGCGGCGCCTGACTGCCGGATCAAGATCGTCGAAGCGCGCCATCACCGACGCCGGAAGGCTGTCGGCGAGCCGGAAGGTTATGGCCTGGACGAGGTCGGGGGCATCGACGTGCGGCAGGTAGCCGCGGGAATACCAGCCCTTCGGCTCCGTGGGCGGGCGGGACGCCCGCGCTCCCAGGGCGGCGGATGCGCACTCGACATTGTTGCGCCCAGCGGCGCCCATCACCGCGCCACCTCGACCAGCAGGCCGTCCTCGAGCCGGACGGTGCGGTCCATGCGCCGGGCGAGGTCGGGGTTGTGGGTGGCGATCAGCGCCGCGAGGCCGGCCTCGCGGGCCAGGCGCAGCAGCTCGTCGAAGACGGTTTCCGAGGTGTGCGGATCGAGGTTGCCGGTCGGCTCGTCGGCCAGCAGCACCTTGGGGCCGTTGGCGAGCGCGCGGGCGATGGCGACGCGCTGCTGCTCGCCGCCCGAGAGCTGGCCGGGCCGGTGCTCGGCGCGCGGCGCCAGGCCCATCAGGTCGAGCAGCTCGCGCGCCCGCTCGCCGGCGACGGCGCGCGGCTTGCCGGCGATCATCTGCGGCAGCACGATGTTCTCCAGCGCCGAGAACTCGGGCAGCAGGTGGTGGTACTGGTAGACGAAGCCGAGATGCACCCGCCGCAGCTCGGTGCGGCGGTCGTCGGACAGGCCGCCGCAGGCCTCGCCGGCGATCAGCACCTCGCCGGAATCCGGCCGCTCCAGCAGGCCGGCGATGTGCAGCAGCGTCGATTTGCCGGCGCCCGACGGGCCGACCAGGGCGACGATCTCGCCGGGCGCCACCGACAGCTCGGCGCCGCGCAGCACGTCGAGCGAATCGACGCCCTGGCGAAAGCTGCGGCGCAGGGACTCGAGACGCAGGGCCGGATCACTCATAGCGCAGGGCCTCCACCGGATCCAGGCGCGCCGCCCGCCAGGACGGCCATATGGTCGCCGCGAAGGACAGCGCCAGCGCCATCGCCGCGACGCCGACCACCTCGGGCCAGTTCACCCGCACCGGCAGTTCGGTGAGGAAATAGATCTCGGCCGCGAACAGGTCGGTGCCGGTCAGGTCTTCCAGCCATCGGCGGATGCTTTCGATGTTGAAGGCGAAACCCAGGCCCAGCGCGACGCCGGCGGCGGTGCCGATGATGCCGACCGCGGCGCCGTCGATGAAGAAGATGCGCATGATCATGCCGCGCGTCGCGCCCATCGTGCGCAGGATCGCCACCGCCCGGCTCTTGTCCTTCACCATCATGATCAGCGACGAGATGATGTTGAAGGCGGCGACCAGGATGATCAGGGTCAGGATCAGGAACATCACGTTGCGCTCGACCTCGACCGCCTCGAAGAACGCGGCGTTGGCCTGCTGCCAGTCGTAGATGCGCGCCCGCCCGTCGGTCGCCGCGAAGATCGGCGCCCGCAGCGCGTCGGCCATGGTCGGGTCGGCGGCGAACACTTCCAGATGCGTCACCGCCTCCTGCATGCGCAGGAATTTCTGCGCCGAATCCAGCGGCATGTAGACGAAGCCGCTGTCGTAGTCGAACATGCCGACCTCGAACGTGCCGGCGATGGTGTAGGGCTTGAGCCGCGGCACGGTGCCGAACGCCGTGACGGTGCCCTTCGGCGAGATCAGGGTGATGCGCTCGCCGATGTCCAGGCCCAGCTTGTCGGCCAGCCGGGCGCCGACCAGCACGGCGTCGCCGGCGAACTCCTGCCCCTCGCCCCAGCGGATCGCCCCGCCGATCACCGGCGCCGAGAGCAGATTCCCGGGCGCGACGCCGCGCAGCACCGCCCCGGCCGAGCCGCCGCCCGGCGCCGCCGCCATCACCTGCGCCTCCAGCACCGGCACCACCCGGACGACGCCGTCGACCTCGGCGATCTTCTCGCCCATGCTCGCGTAGCCGGTGATCGCGCCCGACGGGCCGTAGACGCCGAGATGGCCGTTGAGCGCGAGGATGCGGCCCAGCAGCTCGTGCTGGAAACCGTTCATCACCGCCATCACGACGATCAGCGTGCCCACCCCCAGGGCGATGCCGAGCAGCGAGAACGCGGCGATCAGCGACACCGCCCCCTGGCGGCGGCGCGCGCGCAGGTACCGCAACGCGACCATCCGCTCGAAGGACGAGAAGATCATGCAGGCCTCGAATCGTGGCGGGCGAACGCCACAGGTATGGGCAACGTCGAAGGGGTTGGCAAGACCTGCGGAGGTGGCAACGGTGCGCCGCTCCCCTTTCTCCCTCTCCCGCCTGCGGGAGAGGGTCGGGGTGAGGGTGTCTTACGGCCGAAGG
>CAZJFH010000137.1:0-4199 GCA_964545205.1 uncultured Rhodospirillaceae bacterium
GGGGGGGGGGGGGGGGGGGGGGGTGGCGCCGTGCCGCCGGAGCGCGGCCCTCACCCTCCCGCTTCGCGGGTCCCTCCCTCTCCCGCAGGCGGGAGAGGGCAAAGAAATGCGCGGAGGCCGGAATGCCTGAAGCCAAATACCTGATCGTCGGCTCGTCGCATGCCGGGCTCGAGGCGCTGAACGCCATCCGCCTGCACGACCCCGACGGCTCGGTGGCGGTGCTGACCCGCGACGACCGCCTGCCGTACTCGCCGACCATCCTGCCCTACGTCGTCTCGGGCCGCTCCGAGCCGGCGAAGGTGGTCTTGCGCGACGACGCCTATTTCGCCGGCGCCAACGCCCGCTTCGTGCCCGGCGCGCCGGTCGCGGCGGTGGCCGCCGGCAAGCGCACGGTGACCTTGGCCGACGGCGCCGAGTGGTCGTTCGAGAAGCTGCTGCTTGCCACCGGCGCCCGTCCGGCGCTGCCGCCGGTCGCCGGCCTCGACGGCGTCAGGTACCACGTCCTGCGCTCGATGGCCGACGCGCTGGCCCTGCGCGAGGCGCTGGGGCAGGTGAAGAGCGCGGTGGTGATGGGCGCCGGGCTGGTCGGCATGCACGCGGCCGAGAACCTGCTGAAGGCCGGCGCCAGGGTCACCGTCGTCGAACGGGCGCCGCAGGTGCTGCCCGGCTATTTCGACGCCCAGGCGGCGGCGATGATCGAGGCGGTGTTCACCGCCAAGGGTGCGACCATGCTGCTCGGCCGCTCGGCGGCCAGCGTGGCGCCGAACGGCGACGGCTGCCGGATGACCCTGGCCGACGGCTCGGAAATCGAGGCCGAGCTGCTGCTGGTCGCCGCCGGCGTCGTGCCGGAGACCGGCTATCTCGCCGGCTCGGGCGTCGCGACGGATCGCGGCGTGCTGGTCGACGACGTCATGCGCACCAGCGCCGAGGGCGTCTGGGCCGCCGGCGACGTCGCCCAGGGCCGCGACTTCTACTCGGCCGACAAGGTGGTCGCCGGCATCCTGCCGGTCGCCGTCGAGCAGGGCCGCATCGCCGGCATGGACATGGCCGGCGATCCGGCGGCCAAGCCGTTCCCCGGCGCCGTGCCGCTGAACACCTACGCCTTCTTCGGCAGCCACGCGATCTCGGTCGGCCGCGCCGCCGCGCCGGCCGAAGGGCTCGAGGAGCACAAGGCGGTCAACGGCAGTTACCTGCGCATCCTGCTCAAGGACGACCGGCTGTGGGGCATCGCCGGCATCAATTCCGCCTTCGACGCCGGCATCATGTGGCAGCTGATCCTGCGCCGCGTCGACCTGGCGCCGGTCAAGGAGGCGTTCCTGGCCAATCCGCGCGACGTCGGCCGCGCGCTGATGTCCAAGCTGTGGCGCTGAGGGAGTAGCGATATGGGCAAGAGCTTTCCGACCATCCGCTTCCTTCCCGAGATGTGCGACGGCTGCGGCGAATGCATGACCGCCTGCGCGGTCGAGAAGTCGGGCACCGACGATCTCGCGCATGCCCGCATCCGCATCGTCGCCGGCCTCGATCAGGGCTGGGAGATGGCGATGTGCCGCCAGTGCGGCGAGCCGAAATGCGTCATGAACTGCCCGTCGACGGCGCTGACCAAGAACGCCGAGACCGGCGTCGTCGACTGGAACGCCGACACCTGCGTCAACTGCCTGATCTGCACCGCGGCCTGCGCCTATGGCGGCATCACCTACGAGCCGCAGCTCGGCCACGTCTCGAAATGCGACGGCTGCGACGGCCGCCCGGCCTGCGTCGCCGCCTGCACGCGCGGCGCGCTGCGCCACGAGAAGGCGGCCGAGGTGTTCAATCGCGAGGGCGACAAGGAGGACCTGTTCGCCCCCGGTCTCGCCGCCTGCCAGGGCTGCAACTCCGAGCTGCTGATCCGCCACACCCTGCGCCGGGTCGGCTCGGACACCGTGGTCGCGACGCCGCCGGGCTGCATCCCCGGCATGGGCACGGTCGGCTACAACGGCAAGACCGGCACCAAGGTGCCGGTGTTCCACCCGCTGCTGACCAACACCGCCTCGATGCTGGCCGGCGTCAAGCGCCAGTTCAAGCGCATGGGCCGCGACGTCACCGCGCTGGCCCTGGCCGGCGACGGCGGCACCGCCGACGTCGGCTTCCAGTCGCTGTCGGGCGCCGCCGAGCGCGGCGATCCGATCCTGTTCGTGTGCGTCGACAACGAAGGCTACATGAACACCGGCATGCAGGCCTCGGGCTGCACGACCTACGGCTCGTGGACCTCGACGACCCCGGTCGGCGACGCGCTGCAGGGCAAGTCCACCGACGCCAAGGACCTGCCGTTGGTGATGATGATGCACAACTGCGCCTATGTCGCGACGGCGTCGACGGCGTTCCTCGACGACTATCACGCCAAGCTGGAGAAGGCGATGGAGGCGTCGAAGACCGGCTTCGCCTACCTGCACGTCTACGCGCCGTGCCCGACCGGCTGGCGCTTCGCATCGGCGATGACGACCGAGGTCTGCCGCCGCCAGGTCGAGACCAACTTCGTCAGCCTGTGGGAGTTCGAGCGCGGGCGCGGCCTGCGCTTCACCCGGCCGGTGGACAGGCCGCGGCCGCTGGCCGATTACCTGCGCATCATCGGCAAGTACAAGCACCTTGATCCCGAGCAGATCGCGCATCTGCAAAGCTGGGTCGACAAGAAGACCAAATTCCTGGAGAAATTCGCCGCCGAGGAGGCCGCCGCGTGAGCTAGGCGCCGCCTCGGCCGACCGCCCGGAAGACAACGACAGGGCGGCGGCGTCACACGAAGAAGAGGGAGGAAGAAGTGACCGTTCAAGCCGCCATCGCGCATATGCACGCGCCGATGCTCGAACGCATGCCGCGCGAGCAGTTGGCCGAACTTCAGCTCAAGCGCCTCAAGTGGACGCTGCGCCACGCCTACGACAACGTCGCGCATTATCGCCAGGCTTTCGACGCCGCCGGCGTCAAGCCCGAGGACCTGCGCGACCTCTCGGACCTGGCGCGGTTCCCGTTCACGGTCAAGACCGACCTGCGCGACAACTATCCCTTCGGCCTGTTCGCGGTCCCGCGCGAGCAGCTCGTGCGCCTGCACGCCTCGTCGGGCACGACCGGCAAGCCGACCGTGGTCGGCTACACCCGCGACGACATCGACACCTGGGCCGAGCTGATGGCCCGTTCGATGGCGGCGGCCGGGGCGCGGCCGGGCGAGGTGCTGCACAACGCCTACGGCTACGGCCTGTTCACCGGCGGCCTCGGCGCCCATTACGGCGCCGAGCGACTGGGCTGCACGGTCACGCCGATGTCGGGCGGCAACACCGAGAAGCAGATCGTGCTGATCCAGGACTTCCAGGCCAGCGTGCTGTGCGCGACCCCGTCCTACGCGCTGAACATCGCCGAACTGGCCGAGAAGGAGGGCGTCGACCTCAAGAACGGCTCGTTGCGCGTCGGCATCTTCGGCGCCGAGCCGTGGTCCGAGGCGATGCGCAAGGAGCTCGACGAGCGCCTCGGCATCAAGTCGATCGACATCTACGGCCTGTCCGAGATCATGGGCCCCGGCGTCGCCTGCGAATGCACCGAGCGCGCCGGCCTGCACGGCTGGGAGGACCACTTCCTGTTCGAGATCGTGGATCCCGAGACGATGCAGCCGCTGCCCCACGGCGAGGTCGGCGAGCTGGTCATCACCACCCTGACCAAGCAGGGCCTGCCGATGATCCGCTACCGCACCCGCGACATCACCAAGCTCGACGCGACGCCCTGCGCCTGCGGGCGCACCCATGTCCGCATCCTGCGGGTCACCGGGCGCAACGACGACATGCTGATCATCCGCGGCGTCAACGTCTATCCCAGCCAGGTCGAATCGGTGCTGGTCGGCTTCCCCGACATCGAGCCGCACTACCAGCTCGTGATCACCCGCGACGGCAACATGGACGCCATGGCCGTCGAGGTCGAGGCCAGTCCGCTGCTGCCCGAATGGGACTACGGCCGCGTCGCCAAGGACGTGCAGCATCACATCAAGTCGATGATCGGCGTGACCTGCAAGGTCGAGGTCAAGGGCCCCGGCGCCATCCCGCGCTCGCTCGGCAAGGCCGTGCGGGTGAAGGATCTCCGGAAGGTGTCGTCATGACCCCCTTGGTCTCCCTCTCCCGCGTGCGGGAGAGGGCCGGGGTGAGGGTGGCGCCGCGCCGCCGAAGCGCGGGCCCCCCCCCCCCCCC
>CAZJFH010000138.1:0-4060 GCA_964545205.1 uncultured Rhodospirillaceae bacterium
TTACTTGACATTTTGCTGATTCTATGAAGTAATGCCCACAGTAGTTGGCGCAGATAAAGAGGAGGTCAACTATGTCCACACAACAACCTGTTGCTGGGGAACGGTCCGGTTCGGCCCGGATTCTCGGCTTCGTCGTCGCCGGCGCGGCCGTGCTCGGCGGAGTCGCGATGATCGGCAGCGACATGCTCGCCGCCGGCATCGTCTCGATCGGCATCGGCGCCGTCGTCGGCCTGATCGTCGCCGGCTGAGCCGGCAAACAAGCGACCATCATTCCATCTTCCGCCTCCGCCCGCCCTCCGGCGGGCGGTTTCGTGTGGACCCGCGGCCCTTTCCTCCCCATATGGAGCCCTGTCCAACCAGAGGTTCCGATGGCCCGCCGCTCCGATCTCCCCGACCGCCCCAAGGCCAAGAACGTCCGCTCGCTGGGGCGGCTGTTCGGGTTCCTGAGGCCCTACAAGCTGCGCCTGGCCATCGCCGTGCTGTGCCTGACGGTGGCGGCGGGGACGTGGCTGGTGTTCGGCCAGGGCTTGCGGCTGATGGTCGACGAGGGCTTCGCCACCGGCGACCCCTCGGTGCTGGACGAGGCGCTGCTGGTGCTGCTGGGGGCGATCCTGGTCATGGGCCTGGCGGTGTTCGGCCGCGCCTATTTCGTCGCCTGGATCGGCGAGCGGGTGATCGCCGACGTGCGCAAGGCGGTCTACGCCCGCGTGCTGGGCCTGAGCCCCGGTTTCTACGAGGTCAACCGGGTCGGCGAGGTGATGAGCCGCATGACCACCGACACCACCCTGCTGCAGCAGGTGGTCGGCTCGTCGGTGCCGCAGGCCTTGCGCTCGATCCTGATGTTCTCGGGCGGCGTCGCCATGCTGGTGTGGACCAGCCCGCAACTGACCGCCGTGGTGCTGCTGGTGGTGCCGCTGGTGCTGGTGCCGATCATCGTCTTCGGGCGCATGGTGCGGCGGCTGTCGCGCACCAGCCAGGACCGCGTCGCCGACGTCGGCTCCTATCTCGAGGAGAGCCTGAACAACATCCGCACCGTGCAGGCCTTCTCGCACGAGGACGAGGACCGCCGCCTGTTCTCGCGCCGGGTCGAGGGCGCCTTCGGGGCGGCGCTGCTGCGGGTGCGCGCCAGCGCCGGCCTGAGCATGACGGTGATGGTCCTGAGCTTCGTCGGCATCGGCGTCATCCTGTGGATGGGCGGCCACATGGTGCTGGAAGGCACGATGAGCGGCGGCGAGCTGTCGGCCTTCGTGTTCTACGCCGCCATCCTGGCCGGCTCGGTCGGCGCCATCTCCGAACTGTTCGGCGACCTTCAGCGCGCCGCCGGCGCCACCGAGCGCCTGGTCGAGCTGCTCGATTCCGAGCCCGACATCCAGCCGCCGGCCCATCCGAAGCCGCTGCCGGCGCGGCCCCGGGGCGCCTTCGCCTTCGAGCAGGTCGTATTCCACTACCCGTCGCGGCCCGACAAGGCGGCGCTGGAGGGCTTCGACCTGGGCATCGCGGCCGGCGAGACGGTGGCGCTGGTCGGGCCCTCGGGCGCCGGCAAGACCACCGTGTTCCAGCTCCTGCTGCGCTTCTACGACCCGCAGGCCGGGCGCGTGCTGTTCGACGGCCTCGACCTGCGCGATCTGGCGCCGCAGGACTTCCGCCGCCATATCGGCCTGGTCTCGCAGGACCCGGTGGTGTTCGCCGCCAATGCCTGGGACAACATCCGCTACGGCCGCCCCGACGCCTCCGAGGCCGAGATTCGCGCCGCCGCCGAGGCCGCCCACGCCACCGAGTTCCTCGACCTGCTGCCGCAGGGCTTCGACACCTTCCTGGGCGAGAAGGGCGTGCGGCTGTCGGGCGGCCAGAAGCAGCGCATCGCCATCGCGCGCGCGATCCTGCGCGATCCCGTTCTGCTGCTGCTCGACGAGGCGACCAGCGCCCTGGACGCCGAGAGCGAGCGCAAGGTGCAGGAGGCGCTGGAGACGCTGATGCGCGGTCGCACGACGCTGATCATCGCCCACCGCCTCGCCACCGTGCAGAAGGCGGACCGCATCGTGGTCATGGATCAGGGCCGCGTCGCCGCCGAGGGCACGCACGGCGCCCTGGTCGCCGAGGGCGGCCTGTACGCCCGGCTGGCCGCCCTGCAATTCGGCGTGGCCGAGGCCGACGAATCGGCGATGGCCCTGCGCGCCCCCTCCTGAACGGCGAACGGGCTTCGGTCCCGACGGTCGGACGAAGCGCAGAGTCGCGCCGGTTGACGCCGGCGGGCCGGAAGCCGCGCAATCCCTTGCGCTCGAAGGTGTGGCACGGGACGTGCTCTGTCCGCGGAAAATTCAATTGTTCCGCAGGAGAGAAAAATGACCACCCGCATTGCCGCGCCGCTCGCCGGCCTGTTCGCGCTGTTCGCCGTCTCGGCCGGGGCCGAAGCCGCGATCATCACCAACGGCAGCTTCGAATCGGGGCCGGCCGCCGGAAGCTTCACGACGCTGTCGACCGGCAACACCGACATCGCCGGCTGGACGGTCGACGCTCCCATCGACTACATCGGCACCCTCTGGACCCACGCCGACGGCGAGCATAGCATCGACCTCAGCGCCGGCCATGCCGGCGGCATTTCGCAGGTCCTGAACACCATCGCCGGCGCCACCTACGACGTCACCTTCGCCATGGCCGGCAATCCGTTCGGCGGCCACGACGTCAAGGGCCTGACCGCCTCGGCCGGCGACTTCAGCGGCGCCTTCTTCTTCGACATCAGCGGCATGACGGACGACGCCATGGGCTGGACCGACATGAGCTTCTCGTTCACGGCGTCGGGGTCCGACATCCTGAGCTTCGTCAGCCACGAGCGCACGGCCTTCGGCCCGGCGATCGACGACGTCCGCGTCGTCGCGCGCGAAGCGGTTCCCGAGCCGGCGACGCTGGGCCTGCTCGCCGCCGGCCTGCTGGGGCTGGGGGCCGCCAGGCGCCGCCGCGCCTGAGGGATACGGGGCGCGGCGCCCGCCGCGCCTTACCCCCTAATTGCCGTACCCCGCTTGACCAATGTCAAGAAGCCCGCCCTATACGAACGGGTAGTGTGTCGCTTGCGGATCGCGTGATCCGTCGAGTGAGCGAGACATGAGCTTCGACCCCGCCCGCCGCGCGTTCCTGCGCGGCGGCAACCGCGTCAGTACCGACATCCGACCGCCGTGGAGCGTCGCCGAGCCCCGGTTCGTCGAGCTTTGCGACCGTTGCGACCGCTGCCTGCCCGCCTGCCCCGCGCGCATCCTGGCGCGCGGCGACGGCGGTTATCCGGCGATCGCGTTCGGCCGCGGCGGATGCGACTTCTGCGGCGACTGCGCCACCGCCTGCCCGACCGGCGCCATCATGCGCCACGGCGGCGCGCCGTGGGGGCTGGTCGCGGAGGTCGGCGGCAACTGCCTGCTCGGCAAGGGCGTCGAATGCCGAAGCTGCGGCGACTCGTGCGAGCCACGCGCCATCCGTTTCCGACCGGTGCCCGGCGGCCGAGTCCGGCTCGACCTCGACGCCGACGCCTGCACCGGCTGCGGCGCCTGCGTCCGACCCTGCCCGACCGGCGCCATCACCGTTTCACCGCGAGCACAGGAACGACCATGCGCCTGAGCAAATATGTCGCCGAGCAGGACCGGGCCGCCGAGAACAACATCTGCGGCATCCTGGTCGCCACCCGGCCGGAGCGCGCCGAATCCGTCGGCGCCGCCCTGGCCGAACTGCCCGGCGTCGAGGTTCACCACGCCACCGAAGACGGACGGCTGATCGTCACCGTCGAGGACACCGAGGCCGGCTGGGCCGGCCAGACCATCACCCGTTTCTACGAGATCGAGGGCGTCATCTCGGCCGCCCTCGTCTATCACCACAGCGAAGCCGGGGATCTCGAGGAGTCGTTTTCATGAGCGTCAGCAGGCGTGACTTCATCAAGACCAATGCCGTCGTCGCCACCGCGGCCGCCGCCGGCGTGACACTGCCGGTCACCATCGGCAGCGCCCAGGCCGCGCGCCCGGGCGCCATCCGCTGGGACAAGGGCGTCTGCCGCTTCTGCGGCACCGGCTGCGGCGTGCTG
>CAZJFH010000139.1:0-4038 GCA_964545205.1 uncultured Rhodospirillaceae bacterium
GCACCGTCGGCCGCCCGAGGCGCCTGGCGGGCGGGACGCCCGCGCTCCCAGGGCAGTCGCCGCTTGCCGCGGATTCTCGCCCGCACCGTCGGCCGCCCGAGGCGCCTGGCGGGCGGGACGCCCGCGCTCCCAGGGCATTCGCCGCTTGCCGGTACCCGGCGGGTTTCCCGCGGGGGCGAGGGTGGGTCGCCGTCTTGACGGCGGGATCGAGCCGGTGATACCTCGTGAGACGATGGCCGGCCCCTCCGCCGGCAACAGTAGTCGGTTGGAGCAGGATCACCCACGATGAAGGCCAACAACGAACGAATCATCCGCAATTCCTATGCCGAGGCGGTGCTGGCCGCCAAGGAAAAGGGCCTGAGCGGTCCCATCGCCGTCCGCGCCGCCATGCGCGCGGCGGCCAAGGTCGCGACCCGCCTCACCGGCGAGACGATCACCGAGAGCGACGTCGAACTGGTGATCCGCGGCGACGTCGCCGCCTGACAGCCGCACCGGACGGCGCCGCCCGGCGCCGTCCGTCGCCTCATCTGATCTGGACGTGCCTGACCAGGGCGTCGTCGATGCGAATGTCGCCGGCCGCCTTCTGCGCCGCCGGCCGCGCCACGGTCTTCACCAGCTCGGCCATGTTGTTCGCGATGTAGCGTTCGGCCGGCTGCGCCCCCAGCGCCTCGGCCACCGCCTTCTGCACGGCGCTCTTGACGCCGCGCAACTGCTCCTTCTGCTCCGTCGAGCTCACGGCCAGCGTCAGCTCGACGATCAGCAGCCGCGGCGTGCCGCCGTCGTCGATGATCAGCTTCAGCTTCTCGAGCGGAAAATAGGCCTCGGCCGCGGCGGCGGCCGGCGCCGCGGCGACGACGGAGGCCGCGAGGAGCCAGGCGAACGCGTTCAGTCGGTGCGAAGCGGTCATGGCGTCGGTCCGTCGGTTGGAGGCCCCCCGGGAATATGCCAATCGGCGCGCCGATTCAAGCCACCCGCAGGAGTGGCGTCGACGCGCGACGGCGCGCATCGACCCAAAGGCAAGATTGCCATGCCGGGCCGGCGCATGTACGAATCAAGCGGAACGCGCGATTCGCGGCGTTTCGGCGACCACTGCGACCGCGGCGGCGCTTGAACTGAAGAAGGGTGTGGGAATGTCACCAGCCGATGACGTCGCGCTCCAGGGCGCCACCGTCCTGGTCATCGAGGACGACGCCATGCAATTGATGGCGATGCAGATGCTGCTTGAAAGCTGGGGCTGCCAGGTGCTCTCCGGCACGTCGGCACGCTCGGCCCTCGAGGCGGTGGCCGCGGCCAAGGAGCCGCCGCAAGCCATCATCAGCGACTTCCGCCTGCCGGACGGCATCTCGGGCACCGAGGCGGTGGCGCAGCTTCGCCAGGCGATCGGCAAGCCGGTGCCGGCGGTGCTGCAGACCGGCGACACCGACCCGACGCTGGTGCGCACCGCGCACGAGCAGGGCTTCTCGATCCTTCACAAGCCCTACGATCCGGCACAGCTTCGCAACCTGATCGTGGAGCTTCTCGCCGCCGGCTGAGCGGCGATGCCCATCATCGCCCGACTGGTCCTCCTTCTCTCGCTGTGGCTGGCCGCGCCGGCCGCGGTGGCGCGGGACGTCGCGCCCGAAGGCGCCAGCGGCTGGACCGACAAGCCGGCCGTCACGGCGCGCGCGCACATGGTGGTCGCCGCCCATCCGCTGGCCGCGGCGGCCGGCGACGCCGTGCTCCGCGACGGCGGCGGCGCCGTCGATGCCGCCATCGCGACCCAGATGGTGCTGGCGCTGGTCGAGCCGCAATCCTCCGGCATCGGCGGCGGCGGCTTCCTGCTGCACTGGCGCGCCGGCGACGGCGCGCCGACCGCCTATGACGGGCGCGAGACGGCGCCGGCGGCCGCGACGCCCGAGCGGTTCCTCGGCCCCGACGGACGCCCCCTGCCCTTCTTCGACGCGGTGGTCGGCGGCGGTTCGGTCGGCGTGCCGGGGCTGCTGCGGATGCTGGAGGCGGCCCACGCGGCGCACGGGCGCCTGCCCTGGGCGCGGCTGCTGGCGCCGGCGATCGCCCTGGCCGAGGACGGCTTCCCGATGTCGCCGCGCCTGCACGCGCTGCTCGCCGGGGAGAAGCACCTCGCGGCCGATCCCGCCGCCCGCGCCTACTTCTACGGCCCCGACGGCGCGCCGCTGCCGGTCGGCACCATCCTGCGCAACCCCGATTTCGCCGCCACCCTGCGGCTGATCGCCGAAGGCGGCGCCGACGCCTTCTATCGCGGACCGCTGGCCGCGCGCATCGTCGCCGCCGTGCGGACGCGCGGCGGCGACCTGACCCTGGCCGACCTCGCCGCCTATCGCGCCGTCGTCCGCGAGGCGCTGTGCCGGCCGTACCGGGCCTGGCGGGTCTGCGGCATGCCGCCGCCGACCTCCGGCGGCATCGCGGTGCTGCAGATCCTGGGCATCCTGTCCCATTTCGACCTGCCGGCGCTGGCGCCGCTGTCGCCCGAGGCCGCGCATCTGATCGCCGAGGCCTCGAAGCTGGCCTTCGCCGACCGCAACCGCTACGTCGCCGACGCCGATTTCGTCGACGTGCCGGTCGACGGCCTGCTCGATCCCGACTACCTGCGCGGCCGCGCCGCGCTGATCCGGCCGGAGGCGGCGACGGCGAAGGCCGCGCCCGGCGAGCTGCCGGTCAGGCGCGGCCGCCTCGACGGCGTCGCGCCGGAACTGCCGTCGACCAGCCACATCTCGGTGGTCGACGGCGCCGGCGACGCGGTCTCGTTCACCAGTTCGATCGAGAACGCCTTCGGCAGCCGCATCATGGTCGCCGGCTTTCTGCTCAACAACCAGCTCACCGACTTCGCCTTCGCCCCCGAGCGCGCCGGCGGCCTGGTCGCCAACCGGGTCGAGCCCGGCAAGCGGCCGCGCAGCTCGATGGCGCCGACCATGGTCTTCGACCGCGACGGACGCCTGCGCCTGGTCACCGGCTCGCCGGGCGGCAGCCGCATCATCGGCTACGTCGCCCGCAACGTGATCGCGGTGCTCGACTGGGGCCTGGACGCCCAGGACGCCGCCGCCCTGCCCCACGTCGTCAACCGCAACGGCCCGACCGAGCTCGAGGACGGCACCGCCGCCGAGGCCCTGGCCGAGCCGCTGCGGGCGCTCGGACACGTGGTCGAGTCGCCGCGGATGACCAGCGGCCTGCACCTGATCGTCGTCGAGGACGGCGTTCTGCACGGCGGCGCCGACCCGCGCCGCGAGGGCGCGGCGGTCGGCCGCTAGCCCGTCGTCCGGCTTAATGCGATTGCCTCGCATTTTCCGCTTTTGGTCCTAGCTTTCGTGTGGTAATTCCTTGTCATTGCGACGCGCTCGCAATTGATGGCCGCCAGCCCGCCATGCGGGCTTGTTTTGCCGTCGCCCGTGCGAGTGCCTCGCATTGTCAGACCATCAGTCTCCCAGAGGGGGTAGGAAGACAACATGCGATTCAAGGCCCGTATTCTCGGCAGCGCCGTCCTTCTCTCGGTCGTGTCCGGCCTCGCGGGAGCCGCCGCCGCCGCCGAGGTGAACCTGTACTCCGCGCGCAAGGACAAGCTCATCGAGCCGCTGATCGAGGCGTTCACCAAGGAGACCGGCATCAAGGTCAACCTGCTGACCGGCAAGGACGACCAGCTCATCGAGCGCCTCAAGACCGAGGGCGCCAACAGCCCCGCCGACGTGCTGATCACGGTCGACGCCGGCCGCCTGGTCCGCGCCGAGGAGCAGGGCCTGCTGCAGCCGGTCGAGTCCGAGGTGCTGGAGAAGAACATTCCCGCGCATCTGCAGGATCCGGACAACAAGTGGTTCGGCCTGTCGCAGCGCGCCCGCGTGATCTACTACGCGCCCGATCGGGTCAAGAAGGACGAGCTGTCGACCTATGCCGACCTGGCCGACCCGAAGTGGAAGGGCCGCATCTGCATCCGCAGCTCCGACAACATCTACAACCAGTCGCTGCTGGCCTCGATGATCGCCAACGAGGGCCCCGAGAAGGCGGAAGCCTGGGCCAAGGGCGTCGTCGAGA
>CAZJFH010000140.1:0-3818 GCA_964545205.1 uncultured Rhodospirillaceae bacterium
AAATTATTATCGTCACAATGCCTGCGTGCCGCGCACAATGAGAAGGACGCCTGCCGCAAAAGCAAAGCCGAGCGCGGCATGGCGAAACCGCCGGTCGACGAAGCGCGCCGTGTAGCGCGACAGGTAGAAGCCGGTCGCCATGCCCGGCACCAGCAGCGCCGCCGTGCCGACGTCGCGCCAGCCGATCCAGCCGCTGAGACCGAGACCGGCGAGACCGGCGATCATGCCGCAGGCGAACAACGCGTTCAGCGTCGGCCGTGCCGTCAGCACGTCGCGGTGCTGGTAGAGGAGCGCCATCGGCGGGGCGCCGACCGAGGTGATGGTGCCCATCAGCCCCGACACGGTGGACAGCGCGAACAGGTTGCTTCGCGTGAAGGCGATCTTCCAGCCGGACACGGACAGCACGATCGCGAAGGCGACCAGCAGGCCGAAGATCAGCGAGAACAGCGACCGGTCGGGCAGGGAGGCGAGCAGGGCAACCGCCGCCGCCGCGCCGACCACGCGCCCGGTAAAGCCGATGCGCAACTCGCCCCAGTCGATCCCTCGCCGCTCCCGCAGCGCGCCGATCGCGGCGGTGACGAAGCCGAGCACGAGCATCGGGCCGGGCACCAGCGTCGGATTGATCAGCGCCAGCAGCGGTGCCGCGAGCATGCCGAAGCCCATGCCGACACTCGCCTGCAGGATGGCGGCAAACGCGACGATGACCTCCGCCAGGAACAGCAGCGGCAGGTCGGACAGGGCGTCGGAAGGAATGTCGAACATGCGTGGACCGTTTCGGTGCTGAGGCTGCGGGGGCCGGTGCGGGGGCCGGTGCGGGGCCGGACCGGCGATGCCCGCAACCGGGAGGAGGCGCCGGTCTGAGGCTAGCCGGTGCCGCGCCGGCTCATGGTTTCGGGCAGCCAGGTGGCGAGTTCCGGCCACAGGATCAGCACGAACACCATCGCCACCATGATCGCGAACATCGGCAGGGCGGCACGGGCGATGTAGTTCATCTCGTGGCGCGTCATCCCCTGCAGGACGAACAGGTTGAAGCCGATCGGCGGCGTGATCTGCGCCATCTCGACCACGACGACGATGAAGATCCCGAACCAGATCACGTCGATGCCGGCCTGGCGGATCATCGGCTCGACCACCGCCATGGTCAGCACCACCGAGGAAATGCCGTCCAGGAAGCAGCCGATGATGATGTAGAACACCAGCAGCGCCATCAGCAGTTCGAAGGCGGTCAGGTTCAGCGAGCCGATCCAGGTCGCGAGCGCGCGCGGCAGGCCGGTGAAGCCCATCGACAGCGACAGGAAGGCCGCGCCGGCCAGGATCAGGGCGATCATCGCGGAGGTGCGGGTGGCGCCCATCAGGCTTTCGCCGAAGGTCTTCAGCGTCAGCGAGCCCTGCGCTGCCGCCAGGATCAGCGCGCCGATGACGCCGATGGCGGCCGCTTCCGTCGCCGTCGCCCAGCCGAGATACATGGACCCGATAACCACGACGATCAGCGCGATCACCGGCAGCAGGAAGCGCGAGTTGTTCAGCCGTTCGGCAAGGCTCATCGCCGGTTCGGGATCCGGCCGGTAGGCTTTCGACAGCTTCGAATAGAGCGCCACGTAGCCCATGAACAGGGCGGCGAGCACGAGGCCCGGGATCACGCCGGCCATGAACAGCTTGGTGATCGATTCGTTGATGGTCACGCCGTAGACGATCAGCGTCAGCGACGGCGGGATCATCAGGCCGAGCGTCGCGGCGCCTGCCAGCGTGCCGATCACCATGCGTTCGGGATAGTTGCGCCTGCGCAACTCGGGGATCGACATCCTGCCGACGGTCGACAGCGTCGCCGCCGAGGAGCCGGAGACGGCGGCGAATACGGTGCAGCCGACGATGTTGGTGTGCAGCAGGCCGCCGGGCAGGCGCGCCATCCAGGGCGATAGGCCGCGGAACATGTCCTCCGACAGGCGTGTGCGGAAGAGGATCTCGCCCATCCAGATGAACAGCGGCAGCGCGGTCAGCGTCCAGGACGAGGAGGCTGCCCAGATCGTCGTGATCATGGCGTCGCCGGCCGGGCGCGAGGTGAACAGTTCCATGCCGACGAAGGCGACGCCGAGCAGCGCGAGGCCGACCCATACGCCGCTGCCAAGCAGCAGGAACAGGGTGAACAGGAAGATGGCGATGGGTCCGAAGGCGTCCATGGCCGTTTATTTCCCCTGGCTCTGGTCGACGGTGTCGGCCTTGATGCCGTGCTCGCCGAGGAAGACGATGCGGACGAGGTGGTCCGTCATGGCGATGGCGAGCAGCACCGTGCCCGCGGCCATGGCGAGCTGCGGGATCCACAGCGGTGTCGCGTCCTGTCCCTGACTGACGTCCTTCAGCTTCCAGGACCAGTAGACCGCCTTGATGGCGTAGCGGGCGAAGAACCAGGATAGGGCGGCGCCGACGGCGAAGCACCACAGTTCCAGCCAGCGGCGTTTCGGCCCGAGTGCCGTCAGCAGCACGCTGACGCGGATGTGAGCGCCGCGGTTGAGCGCATGGGCGAAGGCGAAGAACGAGGCCGCCGCCATGGCGTAGCCGGCATAGCTGGTCGCGCCGGGAAAGGTCAGCCCGGTCCAGCGGGTCACCATCTGGGCGACGATGATCGCCAGGATTGCGACCAGGCAGACCGCCGCGATCAGCCCGCCAGTAAAATAGAGCCCGTCGAGGAACCGGCGCAGTCCGCGCCCGAGTGTCTTCATGATGGCATTCCCGCTGGTCTGTCCTGTGGCAAGGCGAGCGGACCCCGCCGGCGCGGCGCGAACGGGACGGCGCTGCCGACACCCGCTCCCTTGTCGCCCCTGCGCAGGCAGGTCCCGGCAACCTGGGCGGTCGCCGTCGGTCGCTGGGCGCCGGTACCGGGGCACTGAGCCCCGGTCTCGCCCGTGCGCGCCAACCGGGCGACAGGGATGCAGGATGGGGCCCCAGGCCGCCGGGACGGAGTTCACTCCGCGCTTGCACGCTCAAGGGTCTGCACGGACGGGCGGGACGGCAGCAACCTGCCGTCGGCGGGGTTACATGCCCTTGTAGGCGTCGACGATGGCCTTGCCCTTGTCGCCGGCGGAGGCGAGCCATTCGCTGGTCATCGTCTCGCCGACGGCCTTCAGGTCGCTCTTGAGCTGCTCGGACGGCTTGAGCACCTGCATGCCGTTCGATTTCAGCCCGTCCAGGGTGAACTGGGTGTAGTCCTTGGCCTTCTGCAGGCCGTCCGATGCGGCGGTGGCGGCGCAGTCGGTCAGCGTCGTCCGGGTCGCGTCGCTCAGGCCGGCCCAGGCGTCCTTGTTGACGAACACGGCGTTGCGCGGCAGCCAGGCGTCGACCTCGTAGAAGTGCGAGACGTTCTCCCACAGCTTGCTGTCGTAGCCGGTGGCGCCGGAGGAGATCATCGCCTGGGCGACGCCGGTGGCGAAGGCCTGGGAGATCTCGGCGGCCTCGATCTGCACCGGCAGCATGCCGGTCAGTTCGGCCAGCTTGGCGGTCGCGGCGTTGTAGGCGCGGAACTTGACGCCCTTCATGTCGGCGACCGAATTGACGTCCATGTTGAAGTAGAAGCCCTGCGGCGGCCACGGCACGGTGTAGAGCAGCACGAGGTTCTGTTCGTCGAGCGCTTCCGCGATCGCCGGCTCGGCCGCGGTCCACAGCTTCACCGCGTCGTCGAAGGAGGTGGCGAGGAAGGGAATGCTGTCGATGCCGAACAGCGGGTTCTCGTTGGCGTGGGCCGACAGCAGGCGCTCGCCGATCGGCACCTGGCCGGTCTGCACGGCGCGCTTGATGTCGGCGCCGCCGAACAGCGCGCCGCCCGG
>CAZJFH010000141.1:0-3275 GCA_964545205.1 uncultured Rhodospirillaceae bacterium
CAGGCCGGCTGCGCGCTGATCGGCGGCGAGACCGCCGAGATGCCCGGCATGTACGCCAAGGGCGACTACGACCTCGCCGGCTTCTCGGTCGGCGCCGCCGAGCGCGGCACCATCCTCACCGGCGCCGACGTGCGCGAAGGCGACGTGCTGCTCGGCCTGGCCTCGTCGGGCATCCACTCCAACGGCTATTCGCTGGTCCGCCGCATCGTCGAGCGCGCCAAGCTCGACTACGCCGCCCCGGCGCCGTTCGATCCCGCCCGCCCGCTCGGCGAGGCGCTGCTGGCGCCGACCCGCATCTACGTGAAAAGCTGCCTCGCCGCCGTGCGCGCCGGCGCCATCAAGGCGCTGGCCCACATCACCGGCGGCGGCCTGATCGAGAACGTGCCGCGGGTTCTGCCCGAGAACACCGCCGCCGAGATCGACGCCGGCGCCTGGGCCCTGCCGCCGGTCTTCGCCTGGCTGCAGCGCGAAGGCGGCGTCGCGGCGCAGGAGATGGCGCGCACCTTCAACTGCGGCATCGGCATGGTCTGCGTCGCCAGCCCCGAGACGGCCGACGAGGCCGAGCGCATCCTGCGCGAGCACGGCGAGACGGTGTGGCGCATCGGCACCATCGTCGCGCACCAGGGCGCGGCCGAGAGCCGGGTGCTGAAGGCGGACCAGGCTTGGCGATGAGGACGGGGGCGCGGCTGAAGGTCGGGGTCCTGGTCTCGGGCCGCGGCAGCAATCTGCAGGCGCTGCTCGACGCCGCCGCCGATTCGCGCTATCCGGCCGAGATCGCGCTGGTGGTCTCGAACGTCGCCGGCGCCTACGCGCTGGAGCGCGCGCGGATGGCCGGCGTGCCGACCGAGGTCATCGACCACAAGGCCTTCCCCGACCGCGCCGGCTTCGATGCCGCCGTCGACGCCGCCTTGCGCGCCGCCGGCGTCGAGATGGTCTGCCTGGCCGGCTTCATGCGCCTGCTGACGCCGGAATTCACCGAATCCTGGCGCGACCGCCTGATCAACATCCACCCGTCGCTGCTGCCCAGCTTCAAGGGCCTGCACACCCACGCGCGCGCCCTCGAAGCCGGCGTGCGCATCCACGGCTGCACGGTCCATATCGTCCGCCCCGAGCTCGACGACGGCCCGATCATCGTCCAGGCCGCCGTGCCGGTGCTCGACGGCGACACGCCGGACGCCCTGGCGGCGCGCGTGCTCGAGCAGGAGCACCGCATCTATCCGCTGGCGCTCAGGCTGCTGGCCGAGGGCCGCGCGGTGGTCGACGGCGCGGTGGTGCGGCTCGAGGACGCGCCCGGAGCAACCGGCGCGCTGGTCAACCCGCCGGGTTGAGCGGCGTCGGGCGACCCGGCCGACCGGATCGCCCGAGGTGCTCGCAGCGGCCCATGCGCCCTCAGCGGCGCCGCCGCCGCAGGCCGCCGGCCATCATCGCGGCGCTGGCGAACAGCACCAGGCTGGCGGGTTCGGGCACGTCGATCGGGTCGAAACCGCCGTCGTCGATGCGCACGATGCCGGCCAGGGTCATGGCGTTGCCGGCGCCATCGACATCGACGACGTTGAGCCCGGCGGCGTCGGCGAACGCGTTGTGGCTCGGCGCATTGACGTCGCCGGCGTCCAGCCCGAACGTGTCGGCACCATAGGCCGTCACCGTATAGGGCGGGTCATTGAAGATGGCCGAAACCTCGATGGGCAGAAAACCGAACAGGTCCGGCGCGGAATCGCCCCCGAGCAGGTTGGCGCCACAGGGGAAGCATTCCGCCGCGGCGAAGATGCCGCCGCCCGCGTTGACGAAGGTGACGATGTCGGCGCTGCGCGCGATCAGCGCGTCGAGTTCGGCCCGGGTCAGGGTGCCGCCGAACGACGAGGCGACCGCTATCGCCGAATAGTCCGAAAAATTCAGTCCGGCCAGTCCGGCCGCGTCCATGTGGTCGTAATGCACGCCCTCGGACAGCCCCAACGTGCCAAGCGCGTCGACGCCCCGCCGGTGCCCGCCCGGTGCCGACATGTCGGACTCGACCCAAAGAAACCGCTGGCCCCCGTCGTCGAAGGTGCCGCCGGTGGCGAAATTCAGGCCGGCCTCCAGGAGGTCCTGCGCCCCGGCGCCCTCCGCGCCGCCCGACTGGGCATGGAAATCGGGGTCATGCCCGGTAAGGAAGATCGGCCCCGCAGCCGCCGTCATCGGCAGACCCAGTATGGCGGCGAGCATCGCCGCACCAACGAAACCGCGTTCCATGTTTCTCTCCTGACACGTTGTTATGCCGGAGGTCATAAGCAATCCGCGGGCCGCAACAGGGTGATCAACGCCTTACCTCGGCGCAAGGCGACGGCGTGTAAAGAATCCCGACGGCTGGCGGCGGTCGCCGGCCACGCCCCGCCGGGAAGACCACGCGCCGCTTGGCCCTTCTCCGCCGCCGCGGAATCCCCTACTCTCGGGCCATGGACACGAGCCGCAAGACCGTCGTCGTCACCGGGGCCAGCCAGGGCATCGGCCACATCACCGCCCAGCGCTTCATGCGCGAGGGCTGGCAGGTGATCACCTGCGCCCGCAAGGACGTGCCGGCGCATTGCCGGGTCGACCCCAACTGGGTCCACCACGTCCCCACCGACCTCGCCGACCCGGCCAGCCTCGACGCCTTCGTCAGGAAGACCAACGAGCTGCTGGCCGGCGGCCCGCTGCACGCGCTGATCAACAACGCCGGCGTGTCGCCGAAGACGCCGTTCAAGGAGCGCCTCGGCATCCTCAACGGCTCGATCGACGGCTGGAAGCAGGTCTACGAGCTGAACTTCTTCGCGCCGCTGAAACTGGCCCGCGGCTTCGCCGCCGCCCTGCACAAGGGCAAGGGCGCGATCGTCAACATCACCTCGATCGCCGGCCACTACGTCCATCCCTTCGCCGGCTCGGCCTATTCGACCTCGAAGGCGGCGCTGTCGGGCCTGACCCGCGAGATGGCGGTCGAACTGGCCCAGCTCGGCGTGCGCGTCAACGCGGTCGCGCCCGGCGAGATCAAGACCGAGATGATCTCGGCCGACTACGAAGCCCTGATCCCCCGCATCCCGCTCGACCGCATGGGCACGCCCGAGGACGTCGCGGCGGTGGCCTACCGCCTGTGCTCGGACGAGTTCAACTACGTCACCGGCTGCGAGATCTTCGTCGACGGCGGGCAGCGGTTGTACTGACGCTCCGGGAGCGCGGATCTCAAGATTCGTAGGCGCTAAGTTAAACCCCCTCTCCCGCTGGCGGGAGAGGGGCGGGGTGAGGGTGGCTTACGGCCGAAGGCC
>CAZJFH010000142.1:0-3271 GCA_964545205.1 uncultured Rhodospirillaceae bacterium
ATTTCCCGCGCCGGCTGCCCGACGCCACCCTGCAGGCCCTGACCGCGTAAGGAGAACCGCGATGATCGATCTTTTTCTGCGCGCCGACAGCGAATCGGCGCTGGCGGCGGCGCTGCCGTTCCTGCGCGACTCCGAGGGCTGGATTTCGGCGGGCCACGAGCACGCGCTCGACGTTATCGGCCCGGTGGTGGTGACTCCGGCGGCGGTAGACGGCGAGGGCAACGTCGCCGCCGACGCCGTGCTCGACGGGCGCTGCCACGCCAACCTGCGCTGCAGTCAGATGATCGCCGATCAGGTGCCGGCCGAAGTGGTGATCGCGGCGCCGGCGACGCCGGCCCGGGTGTGGGCGTGATGATCCGCACCGCGCTCGCCCACGCCGGCCTCGCCCTGCTCATCCAGGGGCTGGTTGGGCTGCCGCTGTGGCTGCTCGGTGTACCCGGCGCGTGGTGGATCGGCGCCGCCTTGGCCGTTGGCTTTTATTGGGGGCGCGAGAAGGCGCAGTTCGAGCGCGATCTCGCCGACCGGCTCGGCAAGCGCAGCGTTGTCTCGGTCTGGTACCGGGGATGGTTCCCGTGGGAATGGGGCCGCGATGGGGTGCTCGATCTGCTGTTCCCCGCAGTTGCCTGTTCGTGGGCGGCTTGGCTTCTGACCTGAAAGGGGAGGTGTTATGGAGGCAATCACCTGGCAGGCCGTGGCGGCCGTCATCGCCGGTGTGGGGCTGGTGCTCGGCATGCTGTGGCGAGTGCTGGCCGCCATCACCGCCGTGCGCGTAGAGAGCGCCGCCGGTCGCAAGACGATGTACGAGCGCATGGACCAACTCGGGCGCGACATCGCCGGCACCTACGTCCGCCAGGACGTGCACGCGGCCGACCTGCGCCTGGTGCATCACCAGGTCGAAGAGGTCCGGCAGCAGCACGGGGATCTGGCGGCGCGCTTGCGCTGCCAGGTTCACGCGGGGGAGTGACCCCATGATCCGCTTGGCCCACTTCACCGAACCGGCGCCGCTCTGGCGGTGGCCGAACTTCAAGCCGGCCGAGCTGGCCAGTCGCGGCGACGGCTCGCTGGTGCTGATCGAGGAGGCGCTCGACGCCCTGCAGGCGCTGCGCGACCTGCTCGGCCGGCCGCTGGTGGTCAACTCCGCCTATCGCGATCCAATCTACAACGCCCGCATCGGCGGCGCACCGCTCAGCCGGCACAAGATGGGCGACGCTTTCGACCTGGCGCTGTCCGGGCATGACCGCCACACGCTGCGCCAGGCGGCGGCCGAGATCGGCTTCACCGGCTTCGGCCACTACCAGACGTTTCTTCATGTCGACCTGGGCCGCCGCCGGGACTGGTGGGGCGGCGAAAGGAGCAAGCAGCTATGGACTTCCTAGGCGATATCGCGGGCGCCCTGGGCGGCGTCTTCACCTCGGCGGCGTCGGGCGGCCTGTTCGGTCTGCTGGGCGCCGGCGTCGGCGCCGTGGCGCAGTACTTCCAGCGCCGGCAGGAACAGGCGTTCAAGAAAGAGGAGTGGGCGCACGAGTCGCATCTGCTCGAGTTGAACATGCGCGCCCGCGCCGCCGAGACCGAACAAGAACTGGCCATTGTCTCCCAGCAGGGGGCGTGGAACGGGCTGGGCGAAAGCCTCAAAGCCGACGCCGCCGCCGGCCGCAATGCTCCCTCCTGGGTCAACGCCGTGCGCTCGTTGTTCCGGCCGGTGCTGACCTCCGGCCTGCTGGTGCTGGTCTACCTGGTTTGGCGCGATCTGCTGGCCGGCCTCGATGCCGAGCGCTCGCTGCTGTCGGCCGTGCTGTCCGAGGCTGAGGTGAAAGAGCTGCTGCGCTACATCGTGTTCAGCTTGGTTTTCGCGGCCTCGACGGCGGTGGTGTGGTGGTTCGGTGACCGGAGCCTCGTTCCGCCCGGTCACAGCAAGACGCGGTGATGCCATGCCCGACCGCGAGACCGTCTACGTCGAGCCCGACGACATTCCCGAGCGCCTCGCCGCCGGATGGGAACTGCGACAGGATCCAGCAGGCCTGACCAAGTCCGGCCCCGGCGCGAGCGCTCCGCCGCCGTCCATACGCGGACGGAGGCGGATCGTCTTTCGTGTTTCAGGGGGCGAGCCGCTCGCCGGCCCAGGCCGCCCGACTGGCGTCGTCGTCGCGCCGGCCGGCGCCATCGCGCCAGGCGTCGTACGCCTCGGCCTCCATCCAGGTGATTCGCACCGTGCCGCCCAGGCGCTCGACGCCCTGGCGGATCCGGTCAACCAGGGCCGCGTGCAGCGCCGCAGCCACGTTCTGAAGTCCGCCGGCATCGGCCAGGAGGTCGGGCCGGTAGCGCGCCATGTCGGCCGGACGGTAGCGCAGCAGCACGACGGTGCCGGGGCCGGCATGATGCTCGGCCGCGGCGGCATAGGCGTCGACCGCCTCGTAGGCTGCAGAGGCGATCCGGCCGTCGAGCCGGCGCAGCAACTCGGCGACGTCGGCGGGAATGCTGTGAATCGCGCCAGACGACCATTTGCGCACGGTGCGGTCGCGCACGCCGGTCAGCGCCGCGAGAGCCTGGTCGTTGAGACGCAGGCTCTCGCATAGGGTCTTGAGTTCGGCCGGGGTCATCGGCCCTCGGCGATCGCGCGCAGGCGGCGATATGCCTCGGTCTGCTGCCAACCGGCCCGCGGCGCGCCGGTGCTTTGGCCGTTGTAGAGAGCATTGCCGACCAGTTCGGGGCGCTGCTGCGCGCAGGCCGCGCCAGTGCCGATCATCGGGGGCCGCCGGAACAGTTCCCGGAGGTCGGCGTTGACGGCGGCGATGAAGTTGCGGGTGTCGGCGTTCATGGTTTGGGCTCCTCGCTCCGGGGCTCGGCCTCATGCCCGCCCCTGTGTGTCGATAGGTCCTACTATAGGCCCTTGCGGCGGCGGCGTCAAGGACGATTGCAGGTCGACTGAGTAGCCATGCCCGACCCGTGAATGCCGCCTCGTCGCGCCGGCCGAGGTGCATGCGCCGTGCTCGGCTGGCTGATCTGGCTGGAGTGGTGGGACCACTCGATGTCCACTCTAAGCCGTTGCAGCGCCTGGGGAGGCTGGCTGAACCGGCCGTCAGGATGTCCACTCGATTCGCGGCCGGCGTGCCGGGTGTACGACCTGGCCGAGGAGAGGCGGCGGCGACACGAGCGGTTGGGAAAACAGTTGTGATCGACCAGTTGGGAACCATAAGCCGCTGATCCGGCGCCATTCCCGACGCCCTTGGTAAGGGAGAGGTCGACAGTTCAATCCTGTCCAGCAGCACCATCC
>CAZJFH010000143.1:0-3211 GCA_964545205.1 uncultured Rhodospirillaceae bacterium
CGGTGTCGATGCCGTAGGGGCAGAACACCGAGCAGCGGCGGCACTGCGAGCACTGATGGAAGTAGTTGTACCAGTCGTCCATCAGCTCCTTGGTCAGGTCCCGCGCCCCAACCAGCTTCGGCGCGATCTTGCCGGCCGGCGTGAAGTAGCGCCGGTAGACCGAGCGCAGCAGATCCTGGCGCGCCACCGGCATGTTCATCGGGTCGCCTGTGCCCAGGAAGTAGTGGCACTTGTCGGCGCACGAGCCGCACTTGACGCAGGAGTCGAGGTAGACCTGCAGCGAGCGGTACTTGCCCAGCAGCTCGCCCATCTTGGCGATGGCGCGCTCCTGCCAGTCGTTGACCAGCTCGCCGGGGAAGCCCAGCGGCTCCTGGTGGGCCGGCGCCGCCACGAAGGGCTTGGAATGCGCCATGGCGCCCGGCTTGAGTTCGGGGGCTTCGGGGATTTCCTCGAGAACCGGGACGTCGAACTTGGCAGCCAACTTAACCTCCCCGCCTATCGTTTACTTCTGGGCATCCAGCGCCGCCGCCCACGGCGCCAGATGCCGGCGCTCGCGCGCGTCGTCGACCTGGTTGCGGGTCGGGCTGAAGAACACGCCGGGCACGTGCAGCAGCTTGCTGAACGGGAACACCAGCATCAGCACCGCGACCAGCAACAGGTGCAGCAGCAGCATCGGGTCGCCGGGCAGCGGCTGCAGGTCGAAGCGCATCAGCCCGAGGAAGAACGCCTTCACCGCGACGACGTCGGTGTGCACCAGATTGGTCATCGCCAGGCCGGTGAGGCCGATGCCGAGCAGCAGCACCAGCATCAGGATGTCGGACGGGCCGGTGATGTAGCGGATGCGCGGGCTGACCAGCCGGCGCACCAGCAGCAGCGCCAGGCCGGCGACCATCATCAGGCCGTAGATCACCGCGAACGGCTGGATCAGCTGGATCGGCAGCCACACCGGCTCCTGGAAGTAGCGGACGTGGCGCAGCAGCACGAGCAGCAGCCCGAGATGGAACAGGACCGCGAAAATCCACAGAAGCTTGTTCGACTTGAACAGGCTTTCGAACACCACCACCTCGCGGCCGAGCCGCAGGGCGACGCGGCCCTTGGTCAGGGGCGCCGGCATGGTGGGAATCTTGAGGGGCGCCGGCGTGCGCCAGTACTGCCGGATCTTGAAGGCGAGGCCGCCGATCAGGACCACGGTGGCGATGTAGAACAGCGCGGCGAACAGATAGGTCACGGCTCGTCCCTTCCCCCCGAGTTTGGCAACCTTGGATCGGCCCTCACCCCCGTTCCCCCTCTCCCGCGAGCGGGCGAGGGGGAGCCCCGGCGGCACCGCCCGTCACCCCGCTCCCGCCTGCGGGAGTGGGGCCGGGGGCAAGGGGCGCGTCCCGATTACACGCAGCCGGTCGGCTTCGGCAGACCGGCGATCTTGCAGGCCTGCTTGGCGGGGCCGTAGGGGAACAGCTCGTACAGGTACTTGTTGTTGCCCTTGTCCGGACCCAGCTTCTTGGCCAGCGCCTTGGTCAGCACGCGGATCGCCGGCGCGATCTGGTACTCCTGGTAGTACTCGCGCAGGAAGTTGATCACTTCCCAGTGCTCGTCGGAGAGGTCGACGTTCTCGTCCTTGGCGATCAGCTTCGCCAGGTCCTCGTTCCACTCGCCGATGTCGACCAGGTAGCCTTCCTCGTCGTGCTCGACCGCCTTGCCGTTGACTTCATAGGACATCTTCAAAACTCCTCGCTTTGCTTCTTGAACCGGTGCGGCGTCACAGCCACGCGTTGACGGACTGGTACTTCGCCGCGAGATCGACGAACCCGCCGTAATCGACGACGGTGACGCCGTCAATGACGTTGGCCGGGTCGAGGCCGCGCGCCTTGAGGTCGGGGCCGAGGACGTAGAGGTCCTTGCCCTTGCCCTTTTCGGCGAAGCGGGCCGAAGCGGTGTTGCCCTTGACCGCGGCGTAGACCGCGTCCTCGATCAGCAGGATGCCCGAGCCGGCGACGGCATGGTCCAGGCAGCTGTCGAAGGCGTTGCGCTCGAACGGGGACTTGTTGACCGTGTGCAGCAGCATTCTCGTCTCCGTCTCAGGCGGTCAGGACCATGTCCATGTTGTTCATCAGGTCCGCCATCTGGGCGCGGCTGATGACCTCCACGGGCACCACCAGGTCGGCCTCGGTGAGGCCGCGTTCTTCCATGCTCTCCTTCTCGACGTACAGCTTCTCGATGTCGTAGCCCTCGAGCGCGCGGTACGTGTTGGAGAAGTTCTTCATGTTGACGTCCTTGGTGTCCTGGCCCTTCTTGAGCTGGAACACGCCGTCGTCGAGGAAGGCCAGGTGGACGTCCTGGTCGAAGGCGGCGCTGATCAGCACCATCTCCAGGACCTCCAGGGCGTAGATCGTGCCGTAGGGCGCCTTGCGGTTCACGAACATGAACTTCTTGACGACGCCCGATTCCATCATCTCGTCTTCCATCGCGTCCTCCCGTCAGTCGCCGAAGGTGACCAGGCGGTCGGCCTGGATGCCGGCCTCGATCAACTGGCCGAGACCCGAGATGCGGAACCCCTCTGCCAGATTCTCTTCCTTGATGCCGCGGCGCAGGCCGGCGGCGACGCAGACCACCAGATCGAGCTTGTGGTCCGCGGCCAGCTTCGACCACAGCTTCTGCAGGTTGCGGTCGTCCGACTGCGGCTCCTGCAGCTTCGAGGCGTTGTTGACGCCGTCATAGTAGAAGAAGACCCGAAAGATTTCGTGACCCTTCTCGACCGCCGCCTTGGTGAAGTGGTAGGCGGAGTCGGAGGCTTGGTGGTTGTACGGGCCTTCGTTGACCAGAACCGAAAACTTCATCAGTCCGCTCCTAGAAGTGCAGCTGGGCGGAGGTGTTCAGGTTGGCCCGGCCGCCGCGCCAGTTGTCCAGGTGGTACTTCGTGAACGGCAGGCCGGTGAGCTCGAAGAAGCGCGGCCAGCCGATGCGCTCGATCCACTCGCCCATGCGCTCCCACGGCCGCGCGTCGGCCTTGTAGGCGGCCAGGATCTGCTTGACGACCTCGGCGACCTCGGGCCAGCGCGGCGCGTTGTTCGGCAGGCCGGCGGCGACCAGCTTGTGGAACATCGGCTTCGAGCGGGTCGAGGAATGCTTGCCGCCGACCCAGATCGCGATCTTGGAATTGACGGGGTCGTTGATCTGCATCGGCGGGCAGGGCGGGAAGCAGGCGCCGCAGCAG
>CAZJFH010000144.1:0-2878 GCA_964545205.1 uncultured Rhodospirillaceae bacterium
AACAAGATGGCGCCGGCGCTGCGCAAGGTCTACGACCAGATGGCCGAGCCGCGCTACGTGATCTCGATGGGCAGCTGCGCCAACGGCGGCGGCTACTACCACTACAGCTACTCGGTGGTGCGCGGCTGCGACCGCATCGTGCCGGTCGACGTCTACGTGCCGGGCTGCCCGCCCTCGGCCGAGGCGCTGATCTACGGCATCCTGCAGCTGCAGAAGAAGATCCGCCGCACCGGCACCATCCTGCGCTAGGCGAGGGGACGAATGACCACGCAACCGCTCTCGGATCTCGGCGAATACATCGCCGCGGCGCTGCCGAACGAGGTCCTCAAGGCCGAAGTCAACCGGGTCGGCGAGCTGCAGATCCGCGTGCGCGCCGCCGCGATCGTCAAGGTGCTCACCTTCCTGCGCGACGACGCCAACTGCATGTTCAAGCAGCTCATGGACATCTCCGGCGTCGACTGGCCCGAGGACGAGCACCGCTTCGAGGTGGTCTACAACCTGCTGTCGCTGAAGCACAACCAGCGCATCCGCGTGATGATCCGCACGGACGAGGACACGCCGGTGCCGTCGGTCACCGGCGTGTTCAACTCCGCCGACTGGCCCGAGCGCGAGTGCTGGGACATGTACGGCGTGCTGTTCACCGACCACCCCGACCTGCGCCGTCTGCTGACCGACTACGGCTTCGAGGGCCATCCGCTGCGCAAGGATTTCCCGCTCACCGGCTATGTCGAGGTCCGCTACGACGACGAGCAGAAGCGGGTGGTCTACGAACCGGTGAAGCTGACCCAGGAATTCCGCAGCTTCGATTTCCTGAGCCCGTGGGAGGGCCCGCAGCCGGCCGCGCTGCCCGGCGACGAGAAGGCGGAGAAGGAATAAGATGGCCGAAGCGAAGCTCAACAACTACACGATCAACTTCGGCCCGCAGCACCCGGCGGCGCATGGCGTGCTGCGCCTGATCCTCGAGATGTCGGGCGAGGTCATCGAGCGCGCCGACCCGCATATCGGCCTGCTGCACCGCGGCACCGAGAAGCTGATCGAGTACAAGACCTACCTGCAGGCGGTGCCGTATTTCGATCGCCTCGACTACGTCGGCACCATGGCGCAGGAGCACGCGTTCGTGCTCGCCACCGAGCGCCTGCTCGGCATCGACATCCCGCCGCGGGCCAAGTACATCCGCGTGATGTTCGACGAGATCAGCCGGATCCTGAACCACCTGCTGAACATCTGCGCCTACATCTTCGACGTCGGCGGCATGACCCCGATGCTGTGGGGCTTCGAGGAACGCGAGATCCTCATGGAGTTCTACGAGCGGGCCTCGGGTGCCCGCCTGCACGCCAACTACTACCGCCCGGGCGGCGTCGCCTTCGACCTGCCGGCCGGCC
Organism: uncultured Rhodospirillaceae bacterium; assembly: GCA_964545205.1. Classification (GTDB taxonomy): domain Bacteria; phylum Pseudomonadota; class Alphaproteobacteria; order Rhodospirillales; family Magnetospirillaceae; genus CAZJFH01. The sequence continues at coordinate 1,383 of CAZJFH010000144.1, forward strand.
TGAACGAAGACATCATGGCCTGGTGCGAGCGCTTCCCGCAGGTGCTCGACGACATCGAGACCCTGGTCACCGAGAACCGCATCTTCAAGCAGCGCACCGTCGACATCGGCGTGGTGTCGGTCGAGCAGGCGCTGGACTGGGGCTTCTCGGGCCCGAACCTGCGCGCCTCGGGCCTGGCCTGGGACCTGCGCAAGGCGCAGCCCTACGAGGTCTACGACCAGATGGACTTCGACATCCCGATCGGCAAGCACGGCGACGGCTACGACCGTTACCTGGTGCGCATCGTCGAGATGCGGGAATCGATCAAGATCATCAAGCAGTGCATCGAGAAGATGCCCGGTGGACCCTGGAAGGTCGAGAACCGCAAGGTGGCGCCGCCGCCGCGCGCCGAGATGAAGCGCTCGATGGAGGCGCTGATCCATCACTTCAAGCTGTTCACCGAAGGTTTCCACGTGCCGGCCGGCGAGACCTACACGGTCATCGAGGCGCCGAAGGGCGAATTCGGCGTCTACCTGGTCTCCGACGGCACCAACAAGCCCTACCGGTGCAAGATCCGGCCGCCGGGCTACTACCATCTGCAGGGACTCGACATGATGTCGAAAGGACACATGCTGGCCGACGTGGTCTGCAACATCGGCGCGATCGACATCGTCTTCGGCGAGATCGACCGATGAGCGCGCCCAACACCGCGGGCTTCGAACAGCCGGCCAGCTTCGACTTCTCGGACGAGAACAAGAAGAAGGCGCAGAGCATCATCGCCAAGTACCCGGACGGCCGCCAGCGCAGCGCCGTGATGCCGCTGCTCGACCTGGCGCAGCGCCAGGAGGGCTGGGTGTCCGAGGCGGCGATGAACCACATCGCCGAGATGCTGGGCATGCCCCGCATCCGCGTGTACGAGGTCGCGACCTTCTACACGATGTTCAACCTCAAGCCGGTCGGCAAGCACCACGTCCAGGTCTGCACCAACCTGCCGTGCTGGCTGCGCGGCTCGGACGAGGTCGCCCACGCCTGCAAGAACAAGCTGGGCGTCGGCTTCGGCGAGACCACCGAGGACGGCCTGTTCACGCTGGCCGAGGTCGAGTGCCTGGGGGCGTGCGTCAACGCGCCGATGATGCAGATCGGCGACGACTACTACGAGGACCTCGACGCCGAGAGCACGGCGCGCATCCTCGACGAGCTCAAGGCCGGCCGCACGCCGAAGCCGGGGCCGCAGGTCGACCGCATCAACTCGGCGCCGGTCGGCGGGCCGACGACGCTGACGGACGTGAAGGGGGGCGCCTGAGATGCTGAGCGACAAGGATCGCATCTTCACCAATCTCTACGGCATCCACGACTGGACGCTCAAGGGCGCGCGCGGGCGCGGCGACTGGGACGGCACCAAGGAACTGCTGTCCAAGGGCCGCGACTGGATCATCGACGAGATGAAGAACTCGGGCCTGCGCGGCCGCGGCGGCGCCGGCTTCCCGACCGGCGTCAAGTGGTCGTTCATGCCCAAG
>CAZJFH010000145.1:0-2797 GCA_964545205.1 uncultured Rhodospirillaceae bacterium
CGGCGGCACGGCGCCACCCTCACCCCGGCCCTCTCCCGCGAGCGGGAGAGGGAGACGATGCGGTGCCGGCTCACTTCTCGGTCACCCCTTCGCCATGATGGTGATGATGATGGTGGTGATGATGGTGATGCCCGTGGCCGTGGTGGTGATGGTCGTCGTCGGTGCCGATGCCGCGGACGTGGTGGTGGTGTCCGGTCTGCACGGCGCCGACATCGGCCTCGAAGCCCAGCACCTGTTCGCGGTACTTGCAGAGCTGGCAGTTCATCGCGGTGTTGCCGGCGATGATGTCGTGCACCCGTTCGACGAAGGAATCGATGACCAGCGGATGGTCGCGCAGGTAGGGCGCCTTGAGGAACTCGACCTCGGGATGGGCGGCGGCGGCCTGGTCGGTCCAGTCGTAGATGCGCTTGACCAGAATCCCGGTGAACAGGAAGTACGGGAACACGACGATGCGCTTGAAGCCCAGGCGGACCAGCCGCGCCAGCGCCGCGTCGACCAGCGGGCTGGCGACGCCCGAGAAGGCGACGTCGGCCCAGCCGAAGCCCATGCCCTCCTGCAGCATGCGCGCGACCTTGGCCACGTTGGAATTGGCGTCGGGATCGTTGGTGCCGCGCCCGACCACCAGCAGCAGTGTCTCGGCGCGTCCGACGGTGGTCGCGGCGGCGGCCTCGGCCTCCTCGATGCGGGCGGCGGCGGCCTTGAGCAGCTTGGTGTCGATCGCCAGCTCGCGGCCGAAGCGCACGTCGAGTCCGGGGTTCTCGGCGGCGAAGGCGTTGACCTCCCACGGCAGGTCGTTCTTGACGTGGCCGGCGGCGAACAGCATGCCGGGCACCGCCAGGATGGTCTTGACGCCGCCCGCCTTCAGCGCCTCGAGGCCGTCGCGGATGATCGGGCGGGCGAATTCCAGGAAGCCGCTCTCGACGGCGAAGTCGGGCAGCCGCTGGCGCAGATGCCCGGCCAGCAGGTTGAATTCGGCGACGGCCTCGGTATCGCGGCTGCCATGGCCGCAGATCATCACCCCGGTGTCGCTCATCCTGCCGCTCCTTGTTGACGGGGGCGCCGGCCGGCCACATGCTGCCGGCCATGCTGCCCCTGGGTTACATGGGCGGGTCGCCGCTGATGCTCGACCCGCTGATCCTTCTGGTGCTCGCCCTGGCCGTCGACGCGGCGTTCGGCGAAATGGGGGTGGTTTTCCGCGTCCTGCCGCATCCTGTCAAGCTAATCGGCCGCGTCGTCGCCTTGGGCGACGACAAGCTTAACCGCGAAAAGCGCGGCCAGCGCGAGCGTTTTCGCCGCGGGATCGTCTTCGTCGCGGTGATGGTCGCCGCCGCCGCCGCCCTCGGCCACGCGGTGGCGCTGTTCAGCCAGAACTTCCCGCGCGGCTGGCTGCTCGAGCTGTTCCTGGTCACCAGCCTGGTCGCCCAGCGCTCGCTGTTCGACCACGTCCGCGCCGTCGGCCGCGCCCTGGAGACCGGCGGCGTCGTCGCCGGCCGCCGCGCGGTGGCGCACATCGTCGGCCGCGACCCGGCGACCCTCGACGAGCACGGCGTCGCCCGCGCGGCGATCGAATCCTGCGCCGAGAACTTCGCCGACGCCGTGGTGGCGCCGGTGTTCTGGTACGTGCTGTTCGGCTTTCCCGGGCTGCTGGTCTACAAGACGGTCAACACGCTCGACAGCATGATCGGCCACCGCTCGGAACGCCACCGCGCCTTCGGCTGGGCGGCGGCGCGGCTCGACGACGTGCTCAATTTCGTGCCGGCGCGGCTGTCGGGGCTGCTGGTGGCGCTGGCGGCGCTGTTCGTGCCCGACGCCCGGCCGCTCGCCGCGCTCGCCACCATGCTCACCGACGCGCGCAAGCACCGCTCGCCCAATTCCGGCTGGCCCGAGGCGGCGATGGCCGGCGCGCTGGGCCTGGCGCTGGCCGGGCCGCGGCGCTATCCCGGCCTCGTCGTCGACGACCCGTGGATCGGCGACGGCCGCGCGCGCGCCACCCACAAGGACGTCCGCCGCGCGCTGCAGGTGTTCGCGGTGGCCTGCCTGCTCGACGCCGGGCTGGTGCTGGCGCTGTTCCTGGGACAGCGCGCCCTGGTGTGACGGCGGTCACACTTCGGTAGGGATCGCCGCGCTAGCATGACCGCGAGGCGCCGTGCGCGCCGCTTGCGTAGTGCTGCCGATGATGCCCGAGACCGAAGACCATCTGCCCGAACTCCAGACCGCCCGGCCGGTGCTGCTGGTTCGCCAGAGTCTGCGCGGGCCGGTGGCGGCGACGCTGCGGGTGACGATGCCCGAGCTGCGCGCGCTCCCGGCCGAGGCGGTCTACGACCGGGTGATGGCCGATCCCGCGCTGCTCGACCGCGCCTTCCGCCAGTTCCGCGCCAAGCGCCACCTGTTCGCCGAGATGACCCGCACCGCCGCCGGCCTGCCGGCCGAGAGCGACGACGCGCCGCTGGTCTGCGGCCGCACCCTGGCCGAGGTCATCGCCCTGGTGCTGCGGGCCAGCGCCCGGCGCTACGTGCTGCGCCGCTTCGTCGCCGCGGTGTTTGCCGGCCGCGGCGGCTGGCTGCGGCGGCGGCTGTACCGCTGGTTCGGCCTCGGCGCCGGCCGCCTCGCCCGCGCCCGCGACGACGGCCTGACCCACTACGCGGCGCTGCGCCGGCACCTGCTGCACGATTGGCAGGCGCGGCTGATCCCCGTCTACGCCGAGCTGCCGACCGCGGCGATCGCGGCGCTGGGCGCGGCGCTCCTGAGCCTGCGCGATCCCGAGGCGCTGCGCGCCGCCGCCGCCGGGGCGCCGCCG
>CAZJFH010000146.1:0-2231 GCA_964545205.1 uncultured Rhodospirillaceae bacterium
TGCAAGCTGTGCGAGGCGGTGTGCCCGGCGCTGGCGATCACCATCGAGGCCGAGCCGCGCGACGACGGCAGCCGGCGGACGCGCCGCTACGACATCGACATGACCAAGTGCATCTATTGCGGCCTGTGCCAGGAGAGCTGCCCGGTCGACGCCATCGTCGAGGGGCCGAACTTCGAGTTCGCGACCGAGACGCGCGCCGAGCTGATGTACAACAAGGAGCGGCTGCTGGCCAACGGCGACCGCTGGGAACCCGAGCTGGCGGCGCGCATCGCCGCCGACGCTCCGTACAGGTGATGATTTCTGGGATCGAGGGCCGCATCCGCTCCCTCGCCGTCATGCCCGCGAAAGCGGGCATCCATTCCGGAGGCTACTTGCCGGCATCGGCGCCTCGGGACTGGACCCCCGCTTCCGCGGGGGTGGCGCGGTGACGGAGCGAGTTGGGGCAAAGGGGATGGGTTCGATGATATTCGCAGGCAATGATTGGCGGAGGCGCGCATGATCGCGACCATCGTGTTCTACATGTTCGCCGCGATCGCCGTGGCCAGCGCCATGATGGTCGTCTCGGCGCGGAATCCGGTGCATTCGGTGCTCTGGCTGATCCTGACCTTCTTCAACGCCGCGGGCCTGTTCCTGCTGCTCGGCGCCGAGTTCCTGGCGATGGTGCTGGTCATCGTCTATGTCGGCGCGGTGGCGGTGCTGTTCCTGTTCGTCGTCATGATGCTCGACATCAACTTCCTGCACCTGCGCGAGGGCGTGCTGCAGTACCTGCCGACCGGCGCGCTGGTCGGGCTGGTGCTGCTGGCCGAGCTGCTGGCGGTGTTCGGCGGCTGGTACTTCGCGCCCGAGGGCCAGCGCGTGCTGGCGGCGCCGATGGTCGAGGGCGTGACCAACACGCAGGCGATCGGCGCGCTGCTCTACACCAACTACTTCTACCTGTTCCAGGCGGCCGGCCTCGTGCTGCTGGTGGCGATGATCGGCACGATCCTGCTGACCCTGCGCACGCGTCCCGGCGTGCGCAAGCAGGACATCGGGCGCCAGATCGCGCGCACGCCGAAGGACACGCTGGAAGTCAAGAAGGTTCCCAGCGGGGGAGGCATCTGATGGCCGTCGGACTGGCGCATTACCTGACCGTCGCGGCGATCCTGTTCGTCATCGGCGTGTTCGGCATCTTCCTGAACCGGAAGAACGTGATCATCATCCTGATGTCGGTCGAGCTGATCCTGCTCGCCGTCAACATCAACTTCGTCGCCTTCTCCGCCCATCTCGGCGATCTCGTCGGGCAGGTGTTCACCATGTTCGTCCTCACCGTGGCCGCTGCGGAAGCGGCGATCGGCCTCGCCATCGTCGTGTGCTTCTTCCGCAACAAGGGCACGATCGAGGTCGAGGAAATCAGCCAGATGAAGGGTTGACCGGACGATGACCTACACCGCTGCCGTATTCCTGCCGCTGCTGGGCGCGATCATCGCCGGTTTCTTCGGGCGCGTGATCGGCGACCGCGGCGCGCAGATCGTCACCACGACCCTGCTCGGCGTCTCCGCCCTGCTGTCGGTGCCGATCTTCATCACCGTGGCCCTGCAGGGGCAGGAGACGACGATCCAGCTCATGACCTGGATCGACTCCGGCTCGCTCGCCGTCGACTGGGCGCTGAAGTTCGACACCCTGACCGCGGTCATGATGATCGTGGTCACCTGGGTGTCGTTCATGGTGCACGTCTATTCGATCGGCTACATGAGCCACGACCCGTCGATCCCGCGGTTCATGAGCTATCTGTCGCTGTTCACCTTCGCCATGCTGATGCTGGTGACCGCGGACAACCTGGTGCAGATGTTCTTCGGCTGGGAAGGCGTCGGCGTCGCCTCCTACCTGCTGATCGGCTTCTGGTACGAGAAGCCCTCGGCCAACGCGGCGGCGATCAAGGCCTTCGTCGTCAACCGCGTCGGCGACTTCGGCTTCGCGCTGGGCATCTTCGGCGTGTTCTTCCTGTTCGACAGCGTCGCCTTCGACACCATCTTCGCGGCGGCCCCGAACAAGGCCAACGACGTCGTGACCTTCTTCGGCGTGCAGTGGCACGCGCTGACCATCATCTGCCTGCTGCTGTTCGTCGGCGCCATGGGCAAGTCGGCCCAGCTCGGGCTGCACACCTGGCTTCCCGACGCGATGGAGGGTCCGACCCCGGTCTCGGCGCTGATCCACGCCGCCACCATGGTCACCGCCGGCGTGTTCATGGTCGC
>CAZJFH010000147.1:0-2123 GCA_964545205.1 uncultured Rhodospirillaceae bacterium
AGCGCGACGGCATCGCGGTGATCCTCGTTCATGTGCGCCACCGCGCCCGCCTCCAGCATGAGGCGCTCGTTCAGCGGATGCGGCACCTGCGGCGCCAGGCCACAGGCTCTGCTGTAGCGGTCGTCGCCCAGACGCATGTTTTCGTAGACCACGGGCGCGGAGACCACATACCTGGGCAGCTTCCAGGTCGGGCCGGTGGAGATGGCGATATTGTCCGAATCGTAGTCGGACACGCTCGAGTAGTCGGTGCGGACGAACGACGCCGTGGTCTGCCAGGCGAAGCGGCGCGAGCGCGGATAGACGTGGTTGAGCGAGGCCGACAGGGTCCAGCCGCTGTCATCGCGCGGCAGGGAAGGCGGGTCCAGCGTCACCAGGCCGAACGCGCTCGTCAGCACCGACGAGCTGGACGGCCCGGCATTGACGTTGTCGTCGTGCACGAAGCCGAAGGACAGGCGGGCGCTCCAGAAGCGCTGAGCGTCCATGGCGGCGAGGAAGCGGTCGATGTTCTCGCCCACCGCGGCCGGCGGGTTGAGCGCCTTCACCGCCTGGAACTGCGCCCGCGCCTGCTCGAACTGAGCGTTGGCGTTGTAGGCGCGCGCCAGCTCCAGCCGCACGCGCGGCAGGTTGGGGTTTTCCCTGAGCAGCTGCTCGAAGAGGGGAATCGCCTCGTCCGGCCGGTCCAGCTCGGTCAGCGCCAGGCCCATGAGGAAGCGGGTCTCGATGTCGTTCGGGGTTTTTTTCAGGTTCTCGGCCAAAAGGTCATAGGCCTCCTGATGCAGGCCCAGGGCGATGAGCTGGCCCGCCAGCTTGCGGTAGTCGTCCGCCGCGGCGGCGGCCGCGTCCAGCACGGCCTGCTGCACCTCCTCGGCTGTGGGCGTGGCCTTGAAATCGCCCGCGCCGGACCCGGCCTTCTCCTGGGCCAGGGCCTGGCCGGTCAGGCAGCAGGCGGCCATCAACAAAATCGCGCGCGGCGGCAGTGCTGGCTTCATGATTTCCCCTTGTGGTTTCGATCGCGCTAACAAACGGCAGGGCGCGGCGCTCGTGTCATAAACCCTGCCTCAGTATCCAGACGTGGGCCCCTGCGTCGGCGCGGTCGGCGCGGTCGGCAACGTCGGTGCCGGCGGCGGCGGCGGGGGTGGCGGCGGCAAGGCGGGCGGCGGCAGCAGCAGCGTGGGCGGCGGCAGCGGCGCCAGGCCGCCCACACCCGGCAGGGCCGGCAGCGGAATCTGCTCGATCTCCTGGAAGCCCGCCCGCACCGCCGGCGGCAGCGCCCCCAGCGTGGTCGGTGCCGGCGGCGTCTGGGGCGAGGCGACCGCCGCGAACTGGCCCGCGCCGATCTGCAGGCGGCCGGCCGGATTGCTGAGCTCAACCCCGCCCTCGTTCACCCGCACATAGGTGCTGCCGAGCATGACATCGAAGCTGGTGCCGCGAATGCCGATGGTGGCGGCGGGCGTCTCCAGCTTGAAACTGCTCGGGTTGGTCTTGCCAATCAGGCCGGTGATGGCGCGCAGGCCGCCCCGGCCGGCGGAAAAGGCGATGACGCCGGCCCCCCCGTCTTTGGGCGCATAGCGGTATTGGTCGATCCTGAACTCGCTGTTGGACTTGAGCGCGACGATCTGGCCGTCGGCAAAGCGCAACAGGGCGAAGCTCTTGTCGCCGGTGGCGACGACGGTGCCGTCGACCAGCCGGTCGCCCTTTTGCGCCGCGCGCGCCGCCTGGCCCGGGTAGCTGATGGCGACCGTGCCGCCCAAAGCGTGAATCTGGCTGAGCGCCGCCTGGGCCAGCGCGGCGAACAGCATGAGGACGGCGCCAAGCACCAGGTTCCAGCTGCGCGCGTGTTTCATGCGAAATCCCACCGTTTTGTCAGTTCAAAGCTGCTGCGATTGTAGCCGGTTCGGCGCGGCACGGGCCCGCCCCGGCCGGACCGGCATGGCACGCGATGCGCCATGCCGCCACACGCCGTTATAGCCCGGTCGGCGGGGGCGGATTCGAGCTCAGCCCCTGCTGGATGCTGCGGTGGATGCCGGCGCCCGCGCTGCCATCGGTTTTCTGGATGGCCCAGTTGCCGCCCAGCTCCGTCGCATTGGGGCCGAAGAAGGCGCCGTTGATGGTGCCACCGCTAA
>CAZJFH010000148.1:0-1980 GCA_964545205.1 uncultured Rhodospirillaceae bacterium
CGGGCATTTCGCCCTCATCCTGGCCCTGTTCGTGGCGCTGGTCCAGGCCAGCGTCCCGCTCTACGGCGCCAGCCGCCGCGACCCGCAGCTGATGGCCGTCGGGCCGATGGCGTCGGTCGCACAGTTCCTGCTGATCGGCCTGTCCTTCGCGGCGCTGACCTACGCCTACGTCGTCAGCGACTTCTCGGTCGTCAACGTGTTCGAGAACTCGCACACCGACAAGCCGATGATCTACAAGGTCTCCGGCGTGTGGGGCAACCACGAGGGCTCGCTGCTGCTGTGGGTGACGATCCTCGCCGCCTTCGGCTGGGCGGTGACCGCCTTCGGCGCCAATCTGCCGCCGACCCTGCGCGCCCGCGTGCTGGCGGTGCAGGCGATGATCTCGGTCGGCTTCCTGCTGTTCATCCTGCTGACCTCGAACCCGTTCCTGCGCCTCGACCCGGCGCCCCTGAACGGCAACGGCCTCAATCCGCTGCTGCAGGACATCGGCCTGGCGCTGCATCCGCCGTTCCTCTATCTCGGCTATGTCGGCTTCTCGATCGCGTTCTCCTTCGCGATCGCGGCGCTGATCGAGGGCCGCGTCGACGCCGCCTGGGCGCGCTGGGTGCGCCCGTGGACCCTGGCCGCCTGGATCTTCCTGACCGCCGGCATCGCGCTGGGCTCGTGGTGGGCCTATTACGAGCTCGGCTGGGGCGGCTGGTGGTTCTGGGACCCGGTCGAGAACGCCTCGTTCATGCCGTGGCTGGTCGGCACCGCGCTGCTGCATTCGGCGGTGGTGGTCGAGAAGCGCGACGCGCTGAAGAGCTGGACCATCCTGCTGGCCATCATCACCTTCTCGATGAGCCTGCTCGGCACCTTCCTGGTGCGCTCGGGCGTGCTGACCAGCGTGCATTCCTTCGCCGCCGACCCCGAGCGCGGCGTGTTCATCCTGGCGCTGCTGATCCTGTGCACCGGCGGCTCGCTGATCCTGTTCGCGATGCGGGCGCCGCAGCTCAAGGCCGGCGGGCTGTTCGCGCCGATCTCGCGCGAGGGCGCGCTGCTGCTCAACAACGTGCTGATGAGCACCGCCTGCGCCACCGTGCTGCTGGGCACCCTGTTCCCGCTGTTCGCCGACGCCTTCGACAAGAAGATCTCGGTCGGGCCGCCGTTCTTCAACATGGTGTTCATCCCGCTGATGGTGCCGATGGTGGTGGCGATGGCCGTCGGGCCGCTGCTGTCGTGGAAGCGCGGCGACCTCGCCGGCGCGCTGGGCCGGCTCAAGGCCGCCTTCGTCGCCAGCGCGCTGGCCGCCGCCGCCACCTGGCTGTTCCTGGGCGGCGACGGCAAGCCGCTGTGGGCCGGCCTCGGCATGGCGCTGGCGGCGTGGCTGTTCTTCGGCACCCTGGTCGAGCTGGCCGAACGCGTCCGCCTGTTCAAGGCGCCGCTGGGCCACAGCCTCAGGCGCCTCGGCTCGCTGCCGCGCTCGGCCTTCGGCATGACGCTGGCCCATATGGGACTGGCGATCGTCGTCGCCGGCATCACCGGCTCGTCGGCCTGGAAGGTCGAGAGCGTGCAGGTGATGCGCCCCGGCGACACGGTGAACGTCTCGGGCTACGACTTCACCCTCGACGCGGTGCGGCCGATCCAGGGCCCGAACTGGCGCGGCGAGGGCGCGGTGTTCACGGTGCGCAAGGACGGCGTGCTGATCGCCACCATGACCGACGCCGAGCGCCGCGAATACACCCAGCCGCCGCGCCCGACCACCGAGGCGGCGATCCACACCACCTGGCTGCGCGACCTCTACGCGGTGATCGGCGAGCCCGATCCCAAGAGCGGCGGCTGGGTCACCCGGCTCTACCACAACCCGCTGGTGCCCTGGCTGTGGATCGGCTCGGTGGTGATGTGCATCGGCGGCATGATCAGCCTGACCGACCGCCGGCACCGCGTCGGCGCCCCGGCCCGGCGGGCCGCCCGACAGGCGATGCAGGCCGCGGAGTAGGA
>CAZJFH010000149.1:0-1940 GCA_964545205.1 uncultured Rhodospirillaceae bacterium
TCTCGGCGCTGATCCACGCCGCCACCATGGTCACCGCCGGCGTGTTCATGGTCGCCCGCATGAGCCCGCTGTTCGAGTATTCGGACACCGCGCTGACGGTGGTGACCCTGGTCGGCGCCTTCACCGCCTTCTTCGCCGCGACCATCGGCTGCGTGCAGAACGACATCAAGCGCATCATCGCCTATTCGACCTGTTCGCAGCTCGGCTACATGTTCTTCGCGCTGGGCGTCTCGGCCTATCAGGCCGGCATCTTCCACCTGTTCACGCACGCCTTCTTCAAGGCGCTGCTGTTCCTCGGCGCCGGCTCGGTGATCCACGCCATGTCGGACGAGCAGGACATCCGCCGCATGGGCGGCATCTGGAAGCACGTCAAGCTGACCTGGGCGCTGATGTTCATCGGCAGCCTGGCGCTGGCGGGCATTCCACCCTTCGCCGGCTACTACTCGAAGGACATGATCCTCGAGGCGGCCTACGCGGCGCACACGCCGGTCGGCATGCTGGCCTTCGGCCTCGGCCTGGCGGCGGCGTTCATGACCGCCTTCTATTCCTGGCGCCTGCTGATCCTGGTGTTCCACGGCCGGCCGCGCGCCGACGAGCACGTGATGGCGCACGTCCACGAGTCGCCGGCGGTGATGACCGTGCCGCTGATCGTCCTGGCGATCGGCGCGGTGTTCGCCGGCATGCTCGGCTACGAGCTGTTCGTCGGCGATCGCGTCGCCGAGTTCTGGCGCGCCTCGATCCTGGTGCTGCCGGTGCATCCGGCGCTGCAGAACGCGCACCACGTGCCGTGGTGGGTGCCGCTGGCCCCGACCGCGATGGGCGTCACCGGCATCGCCCTGGCCTACGCGCTGTACATGTTCACCAGCGGCATTCCGGCCAAGCTGGCGGCCACGTTCAGCGGCCTGCACGATTTCCTGCTGCGCAAGTGGTACTTCGACGAGCTCTACGACGTCCTGTTCGTGCGTCCGTCGTTCTGGCTCGGCCGCGGCTTCTGGAAGGGCGGCGACGGCATGCTGATCGACGGCGTCGGCCCCGACGGCGTCGCCGCGGCGAGCCGTTCGGTCGCCCGGCAGGTCAGCCGGCTGCAGAGCGGTTACCTCTACCACTACGCCTTTGCGATGATCATCGGCGTGGCGGCTCTGGTGACCTGGTACATGTTCAAGACGAGCTGATCGGCGGAACGGAACGATGACGGACTGGCCTCTTCTGACCATAACGACGTTCCTGCCGCTGGTGGGGGCGCTGTTCATCCTGACGATCCGCGGCGAGGCGGAGGTCGTGGCGCGCAACGCCCGCAACGTCGCCCTGCTGACCTCGGTCGCCACCTTCCTGGTGTCGCTGCTGATCTGGGTGCATTTCGACCCGACGACGGCGGCGTTCCAGCTCGTCGACCAGGCGCGCTGGCTGCCGGGCTTCAACATCGCCTATCACATGGGCGTCGACGGCATCTCGCTGTTCTTCATCCTGCTGTCGACCTTCCTGACGCCGCTGTGCATCCTGGCGAGCTGGGAATCGGTCACCAACCGGGTGAAGGAGTACATGATCGCCTTCCTGGTCCTCGAGACCATGATGGTCGGCATGTTCGCGGCGCTCGACCTGGTGCTGTTCTACATCTTCTTCGAAGGCGTCCTGATCCCGATGTTCATCATCATCGGCGTCTGGGGCGGCGCGCGGCGGGTGTACGCGGCGTTCAAGTTCTTCCTCTACACGCTGCTCGGCTCGGTGCTGATGCTGCTGGCGATGCTGGCGATGTACTTCGTCGCCGGCACCACCGACATCCCGGCGCTGATGGCGACCCAGTTCCCGGCCGAGATGCAGCTCTGGCTGTGGCTGGCGTTCTTCGCCTCGTTCGCGGTCAAGGTGCCGATGTGGCCGGTCCACACCTGGCTGCCCGACGCCCACGTCGAGGCGCCGACCGCCGGGTCGGTGATCCTGGCCGG
>CAZJFH010000150.1:0-1882 GCA_964545205.1 uncultured Rhodospirillaceae bacterium
AGGCCCAGGTGGCCATCGACATCATGGTGCGCAACCTGTTCGAGCGCACCGCCGATATAGGGTTTCTAGCGACAGACGACGACATCCGCGGCTTCCTCGAATTCGTCGCCGCCAGCGGCGACAACATCCATCACCGCGAGGAGCTGCGCCGGCGCCGCGAGCGCCTGGTCGCGCGCTTCGAGGAGTACGCGCGCAAATACACCGTCTATCGCGACATCGTGCTGCTCGACACGCACGGCCGCGTGCTCGCCCGCCTCGACGCCGGCGCCGGCGTCGAGGCCTCGGCCGACGCGCTGATCGCCGAGGCGCTCGCCACCGAGGCCGCCTACGTCGAGACCTTCCGTCCCAGCGACCTCTGCCCCGGCCAGGCCGCCAGCCTGATCTATTCCTACCGCGTGACCGCCGCCGACGGCGCGCGGCCGCTCGGCGTGCTCTGCCTGTGCTTCCGCTTCGAGGACGAGACCGCCGGCATCTTCGCCAACCTCGTCGCCGCGGACGACTGGTGCGCCCTGGCGCTGCTCGACGCGCAGGGCACGGCGATCGCCAGCAGCGACGCCTGGCAGCTGCCGGTCGGCGCGCGCCTCGAAAACGTGGCGGACGCCGACTGCAAGGTGGTGCGCTTCGCCGGCCGCGAATACCTGGCGGCGACGCGCGCCACCCGGGGCTACCAGGGCTACCGGGGGCCGGGCTGGCTCGGTCACGTCATGGTGCCGCTCGACAAGGCCTTCGCGCGCTCCGCGGCGAGCCGCCTCGACCAGGTGCCGCCGCGCATCCTCGCCGGCGTGATGATGAGCCCGACGCTGTTTTCGGAAGGCCTGCGCCGCATCCCGCTGCACGCCGAGTGCATCCAGCGCGAACTCAACCGCTCGGTGTGGAACGGCAACGTGCGCCAGAGCAGCGACAAGAAGGCCATCAACCCCGCCTTCTCCAAGGTGCTGCTCTGGGAGATCAGCAACACCGGCCTGAAGACGCGCGACGTCTTCGCGCGCTCGATCGGCAACCTGCACGAGACCGTCGTCTCGGCGATCCTGGAGGACTGCCAGTTCCTCGCCTCGCTGGCCATCGACATCATGGACCGCAACCTCTACGAGCGCTCCGCCGACTGCCGCTGGTGGGCGCTGACCACCGCCTTCCGCGAGATCCTCGCGGCCGGGCCGGCGGACGCGGCAGGCGCGGCGCGCATCGCCGCGATCCTCCATTACATCAACGGGCTGTACACCGTCTATACGAATCTCCTGGTGTTCGACGCCGCCGGCACGCTGGTGGCCGTTTCCAACGACGCGGCGGCTGCGCGCGTCGGCAGGCCGGTCGGCGAGGAATGGGTGCGCCGCACCCTCGCGCTCAAGGACAGCCAGAGCTACGCCGTCTCGGCCTTCGATCCCACCGAGCTCTACGGCGGCGCGCCCACCTACATCCATGCGGCGGCGATCCGCGCGCCGGACGACGAGAGCCGCGTGGTCGGCGGCATCGGCATCGTCTTCGACGCCGCGCCGCAGTTCGCCGCCATGCTGCGCGACGCGCTGCCGCGCGACGAATCCGGCGGGCCGCGCCCCGGCTGCTTCGCCGTGTTCGCCGACCGCCGGCGCCGCGTCGTCGCCAGCACCGACGCGGCCATCGCCGGCGGCGACGAACTGGCCCTCGACGAGGCCTTCTTCGCCATCGCCAACGGCCGCGCCCACGCCAACATCGTCGAGCTGCGCGGCCAGTACTACGCCGTCGGCTCGAAGATGTCCCGCGGCTACCGCGAATACAAGGGACCGGCCGACGCCTACCGCAACGACATCGCCGCCCTGGTCTTCATCCCGCTCGGGCAGGTGCAGGAGGTCGTCGCCACGGCGCCGGCGCGCCAGCACCCGGTGCGGACACCGCACGTCGCCCGGGC
>CAZJFH010000151.1:0-1760 GCA_964545205.1 uncultured Rhodospirillaceae bacterium
ACTACTCGATGATCTTGGCGACGACGCCGGCGCCGACGGTGCGGCCGCCTTCGCGGATCGCGAAGCGCAGGCCCTCGTCCATGGCGATCGGGGCGATCAGCTGGACGGTCATCGACACGTTGTCGCCGGGCATCACCATCTCGGTGCCCTCGGGCAGGTTCACCATGCCGGTCACGTCGGTGGTCCGGAAGTAGAACTGCGGGCGGTAGTTGGTGAAGAACGGCGTGTGGCGGCCACCCTCTTCCTTGGTCAGGATGTAGGCCTCGGCCGTGAACTTGGTGTGCGGGGTGATCGTGCCCGGCTTGGCCAGGACCTGGCCGCGCTCGACGTCCTCGCGCTTGGTGCCGCGCAGCAGCGCGCCGATGTTGTCGCCGGCCTCGCCCTGGTCGAGCAGCTTGCGGAACATCTCGACGCCGGTCACGGTGGTCTTGACCGTCGCCTTCAGGCCGACGATCTCGACTTCCTCGCCGACCTTGACCACGCCGCGCTCGACGCGGCCGGTGACCACGGTGCCGCGGCCCGAGATCGAGAACACGTCCTCGATCGGCATCAGGAACGGCTTGTCCTTCGGGCGCTCCGGCTGCGGGATGTAGCGGTCGACCTCGCGCATCAGCTCGAGGATCGCCTCCTTGCCCAGCTTCGGGTCGCCGTCTTCCAGCGCCACCAGCGCCGAGCCCTTGACGATCGGGATGTCGTCGCCGGGGAATTCGTAGGACGACAGCAGCTCGCGGACCTCGAGCTCGACCAGCTCCAGCAGCTCCGGATCGTCGACCATGTCGCACTTGTTCAGGAACACCACCAGCGCCGGGACGCCGACCTGGCGCGCCAGCAGGATGTGCTCGCGGGTCTGCGGCATCGGGCCGTCGGCGGCCGAGACCACCAGGATCGCGCCGTCCATCTGCGCCGCGCCGGTGATCATGTTCTTGACGTAGTCGGCGTGGCCGGGGCAGTCGACGTGGGCGTAGTGGCGGTTCTGCGTCTCGTATTCGACGTGCGCCGTCGAGATCGTGATGCCGCGCGCCTTCTCTTCCGGCGCCTTGTCGATCGCGTCGTAGGCCGTGTAGGTGGCGCCGCCGGTCTCGGCCAGAACCTTGGTGATCGCCGCCGTCAGCGAGGTCTTGCCATGGTCGACGTGACCGATGGTGCCGACGTTGCAGTGCGGCTTGGTACGCTCGAATTTCGCCTTAGCCATAGTCCGTAAACCCGTTCTTCCAGTCAGGCTCGTCCAAATCGTCTTTCGCGGCGCGATGGAGCGGGTGACGGGAATCGAACCCGCACAACCAGCTTGGAAGGCTGGGGCTCTACCATTGAGCTACACCCGCGCAATCGCGACGGCCTTCCGGCTTTAGCCCAACTGCGGGAAATGGTGGAGGGGGTAGGATTCGAACCTACGTAGACTTCCGTCGGCAGATTTACAGTCTGCTGCCATTGACCGCTCGGCCACCCCTCCACGGTGCTCCCTCGGCTGGCCGCCGCACCGGGAGAACGGAGTTATGGCGATTTGGCCGCTATTGTCAATCCGAAAAGAGCAGGATAAACCGCCATTCGATTCCGGCATGGAATTGGCGCGGACCGGGATCCGCGAAACGTCAGGCGAGATGGGATCCGGCATGAACAAGCGCAACCCGCCCTCGAAATTCCGCGCCCCGCAGCGCCCGCCCCGCCCGCGCGAGGCGGCGCGGCCGCAGCGCACGCCGCCGGGCTGCGTGTGGCTCTACGGGGTGCATGCGGTGCTGGCGGCGCTGGCGAATCCCGAGCGC
>CAZJFH010000152.1:0-1718 GCA_964545205.1 uncultured Rhodospirillaceae bacterium
GCTCGGCCTCGATGGTGATCGCCAGCGCCGGGCACACCGCCTCGCACAGCTTGCAGGCGATGCAGCGCTCCTCGCCGT
This sequence comes from uncultured Rhodospirillaceae bacterium, assembly GCA_964545205.1. Classification (GTDB taxonomy): domain Bacteria; phylum Pseudomonadota; class Alphaproteobacteria; order Rhodospirillales; family Magnetospirillaceae; genus CAZJFH01. The sequence goes on from CAZJFH010000152.1 coordinate 79, forward strand.
TGGGATAGCGGCGCAGCGCGTGCTCGCCGCGGAAACGCGGGCTGAGCGGGCCCTTTTCATACGGATAGTTGATCGTGACCTTCGGCCGGAACATGTAGCGGAAGGTCAGCGACATGCCCTGCAGCAGCTCCCAGAGCAGGAAGGTGCGCGCGGTACGGTCGAGGAAGGACATTTCTCTCGGGCCTCTCTCAGTTCACGGCACCCGGCACCTGGCCGGTCGCGACCAGATAGCCGGCCGTCAGCACCACCCAGGCGAGCGACAGCGGCAGGAACACTTTCCAGCCCAGGCGCATCAGCTGGTCGTAGCGGAAGCGCGGGAAGGTCGCGCGCACCCACAGGAACACGAACAGCACCAGGCAGACCTTGAGCAGGAACCAGACGACGCCAGGGATCCAGGTGAACGGCGCGAAGGGCAGCGGCGACAGCCAGCCGCCGAGGAACAGGATCGCCGTGATGGCGCTCATCAGGATCATGTTCGCGTATTCGCCGAGGAAGAACAGGGCGAAGGTCATCGCCGAATACTCGACGTTGAAGCCGGCCACGATCTCGGACTCGCCTTCCGGCAGGTCGAACGGGGCGCGGTTGGTCTCGGCGAGGATCGAGACGATGAACACCACGAACATCGGCAGGTGCGGCAGCCAGTACCAGGACAGCAGGCCCCAGCCCTCCTGCGAGCGCACGATCTCCGACAGGTTCAGCGTGCCCGCCGACAGCAGCACCGCGATGATCACGAAGCCCATCGAGACTTCGTAGGACACCATCTGCGCCGCCGAGCGCAGCGCGCCGAGGAAGGCGTATTTCGAGTTCGACGCCCAGCCGGCCATGATGACGCCGTAGACGCCCAGGGACGAGATCGCGAACAGGTACAGCACGCCGACATTGATGTCGGCCAGCACCATGCCGGCGCTCAACGGGATCACCGCCCAGGCGATCAGCGCCAGGCTGAAGGTCAGCATGGGCGCCATCACGAACACCCAGCGGTTGGCGCCGGTGGGCAGCACCGTCTCCTTCAGGAACAGCTTGGCGCCGTCGGCGATCGGCTGCAGCAGCCCGAAGGGGCCGACCACGTTCGGGCCCTTGCGGAGTTGGATGGCGCCGATGACCTTGCGCTCGGCATAGGTCAGGTAGGCGACGCCCAGCAGCAGCGGCACGACGATGGCGACGATCTTGATGACGATCCAGGCCGTCGGAAAGATGTAGACGTTCCAGAGCTCAGCCATTGGTCCCCGTCCCCTGCGGCTGCTCGCCCGCGATCACCCGGGTGCACTCGGCCATGGTGGCCGAGGCGCGGCTGATCGGGTCGGTCATGTAGTAGTTGGCGATCGGCGAGACGAACGGCTCGGCCGCCGGCTTGCCCTCGGTCCCGAACGCGCCCCACTCGGCCGGCTGCACCTGGTACAGGCTGGCGAAGATCAGGTTCGACGCGACGAGGCGCGCGCGGACCTGCGAGGCGTTGTCGTAGGGCAGCGGCTTGCCCAGCGCCTCGCTGAGCGCGCGGACGATCTTCCAGTCCTCGCGCGCCTCGCCCGGCGGATAGGCGGCCAGCTTGGCGATCTGCGGCCGGCCCTCTGTGTTGACGTAGGTCGCGTTCTTCTCGGTGTAGGCGGCACCCGGCAGCACCACGTCGGCGCGATGGGCGC
>CAZJFH010000153.1:0-1713 GCA_964545205.1 uncultured Rhodospirillaceae bacterium
GCGCATCGAGGCTGCGCAGTCGGTGGCGATCATGAAGGTCGGCCGCCATGTCGGCCGCCTGCGCGCCCTTCTCGACGATCTCGGGCTGACCGACCGCGCCGGCTATGTCGAGCGCGCCAGCCTGCCGGACGAAAGGGTCATGCCGCTCGCCGCGCTCGCCGCCGAGCGGGCGCCGTATTTCTCCATGATCCTGATCTACAAGGGAGACGAAGCGTGGACGCTTCCCCCGTCATCCTCGTCCTGAACCCGGTCGCGCTCGACACCGCCCGGCGCCTCGAGGCGGCGCTGCCCGGGTCTGTCGTCCACGGCCTCGCCGGCCGCATCGGCGCGGCGGAGACCCAGTTCAGCGAGACGATGGTCCATGTCCGCCACCTGTTTTGCGCCGGAACGCCGATCGTCGGCGTCTGCGCCGCCGGTATCCTGATCCGCGCTCTCGCCCCGCTGCTGGCCGACAAGCGGCGCGAGCCGCCGGTCGTCGCCGTCTCGGAAGACGGCGCCAGCGTCGTGCCGCTGCTCGGCGGCCACCATGGCGCCAACGACCTCGCCCGCCGGATCGCCGGCAGCCTCGGCGGCCATGCCGCCGTCACCACCGCCGGCGACACCGCCCTCGGCCTTGCCCTCGACGCGCCGCCGCCCGGCTGGACGCTGGCCAACCCGGACGATGCCAAGCCGGTGATGGCCGAGCTGCTCGCCGGCGCGCCGCTGCGCCTGGAAGGCTCCGCGCCGTGGCTCGCGGCGGCGGACCTGCCCTTTGCCGCCGATGCCGACATCGCCATCGCCGTCACCGACGCGCCGCTGTGCGGCTCGCCGACCCGGCTGGTCTATCATCCGCGCCGCTTCGTCCTCGGCGCCGGCTGCGCGCGCGGCTGTCCGGCCGAGGAGCTGATCGCCCTGGCCGAGGCGGCCCTGGCCGAGGCGAATGTGTCGCCGAAGGCGCTCGCCTGCGTCGCCAGCCTCGATCTCAAGGCCGACGAGGCCGCGATGGCCGCCCTTGCCGCGCAGTTCGGCGTGCCGCTGCGCGTCTTCGGCGCCGCCACGCTGGAGGTCGAGACGCCGCGCCTGGCGACCCCGTCCGATATCGTCTTCGCCGAGGTCGGCTGCCACGGCGTCAGCGAGGGCGCGGCGCTTGCGGCCGTCGGCCCCGACGGCGCGCTCGCCGTTGCCAAGCGCAAGAGCGCCAATGCCACGATCGCCCTCGCGGCCGCGCCGCAGCCGCTCGATCCGGCCCGGATCGGCCGCGCCCGCGGCAGGCTCGCCGTCGTCGGCATCGGCCCGGGTCGCGACGACTGGCGCACGCCGGAGGCGAGGCGCTCGGTCGCGCTGGTCTCCTCGGGCGACGCCGGCATCTACGCCATGGGCGCGCTGGTCTACGAACTGCTCGACCGCGACGCCGGCAACGGCGGCGTCTCGGACGCGGCCAAACGGGTCGAAGTGGTCAACGCGCCGGGCATCTCGGCGCTGCAGGCGGCGTCCGCGCGCATCGGCGCGCCGCTCGGCCACGACTTCTGCGCCATCTCCCTGTCCGACCTGCTCACCCCCTGGGAGGCGATCGAGAAGCGGCTGAAGGCCGCCGCCGAGGGCGATTTCGTCATCGCCTTCTACAATCCGGTGTCGAGGCGCCGGCGCACCCAGCTCGCCGCCGCGCGCGCGATCCTGCTCGACCATCGTCCGCCCGAAACGCCGGTGGTGCTCGGCGTCGACCTCGGCCGCAGG
>CAZJFH010000154.1:0-1678 GCA_964545205.1 uncultured Rhodospirillaceae bacterium
ATGAAGGTCCTGGTGGCGGTCAAGCGGGTCGTCGACTACAACGTCAAGATCCGCGTCAAGGCAGACAACACGGGCGTCGAGACGGCGAACGTGAAGTTCTCGATGAACCCCTTCGACGAGATCGCGGTCGAGGAGGCGGTGCGTCTGAAGGAGAAGGGCGTCGCGACCGAGATCGTGGCGGTGTCCCTGGGCGTGGCGCAGTGCCAGGAGACGATCCGCACGGCGCTGGCGATGGGCGCCGATCGCGGCATCCACGTCCAGAGCGACGCCGAGCTGCAGCCGCTGGCGGTGGCCAAGCTGCTGAAGGCGGTGGTCGACAAGGAGCAGCCGCAGCTGGTGATCCTGGGCAAGCAGGCGATCGACGACGATTCCAACCAGACCGGCCAGATGCTGGCGGCGCTCTTGGGCTGGCCGCAGGGCACCTTCGCCTCGAAGCTCGGCCTGGACGGCGACAAGGCCGAGGTGGTGCGCGAGATCGACGGCGGCCTGGAGACGGTCGAGATCGCGCTGCCGGCGGTGGTGACCACCGACCTGCGCCTCAACGAGCCGCGCTACGCGTCGCTGCCCAACATCATGAAGGCCAAGAAGAAGCCGATCGAGCCGCTGACGCCCGAGACCCTGGGCGTCGACGTCGCGCCGCGGCTGCAGACGCTCAAGGTCGTCGAGCCGGCCAAGCGCGAGGCCGGGGTCAAGGTCGGCTCGGTCGCCGAGCTGGTCGACAAGCTGAAGAACGAAGCGAAGGTGATCTGACATGGCGATCCTGGTCGTTGCCGAACACGACAACGCGCAGCTCAAGTCTGCGACGCTGAACACGGTCACCGCCGCGCGCCAGATCGGCGGCGAGGTCCACGTCCTGGTCGCCGGCAAGGGCTGCCACGGCGTCGCCGAGCAGGCGGCGAAGCTGGCCGGCACCGCCACCGTGGTGCTGGTCGACGACGGCCGCTACGAGCACCCGCTGGCCGAGCCGTGGTCGCTGCTGGTCGCCAGGCTGGCCAAGGGCTACAAATACGTGCTGTTCCCGGCCACCACCTTCGGCAAGAACGTCGCCCCGCGGGTGGCGGCGCTGCTCGACGTCGCGCAGATCTCCGACATCGTCGGGGTCGAGGGCGCCGACACCTTCACCCGCCCGATCTACGCCGGCAACGCGCTGGCCACGGTGAAGTCGGCCGATGCGATCAAGGTGATCACCGTGCGCACCACCGCCTTCGAGGCCTGCAAGCTCGACGGCGAGGCCCGCATCGAGGGCGCCGAGGCGGCCGAGGATCCGGCGAAGTCGCGCTTCGTCGGCCAGGAGCTGTCGAAGTCGGAGCGGCCCGAGCTGACCAGCGCCAAGGTCATCGTCTCGGGCGGCCGCGGCATGGGCTCGGGCGAGAACTTCAGGCTGATCGAGGCGGTGGCCGACAAGCTCGGCGCCGCGGTCGGCGCCAGCCGCGCCGCCGTCGACGCCGGCTTCGTGCCCAACGACTTCCAGGTCGGCCAGACCGGCAAGATCGTCGCCCCCCAGCTCTACCTGGCCGTCGGCATCTCGGGGGCCATCCAGCACCTGGCCGGCATGAAGGACTCCAAGGTCATCGTGGCCATCAACAAGGACGAAGAAGCGCCCATCTTCCAGGTCGCCGATTACGGCCTCGTGGCCGATCTGTTCCAGGCCCTGCCGGAACTCGAGAAGGAATTGTCC
>CAZJFH010000155.1:0-1549 GCA_964545205.1 uncultured Rhodospirillaceae bacterium
CCGTCGCTCCCGCGGAAGAGCTTGTGAAGAAATCCAGTCTCGCTCTCGCGGGCAAGGGCTGCCGCTCCCTGCACCCCAGTCAGGGGCGCGGCCTCTGGAACCCTTTCTCCCTCGCCCGCTTGCGGGAGAGGGAGGGGCCCGCCACCGGTGGGAAGGTGAGGGCGGCGCAGGCCGAGAGGGCGCGAGGCCCCGTGGTTCAAGCCTGAGCGAGACGCAGGCGGTGGCCGTGCCAGAGGTTGTGGGCGAGGGCGTGGAGGAGCACGACGCACTGCGCCTTGGCCAGGCCGCGGACGAAGAGCCGGCCGAGGCCGCGCCACTTCAGCTGGGCGTTGACCGTCTCGATGCGGTTCCGCCGGCGATAGAGGTCGCGGGCCTCCGGCGACGCCATCCGGGTGCGCCATTCTCGAACCGCCGGCGTCTCCTTGCCCCGCCTGCGCTCGGTAGCTGCGCTGGGTCTCGCGCCGCGAGGCTCCGGCGGCGGCGCATAGACCCGACAGTCATGGTCGTCGGCGAGGCCGACGATGTCGTCCCGCGTGGCGTAATTGGTATCGACGAGCACCCGTTCCGGAGCTGTGCCGCAACGCGCGGCGACCGCCGCCACCATCGGCAGGGCGAGGCCCGAGTCGTTGCGCCGGCAGGACGTGGCGGCGCCGACGATGAGGCCGCCTTCGGTCGTCACCGCGAGTTGGACGTTGTAGCCGGCCCGCACCGCACCGTCGGCGAAGCGCATCATGCGCGCCTCCGGGTCGGTGGTGCTGGCCTTCGGTTCGGCCTTGGCCGCCTCGGCCTTGCGGTGCCGCCGGGCCCGCTTCTCCTTCTCGCCCCTCAGCTTTGCCAGGGCGTCCTTGGCGGCGGCGGCACGCGCCGCCACGTCGTCCGCTGCCCGCCGCTGCGCCGCCTTGCGCCGCCGCTCGCCGGCGCCGGGGTCGCTTTCAAGTTCCGCCCTGAGCGCGGCGACACGGTCCTGCGCCTGCGATTCCAGCACCTCCAGGCGCGCTCCGCCGCGGAACGACCGCTTGCCGGCGCTGGCGCGCACCTTGGTGCCGTCGATGGCGATCTCGTCGAGCTTGACCAGTCCTTCGGCCGCCATCGCCGCCAGGCTTTCGGTCAGCAGCTTGTCGAGAACGGCACCGTGGCCGGCGCGGAAATCAGACAGGCCGTGGTAGTTCACGGAAACACCGCCGCACAGCCAGCGATAGGCGATGTCGCTGGTACACAGCCGTTCGAGCTGTCGCGCCGCGCCGACGCCCTCCAGCGTCGCATAAAGCCACAGCGCCAGCAGCACCGCCGGGTCGGCTGGAGGACGCCCGGGCGTGTCCTCGCGCGCCTTGATCGCCTCGTAAAGCGGCGTCAGATCCAGGCTCTCGACGAACGACCAGACCACCCGCGCTCGGTGATCCGCCACCAGCAAGCCGTCGAGGTCCACCATGTCCCAGCGCAGCTGCGACCGATCCGCCTTCAAGCAACGCACCCGTCCGACCATGCCAACACCCTCCTGCCGGACATTGAATCATGATCGGATGCGAGTGCCAATTTCTTCACACGCTCG